>CAZQXO010000006.1:0-49287 GCA_964597445.1 uncultured Bifidobacteriaceae bacterium | reverse complement strand
CTCGTACGCGGGTGTCTAGATCGGGAGCGATGAGCCGGCGCCGATGAGCCGGCGCCGATGAGCCGGCGCGACGTGCCGGGTCAGGACGTGGTCGGCGTCTCACCCTTGCCGCGCCGCTGACGCATCCGCTGGCTCCAGGCGTCGTCGCCGATCTTCTTCAGGAAGGCCGGATCGTCATCCGGAGCGACCGGGCCGCGGCGCCGGCGCCGCATGGAGCCGGGGGTGTTCCAGACCCGGCCGAGCAGCAGCCAGAGCACGCCTCCGACCAGGGGCAGCACGATGACCACGATCAGCCAGACCCACCGGGGAAGGGTGCGGGTCTCGCCCGAACGGGTCCGCAGCACGTCGATGATGCAGTAGATGTAGAAGGCGACCGCGAGGATGGCACCGGCGACGCGCAGCACGGGAACCTCCCTCATCCGTCGTGCCGGCCGGCGACCTGCCGGCCCTCGTTAGCAAGCCTACGTGACCACTGCTCCCGCGCACGTCCTCGTCACCCTCACGTACGGTAGGGACGTGGCCTCCTCGTCCAGCTCTACGGCGCTCGCCGTCGCGGTCTACACCGTGCTGCGGGTGCTCGTGTTCCTCGGCGCCTGGGCCCTCCTGTGGGTGCTCACGCCCCTGGATGCCCTGTGGTCGGCCGTTGCGGCGATCCTGATCTCGGGTGCCATCAGCCTCGTGGTCCTCGATCGGCAGCGAGGGCGGGTGGGCCGTGCGGCCGGGGGGTTCTTCGCCCGGATCAATGCCCGGATCGATGCGGCCACCAGGGCCGAGGACGTCGATGAGCCGGAGCCGGTCTCGGCCGTTGGCTCACGCGAAGGCGAGCAGGGCGCCCAGCGAGAGTCCGTAGACCAGCAGAAGGACGCCGGTGGAGGCCAGGGCGGGGATGAGGGCCGCTCCGGAGGCGCCGCTGAGCACGATCCGCAACGGGACGATGGCGAGCAGGCCCGACAGCATCGCGAGCCCGACGGCGGGTGAGGTCGCCGGGATGAGCAGGATCGGGATGACGAGTGCGCCGGTGACGAGAGCGGTGTAGAGCGTCCGAGTGCGCTCGTCGCCCAGCCGCACGGCCAGGGTGCGCTTGCCCGCTTCGGCGTCACCGTCACGATCGCGCAGGTTGTTCGTCACGAGGATGGCGCAGCTGAGCAGGCCCACGCCGACCGACGCCAGCACATCGGTCCCCGTGATCGTCAGGGTCTGCACGTACGCCGTGCCGATGACGGGAACGATGCCGAAGAAGACGAAGACGAAGGTCTCGCCGAGTCCCGCGTAGCCGTACGGCCGGGGGCCACCCGTGTAGAGCCAGGCCGCGGTGATGCTCGCGCCTCCCACGAGCAGCAGCCACCACTGCATGGTCAGGATGACGAGGATCAGGCCGAGGATCGCGGCGCCCGCGAAGGCCGCGTAGGCGGCGCGCTTCACCGTTGCGGCACTGGCGAGTCCCTGCCCTACCAGCCGCACGGGACCGACACGCGTCGCATCGGTCCCGCGGACCCCATCGCTGTAGTCGTTGGCGTAGTTGACGCCGATCTGCAGCAGGACGGCGACACCGAGAGCCAGCAGGACGCGGCCGAGATCGAAGGCACCGGCCTGGGCACCGAGGCCGGCACCCACGGCGATGGGGGCGATCGCGGCGGGAAGGGTCCGCGGACGCGCGCCCTTCCACCACTGCTGTGCCGTCGCCATCAGGCTCCTTCGGGCTCCGATGAGGCCCGCTCGGTCAGCAGGCGACGGTCCACCTTCCCATTGGGCAGGTGGGGAAGCGCGTCGACCGGGTGCATCCGGGGTCGTGCGGGTCGGCCGAGTCGCTGGGAGACGGACTCGCGGGCGTCGTCCATCGCCCGGGGTGCATGGTCGCGGACCACCACGAACGCATGCAGGTGCGGTTCGCTCTCCAAGTCGGTGACCGCCACGACGGCCGCTGCCTCGATGTCCGGGTGATCGGCGAGCGCGTGCTCGACAGCGGTGACGGACACGTTCACTCCGTTGATGATGACAACGTCGTCCGTGCGACCGATCACGGTGATGCGACCGTCGTCCTCGACGCGTGCGATGTCGGGAGTCCGGTAGCCCCCGGGTGTGAAGGACTGTCGCGTGAGCTCGGGCTCGCACCGATAGCCGAGGGCGACATGTGGGCCCCGGATCACCAGGGTGCCCGTCTGCGGATCGATGTCCGCCTCGACGCCAGTCAGGGGCACGCCGTCGTAGATGCAGCCTCCGGCCGTCTCCGTGGATCCGTAGGTCGACACCAGCGTGATGCCGTTCGCGCGGGCCATGTCGCGCAGGGACGTCCGCAGAGCTGCCCCGCCCACGAGGATCTGGCGACATTCCCGCAGAGCCTGGGTGCCAGCGTCGTCCGACAGCAGTCTCGCGACCTGAGGGGGGACGAGCGAGACCCGAACGTCTTCGTGGTGACGTCGTGCCGAGGTGACAGCTGCGGCGAAATCACTCGGCGAGAAGGGCCCGGCGCCGCCGATCGTGGGCAGCACGATCGCCTCACGATCGGCAGCGAGAGACCGCACGAGGACGTTGATGCCTCCGACGGATGTCACGGGCAGTGCGAGGATCCACTGGGGACGGGAGCCGGGACCGTGCACGGCGTCCGAGAGGGCGGTCAGTGTTCGCGTCGAGTGCAGGACGCCGCGGGGTGCCCCGGTCGACCCCGAGGTGGCGATCACGACGGCGACGTCATCGGACTCCAGCGGAGTGTCGTCGGGGCGCAGGGCTGCGAGGACGCTCATGACGTAGTCGTTCGACACCGTGGAGGAGACGGTCGGCACCGGGGCGACGGCTGGTCCGGTGCCGGCGAGGGCGTCCGCCAGGGCAGGCAGAAGGCGTGCGGGACCGTCGATCCCCGGAGGCACCGGGACCCGGCGCAGGCTGCGACTCACCATCGAGCACGAGCGTAGGGCGCCGGGTAGGTTTCCCGTCATGGACACCCGTTCGCGCTACCCGCTTCCCCCCGTGGCCCCCGAGGGCTCCCCGGCACTCGTCGATCCCGGTCACTCGTCCGCGATACCGGCGTGCACCTGGGAGTCGCAGGGGGAGTACTCCGATATCCGCTACGAGGTGTCGACGGGGGATGCGTCCGGAATCGCGAAGATCACCATCAATCGACCGCATCGCCGCAATGCTTTCCGGCCGCAGACCCTGTTCGAGTTGCAGGAGGCCTTCAATCGCGCGCGTGATGACGACGAGATCGGCGTCATCATCCTCACGGGTCAGGGCGATCTCGCCTTCTGCTCCGGTGGGGACCAGAGCATCCGCGGCGACGACGGCTACATCGGCGACGACGATGTTGCCCGCAAGGGGATCGGCCGCCTCAACGTGCTCGACCTGCAGATCCAGATCCGGCGCACACCGAAGCCGGTGGTCGCGATGGTGGCGGGGTACGCGATCGGCGGAGGTCACGTCCTTCACGTGGTCTGCGACATGACGATCGCCGCCGACAATGCGCGGTTCGGCCAGACCGGTCCGCTGGTCGGATCCTTCGACGGCGGGTACGGCTCCGGCCTGCTGGCCCGCACGATCGGGCAGAAGCGCTCGCGAGAGGTCTGGTACCTGTGCGAGCAGTACGGCGCCGCTCAGGCATTCGACTGGGGTCTCGTCAACGAGGTCGTGCCGATCGAGGATCTCGAGGTCGCCACCGTCGACATCGCGCGACGCATGCTCGAGATGTCCCCGTTGGCGCTGCGCATGCTCAAGGCCTCGCACAATGCTGCTGATGATGGCCTTGCAGGTGTGCAGCAGCTGGCCGGTGATGCGACGCTCCTGTTCTACATGACGGAGGAGGCGCAGCATGGGCGTGATGCCTACAAGAACAAGCGCCGACCGGATTTCCGACAGTTCCCCAAGCGCCCCTGACCGTGACCGCTGTCTCCCTGGCTGACGTGCTCGAGGGCGCGGTGCCCGTGGCACTCACCCTGCATCGTGAGTTCCGGGGGCTCACGGTCCGTGAGGGCCTGCTGATCCAGGGGCCATCCGGCTGGGGTGAGTTCGCCCCGTTCGACGACTACCCGGATGCGGCCGCAGCGCGGTGGCTCGACTGCGCTGTCGAGGCGGCATTCGGCGATTGGCCGAGTCCGGTGCGCTCAGCCGTACCGGTCAATGCGATCGTCCCCGCGGTGAGTTCGGACGAGGCCGGACGGCTGACCCGTGCGGCGGTGATGGATCGTGGCTGCTCCACGATCAAGGTGAAGGTGGGCTCGTCCGACATCGAGCAGGACGAGGCCCGTGTCGCGCGGGTCCGCGAGGTCCTGAGCGCCACCCTCGGGGCCGGTCAGGGCTCGATCCGTGTCGATGCCAATGGAGCATGGGATGTCGAGCGTGGCACGGCGGCCCTGAGGCTTCTGGCACCCCACGGCATCGAGTACGTCGAGCAGCCCTGCCGCTCCCGCGAGGAGATGGCCGAGCTGCGGCGCCGAGTGGACGTTCCCTTCGCTGTTGACGAGCTGATCCGTCAGGCTGATCACCCTGTGCTTCGCGTGGCTGACGTCGCCGACGTGGCCGTGCTCAAGGTCGCTCCGCTCGGGGGGGTCGAGGCCACACTCCGCATCGCCGACGCGCTCGACGTGCCGGTCGTCATCAGCGGTTCCCTGGATTCCTCCATCGGCCTGCAGTCGGGCATCGCTGCGGCTGCCGCGCTCGACGACCTTCCTCTGGCCTGCGGGCTGGGCACGGGCGACCTCTTCGCGCAGGACGTCTGCACTCCGATCCTCCCCTCCGCCGGCGAGGTCCCCGTCCTGCGTCGGGGTCCGGATCCCGATGCCCTAGAGGCGGCTCGGCGGCGGGTGTCACGGGAGCGCGTGGAGTACTGGCACCAGCGCGTCACTGCGGCGTGGGCCGTGAAAGGCTGAGGTTTGTGAATCCGTCCACGGTCGAGGCCATGGTGCTTGTCGATGAGCTCATGCGCTGCGGCATCACTGATGCAGTCCTGGCGCCGGGATCGCGCTCGACTCCGATGGCGCTTGCCTTCGCGGCCGCGGAGTCCCGCGGCGACCTCACCCTCCATGTGCGACTCGATGAGCGATCCGCCGGGTACACGGCGCTCGGCATCGGCAAGGTGACCGGAGTCCCGGCCGTCGTGCTGACCACCTCGGGCACGGCCGCTGTCAACGTTCATCCCGCCGTGGTCGAGGCCGACCATTCCGGTGTGCCCATGATGGTCATCACCGCTGACCGCCCCCCGCGCCTGCGTGACATCGGAGCCAATCAGACCATCGACCAGGCGGGAATCTTCGGGCAGGACGTTCGTATCAGCATCGACATGTCGCCTGCTGTGCGTGAATCAGGCCAGGTGGCGTACTGGAGGTCGACCATCGCGCGTGCCGTCGCCACGGCCACCGATGCCCTGCGACCGGGACCGGTCCACCTGAACGTGCCGTTCGACCTTCCGCTGGTTCCCGACGCCCTGGATGTCGGAGAACCCGAGTGGCCGGAGGATCTCGACGGGCGCCCTGACGGTCGGCCGTGGACAGCCGACGCCCGGCTCGTGGCGGGGATGAGCACGCCGCTCGATGACGTCCTGACGGCGCTGCTCGACGACGTCGTGGTCCCGGCGCGCGGAGTGATCGTGCTGGGTGACCACCAGGACACCGACGCCGTCGAACTCGTCGACGACCTGTCCGATGCGCTCGGCTGGCCCGTGATCTCCGAGCCGAGCGGCAACGGGGCAGGATGCAGCACCGCCCTGAGCCACGCCCCCCTGCTGCTGGCTGATGACGCCTTCGCGGAGACGCACATCCCCGATCTCGTGCTGACCGTCGGTCGGGTCGGGCTGAACCGCTCGGTGCTGCGGATGATCGGTCGCGCCGGCCTCCACCTCGCGGTCGACAGCCGTCCGCTGTGGAGCGACCCGACGCGCTCGGCTGACCTCGTCGTGGCATCCGTGCCCCTGCCTCCAGTGGAGGCCGAGATCGATGAGGAGTGGCTCGAGTCCTGGCAGCGGGCGGATGTTCTGGCGGCTGCTGCGGTGGAGACGGCTCTGTTCTCCGCCGACGATGCCCTGACGGGGATGCACGTGGCGCGGCTGACAGCGGCGCAGGTGCCCGACGGAGGTCTTCTCCTGATCGGTCCCTCGTGGCCCGTCCGACATCTCGGATCCTTCGCTGCCAATACCGTCCAGGACGCCGTCGTCCTGGGCAACCGGGGGACCTCCGGCATCGACGGCTGCATCTCCACCGCCTGGGGTGCGGCCTCGGCGCTGCAGCGCAACGGAGGGGCGGGGGCGATCGCCCTCGTCGGCGACCAGACGTTCCTCTACGACGCCCATGGTCTCCTCGCGCCGGGTGACGAGGAGCGACCCGATCTCGTGATCGTCGTCGCCGACAACGACGGCGGAGGCATCTTCTCGTCACTGGAGCAGGGTCGGTCGGTTCCGCCCGAGGTGTTCGAGCGTGTGTTCGGCAACCCTCTGGGCGTGGACATCGCCGAGGTGGCGGCATCGCTGGGCGTGGTCGCGGTGACCGTCGACTCCGCTTCCGCCCTGACCGAGGCGCTGGAGGACGCCCTCGGACTCGGCGGCGTCCGAGTGGTCGTGGCGCGCACCTGCGAACGGTCCCGGGAGGCGGAGGTCCTGGCCGACGTGCAGCGGGCCGTGACTTCGGCCCTGGAGTTCGCGTAGCGACACCGGCGCCGTGGCCACACCGGCGTAGCGTGGATCCGTGAGCGCAGATCAGGAGAGTCGTGATCGCGTGATCGCGGCGGCGGCACGCCTCCTCGCGGAGGAGGGGATCGCGCGCACGCGACGAAGGGATGTAGCCAGGGCGGCGGGCGTCGGCGGTCGATCCATGGACGACGTCGCCTCCTCCCGCACCGACCTGCTTCGGGAGGTCGTGGCCTCCCTTCCCTTCCCGCCGGTGGCCGAGAGCCTCGCCCAGCAGGCACGCGAGCCCTCCGAGCCGGCCCTGCAGGCGCTGCTGCGGGCGGCACGCGACGTCCTCGGTGATCCCGGCGCCGCGTGGGACCCACGCGAACTGCAGGCGATCGCCCTCGCCCCCTACGACGAGCATCTCCGCAGCATGGTCGCCGACCGCCTCGATCGACGATGGGCTGCCGCGGAGTCCGTGGTGCATCAGCTCCGCGGTTCCTCGGGGGCGTCCGATGTCGTGGACGATGCAGCAGCCGTTCTCCACATCATCGCGGTCGGTCTCGGCCTCGCCCTCCTGGCTCCGGTTGCCCCGCGCTGGAGCGATGCCGGCACGTGGATCGGACTCACGGCACGCATGCTCGATGCGCTGGCCTCCGTGGATCTGGTCTCGGACGAGCCGACGGATCGGCGTTGGCGGGCGAGGGTCACGATCCCGGCGCAGGCGGCCCAGACGGCGCAACTCCTCCACCTGCTCTCTCGGCTCCGAGTGCGGGTTGCGGGCCTCTTCACGGCGCGTCTCGATGACGATCGGCAGCTGGTCGACCTCGTCCTGATGTCACCCGCGGATGTCGACCGATCGACCATCGTCCATGGCCTGTCTGCGATCAGTGACGACGTGATCGTTGCGGTCGGGCGTGAGGAGGACGCCGACGACATCGCCACGCGCGTCCTGGAGCTGAGTGCCCGGCTCGTGCAGCACCCGGAGAAGGCACCTGAGTCGGCAGCCGAGCTCGTCCTCGCCGACTCCTGGGCCGTGGTGGAGGCGATCGAGGGGGAGAACGCCTCCGACGATGTGCTGCGACTGCAGTGGACCCCGGACCGTCACGTCCTGCTCTTCCGCCGCCAGGCGCCGTTCACTCGAACGGAGCGGGCGCGCGCCTCGGCACTTCTCGAACTCGTGGCGGCAGTGGCGCAGGCATGGGGTGAGGCTGACGGGTACGGGTGGCGCGAGCAGGCGCGTGACGGGTCGTCGATCACGGTGCGTCTGGGGCGCCCCGCGGACACCGTCGGGGTGGAGGAGTTGCATCAGCGCTGCTCGGAGGAGTCACGCTACGAGCGCTACTTCACGCCGATGAACACGTGGCGGGAGGAGCAGTTGCGGCGCATCTCAGGAGGTCACCGCGGCGCCACTCTCGTGGCGACGGATGAGCACGACACCATCATCGCGCTGGGCAACGTGTTCCCACTCGGGCCGGACGACGCCGACGGCGCGGAGATCGCGGTGCTGGTCGATGACGCCTGGCATGGCCGCGGCGTGGGAGCCATCGTCACCGAGCACCTGATCGACGTGGCACGACGTTGGGCGTTCCGTCGGCTCGTGGCCTACGTGCTGGCGACCAACCGACCCATGCGCGGCCTGCTGGACGCGTCGAGCGTGACGTGGGTGCCGTCCGACGATCATGACCTGGGGTCGTCCGTGGTCTGCCTCGTCGCAGATCTGGACTGAGGACCGGCGGGAGCGTCAGCCCACGGCCCCGCGAATGGGCTGGAGCTTGGCTCGAGACTCATCGAGCTCGTCGCGTGGGTTCGAGCCGGCCACGATGCCGCATCCCGCGAAGGCGCGGATACGACCCTCGCTCATGTCGACCTCGGCGCATCTCAGGGCGATGCCGAACTCCCCGTCACCGAGGTAGTCGAACCAGCCGACCGGACCGGCGTAGCGGCCGCGGTCCATGCCCTCCAGATCGCGGATCAGGCTGAACGCACGCTCGGTCGGCGTGCCGCACACGGCTGCGGTCGGATGCAGGGAGGCCGCCAGGGCGAGCACCGTGGAGGAGTCGGCCAGCCGCCCGGTGACGTCCGTCGCGAGATGCTGGACGTTGGCCAGTGCGAGGACACGTGGCCTCTCGGGCACATCGAGGTCGGTGCAGTGTGCGGCCAGAGCCTTGGCCACCGAATGCACGGCGTACTCGTGCTCCTTCGCGTCCTTGTCGCTGGACAGCAGGGCCTGAGCGAGTCCCTCGTCGCTCTGGTCGCTGAGCCGCCGCACGGTGCCCGCCAGCACGCGGCTGGTCACGAGATCCCCTGTGCGGCGAACGAGGAGCTCGGGCGTGGCGCCGACGAGCGTGTCGACGCAGAAGGTCCAGGTCGATGGGTAGTCCTCGGCGAGGCGGCTCAGCAGGTAGCGAGGATCGAGTTCACCCGTGACCTCTCCGACGATGTCGCGTGCGAGGACGACCTTGTCCAGCTCACCCGCGTCGATCCGGCGGACGGCCTCGGCCACGGTCGCGACCCACTCGTCCGAGGAGCGCGTGCCGTCCCGCCACGTGACGGAGTCCGGCGCCTGCGCCACCGAGGCGGGTGGCAGCGAGCTGGGGGCGGATGCGTCGTCGCCGATCGTGGTGATCCAGGCCTGGCCGGATCGGCGTCCGACGATCACGCGCGGCACGATGACGATGGAGGTGGCGGAGTCGTCATCGAAGGAGAAGGAGCCGAAGGCGACGGGACCGGTGCCCGGCATGCTCACCGTGTCGTCGATATCGAAGGCGGCGCACAGGTTGGACCACCAGCGCTGGGTCCGGCTGAAGCGCTCCGGACCCCGAACCTCGAGCCGGGCCGCGATGCCCCACCCGATGAGTCCCTCGCCGTTGCGGACCCACGCGACCGGGTCCTGCCGCGGCAGGCGGTCGAGAAGCGAACCCGGATCGGCCACAGGCCTCGTGGTGACGCGCAGGCGTCCGGGGCTCGCGTGGGGCCCGGTGCCTCGCCCGGGCGAGTCGGGGGTGACTCGCGGCAGCGGGGTCGGTGACGTCACTGATCAAGCGTAGGGGCACCGCCGGTGAGTGGCATGTCCAGCGAGATGGTTGGATCGGGGCGTGGCTCGCGCAGATCTCGACAAGGCGCCCGGTGACGTCGCCGCCATGTTCGACGATGTGGCGGAGCGTTACGACATCACCAACGACGTCCTGTCCCTGGGCCAGACTCGGCGCTGGAGATCGGCTGTCGTGGCCGCGGTCGATCCGCAGCCGGGGGAGCGCATCCTTGACCTTGCCGCAGGCACCGGTACCTCCAGCGTTCCCTTCGCCGATGCGGGGGCCATGGTCGTCCCGACCGACTTCTCGCTGGGGATGCTCGAGGTGGGCAAGCGACGCCTGCCGCAGTTGCCCTTCGTCGCGGGGGATGGCATGCGACTGCCCTTCCGTGAGGGTGCCTTCGATGCGGCCACCATCTCCTTCGGCCTGCGGAACATCCAGGATCGAATGGCCGGGCTCGCGGAGCTGCGTCGAGTCGTTCGGCCGGGAGGCCGACTCGTCGTCTGCGAGTTCTCGCACCCCACGTGGGCGCCGTTCCGCACCGTGTACTCGGAGTACCTCATGAAGGCACTGCCGGCCATCGCGAAGGGCACCTCCTCGAATCCCGAGGCCTACGTCTACCTCGCGGAGTCGATCCGAGCGTGGCCGGATCAGGCCGCCCTGGCCCGAGACATGGAGGCAGCCGGGTGGTCCCGGGTGCAGTGGCGGAACCTGAGTGGCGGCATCGTGGCGCTGCATCGCGGGTGGCGCGAGGAATGAGCCGGACGGAGTTCGGGGAGTCCTGGAGCGCGACCGCCATGGTTCGCGGGTGGCGCGAGGAATGAGCCGGACGGAGTTCGGGGAGTCCCGGAGCGCGTCCGCCATGGTTCGCGGGTGGCGCGACGAGTAGGCCGGACCGCGAGGGGAGCACGGGTGAGGACACGGCCCGCCGACCACTATGCTGTCACCGGTCGTGAATGGTTTCACAAATGCGCAATTCGTGAGGAGATTCGGGCGTGAACGTCTACATGCCGATCCTCGTGCTCGGCTTGTTGGCAGCGGGTTTCGCGGTGTTCTCGGTCACCGTGGCAACCTTCACCGGCCCCAAGCGCTACAACCGCGCCAAGGTCGAGGCCTATGAGTGCGGCATCGAGCCGACACCGCAGCCCGTGGGCGGGGGGCGCTTCCCCGTCAAGTACTACCTCACGGCGATGATGTTCATCATCTTCGACATCGAGCTCGTGTTCCTCTACCCGTGGGCGGTGGCGTTCGACCAGCTCACGGCCTTCGGTTTCATCGCGATGCTGCTGTTCCTGTTCAACCTTGCCGTGCCGTACGTCTATGAATGGCGTCGCGGCGGACTGGATTGGGATTGACATGGGTCTTGAAGAGTCCCTGCCCTCGGGCGTTCTGCTGACCACGGTCGAGAAGTTCGCCGGGTACGCGCGCAAGGGTTCGCTGTGGCCCGCGACCTTCGGCCTGGCGTGCTGCGCCATCGAGATGATGGCCGCCGGCGGTCCGCGTTTCGACATCGCCCGCTACGGCATGGAGGTGTTCCGCGCCTCACCGCGTCAGGCGGACCTCATGATCGTCGCCGGCCGGGTGAGCCAGAAGATGGCGCCCGTCGTGCGCCAGATCTACGACCAGATGCCGAACCCCAAGTGGGTCATCGCGATGGGCGTGTGCGCGTCGAGCGGCGGAATGTTCAACAACTACGCCATCGTCCAGGGCGTCGACCACATCATCCCGGTCGACATCTACCTGCCGGGCTGCCCGCCTCGCCCGGAGATGCTCTTCGACGCGATCCTGAAACTGCACGACAAGATCCAGGACACCAAGATCGGTGCGCATCGCCGTGAGGAGATCGTCGAGCTCGAGGCCGTGGCCCTCACCGCCCCGACGACGCTCGAGCTGAAGGGCCTCATGCGATGAGCAACGTGGATCGCCCGGTCGTACCGGTCGGTGTCGAGGAGCTCGACATCATCGGCGTCCGTCATGGGGCATTCGGCGCGGCCGACGGTGGCGACACCAGCGGCTTCGGTGGTCTCGTCGAGCCGATCGTCATGCCAGCCCCTGCTCGACGGCCGTTCGGCGGCTGGTTCGACGAGGTGTCGGACGAGCTGGAGCTGGCCCTGCAGGCAGCCGGTCTCCCGGCCACGCAGGCGATCGAGAAGGTCGTCATCTTCCGGGATGAGATCACCTACCACGTGCGCCGCGAGCACCTCGCTGCCTTCGCGACCCTGCTTCGGGATGAGCCGGGCCTGCGGTTCGAGCTGTGTCTGGGCGTCAGCGGCGTCCACTACCCGGGCGAGACCGGGCGCGAGCTCCACGCGGTGTACCACTTCCTGTCGATCACCCATAACCGACGTGTGCGCGTCGAGGTCTCGGTGCCCGAGGGCGATGCGGTCATCCCCTCGCTGTACGCGATCTACCCCACATGCGACTGGCACGAGCGCGAGACGTGGGACTTCTTCGGGATCGTCTTCGAGGGCCATCCGGCCCTCACGCGGATCATGATGCCCGACGACTGGCCGGGCCATCCGCAGCGCAAGGACTACCCCCTCGGCGGCATTCCCGTCGAGTACAAGGGCGGAACCATTCCGCCCCCGGACCAGCGGAGGTCCTACAACTGATGTCGACCGACAACATCACCTTCACGAGTGCGGCCGAGGACACCGACGTCGCTGGCTCGTACGACACGACCGAGGGCCGGATCTACCACGTCTCCGGCGGCGACTGGGACACCATCCAGGGGGCGAGCGAGGGCGAGCACGATCGCATCGTCGTCAACATGGGCCCGCAGCATCCGTCGACGCACGGCGTCCTCCGTCTGATCCTCGAGATCGATGGCGAGACCGTCACCGAGGCTCGGGCCGGTATCGGCTACCTGCACACGGGCATCGAGAAGAACATGGAGTTCCGCTCGTGGGTCCAGGGCGTGACCTTCGTGACGCGCATGGACTACCTGACGCCGATGTTCAACGAGACGGCGTACTGCCTCGCGGTCGAGAAGGCGCTGGGGGTCGAGGACCAGATCCCGGAGCGGGCCAATGTCATCCGCGTCATGATGATGGAGCTCAACCGGATCTCGTCCCATCTGGTGGCCCTGGCCACGGGCGGCATGGAGCTGGGTGCCCTGACCGCCATGGAGTTCGGCTTCCGCGAGCGCGAGCTCGTGCTCGACATCTTCGAGATGGTGTCGGGGCTCCGCATGAACAGTGCCTTCATCCGACCCGGAGGCGTGGCGCAGGATCTCCCGGCTGACGGTGCCCAGAAGATCCGCGAGACGATCCCGCTCCTGCGCAAGCGTCTCAAGGACACCTCCGACCTCCTGGTCGACAACGCCATTTGGATGGGCCGCACGGTCGGCATCGGGTACCTCGACCTGGCCGGATGCATGGCCCTGGGCGTCACGGGTCCGGTGCTGCGCGCCACGGGGCTGCCGCACGACCTCCGCAAGAGCCAGCCCTACTGCGGATACGAGAACTACGAGTTCGACGTCATCACCAAGACCACGGCCGATGTCTACGGCCGCTTCCTGATCCGCATCGAGGAGATGGAGCAGTCGCTTCGCATCGTGGAGCAGGCGCTCGACAAGCTGCAGCCCGGACCCGTGATGATCCAGGACAAGAAGATCGCGTGGCCCGCCCAGCTCTCCATCGGAAGCGACGGTCAGGGCAACTCTCCCGAGCACATTCGGGAGATCATGTCGGAGTCGATGGAGGCGCTCATCCATCACTTCAAGCTGGTCACCGAGGGCTTCCGCGTACCGGCCGGTCAGGTCTATGCCGCCGTCGAGTCGCCCAAGGGCGAGCTCGGCTGCCACATCGTGAGCTCCGGTGGAACCCGGCCGTACCGGGTGCACTTCCGGGATCCCTCGTTCACCAATCTGCAGTCCGTCGCCGCCATGTGCGAGGGCAGCATGATCTCGGACGTCATTGCCGCGGTCGCAAGCATCGACCCGGTCATGGGCGGCGTGGATCGTTAGTCGACAAGGAAGAGACGACGAGATGGCCATCAGCGAGAGCACGCGCGCGCAGCTTCAGGAGCTGGTCGCTCGCTATCCGCGCCCCCGGTCGGCGCTCATGCCGATGCTGCACCTCATGCAGAGCCTGGACGGCGAAGTCACCCCGGACGGTATCGCCGAGTGCGCCGACATGGCCGGCGTGAGCCCTGCTGAGGCTACGGCGGTGGCGTCCTTCTACACGATGTACAAGCGTCGTCCGGTCGGAAAGCACCACATCGGGGTCTGCATCAACACGATGTGTGGCCTGCTCGGTGGGGATGCCGTCTACGACGCCCTGAGCGAGCGTCTGGGGGTCGGGCATGACGAGGCGACAGCCGACGGCGAGTTCTGGCTCGAGCGGATCGAGTGCCAGGCGGCATGCACCCATGCGCCCGTGATGACGGTCGACTGGGAGTTCATGGACGACGTCACGCCGGCGTCAGCCGTCGACATCGTCGACCGCCTTCAGCGCGGCGAGACGGTGCACTCCACCCGAGGCCCCGTCATCCGTGACTTCCGGGCGACCGAGCACTCGCTCGCCTTCCCCGAGGACGGCCTGGCTGCCGAGGGCACCCCGGTCGATGACAAGATGCTGGCCGGCCTTCGCCTGGCCAAGGAGCTCGGCATGGTCGCGCCGGGCGCTCCCACCGGACAGGAGGGCTGAGCCATGGCCTTGACGCCCGTCATCACCGAGCACTGGGACGATCCCTCCCTGTTCTCGATCGAGGGCTACCGCCGTCACGGCGGATACACCGCTCTCGGATCGGCGCTGAAGCAGGATCCGGACGCCATCATCGGCACCGTCAAGGACTCCGGTCTCCGCGGTCGTGGTGGCGCGGGCTTCCCGACCGGCCTGAAGTGGAGCTTCGTGCCGCAGAACGACGGCAAGCCGCACTACCTCGTGGTGAACGCCGACGAGTCGGAGCCGGGTGCCTGCAAGGACATCCCGATCATGATCGCGAACCCCCACGCACTCGTGGAGGGCGTCATCATCGCGTCGTACGCGATCCGCGCGAACCATGCCTTCATCTACATCCGCGGCGAGGTGCCCGAGGCCATCCGCCGAGTGGCGAACGCCGTCCGCGAGGCCCGCCAGGCGGGCCTCATCGGATCCAACATCCTCGGCAGCGGCTTCGACCTCGAGATCGTCGTGCATGCTGGTGCGGGCGCCTACATCTGCGGTGAGGAGACGGCGCTCCTGGACTCCCTCGAGGGCTTCCGCGGCCAGCCGCGGCTCAAGCCCCCGTTCCCCGCGGTCGCGGGCCTGTACGCCTCCCCGACCGTCATCAACAACGTCGAGACGATCTGCAACATCCCCTACATCGTGGGCCGCGGAGTCGACTGGTTCCGCCAGTTCGGCACCGAGAAGTCCCCGGGATTCAAGGTGTTCGCCGTCTCCGGCCACGTCAACCGTCCGGGCATCTACGAGGCGCCGCTCGGCATCACGATGCGAGAGCTCCTCGACTACGCCGGCGGCATGATCGATGACCGACCGGTGAAGTTCTGGCTCCCCGGCGGGTCGTCCGTTCCCATGCTCACCGCAGAGCACCTCGATGTGCCCATGACCTACGAGGCGATGGCGGAGGCCGGCACCATGCTCGGCACCGGCACCCCCATGATCTTCAACGACACGGTGAGCGTCGTGAAGGCCGTGACGCGGTGGCTGGAGTTCTACAAGCACGAGTCGTGCGGGAAGTGCACTCCGTGCCGCGAGGGCACCTACTTCATCACGGAGACCCTGGAGCGATTCGAGCACGGGCACGGCAGTGATCGCGAGATGGAGACGCTCGTCGATCTGTGCGGCCAGATCGCCGGCCGCTCGTTCTGTGCGCTCGGCGATGCAGCAGCCACGCCCTACCCGGCTGCGATCAAGTACTTCCGCGACGAGTTCGTCGCGGCGACCACCACGCCGGTGGACGACCAGTTCGACCCGGCGGCGTCCTACGTGTTCTCGGGAGCGGCTGCGCGATGACCGTCACCAGCAACAGCGGTCCAGGATCCGACGTCGAGATGGCCTCGGACCTGATCACGGTCGTCATCGACGGAGTCGAGATGGCCGTGCCCAAGGGCACCCTCGTGATCCGTGCGGCGGAGCAGCTGGGCATCGAGGTGCCGCGCTTCTGCGACCACCCGCTGCTCGACCCGGTCGCGGCCTGCCGGGCCTGCCTGATCGAGGTCGAGGGCATGCCCAAGCCCCAGCCTGCCTGCGCGCAGGTGCTGACCGACGGCATGAACGTCCGCACCCAGTACGCCTCCGAGGTCGCCCGCCTTGCCCAGGAGGGTGTGATGGAGTTCCTGCTCCTCAATCACCCGCTGGACTGCCCCGTATGCGACAAGGGTGGCGAGTGCCCCCTCCAGAACCAGGCCATGACGGTGGGTCGACCGGAGACGCGCTTCGACGGGGAGAAGCGCGAGTTCGAGAAGCCCGTCAACGTCAACGCCCAGATCCTGCTGGACCGCGAGCGCTGCGTGTCCTGCGCCCGCTGCACGCGGTTCGCGGACCAGATCGCCGGTGACCCGTCTCTGGAGCTGCTGCAGCGTGGAGCCCGGCAGATGGTGGGCACGGCGGATGACACCCCCTTCGAGTCCTACTACTCCGGCAACACCGTGCAGATCTGCCCCGTGGGCGCCCTCACCAGTGCGTCCTACCGCTTCCGCTCGCGCCCGTTCGACCTCGTGTCGGTACCCACCTCGTGTGAGCACTGCGCCTCCGGGTGCTCGCTGCGCACCGACTACCGCCGTGGGGTCGTCACGCGCCGTCTCGCCTGGGACGACCCGCAGGTCAACGAGGAGTGGAACTGCGACAAGGGTCGCTTCGCCTTCGCCTACCAGACGCAGGGCCGTATCGAGGCGCCCTTGGTGCGCGTCAACGGCGAGCTCCGCGTCGCCTCCTGGCCCGAGGCCATCGAGGTGGCTGCGCGAGGACTGGCCGCGGCTCGAGGCGCCGCCGGAGTGCTCGTGGGCGGGCGACTGACGATGGAGGAGGCGTACGCCTACGCCAGGTTCGCCCGAACGGCCCTGGCCAGCGACGACATCGACTTCCGCGTCCGCCAGACCTCGGCCGAGGAGACCGCTTTCCTGTCCGCGATCGTCGCCGGCGCTCCGGTGTCGGCGACCTACGACTCCCTGGAGTCCGCTCCCGCTGTCCTGCTCGTGGCGCTGGAGCCGGAGGACGAGTCACCGATCCTGCAGCTGCGTCTGCGCAAGGCGTCTCGTTCAGGCACCGCTGTCCACTCGGTGGGCGCGGTCCGCTCGGCCGGTCTCGCCAAGGTGCGCGGGTCCCTGATTCCGGCCGTGCCCGGCGGTGAGGCGGCTGCCCTGCGCGATCTGGCGGCGGGTGTCCGTGAGGCGCTGGCCCAGCCGGGATCCGTCATCCTCGTCGGCGAGCGCGCCGCCGGCCTCCCCGGGACTCTCACGGCCGTGGTCGAACTCGCTCGGTCCACCGGTGCCGCGCTGGCGTGGGTGCCGCGTCGTGCAGGGGAGCGGGGTGCGCTCGATGCGGGTGCCCTCGCCGGACTCCTGCCCGGGGGTCGTCCGCTTCTCGATGCCTCGGCGCGCCAGCAGGTTGCCGCGGCCTGGGGCGTCGACGCTGCCGACCTCCCCGCCTCCGTCGGGCGGTCAGGAGCCGACCTGCTCGCGGCTGCCCGTGAAGGCCAGCTGAGGGCACTCCTCGTGTCGGGCGTCGAGCTTGCCGACTTCGACGACCCGGCTCTCGCCACTGCCGCGGTGGACGCTGCCCCCTTCGTGGTCTCGCTCGAGAACCATCACTCGGCGGTGACCGAGCGTGCGGACGTCGTGCTGCCGGTGGCCGTGGTCACCGAGAAGGCCGGAACCTTCCTGAACTGGGAGGGTCGCCCGCGTCCGTTCGGCCAGGTCTTCCGGGACGCCCTCACCATGAGCGATGCGCGGGTGCTGGGCATGATCGCGGACGCCATGGGCGTCGCGCTGCCCTCGGAGACCCGGGCCATCCGTGCCGAGCTCGGCGCCCTGGGACCGTGGTCCGGTGCGCGCACCGCAGAGCCCTCGGCCGCCGTCGGCCCCGTGGCCCCGGGCACGGTCCTCGCCTCCTGGCGTCAACTGCTCGACTCCGGCGTCCTGCAGGAGGGCGAGCCGCACCTTGCCGCCACGGCACGACCGACGGTCGCCGTCGCATCGTCGACGACGGCGTCTGCCCTCGGTGACATGGTCACGGTCTCCGGCCCGGCCGGCTCCGTCACCGTTCCCCTCGTCCCCGGCGACGTGATGGAGGGCGTGGTCTGGCTGCCGATGAACTCCCCGGGCTGCCACATCCACTCCGACCTCGGAGCAGTCCCCGGCTCGGCCGTGCGGATCACAGCAGGAGGCGCAGCATGACCGATGCGACGTTCGGCCCCTTCGGCAGCGATCCGTGGTGGCTCGTCATCCTCAAGGTCGTCGCCATCTTCGCGATGCTCGTCCTGCTCACGCTCTTCACGATCTGGTGGGAACGGCGCGTGGTCTCGCGGATGCAAAACCGCATCGGCCCCAATCGGGTCGGCCCACAGGGCCTGCTGCAGTCCCTCATGGACGGCATCAAGCTCGCCCTGAAGGAGGAGATCATCCCCAAGTCGGCCCACCTGGCCGTCTACTGGCTCGCGCCGGTGATCTCCGCGACCATGGCGTTCCTCGCCTTCGCGGTCATCCCCTTCGGGCCCGAGGTCTCCATCTTCGGGGTCATGACGCCGCTGCAGCTCACCGACTTCCCGGTGTCCGTCCTCTACGTGCTGGCCATCGCCTCCATCGGCATCTACGGCATCGTGCTCGGTGGATGGGCATCCGGCTCGACCTACCCGCTCCTGGGCGGCATCCGATCCACGGCGCAGATGATCTCCTACGAGATCGCCATGGGTCTGTCCTTCGTGGCCGTCTTCCTGTACGCGGGCTCGATGTCGACGTCGGAGATCGTCCTCGCGCAGGAGCCGATCTGGTTCGCCGTCATCCTGCTGCCGTCCTTCATCATCTACGTGACGTCGATGGTGGGTGAGACGAACCGGGCGCCCTTCGACCTTCCCGAGGCCGAGGGCGAGCTCGTCGGCGGATTCCACACCGAGTACTCGTCCCTCAAGTTCGCCCTGTTCTTCCTCGCCGAGTACATCAACATGGTCACGGTCTCGGCCCTGGCGACCACGCTGTTCCTCGGCGGATATCTCGCGCCGTGGCCTCTCTCCCTGTGGGAGGGCGCCAACTCCGGATGGTGGCCGATGCTCTGGTGGCTCATCAAGGTGCAGATCTTCATCTTCATCTTCATCTGGCTACGCGGCACGCTGCCACGCATGCGCTACGACCAGTTCATGCGCTTCGGCTGGAAGGTGCTCATCCCGGTCGCCCTCGTGTGGACGGTCATCGTGGCCGTGGCGAGGTTCGTCCGCGACGACGTGACCCTGTCGACGACGGAGATCCTGATCACCGGAGCGGTGGTCATCCTTCTCCTCCTGATCGGATCCTGGCTGCTCCAGGCCCGCCAGGATCGCCGTCAGCGAGAGCGCGACGAGAGCGACGCTCTCGCAGCCTCGATGCCGTTCGATCCGATGGCGGGCGGCTTCCCGGTGCCTCCGCTGCCCGGGCAGTCCTTCACCTACACCTCGCGTCGTGCAGCCGCTGGCGGCACGACGATCGTGCAGGAACCCGCCACCCCCGCCGTCGCCGGTGACGGGTCTTCAGACGTGACCGATGAGGAGGGCACGCATGGCTGAGTTGCCTCAGGCGGTACGAGGCTTCGGTGTCACCTTCCTGACCATGTTCAAGAAGGTCGTCACCGAGCAGTACCCGGAGCAGAAGGTTCCCCCGAAGCCGCGCTTCCACGGTCGCCATCAGCTGAACCGCTGGGCCGACGGCCTCGAGAAGTGCGTCGGGTGCGAGCTGTGCGCATGGGCGTGCCCGGCGGACGCGATCTTCGTCGAGGGCGCCGACAACTCGGACGAGGAGCGCTACTCCCCGGGCGAGCGCTACGGCCGCGTCTACCAGATCAACTACCTTCGCTGCATCCTGTGCGGGCTCTGCATTGAGGCCTGCCCGACACGCGCCCTGACCATGACCAACGAGTACGAGCTGGCCGACGACTCACGCGCCAAGCTGATCTACGAGAAGCAGGACCTCCTGGCCCCGCTGCTCCCCGGCATGGTCGCCCCGCCGCACGAGATGTACCCCGGTACCACCGAGCGCGACTACTACGCCAACAAGGTCACGGGTGCCTCGCCTGAGCAGCGCACCACCAGCGTCGTCACGGATGCGACGGAGGAGTCCGCGTGATCATCCCCCTGGCCGAGGCGGCCACCGAGACGAGCACGGGCGAGCAGATCCTGTTCTGGGTCACTGCTGTCCTGTCCGTCACCGGTGCCCTCGGCATGATCCTCTCGCGGAAGGCGGTCCACAGCGCCCTCTGGATCGCCCTGACGATGATCAACCTGGCGATCATGTACGTCGCCAATGCCGCCCCGTTCCTCGGAATGGTGCAGATCATCGTCTACACCGGCGCCGTCATGATGCTGTTCCTCTTCGTGCTCATGGTGGTCGGCGTCGACTCCTCAGACTCCCTGATCGAGACGATCAAGGGCCAGCGCGTGGCCGCCCTCCTCCTGACCGTGGGCATGGCGATCCTCATCATCTGGGGCATCGGCAACGCACTCGCGGAGGCTCCCTCGGTCGGGCTCGAGGAGGCGAACGCCGAGTACGGCGGCAACGTCGAGGGCCTGGCGAGTCTGATGTTCACGCAGTACGCCCTCGTGTTCGAGCTCACGGCTGCACTGCTCATCACCGCTGCCATGGGAGCCATGGTCCTGGCGCACCGTGAGCGCTGGACCGCCCTGCTCACCCAGCGGGATCGCTCGATCGCCCGGGTCCGCTCGGGTGGTCATCCCGGCAACATGCCCACCCCCGGTGTCTACGCGCGCCACAACGCGGTCGATGTGCCGGCCCTGCTGCCGGACGGCGGCCTCAGCGAGATGAGCGTGCCGGCTCCGGTCCGTGCACGGGGTGACGAGCGGCCCCTCGATCGGGTCGACATCGACGAGGTCCGGCAGATCAGTGAGGGCGAGACCTCCCTGCCGGATGAGGAGACGCGATGAATCCCGTCAACTACGTGATGCTCTCCGCGGTGCTCTTCAGCATCGGCGCCGTGGGCGTCCTCCTGCGGCGCAACGCCATCGTCGTGTTCATGTCCGTCGAGCTGATGCTGAACGCCGCCAACCTGGCATTCGTGGCCTTCGCTCGCATGAACGGCAACCTCGACGGCCAGACCGTGGCCTTCTTCGTGATGGTCGTGGCTGCCGCCGAGGTGGTGGTCGGCCTGGCCATCATCGTGACGATCTTCCGTACTCGACGATCAGCCTCGATCGACGAGCCGAACCTGCTCAAGTACTGATGCCCACCCAGACTCCGACGATCGATAGGACCACGCTGTGACTGAGTTGATGCCCGCTGAGGGGGTGTTCTCCCTCATCTGGCTGCTGATCGCCCTGCCCCTCCTCGGGGCGGTGGTCCTGATCTTCGGCGGACGCCGGACCAACTCCTGGGGGCCCCTCCTCGGCATCCTGACGGTGTCCGCGTCAGCGGTCCTCGGCTGGTGGATGCTCGTGGCCATGCTCCAGAACGCCCCGGAGCAGCGCACGTTCAACCAGACCCTGTTCACATGGGTGTCCGTGGGTGACTTCCAGGCTGACATGGCCTTCCAGCTGGACCAGCTGTCGATGGTGTTCGTCCTGCTCATCACGACCGTGGGCGCGCTCATCCACATCTACTCGCTGGGCTACATGGCCCACGACCCCGATCGACGGAAGTTCTTCGGCTACCTGAACCTGTTCGTGGGCGCCATGCTCATCCTCGTCCTCGCGAACAACTTCCTGCTCCTGTACGTCGGCTGGGAGGGCGTGGGTCTCGCGAGCTACCTGCTGATCGGCTTCTGGCAGTACAAGCCCTCGGCTGCGGCCGCGGCGAAGAAGGCCTTCGTCATCAACCGCGTGGGCGACGTGGGCCTGAGCCTCGCGATCATGCTCATGTTCGTGACCTTCGGCTCCGTCAGCTTCGAGGGCGTGTTCGGCGCCGCCGATGAGGCCAGTCAGGGAACCCTCAACGCGATCGGGCTCCTTCTCCTCCTCGCTGCGGCCGGCAAGTCGGCCCAGTTCCCGCTTCAGGCCTGGCTGCTGGACGCCATGGAGGGCCCGACCCCGGTCTCGGCCCTCATTCATGCGGCCACCATGGTCACCGCAGGCGTCTACCTCATCACCCGGAGCAATGCGATCTTCGATGGCGCCGAGCTCGCTGCGACCGTCGTGATCATCGTCGGCGTGATCACGGTGTTCATGGGTGCGATCATCGGATCGGCCAAGGACGACATCAAGAAGTCCCTGGCCGGTTCGACCATGAGCCAGATCGGCTACATGGTGGCTGCAGTCGGTCTCGGTCCCATCGGCTACGTCTTCGGCATCTTCCACCTGCTCACGCACGGTGTGTTCAAGGCCGGGCTCTTCCTGGGGGCGGGCTCCGTCATGCACGGGATGAACGACAACGTGAACATGCGCCGGTACGGGGGCCTGCGCACGGTCATGTTCATCACGTTCATCACGTTCGCGGCGGGATGGCTCTCGATCCTGGGCATTCCGCCGTTCTCGGGATTCTGGTCGAAGGACGAGTTGATCCACGCGGCGTTCGAGCAGAGCGTCCTCGTCGGTGCGCTTCTGATCGTCGCGGCAGGCATCACGGGCTTCTACATGACGCGCATGTTCATCATGACCTTCCTCGGGAAGCCCCGTTGGGAGGAGGGAGTCCATCCGCACGAGTCACCCAAGGTCATGACGATCCCGCTGATCATCCTGGCACTGGGGTCGACCTTCCTCGGCCTGGCCCTGCTCTTCTGGGGCGACATCAAGTCCTGGCTCGAGCCGGTCGTCGGTTTCGAGTCGAGGGAGGCCCCGCTCTCCACAGCCGCGACCATCGCGATCTCCCTGACCGTCGTCATCCTGGGTGCCATCGTCGCCTACGTTATGTACAGTCGGCGTCCGATCCCGATCGAGGAGCCGCGTGGCTCATGGCTCACGCGAGCCGCTCGTGAGGAGCTCTACGGCAACCAGATCAATCAGGCTCTCGTCGTGACGCCGACCCTGGTCGCCGCCAAGGTCGTGACGGCCGTCGACACGAAGGGCGTCGACGGGCTGGTCAACGGCACGGCTGCCTTCGTCGGAGCCCTCTCCGGGCGCCTGCGCCGGTACCAGACCGGTTTCGTCCGTACCTACGCGTTGTCGATGGTGGGTGGCGCCGTCTTGGTCGTCCTCGCCCTGGTCCTGGTGAGGGCATCGTGAACTTTCCCTGGCTGACCACCCTGATGGTGGTCCCCCTGGTCGGCAGCGTTCTCGTCGCCCTGCTGCCGCGAGCGCGCGCGCTCCTGGCCAAGCAGGTGGCCTTCGCCTTCTCCCTCGTCACGCTCGGACTCACCGTGCTGATGGCGCTGCAGTTCTCGGCTGACTCGGTCGAGAAGTTCCAGTTCGTCGAATCGCACCCGTGGATCCCGGCCTTCGGCATCTCGTACTCGGTCGGCGTCGACGGCATCAGCCTCGTGCTGATCGCCCTGGCAGCCACCCTCGTGCCCGTGGTGATCCTCGCGGGCTGGAACGACGTCGACGAGGGCAGTCGTGGCACCGTGAAGGGCTACTTCGCCCTGATCCTCGTGCTCGAGGCCCTGATGATCGGTGTCTTCGCCGCCACGGACGTCTTCCTGTTCTATGTGTTCTTCGAGGTCATGCTGATCCCGACCTACTTCATGATCGGGCGCTTCGGCGGCCCCCAGCGGTCCTACGCGGCGGTCAAGTTCCTCATCTACAGCCTCGTCGGCGGCCTCTTCATGCTCGTGGCCCTCATCGGCCTCTACGTCGTCTCGGCGCAGGTCACGGGCACCGGAACCTTCGACTTCGGCGTGCTCGTGGGCATCGACATCGACCCGGACCTGCAGAAGCTCCTGTTCCTCGGCTTCTTCCTCGCCTTCGCCATCAAGGCGCCGCTGTGGCCGTTCCACACGTGGCTGCCGGATGCGGCTGCCGAGGCCAAGCCCGGAACCTCCGTGCTCCTGATCGGCGTGCTGGACAAGGTCGGAACCTTCGGCATGCTCCGCTACTGCCTGGAGATCTTCCCCGCGGCGTCGGAGTTCTACGCACCGTTCGTGATCGCACTCGCGGTGATCGGCATCTTCTACGGCGCCCTGCTCGCTCTTCGTCAGCACGACATGAAGCGGCTGTTTGCTTACTCGTCGATGTCCCACTTCGGGTTCATCACCCTGGGCATCTTCGTGTTCACGTCGCAGGGGCAGAGCGGCTCGGTTGTCTACATGGTGGCCCACGGCCTCTCGACCGCCGCGCTCTTCCTCACCGCGGGCTTCCTGATGGCGCGATTCCATGGCTCAAGCCTGATCGCGGACTACACGGGCGTGAACAAGGCGGCGCCGGTGCTTGCCGGCTTCTTCCTGGTTGCCGCCCTGTCCTCGCTGGCCCTGCCCGGCATGGTCTCCTTCGTGGGCGAGTTCCTCGTCCTGCTGGGGGCCTTCGAGCGCTACATGTGGGTGGGCGCGATCGCCACGGTCGGCATCGTGATCACGGCCGCCTACGTGCTGCGCCTCTACCAGAAGACGATGACAGGGCCGCTGAAGCCCGAACTGGCGGGGATGAAGGATCTTCGGGGTCGCGAAGTCACCGCTCTGGTCCCGATCGCAGCCCTGTCGATCGTGCTCGGCTTCTTCCCGGCTCCGCTCCTCAACGTCATCAATCCGGCTGTCGACCAGGTCATGACGACCATCGGTGCCAGTGACCCGGCGCCGACGATCTCCTCGGCTGTCACGCCGGGCGAAGGGAGCCAGAAGTGAGCGCCCCCGCGGTGATCCTGGCAGCCGAACCGCAATTCAGCCTGCCATCCGTGAACTACTACGCGATCACGCCGATTCTCATCCTCTTCGGCGCGGCGGTCGTCTCGGTCCTCATCGAGGCCTTCATGCCTCGGCGAGCCCGGCGGGCGACGCAGCTGGTCCTCGTCATCGCCGCTCTCGTGGCCGCGCTCGTCGTGACCGTCGACCTCCGCGGCACCCGACTCATCACGGGTGAGGGGGCCATCGCCGTCGATGGTCCGACCCTACTTCTCTGGGGTGCCCTCTTGGTGATCGGTCTTCTGGCCGCCTTCCTGATGGCGGAGCGCACGGTGGATCCGCTCGGTGACTCCTTCGCTCCCCGGGCGTCGTCACTTCCCGGCTCGGAGGATGAGCAGCAGTTCGCCAAGCGGGGCTATCTCCAGACGGAGGTATGGCCCTTCCTGCTCTTCGCCATGACGGGCATGCTCGCCTTCGTCGCGGCCAACGACTTCCTGATGATGTTCGTCGCTCTGGAGGTCATGTCCCTCCCGCTGTACCTGCTGGCCGGCATGGCGCGTCGTCGCCGACTGCTGTCCCAGGAGGCGGCCCTCAAGTACTTCCTGCTGGGAGCCTTCGCCTCGGCCTTCTTCCTCTACGGAGCGGCGCTCCTGTACGGCTACAGCGGCTCCATCGGGTTCGTTCAGCTCTCGGACGCGCTCGGCGCGAGTGCCGGCGAGGCCACCCTGGTCGCCGTGGGCATTGCCCTCGTCATGGTCGGACTGCTCTTCAAGATCGCAGCCGTCCCCTTCCATCAGTGGACTCCGGACGTCTACCAGGGCGCGCCCACGCCCGTCACGGCCTTCATGGCCGCGGCGGTGAAGATCGCCGCCTTCGGTGCCCTCCTCCGCCTGCTGTACGTGTCCCTCGGCGGGGTGCGCTGGGACTGGACGCCAATGCTGTGGATCATCGCCGCCCTCACCATGGTGATCGGTTCGGTGCTGGCCATCACGCAGACCGATGTCAAGCGGATGCTGGCCTACTCCTCCGTCGCGCAGGCGGGCTTCATCCTGATCGGTGTCGTGGCGGCCTCGGCCGCGGGTCTGGCGAGCTCGATCTTCTACGTGATCGCCTACGCCTTCACCACGATCGGCACCTTCGCTGTCGTCGCGATCGTGCGCAACGCATCGGGTGAGGCCACGAGCCTGGCGGCGTGGCGTGGGCTCGGGCGCAGGTCGCCGGTGGTCGCCGGCGTGTTCTCGCTGTTCCTGCTGTCGCTCGCCGGCTTCCCGCTGACCAGTGGCTTCGTCGCCAAGTTCAGCGTCTTCACCGCGGGTGTGGAGAGCGGTGCGACATGGCTCGTGATCATCGGCGTCATCGCCAGCATCATCGCCGCCTTCTTCTACGTCCGGGTCATCGTCCTCATGTACTTCTCCGACCCGACCGAGGAGACTGCCTCGGTGGCGATCCCCTCGACCTTCACCACGATCGCACTCACCGCCGCCGCGGTGATGACCGTCGCCCTGGGCGTCTTCCCCCAGTGGCTGCTGGACATCATCGAGCAGGCGGGCGTGTTCGTCCGGTAGTACGTTGATGGAATGACCTTCGCCCTGCACGGACTGCCCCTCCCGGATGCCGGGCTGGAGGCGGATCTCACGCGCGGGCTGGCGGAGGTGGAGGAGGGCCTCAAGGAGGCCGTCTCGAGCGATGACGCCTTCGTGGCGGATGCGGCGCGCTACCTGGTGGATGCGGGGGGAAAGCGGTTCCGACCGCTCCTCGTCCTGCTCGCGTCCCAGTTCGGTGACCCGGACGCCTCCGGCGTCGTGCCCGCCGGGGTTGTGGTCGAGCTCACCCACCTGGCCACGCTCTACCACGACGACGTGATGGACGAGGCGCAGCTGCGCCGGGGGGCGCCTTCGGCGAACTCGCGCTGGGACAACACGATCGCCATCCTGACCGGGGACTTCCTCTTCGCGCGCTCCTCCAAGATCCTTGCCGATCTCGGACCCGAGGCCGTGAGGATTCAGGCGCTCACCTTCGAACGCCTCTGCACGGGGCAGATCCGCGAGACGGTGGGTCCGCGTGACGGCCAGGACCCGATCGAGCACCACCTCGAGGTGATCGCCGACAAGACGGGCTCCCTCATCGCGGCGTCGGGCTGGTACGGGGCCCTCATGGCGGGTGCCCCGGCCGAGCAGGTCGCCCTCCTCACCCAGTTCGGTGAGCGCATCGGCGTGGCCTTCCAGCTGGCGGACGATCTCGTCGACATCACGTCCGAGTCGATGCAGTCGGGCAAGACTCCGGGCACCGACCTGCGGGAGGGCATTCCGACGCTGGCGGGACTCGTCGTTCTGGCCAGCACCGACCCCGCTGATGCCCGGCTCCAGGAGCTCCTCGGACGACCCCTGCCCGATGATGCCGAGCACGCGGAGGCCCTGGCGCTCCTGCGGGCGCACGCCGGGATCGAGGCGGCTCGGCTGGAGGCGCGTGCCTGGTCCGACTCCGCGCGCGATCTCCTCGACGGTCTTCCGGCTGGGCCGGCCCGGGAAGTCCTGGCCCTGCTCTGCGACTACGTCGTCTCCCGCACGGGCTGACCTCGATCCCGCCCGCGAGAGGCGCCCCCCAGTCGTCTAGATGACTGATAGCGTCCGGACATGTCCGCCGAGCCTGCTGTCGCTCCCGTCCGCCCGATCCACGACCGGCCGACCCTGGTCTCGTATGCCACGCTCGCCACGTGGTCGTGGTTCGTCTACGGATTCGGGGCGAGTCTGGCGCTGCTCCGCGATGAGCAGGGCACATCGGCCTGGATCGGAGGGCTCCACAGCACCGCTCTGGCCCTCGGCGGCATCGTCGGGGCCCTGCTCACCCCGCGACTGAACCATCGTTTCGGCCGTGGGCCGGTCGGCCGGGCCGCAGCCCTCGGTACGGCCCTGTGCATCGTCATCTACCTGTGGCCGGGCATGCCTGTCGGCGGAACCCTCGCAGCGATCCTCGCCGCGTGCCTCTTCGGCAACATCGTCGTGGTGGTGGTCAACTCGTTCATCGCGGCCCACCAGGGTGCGGCGAGCCCGCCGGCGTTCACGGAGAGCACCGGGCTGGCGGCGCTCATGGGCCTGCTCGCCCCTCTCGGAGTCGGTCTCGCAGCATCGACGGTCGTGGGCTGGCGTGGCGGGCTGTTCGTCGCGGTCGTGGCCTTCGCCCTGGTCGAGGTGTGGCGCGGCCGGCATCTGGAGGTCTACGGGGGTCCGGGTGAGGTGCGCACCCGCAAGGAGGGCGGCGCCCTTCCGAGCCGGACATGGTGGGCCCTCGTGGCGGGCATGACCTACATCGGTGCGGAGTTCTGCCTGAGCCTGTGGGGCGTGGACCTGCTGCGCGATCGGGCGGGACTCAGCCCGGCGGCAGCCGCGGCGGGACTCAGCACGGTCCTGGGCGGCATCTTCGTCGGTCGCGTCTTCGGCATCCGCCTCGCGGAGCGCTTCCCGGTGGAGCGTCTCCTCCAGATCTCCCTCATCGTCGGACTCGCTGCGTTCATGGTCGTCTGGAGTGTGACGAGTCCGGTGGTGATTCTCGTCGCCATGTTCGTGACGGGCGTCGGACTGTCCCTCGTGTGGCCGCTGTGCATCTCGCGCATCATCCGCGCCTCGGGGGGCAACCCGGATCGCGCCTCGGCCCTCGCGCTGGCGTTCACGACGGCCGCCATCGGTCTGGCCCCGTTCATCCTCGGAGCCTTCGCGGCCAGCGCGGGAGTCCATACGGCCTTCCTGATCGTGCCGGTGCTGCTCGTGGTCACCTTCATCCTCGTCGTGATCCGACCGGTGCCCGACGCTGACTGAGGTCAGTCTGGCTCGACCACGTCGAGCGCGGTGGTCCGGTTGCGGGCGCTCCGCAGCCCGTCGATCGACATGACGACGAGGGAGATCCACACCAGCACGAAGCCGATCCATCTGCTCGTCGTCATGGGCTCGGAGAAGATGACGACACCGATGAGGAACTGGATCACGGGTGTCAGGTACTGCAGCAATCCGAGTGTGGACAGCGGGATTCTCGTGGCGGCCCCGCCGAACGCCAGCAGGGGAAGCGCAGTGACGACGCCGAGCAGGATGAGCAGCACCGTCAGGGTGGGATCGCCCGACGTGAGGCCTGCATCTCCCTGCGCGGCCATCACGCCGATGACCACGAGCGCAAAGGGTGCCAGCGTCGCCGTCTCGATGGTGAGACTCTCCACCGAACCGAGGCCCACCTGCTTCTTGATCAGGCCGTAGACCCCGAAGGAGACGGCCAGGATGATGCTGATCCACGGCGGGCGGCCGTAGCTGAACGTGAGGACGAGCACGGCGAGGACGGCGATCCCGACCGCCACCCACTGCAGGCTGCGCAGGCGCTCCCGCAGGACGATGACCCCGAGGGCGACGGAGACGAGTGGGTTGATGAAGTAGCCGAGTGAGGCCTCGACCACCTGGTCGGAGACGACGGCCCAGACGTAGACGCCCCAGTTGAGGGCGAGGAATCCGGCTGCGACGGCGAGCAGCCCCACGTGACGTGGAGACCGCGCGGCGGTCAGCATGCGGGCCCACGATCGCGTGACCGTGATGAGGATGGCGAGGAACACCAGCGACCACACGACGCGGTTGGCGACAACCTCGACAGGGGAGACCCCCTGCAGCAGGTGGAAGTAGAGCGGGAAGACGCCCCAGAGTCCGTACGCGACGAATCCGAGGAGTACTCCGGTGCCGGCTCGGCTGGTGGGTCGGTGCGGACGGGTCAGCTGACGTTCCAGGTGTCGCCGCCGTTCAGCAGCGCCTGGAGGTCACCCTCACCCTGCTTGGCCTGCACCTCCGCCAGCTGATCGCGCACGAGGCGGTCGTAGGACGGCCGCTCGATGTCGCGGAAGATGCCGATGGGCGTGTTCTCCAGCGAGCGAGGGTCGGACAGGCGTGAGAGGGCGAAGGCCAGACCGGGATCCTGGGCGTGGGCGTCATGGCGGATGACCGCGTCCTCACCCACCTCGGCCACGTTCGCGACCGCGATGTGTCCTTCCGCGGTGCGGATGACGCCCTTCTCCATGTCCTTGCCGAACCGGATGGGCTGTCCGTGCTCCAGCCGCATCATCAAGTCATCACGGGTGTCGCCGTCCTTCAGCGGTTCCCAGGCGCCGTCGTTGAAGATGTTGCAGTTCTGGTAGATCTCGACGAGCGACGTGCCCTCGTGATGGGCCGCTGCGCGCAGGACCTCGGTCATGTGCTTGCGATCGGAGTCGATCGTGCGGGCGACGAAGGTCGCCTCGGCACCGAGGGCCAGCGAGACCGGGTTGAAGGCGTAGTCCAAGGAGCCCTCGGGTGTCGACTTGGTGATCTTGCCCTGCTCAGAGGTGGGGGAGTACTGCCCCTTCGTCAGACCGTAGATCCGGTTGTTGAACAGGAGGATCTTGAGGTTGACGTTCCGGCGCAGGGCGTGGATCAGGTGGTTGCCGCCGATGCTCAGGGCGTCACCGTCACCTGTGACGACCCAGATGGAGAGATCCGGACGCGTGGCTGCGAGGCCGGTGGCGATGGCCGGGGCGCGACCGTGGATCGAGTGCATGCCGAAGGTGTTCATGTAGTACGGGAACCGGGAGGAGCAGCCGATACCCGAGATGAAGACGATGTTCTCGCGAGCGAGGCCCAGTTCGGGTAGGAAGCCCTGGACGTTCGACAGGATCGAGTAGTCACCGCAGCCCGGGCACCAGCGCACCTCCTGATCGGACTTGAAGTCCTTGGCCGCGAGGTCGACGTCCGACTTGGGGATGAGGTTGAGGTAGGTCGCAGTCATCGGATCCTCACAGGCTCGAGATGGCGTCGGTGATGGCGGTGACGAGTTCGGTGGACTTGAAGGGCATGCCCCGAACCTGGTTGATGCCCTGGACATCGACGAGGTACTTGGCCCGCAGCAGCATCGCGAGCTGTCCGAGGTTCATCTCGGGCACGAGCACCTTGTCGTAGGAGCGGAGAACCTCTCCGAGGTTCGACGGGAACGGGTTGACGTGACGCAGATGGGCCTGCGCCACCGGGACGCCCGTGCGTCGCGTGATCTCGCAGGCGGCGCCGATGGGGCCGTAGGTGGATCCCCAGCCCAGGACGAGAACCCGGGCGTTGCCGTCCGGGTCGTCGACGACGAGATCCGGGATCGTCTTCGCTATCGCGTCCACCTTCGCCTGGCGCAGTCGGACCATGCGGTCGTGGTTGTCGGCGTCGTACGAGATGTTCCCGGTGCCGTCGGCCTTCTCCAAGCCGCCGATGCGGTGCTCGAGGCCCTTGGTGCCCGGAATGGCCCACGGTCGGGCGAGGGTCTCCTCGTCGCGCTGGTAGGGCCAGAACACCTCCTCACCGGACTCCGTGACGTGATTGGGACCGGTGGCGAAGTTCGGATCGATCGTGGGCAGGTCGTCGACGGACGGAATGCGCCAGGGCTCCGATCCGTTGGCGATGTAGCCGTCGGACAGCAGGAAGACCGGCGTGCGGTACTCCACCGCGATGCGTGCGGCCTCCATGGCGGCGTAGAAGCAGTCGGACGGCGACTGCGGCGCGACCACCGGGACGGGGGACTCCCCATTGCGGCCGAACATGGCCTGAAGCAGGTCCGACTGCTCTGTCTTGGTGGGCAGGCCCGTCGAGGGACCGCCGCGCTGGACGTCGACGATGATCAGGGGCAGTTCCAGGGAGACCGCGAGGCCGATGGCCTCCGACTTCAGGGCGATGCCGGGACCTGATGTGGTGGTCACGGCCAGCGCCCCGCCGTAGGCAGCACCGATGGCCGAGCCGATGCCCGCGATCTCGTCCTCCGCCTGGAAGGTCGTGACGCCGAACCTGTGGTTCTTGGCGAGCTCATGCAGGATGTCGGACGCCGGGGTGATCGGGTACGAGCCCAGGAACAGGGGCAGTCCGGACTTCTTCGATGCGGCGATGAGTCCATAGGCGAGCGCCGGGTTGCCCGTGATGTTCCGGTAGACGCCGCCGGGAAGATCGTCAGCCTTGGCGACCTCGTACTGCACGGAGAAGGCCTCGGTCGTCTCGCCGAAGGACCACCCGGCCTCGAAGGCCGCCAGGTTGGCGGCGAGGATCTCGGGCTTCTTGGCGAACTTCTTCTCCAGGAAGGCGCGGGTGCCCTCGGCCGGCCGGGAGTACAGCCAGCAGAGCAGGCCGAGCGCGTACATGTTCTTCGAGCGCTCGGCCTCCTTCTTCGTGAGGTCGAAGCCCTTCAGGGCCTCCACCGTCTGCGACGTCAGGGCGATGGCGTGGACGTTGAACGCCTCGAGGGATCCGTCCTCGAGGGGGTTGGACGTGTACCCGACCTTCTCGAGGTTGCGCTTCGTGAACTCGTCCGTGTTGAGGATGATGTCGGCGCCCCGGGGCAGGTCCTTGATGTTGGCCTTGAGCGCGGCCGGGTTCATGGCCACGAGCACGTTCGGGGCGTCCCCCGGTGTGGTGATGTCGTGGTCGGCGAAGGCCAGCTGGAACGCCGACACGCCGCCGATGGTCCCGGCTGGGGCCCGGATCTCGGCAGGGAAGTCGGGCAGGGTCGAGAGGTCGTTGCCCAGGCCTGCGGTCTCGGAGGTGAAGCGATCCCCGGTCAGCTGCATGCCGTCGCCGGAGTCCCCGGCGAACCTGATGACGACGCGATTGAGGGTGACGACCTGCTTGGTCACGGGCTTCCTTAGGTCGGGCGGCTGGTGGGGACGAGCCGGACTGCACGAGGGTCACGAGCGGGTGGGTCGGCCGGGGCGCGGGGCGCATTGTGTGCGCTCGACCGTCACGGCGAGGTATGTGGACGTCCTAGAAGCGTACACCCGCATGAGGGAAATCGCCCGGGCCCCGCCTCAGTACTCTGGCGGGGTGCATGGGACCCCGACCGACCTGATCGGGTGGCGCCTCGCCGCTGATCCCGGGGTCGAGGTGCGTGTGCTCCCCTTGGGACTGGCCTGCTGCGCGGTGGAGGTGGACGCCGCCGTGACCTCGGGCCTGCTGGTGCCGGCCGACTCCCTGCCCGATGTCCCCGAGGCGCATGTCTCCGTTCTCGTGGTCGCCGGCACCGTCACGGTGCCCCTGGTACCCGTGCTCGAGCAGGCGGTGGCGGCCATCCCGGGGCCGCTCTCGGTGCTCGCCTTCGGTGCGTGTGCCAGCACGGGCGGTCCCTACTGGGACTCGCCGACCGTGGTCGCGGGTGCCGAGGGCGTCGTCCCCGTGCAGGAGTACGTCCCCGGGTGCCCCCCCAGCCCCACGTCGCTCGTGGCGGCCATCCGGCAGGTGGCGGGCCGATGACCGCGGTGCACACGGTGGAGCCCGAGGACTGGCGAGCGGCCCTCGAGCAGGCCCGGGCCGAGGGGGCGGTCCTGCTGGAGGGGCTGACCGCGATCGATCGGATCGACCACCTGGAGATCGTCGCCGTGCTGCGCGATCCCCGTCAGGGCTCCCGGCTGATCGCCACGCGGGTCCGCGCCGACGTGCCCCTCCTCGCTTCCCTCGCGCCCGTCCTTCCCGGAGCGGACTGGTGGGAGCGAGAGACCGCCGAGATGTTCGGGATCCAGTTCGGGGACCATCCCGACCCGCGACCCCTCATCCTCGCGGGCCTTCCGGAGACGGCCGTGGCCCCGCTGCGCAAGGTCAGTCCGCTCCCCGAACGTGTGGCGCGACCGTGGCCCGGTGCTGCCACGGGCGAGGCCGCTCGGCGTCAGCGTCGTGCCCCGGCGGTGCCCGGCGTGCGCGAGGAGTGGCGGGACGCGGGGGCAGGAGCATGAGCGCGCGCGCTGCTCGCGGCGTGATCGGACTGATCCCGGATGCCTGCACCTCCTGCATGATCTGCGTCGAGGAGTGTCCCTCCTGGTGCATCACCGTCGAGAGTCACCACGAGCAGGTGAGCGAGGAGGGTGCACGCCGTCCGCGCACGGTGAGCGTCCTCGACGAGTTCACCATCGACTTCGGCCTCTGCATGTACTGCGGCATCTGCGTGGACGTGTGCCCGTTCGATGCGCTCGAGTGGCGACCCGATCAGGACTACGCGTCAGGGCACCGCTCAGGCCTGGTCCACGCGACCGACCGCCTGGCTCGGCATCTGGAGCCCCGCTGACACCACCGGCCGATTCCGGTCAGCGATAGTTGTCGAACTGCACCGCGAAGTCGAGGTCGGCTCCTCGCACGAGCGCCTGCACGGCCTGGAGATCATCACGACTCTTGCTGGTCACGCGCAGCTCGTCGCCCATGACCTGGGTCTTGACGGACTTCGGGCCCTCGTCCCGGATCAGCTTGCCGAGCTTCTTGGCCTGCTCGGTCGAGATGCCGGCCTTGAACGTGCCTCCGATCTTGTACTCCTTGCCGGAGGCCCGCGGATCGCCGGCCTCGAAGGACTTCAGGCTGATGCCGCGCTTGATCAGCTTCTCCCGGAAGACCTCCAGGGCTGCGGTGGCGCGCTCCTCCGTGCCCGACGTGATCTCGACGACCATCTCACCCTTCCACTCGATGGTGGTGTCGGTGTTCTTGAAGTCGAAGCGCTGGGCGAGCTCCTTGGCTGCCTGGTTGAGGGCGTTGTCCGCCTCCTGCCGATCGATCTTCGACACGATGTCGAAACTGCTGTCAGCCATGGCTCTCCTCGATTCCCGTCGTGTTGCGCTGTCGTCTGATCACCGATCGTTCCATCCCCCGATGGTGTACACCACGTCCTGTGCCGAGCGCACGCCGGTGACGTACGTGTCGGCGAAACCGGTCTGGCCGTATGCCGGATCCGTCCGTCGCCAGTCGTAGGCGATCACCCGTTCGAGGATCCGCCATTCCCCGGTGCGCTCCTCGAACAGGTCTACGTAGCGCAGCCCCGCGGTCATATCGGTCACCTGACCCTCGGCGTCTGTGTAGCGGTGATGCGCCACTGCGTACGTCTCCGCTCGTGCTCGGTGCGCTCCGAGGTCGACATCGATCAGCATGTTGCCGAGAAGGTGACTCGTGCGATCGAAGCGCGCTAGGGCGCCCTGGTTCCACGCGACGAAATCGGGAGCGGAACCGGCGAAGGAGCCGTGGTCATCGGTGGCGTCCGGCCAGTAGCAGTCCGCGAGGGCCGCGAAGTCGTAGCGGTCCACCGCGCGGCTGTACGACAGGATCACGCGGGAGATGGCTCGCTCGGCCAGCAGGATGTCGAGTGCGTCGCTCATGGCCCTCAGACGGGTATGTCCCGCAGTGCGGGAGCTGGGAAGGTGGGGTCAGGCAGGTCGATCTCGCGCGCCAGCCTATGGCCGTCGAAGACCGACTCGGAGATCCAGCGCGGTGACTGGGCATCGCCGATGAGGTGGAGGGCGGAGATCCCTGCCGCCGTGAGGGCCGCCGGATCGGCGGCCAGCTCCCGATGGAGGCCGTCCTCGGGTACCTGATGCGTGACGAGAACGAGGTCGTCGACCTCGAGAAGCCACGGATCCCCGTGAGTCGTGTCACCGCTGATGCCGGCTGCTGTGCACTGACGCAGGGTCACCGACGTGTGCATCGTGATGCCCACGTCGTGCAGGTGCTGCCGGAGCATGGGCCCCTCCAGCGTCCCGTCGCTCATGGGCGAGACGACCGGACTCGGCGTGACGAGGTGGACGGCGTACCCCTCATTCGCGAGGAGTTCGGCGATGCCCGAGCCGACGTAGTAGCCGTCGACGTCGTAGACAGCCACGCGCTGGCCGGCCGGGCGCTCGCCGGACATCACGCGCTCGGGGGTCAGGGCGTCCGAGGCTCCCAGGATCGGTCTGCGGGTGCCGGGCTGGGTTCCGTCGCCGCTCCAGTAACTGCCCGTCGCGATGATGACGATGTCGGCCCCATAGTCGAGGACGTCGGCGGCGGTCATCCTGCGGCCGGTGATGACGGACACGTTGTCCAGGCGCGCGAGCTGCGTGGCCCTCCAGTCCGTGATGCGGCCCCAGTCGCCGAGGGTGGGAAGCCGTCGCGTCCAGGTGAGGCGGCCGCCGATCACGTCCTCGGCCTCGACGAGGTGGACGGCATCGAAGCCACGGTGGCCCAGGGTGATGGCGCACTCCATGCCCGCCGGCCCGGCACCGATCACGAGAACCCGCCGGTCGGGGTCGGTCGTGGGCTCGATGCGCTCCGGATGCCAGCCTCGTCGATACTCCTCTCCCGCGGTCGGGTTCTGGATGCAGCCGAGGTGCCGGAAGTCCTCCTCCTTGAGGATGCAGACGTTGGCGCCGGTGCACTCGCGGATGTCGGACAGCCGACCCTCGGCCACCTTGCGGGGCAGGTAGGGGTCGGCGATAGCCGGCCGTGCTGCGCCGATGAGGTCGAAGCGGCCCTCACGGATGAGAGCGGCCATCTGGTCCGGGTTCGTGTAGCGGCCGACACCGACGATGGGCTTGTCCGTGGCGTCCCGCACCTGCGAGGTCCAGGCCAGCTGGTGTCCCTCGGGGTAGTACCGAGAGGTGCCGGAGTCCTCCGGCCACGATCCGACGGTCACGTCGAAGAGATCGACCAGGGGATCGGCCATGCCAATGAAGCCCAGCATCTCCTCGACCCGGATGCCCTTGATGCCGCGTCGACCGTCGAGGCAGATGCGCGTGGCGATGGCGCAGTCCTCGCCCACGGCATCGCGGACCTTCTCCAGGGTCTCGAGCGCGAAGCGCGCGCGGCCCGCGAGCGATCCGCCGTAGCCGTCGGTCCGAACGTTGTACCAGGGCGACAGGAACTGGCTGAGCAGGTAGCCATGGGCCCCGTAGACGTAGACGATGTCGAATCCCGCGTCGCGCGCAAGGCGAGCTGAGGCGACGAAGTCGGACTGCACGCGCGTGATGTCATCGGAGGTCATCTCGCGAGCCTGTGATCCCCAGCGCACGTCGGCGACCCGTGCGCTGGGGGCAATGCGGGCGTATCGCGAAGCGACGCTCTTGCTCGAGTTGCCACCGTGGTAGAGCTCGATGCCGGCGAGGGATCCATGGGCATGGATCGCCGCGGCGGTCCGGGCGAGCGCGTGCCCGTCCCGCTCGTCGCGGATGTAGGCGGCGACGTGGGGCTCCTCGTCTGCATCGGCGGAGACGGGGGAGTACTCGACGCACACGCCACCCCAGCCGCCCTCGGCACGCATGCCCCGGTAGGCCGCCTGGGTCATCGGCTTGGTCGAGCCGAATCCTGTGGCGTGCGGCACCTGGTAGAAGCGGTTGGGGAGAGTCTTGGGGCCGATCGTCACCGGCTCGAAGAGAATCGCGTGCCGCGGATCCATCATGGCCCTACCCTCGCACGCAGGGCGGTCGGAGCACTGCTCCTCGACCTCGACCGCGGCCTGGTCGACCCGGGTCGGGCTGCTATCGGTGCTGTGTATCCTTGCCGCTGCACCCCGGCGGGTTGCCCGAGCGGCCAATGGGAGCGGACTGTAAATCCGTCGGCTTTGCCTTCGAAGGTTCGAATCCTTCACCCGCCACCAGGGAAGGGCCCGGCTCATGCGAGCTGGGCCCTTCGTGGTTGCGGGCCCTTCCTCGTGGCGCCGGGCACTCGTGCCCGGACCCCCCTCAGGTGGTGCTCCGGGACCTCAGGCCCTCGAGTGCGCGCAGGGCGTCCGCGGACCGTTCTTGAGGCACGAGCAGGTGGTCGTGGAGCCGACCGGCGATCACGTTGCAGCTGATCCCCTCCTGCGCGAGGACGGCGCTGACAGCGGCGGTGAGCCCGACGGCGTCCAGCGCCGAGTGCACGCGCAGGGTGATCCATGCCGCGACGAAGTCGTATGTCCACCCGCGCTCATCGGCCTGCTGCCGGGTGATCACCAGCGTCACGCCCTCGTCCTCGACGACCGTGGCGCGGGGCTGCAGGTCGATCGGCACGGTGTCCGCGGTGACGAAGACGAACTCCCCGGGGACGACGACGGGATCCATGCTCGAGAGGAGCACGGCGAGGTCGTGCTCGCCGGATGTCACGGCCGCTCCGCGGGCTGCTGCTGCGTGATGCAGTGGATGCCACCGCCACGGGCGAAGATGGGGCGCGCGTCCACCAGCACGATCTCGCGCCCCGGGTATGCGCGCGCGAGGACCTCCGCCGCGCGCTGATCGCCCGGATCGTCGAAGGCGCAGAGGATGACGGCCCCATTGCAGACGTAGTGGTTGATGTAGCTGTAGTCGACCCACCCGTGCTCGTCGCGCAGGACGTCGGGTGCGGCGACGGGAACAGGAGTGAGTCCCTCCTCGGCTTCGAGCCGGGCCCGCACCTGCTGGCTGACGAGGAAGTCGGGATGCTCGGGGTTGCGCTGGTCGTGGAAGAGGACGGTGGTGGGGTCGCTGAAGCAGGCGACGATGTCGACGTGTCCGCGGGTGCCGAAGTCGTCGTAGTCGCGGGTGAGCCCGCGCTCCAGCCAGATCACTCGGTCCGCCCCGAGGGTCCGGTGCAGCTCGGTCTCGACCTCGTCGGCTGACCACGTCGCATTGCGTGCAGGATCCAGTTGCACCGTGCGCGTGACGAGCACGGTCCCGCTGCCGTTGACATGGATGCCGCCACCCTCGTTCGTCAGGGGTGAGGAGATGACCGGAACGCCTGCAGCGCGGCAGACCTCCCCTGCGATCCTGGCGTCCTTCTCCCACGACGCCCACGACTGCGCACCCCAGCCGTTGAACACCCAGTCCACTCCCGCGAGCGAGCCGTCCCCGGTGCGGACGAACGTCGGTCCGATGTCGCGCATCCACGCGTCGTCGAGGGGAGCGTGCACGACGGTGACGTGGGGATCGAGCCACGCGCCGACGGTGTCGGCATCACGCGGATCCACGACCATCGTCACCGGCTCGAAGCGCACGATGGCGTTCGCGACCGAGGCCCATGCCGCGCGAGCCTCCTGCGCGCCGGCCTCAGCGTCGTCCAGCAGGTATCCGTCGGGGGGCCAGGCCATCCAGGTGCGCTCGTGGGACTCCCACTCGGCGGGCATCGTCCCGACGGCGGGGCTCACGGAAGGTCCAGCGGGTAGTGCACGTCGGTCAGTCGCTCGCTCTCCTGCCACAGGCGTCGGGCGGCCACGGGATCCTGCGCTGCGCGAGACCGTCCCACGAGTCGCGGGTGGCCCCGGATCTCGAGCGGACCGTCGGGCCCGACGTACGAGTTGCCCGGGAGGCCCGGGAAGGTCGCGGCGGCGAGGGTGGGGAGGGCGCCGTCCTCGGGGCTCTGGCCGATGACGCGGTTGGCCAGGTCGATCGGCCGCTCCAGCCAGGTGCGCCCGCTCATGCGGGGTCCGGCGGACTGCAGGTTCGTCGCCGTGTAGCCGGGGTGGCAGGCCACCGCGATCGTGGGGATGCCGTTCGCGTCGAGCCGGCGCTGCAGCTCGGCCGTGAACAGCAGGTTCGCGAGCTTGCTCTGTCCGTAGGCCCGCCACGGCTGGTAGCGACGGCGGCCCTGGAGGTCGGCGAAGTCGATGCTTCCGAGCCGGTGGGCTCCGGACGACACCGTCACGACGCGCGAGCGGGGTCGCGCGACGAGGGCGGGCAGCAGGAGGCCGGTCAGGGCGAAGTGCCCGAGATGGTTGGTGGCCAGCTGCATCTCGAAGCCGTCCGGTGTCTCGCGCCGTGGCAGCGCCATCACCCCGGCGTTGTTGACCAGGAGGTCCAGGCCCTCCTCGTGGGCGTCGCTCCACGCGCGTGCGAAGGCGCGCACCGAGGAGAGGTCGGCCAGATCGAGGGTCAGGACGTCGACGGTGGCCGTGGGGTGGGCCCGTCGGAATCCCTCGGCCACCTGGCTCCCGCGGGTCGCATCTCGGACGGCCAGGGTGACGGCAGCTCCTCGGGCTGCCAGCTCTCGTGCGGTCACGAGGCCGATCCCCGAGGTGGCCCCGGTCACGATGGCGGTCCGCCCCCTCAGATCGGGGAGGTCGGGAAGCCCCCATCCGCGCGGGATCTGGCCGGTCACGGGGGGAGTCGAGTGTGGGGGCATGGGCCTAGTCAACCTCGCCCGGTGCCGGGACCGGCCGATTTCCCGGCGGAACGAGCCCTTGTGTACGATCGGCTGGCTTTGCTGCCCCTTTAGCTCATTGGTAGAGCGCTCCCTTGGTAAGGGCGAGGTACCGGGTCCGATTCCCGGAAGGGGCTCGACTGTCCCTCGGGAGGCTCCGCCACGGAGTCGGCCGGGGCGGTCGGTGGGATGAAGGTGTCCCATCTGCGGCGGGGTAGCTCAGTTGGTAGAGCAAGCGGCTCATAATCGCTGTGTCGCCGGTTCAAGTCCGGCCTCCGCTACTCGAACCGCCATGCTTGGCAAGGACCCTTGCCGAGACCACACGAAAGGCAGACCACAGTGGCCAAGGCAACGGACATCCGTCCGAAGATCACCATGGCGTGCGAAGAGTGCAAGAACCGCAACTACATCACGAAGAAGAACCGGCGCAATGATCCGGATCGCCTCGAGGTGAAGAAGTTCTGCCCGACGTGCGGCAAGCACACCGGTCACAAGGAAACGCGCTAGTCGCCTCCCCATGGCCCTGAACCCGGACTTCGTCGGGCGGGTGTATCCGCCCGGGCCGAGCTACGTCGTCGGCCGCGAGAAGATCCGGGAGTTCGCGACGTCCATCGGTGACGACAACCCGGTGTTCCATGACGTCGCTGCGGCGCGCGCCCTCGGCTACGCCGATGTGGTGGCGCCTCCGACGTTCGCCGTCCTCCTCTCATTGACGGCCAGCGGGGTCGTGGTGCGCGATCCCGAGCTGGGACTCGACTACTCCCGCGTCGTGCACGGCGAGCAGCGCTTCCGCTACGCCCGCCCCATCGTCGCGGGAGATGAACTCATCGTGACGATGACCATCGACGAGATCCGCTCGGTGGCCGGAAACGACATGCTCACGACGCGCGGCGATGTCACGATGCTCGATGGCGAGCCCGTCGTCGTCACGACCAGTCTGATCGTGGCGCGCGGTCCGGAGGACGCCTCATGACCCCCCGGCTCCAGGATGTCGGCGTCGGCACCGAGCTGCCCTCGCGGTCCTTCCCCATCACCCGCGCGGACCTCGTTCGCTACGCGGGGGCGTCGGGTGACTTCAACGTCATCCACTGGAACGAGCGCATCGCCGTCGGCGTGGGCCTGCCCAACGTGATCGCGCACGGCATGCTCACGATGGGCCTCGCGGGCCGGGTGGTGACCGACTGGCTCGGGGATCCGGGGGCGCTCGTCGAGTTCGGTGTTCGCTTCACCCGTCCTGTCGTCGTTCCGGATGACGACGCCGGTGCGACCGTCGAGGTCTCGGCGAAGGTCACCTCGGTGAGCGACGACGGCCTCGTCACGCTGGCGCTGACGGCGACCTTCGAGGGGTCCACGGTGCTGGGCAAGGCGCAGGCCGTGGTGCGCCTTCCCTGACATGAGCATGCGCCGAGTGCTCGCGGAGCACACGACCCTGCGCGTGGGGGGTCCGGCTGGCGACTGGTGCGTCGCCGAGTCCGAGGACACCCTGCTCGAGATGGTCCGTCGCTGTGACGCCGACGGTCGCCCGGTTCTCATCCTGGGCGGAGGCAGCAACATCCTGGTCGCGGACTCCGGCTTCCCGGGCACGGTGATCGAGGTGGCGACGACAGGGATCGACGCCCGTGAAGCCGAGGCGGGGACGATCCTGCTCACGCTTGCGGCGGGTGAGGTATGGGACGACGTCGTGGTGCGTGCCGTGGCCCGCGGGTGGAGCGGCATCGAGGCCCTGTCGGGGATCCCAGGTCGTGTGGGGGCGACCCCGGTGCAGAACGTGGGCGCCTACGGCCAGGACATCGCCCAGGTGGTGCACGCCGTGCGCGTCCTCGATCGACGAACATCGCAGGTGAGGGTCCTCGCCGCCGGTGACTGCGGCTTCGACTACCGCTCCAGCATGTTCAAGCGCGAGCCGGATCGCTGGGTGATCCTCGCCGTCACGCTGCAACTGCGCACGAACGGACGCAGCGCGGTGACCTACGCGGACCTGGCAGCCGCGCTGGGGGTCGCGGAGGGGGAGCAGGCCGACGTGGCCGCCGTGCGAGACGCCGTTCTCGCCCTGCGAGCGCGCAAGGGGATGGTGCTGATGGAGGACGATCACGACACGTGGAGCGCCGGCTCCTTCTTCACCAACCCGGTGCTCCAGGCATCCCAGGCAGCCGGGCTGCCACAGGAGTGCCCGCGCTATCCGTCGGCGGACGGCGTGAAGGTGAGCGCCGCCTGGCTCATCGAGAGGTCGGGGGTGCCGCGGGGCTTCGCCCTGCCGGGCTCACGTGCGGCCATCTCGGGGCGTCACACCCTTGCGCTCACCAACCGCGGCGGCGCCACCGCGCAGGAGATCGTCGATCTTGCGGCGGCAGTGCGCGACCGCGTCGTGGCGACGTTCGGCGTGCAGCTCACCGTCGAGCCCGTGCTGGTCGGCGTGGAGCTCTGACGCGAGGCGGACTGCCGGGCCTCGCCCAGGAGCGAGGCGGACTGCCGGGCCTCGCCCAGGAGCGAGGCGGACTACCGGGCCTCGCCCAGGAGCGAGGCGGACTACCGGGCCTCGCCCAGGAGCGAGGCGGACTACCGGGCCTCGCCCAGGAGCGAGGCGGACTACCGGGCCTCGCCCAGGAGCGAGGCGATGCGCCCCACACCTTCCGTGATGTCGGCATCCGACGTCGCGTACGACAGCCGCAGGTAGCCCGGTGTGCCGAAGGCCTCACCGGGCACGACAGCCACCTCGGCCTCGTCGAGGATGATGCCGGCCAGCTGGCTCGAGGACTCGATCCGGCTGCCGCGCAGGGTGCTCCCGATCAGCCCCTTGACGGAGGGGTAGACGTAGAAGGCGCCCTCGGGCGTCGGGCAGGCCACCCCCGGGATTGCGTCCAGCAGACCCGTGATGAGCAGGCGGCGACGGTCGAAGGCCACCTTCATCTCCTCGACTGCGGCGAGGTCTCCGCTGACAGCGGCGAGAGCGGCGACCTGCGAGACGTTCGCCACGTTCGAGGTCGCATGGGACTGGAGGTTGGTCGCTCCCTTGACGATGTCGTCCGGGCCGATCATCCAGCCCACCCGCCAGCCGGTCATCGCGTAGGTCTTGGCGACCCCGTTGACGATGACGCAGCGGTCGGCCAGCTCCGGCACGAGGACCGGCATGGAGGAGAACTCAGCGTCGCCGTAGACGAGGTGCTCGTAGATCTCGTCGGTCACGACCCAGAGGCCGTGCTCGGCGGCCCAGCGACCGATCGCCTCCACCTCGGCGGGGGAGTACACCGCCCCGGTGGGGTTGGAGGGGGAGACGAACACCAGCATCGTGGTGCGCGGCGTGCGCGCGGCCTCGAGCTGCTCCACCGTGGCGCGGTAGCCGGAGGTCTCGTCGGTCATGACCTCGACGGGGACGCCGCCGGCGAGGCGGATCGCCTCGGGGTACGTGGTCCAGTAGGGCGCGGGCAGGATCGCCTCGTCGCCGGGGTTGAGGAGGGCCGCGAAGGCGTTGTAGAGGGCCTGCTTGCCCCCGTTCGTCACGAGGACCTGGCTGGCCTTCACGTCGTAGCCGGAGTCCCGCAGCGTCTTGGCGGCGATGGCCTCCTTCAGCTCGGGCAGGCCGCCGGCCGGGGTGTACCGGTGCCAGCGGGCGTCCGCGCACGCCGCCTGGGCGGCCGCCACGATGTAGTCGGGGGTGGGGAAGTCCGGTTCGCCGGCGCCGAAGCCGATGACGGGCCGACCCGCCGCCTTGAGGGCCTTGGCCTTGGCATCGACGGCCAGAGTGGCGGACTCGGAGATGGCGGCGATACGGCGGGACAGGCGCGACTCGGTCATGGGGCCATCCTTGCAGCCGCCCCCGTGGGGCCGGATTGGACCCGTCTCGGGGCGGCCCCGTAGACTCCTCCTTCGCTGAAGTAGGTCGGCGCGAGCCTGCCCTCCGACGCGTCATCGGAGCTGCCCCCGGGGTGGCTCCGGAGGGTCGTAGCTCAATTGGTAGAGCACCGGTCTCCAAAACCGGCGGTTGGGGGTTCAAGTCCCTCCGGCCCTGCGGGGGTGGCGCCCTGCCATGGACGCCACCGCACGAGCAGGTCCACCGATCAGCACCACCGAGCAGCACCCGAGCAGGACGAGAGCAGCACCCGAGCAGCACGAGGAGCCAGACGATGACGGACACCGACGCCGTCCCCGACCGCGGTTCACGCGGTCGCAAGGACGAGGGCAACGTGTTCTCGCGCCTGGCGCTGTTCATCCGCCAGGTGGTCGCCGAACTGCGCAAGGTCATCTGGCCGACCCGCAAGGAGCTGATCGCCTACACCACCGTGGTGGTCATCTTCGTCCTCATCATGGCCGGGATCATCGCCGGCTACGACTTCGTGTTCACCGAGGTCGTCCTCCGCATCTTCGGATGACCTCGCGCCGCAACCCAACGACCCAAGGAGACTGACCGCCGTGTCCGACCAGGACCCCACGTCGCCCTCGCTCGACCCGTTCGCCACCGCACCCGGTGGTGACGAGGTGGTCGTCGACGTTGCCGCCGACGCCACGCCCGAGCAGGTCGCCGAGGCGATCGTCGACGCCGAGGACGCCCTCGACGACGCTGCGGCGATCGTCGATGCCGAGTTCGCCGAGATCGCCGCAGAGGCAGCCGAGTCTGCCGAGGTGGTGGCCGCCGCCGATGTCGCTGTCGCTGCCGTCGAGGAGGAGGACGAGGATCCCGTCGCCGCCTTCCGCGAGCAGATGCGCGTGGCTCCCGGCGACTGGTACGTCATCCACTCGTACGCCGGGTACGAGAACAAGGTCAAGACGAACATCGAGACCCGCATCAGCAACATGAACATGGAGGACTACGTCTTCCAGGTCGAGGTGCCGATGGAGGAGGTCACGGAGATCAAGGGCGGCGTGCGCAAGCTGGTCCGCCGCAACAAGTTCCCCGGATACGTCCTCGTCCGGATGGAGCTCACCGATGAGTCCTGGGGCACGATCCGGCACACCCCGGGCGTGACCGGCTTCGTCGGCCACGGCCACCAGCCTGCTCCGCTGTCGCTCGACGAGGTCGTGGCGATCCTCGCCCCGGCCCCCGAGAAGAAGGCCGCGGCACCGGGCACCGCCGAGGCGTCGTCGGGAGGCGGCCTCACGCCGGCACCCGTGGTCGAGGTGGACTTCTCGATCGGCGACTCCGTCACGGTCGTCGATGGTCCCTTCGCGACCCTGCACGCCACGATCTCGGAGATCAACATCGAGGCCCAGAAGGTCACCGGCCTCGTCGAGATCTTCGGTCGCGAGACCCCTGTCGAGCTGGCCTTCAGCCAGATCATCAAGAACTAGCACCACCGGCACGATCGCTCCACCTCGCGGGCTGCCGCCCGTGAGCCACCACAACGAAGGACCCGACACACCATGGCACCGAAGAAGAAGGTCGCCGGCCTGATCAAGCTCCAGATCCAGGCCGGTCAAGCGAACCCGGCGCCGCCGGTCGGCCCGGCCCTGGGTCAGCACGGCGTCAACATCATGGACTTCTGCAAGGCGTACAACGCTGCGACGGAGAACCAGCGGGGCAACATCATCCCGGTCGAGATCACGGTCTACGAGGATCGCTCGTTCGACTTCGTGCTCAAGACCCCGCCGGCCTCGCGCCTGATCCTCAAGGCCGCTGGCCTCGAGAAGGGCTCGGGCGAACCGCACAAGGTCAAGGCAGGATCGATCACGAAGGCTCAGGTGCGTGAGATCGCCGAGGTCAAGATGCCCGACCTGAACGCCAATGACGTCGAGGCCGCGATGAAGATCATCGAGGGCACCGCCCGTCAGATGGGCATCACTGTCTCCGCATAGCCGGAGACCTCGAGAGCACTTCGACGCTCTCGTGTGTCAGTCACCCAACCCCAGTGGCAGAGCCGGCGCGGCTCGGACCACGACCTGCGAAGGAGCAGAGATGAAGCGCAGCAAGGCCTACCGGGCCGCAGCAGAGAAGATCGACACGTCCGCCCTGTACTCGCCGCTGTCGGCAGTGCGCCTGGTCAAGGAGGGTGTGTCCACCAAGTTCGACCCGACCGTCGAGGTGTCGATGCGTCTCGGTGTCGATCCCCGCAAGGCCGATCAGATGGTCCGGGGCACCGTCAACCTTCCGCACGGCACTGGCAAGACCGCTCGGGTCCTGGTCTTCGCCAACGGTGAGAAGGCCGACGAGGCGCGTGCTGCGGGTGCCGACTTCGTCGGTGGCGACGACATGATCGAGAAGGTGAAGGGCGGCTGGACGGACTTCGACGCTGCTGTCTCCACCCCCGACCTCATGGGCAAGGTCGGAACCCTGGGCAAGGTCCTCGGCCCCCGTGGCCTCATGCCGAACCCGAAGACGGGCACGGTCACCATGGATGTGGCCAAGGCCGTGAACGACATCAAGGGCGGCAAGATCGAGTTCCGGGTCGACAAGCACTCGAACCTGCACTTCCCGATCGGCAAGGCCTCGTTCGGCGAGCAGGCCCTCGTGGAGAACTACGCGGCGGCCCTCGACGAGATCCTGCGCGCCAAGCCCAGTGCGGCCAAGGGTCGGTACATCAGGAAGGCGACCATGTCGTCCACGATGGGCCCTGGCGTGCCGGTGGATCCCAATCGGGTCAAGGACCTCATGGCCGAGGACGACGCCTAGCATCCGACCCGAAAGCTCCTGCAGCCCCCGAGCGCTCCGGCGCCCGGGGGCTGCCCATTTGTCCGAATCGGTTGCCGGGGCGGAGGAGGGGGGCGAGACTCAAGGGTCTGCCCGGATCGCCGCGGCGGATCGGGGGTCGACCGCGGATCGACCGGCAGTGGATCGAAGGAGCCTCGTGGGGTACTACCTGCCGCTGACCAATCCCGTGCTCGAGACGGTGGATGTCAGCGTGACCCTGAGCGGCCTGCGCATTCTGAACGATGTGAGCATCGGTGTGCCCCGGGGCAGCGTCACCGGACTCATCGGCCCCAACGGGGCGGGCAAGACGACCGTCTTCAACATCATGAGCGGATTCCTCGCACCCGACTCGGGGCAGGTGCGCGTCGATGGCCGACGACTCCGGCACATCTCCCCGCACCGCCTCACGCGGCTCGGCATCGCCCGAACGCTGCAGGGGGTCGGGCTCTTCCCGAGCCTGACAGCCCTCGAGAACGTCATGCTCGGTGCCTCGGCCAGCGTGCGCAGCGGCATCGTCGTCGACGCCCTCGCGCTGCCGTGGGCTGATGCGCGGCAGCGGCAGGTGCGTGAGAAGGCCCTTGCGGTGATGGAGGAGCTCGCGGTCCTCGACGTGGCGGATCGACGCCCGGGGGAGCTGCCGTATCCGATCCAGAAGCGGGTCGCTCTCGCGCGAGCCCTGGTCAGCGATCCGAAGATCCTGCTGCTCGACGAGCCGGCCGGCGGCATCAGCGCAGGCGACATGGCTGACCTCGGTGCGCTCATCAAGAGCTGGGCGCCGCACCGCAGCGTGCTCCTCGTCGAGCATCACATGGAGCTCGTGATGGACGTGTGCGAGTTCATCTGGGTGCTCGACGCCGGCTCCGTCATCGCGGCCGGGTCACCCGATCAGGTGCGCTCGGATCCGGCCGTCCTGGCGGCCTACCTCGGCGAGGAGGCGCACTGATGCTCGTCGTCGAGGGTCTCTCCGTCTCCTACGGTCCGGTGCGCGCGCTGCAGGATGTCTCGCTCACCGTCCCTCCCGGTCAGGTGACAGCCGTGATCGGCGCGAACGGTGCCGGCAAGTCGACCCTGCTGCGGACCCTGTCGGGTCTCGTCCGACCGGAGTCCGGCCGGGTCACGTTCAACGGCCAGGACATCACCGGCCAGTCTCCCGAGGACGTCGTGCGCGCGGGCATCGCGATGGTCCCGGAGGGTCGCTCGACGATTCCCGAGTTGACGGTCGAGGAGAACCTGCGACTGGGCGGGCTCTGGCGCACCGGTGCCCAGCGACATGCATCAGAGGCGAAGGTCTACGGACTCTTCCCGATCCTGCAGGAGCGCCGCCATCTCCGGGCCGACACCCTGAGCGGTGGCGAGCGGCAGCAGCTGGCGATCGGGCGGGCGCTGATGTGCGGCCCGCAGGTCCTGCTGCTCGATGAGCCTTCTCTCGGACTGGCGCCGCTGATCGTCACGCAGATCCTCGAGCTGGTGCGCGATCGTGCGCGTGAGACGAATCTCGCGGTCCTGCTCGTGGAGCAGAACGCCGTGACAGCGCTGCGCGTGGCGAAGACGGGCATGGTCCTGAATCTCGGGCAGGTCGTGCAGCAGGGCCCTGCAGCGCAGATCGCCTCGGACGAGCAGCTCCGACATGCGTACCTGGGCTACTGAGGTGGGCGCGATGACCGGACGACGCGAGCGGAGGGCGTGATGGGCAGCTTCGTCGACTTCGTGCTGGGTGGTGTGGCCAACGGTGCCGTCATCGCCCTGATGGCACTGGCTCTCGTGCTCGTGTGGCGATCGACCCGCGTCGTCAACTTCGCCCAGGTGGGTCAGGCGATGTTCACGACGTTCGTCGGCCTGAGCGCCCTTCAACTGACTGGCTCGTGGCTGATCGCGCTGATCCTGGCGATCATCGCGGGAGCTCTCCTCGGTCTGATCGTGCACGTCCTGGTGATGCGGCCGGTGCGCAGGGCAGACTCATCCGGCGCCATCATCGCCACCTTCGGCGTCCTGATCGCGTTGCAGTCCCTTGCGGCGATGATCTGGGGCGGGGAGCCACGCTCCTACCCGACCCCCGTCGAGTACGTCGGCATCGAGGTCTTCGGCCGAGTCTTCCCGATCACGCCCTACGACATCCTCGTGCTCGTCGTGACAGCCATTCTCGTGGCAGCACTGGCCATCCTGCTGACCAAGACGCGACTGGGACTGTCGATGCGCGCAGCAGCCTTCAATCCTGAGGTCGCGCGACTCTCCGGTGTGCGGGTGTCGCGCATGCTCGCGGTGGGCTGGGTGATCGCCGGCATGGTGGGCGCGGTCGCCGGTGTTCTCGTCGCACCGACCGCCACTCTGTCGCCCAACAGCTTCGACATCTTCCTCGTCTTCGCCTTCACCGCGGCCGTCATCGGCGGCCTCGACTCCCTGGTCGGTGCGGTCGCCTTCGGCATCGGCACCGGTCTCGTCCTGTCCCTCGTCACGGGGTACAGCGATGCGAGCAACGCCGCGATCGTCGCACTCGTGCTGCTCGGCCTGAACCTGTGGTTCAAGCCTGACGGCGTCTTCTCGCATCACAAGGCGAGGGCGGTCTGATGCTGACTCGCTGGAACGACCTCATCATCCGACGGCCGGGTTCTCGGCTCGTCGGCCACGCAGCGCTGGCCTTCCTCATCTGGATCGGCCTGACGTGGCTCAACGGCGCCATCGACACCCAGATGAGCTACTACCTCGCTGTGGCCGCGATGTACGCCACGGCCATGTTCGGCATGACGATCCTCGTCGGCCTCTCGGGTCAGGTGTCGCTCGGCAACGGGGCGCTCATGGCCGTGGGCGGCTACGTGTTCGCCCTGACGTCGATGAACTGGACGACCGTGCCGATCCTGGGTGTGCCGTGGAACGCCGTGTGGTCCATGGTGTTCGCCGGCCTCGGCGGCATCATCGCCGGTGCCGTCATCGGTGCTCTCGGTGCTCGGTTGAAGGGGCCTTATCTTGCGGGCCTGACCCTCGGCATCGCGGTCGGGGCCGCCTCGATCATCAATCGGTTCCCGGCGGTGCTCGGCGGTGAGGAGGGGCTCAAGCTCATCGTCCCCTATCCGGAGGGCGGCTACCCGGACGAGGAGGAGGTCGGGGTCACCGAGGCGGAGTCCGAGGCTGCTCTCGAGGAGTTCTTCATCGATGAGGAGGAGGTCCTTCCGGTCGATGAGGCGGAGTCGGGTGTGGCGGAGGGTGATCTGCTGACGCTGGATGAGGCGGAGTCGGGTGTGGCGGAGGGTGATCTGCTGACGCTGGATGAGGCGGAGTCGGGTGTGGCGGAGGGTGATCTGCTGACGCTGGA
>CAZQXO010000005.1:70222-78803 GCA_964597445.1 uncultured Bifidobacteriaceae bacterium | reverse complement strand
GCGAAGCCTCCCGCGAAGCCTCCCGCGAAGCCTCCCGCGAAGCCTTCGGCAGGAACGGGTTCCCGGGCGCCGAGGAAGGCGCCGGCGGCGAAGCCCTCGGCAGCGGCTCCGTCATCGTCGACCCAGCCGACTGCCCGGTCGCGACGTCAGGACCCCGAGGCTGCGTCCTAGCGGTTCGCTCAGGGCGAACGGGGAACACCGGGGCCTCCGCCGGCGTTGACCCCAGTGTCAGGGCACAGTGGAGAGGACTCCGGGTGTTCTGACGGAGAGCATCATCAAGGTCGAGGAGGATCAGGCCGTGCGAGCGCCGGACGAGTTGTTCACCATCCACCGCGAGGTCGAGTTCGAGGAGCCTCCGGTGCTGGTCTATGCCTTCGCCGGGTTCGTCGATGCCGGGTCGGGCGTGCGCATCGCCGCTGATCACATCCTCGCCACGTGCCAGCACCGGCTTCTGGCCACCTTCGACATGGACGAGCTGCTCGACTACCGAGCGCGACGTCCGCGCATGACCTACGTGGTCGACCACTTCGCGTCCGTCGAGGTCCCGCAGATCACGCTTCACGAGGTCACGGACGGCCTGGGCACGCGGTTCCTGCTGCTCACCGGGCCCGAGCCGGACTACCAGTGGCAGAGGTTCCTGGCAGCGGTGGACATGATCGCGCAGCGCTATCGCGTGCGCCTCACCGTGGGCCTCTCGGCGATACCCTGGCCGATCCCGCACACCCGACCGCTCGGCCTGACCGTGCATGGCAGCGAGCCCTCCCTCGTCGCGGGGCATGTGTCCGTGGTCGGCGAGGTCGAGGTCCCGGGACATGTCGGGGCCATGCTGGAGCTGCACCTCGGCCAGCACGGATTCCCCTCGATGGGCCTCACGGCCCAGGTGCCGCACTACCTCGTCCAGTTCGAGTTCCCTCGGGCGGCCGCGACGCTGGTCGCCGGGGTGGCTGCGGCGACGGGGCTGGTGCTGCCGACCGCGGCTCTGGAGCCGGCCGCGCGTCGGGCGGACGCCGACGTGGCCGCTCAGCTGGAGGGCAACGAGGAGTTCGCGACGATCGTGGCCGCGCTCGAGCAGCAGTACGACCAGATGCTCGCCGTAGGTTCCCGTGCCGACGGCGCCCTGGGCGCCATCACGGAGGCCGAGGTACTCAGCGGTGAGGAGATCGCTGCGCAGGTCGAGGAGTTCCTCGCCCGTCTCGGCACGAGCGAGTCGGACGACTCAGCCCCCTGAACTCAGGAGCAGGAGATCCCCGCGTCGGGCGGCGTGCCGGTGATGAGGTAGCGGTCGACCGGCTCGTCGATGCATGCCTCGCCATTGCCGTACACGGTGTGCCCGTCCCCGGTGTAGGTGAGCAAGGTCGACGTGGGCAGTTGGCGAGCCAGGGCCTGCGCCCATCGGTAGGGCGTGGCGGGGTCGTGCCGCCCTCCGATGATGACGATCGGGGAGGTCGTCGTCGAGCGCGCCGGTGCAGGGGCGACCGGTGAGTGGCCGAACCACTGCGAGCAGGGCGCGTTGCCCCAGGCGAGTGCCTGCGCCATCAGCGGCACTCGGGTCCCGCGGGACCAGCGCCGGGCGGCGTCAGCCAGTCCGGCCGGTCCCGGCGTCGCCGGACCGTCCCAGCACACGATCGCGGGGAAGGCCGAGGCCATGTTCGAGCCGTAGGTGTCGGGACCGGTGCGGTCCGTGGCGAAGTCGTTGAGGGCCATGAGGCCGCCGCCGTTGCCCCGGCGGGCTTGGGCGAGCCCGGTGCGCAGCAGCGGCCACAGGGTCGGGGAGTACATGGCGTACAGGGCGGCCGTGATGCCCTCGGACTGCACGAGCGTGCGGCCGCGCCGCGCCGGAAGCGGTGTCGAGTCGAGATCGGCGAGCAGTCGGCTGATGCCGTCGAGGACCTTGTCTGGCCCACCGGACCAGGGGCAGTTCCGCCGCGTGCTGCAGTCGGTCGCGAACCGCGTCATCGCCTGCTGGAAGCCGCGGGACTGATCTCGCGACAACTGCATGATGTCGAGCCGTGGGTCCACGGCGCCGTCGAGCACGAACCGTCCCACGCGGTCGGGGAACAGTTCCGCGTAGCGGGTCCCCAGGTACGTCCCGTAGGAGAATCCGAGCAGGTTGAGGCGCTCGTCACTCAGCACGCGCCGCAGGAGATCCATGTCGCGCACCGTGTCGGTGGACCCGAGGTGGCGTGCGATCGTCGGTGAGCGATCCAGGCACCCCTGGGCGAGCTGCTGGGCGCGCCGCATGAGGGTGCGCACCTCGTCGGCGGTGTCGGGGGTGACGTCCGTGCGCTGCCAGCGCGTGGTCTCCGGCCCGGTCAGGCAGGTGACCGGCTCAGATGCGCCCACGCCACGGGGATCGAAGCCCACGATGTCGTACCGGCCGGTGACATCAGGGGAGAGCGTGCGGGCGAGGTAGGAGGCGAAATCGACCCCGGAGGCGCCCGGTCCGCCCGGATTGACGACGAGGGATCCGAGTCGATCCTGGGGCGACCCGCTCGCGGACGCGCGGGAGACCCGAATCCTGATCGTCGCACCGGTCGGATCGGCGTAGTCGAGCGGAACCGTGAGCCACGCGCACTGGCCCGCGGCGCAGCGCTGCCAGGAGAGGGTCTGCGCCGCGAAGGGAGCGAGCGGATCCCCGTCCTCGGCGACCGCGGGCGCCGCCACCAGGACCGCTCCCGGCAGCGCCACGGCGAGGCTGAGGGTCAGGGCCCCCATGGCACGAAGGAGGGAGAGGGCGGGCACAGGCTCACGGTAGGCCACGCACCGGGGTGCGGTGAGGGCGCCGGGCACCCCGGGACGGCACGGGCGGGGGGTTGCCGCGCGCGAGGAGCATGAAAGAGTGGTGTCGTCCCCGTCCGGGGACGGAGGGGACGGATATGACCGGCAGTGCGACGTATCAGTACCGGGACACGACGATCGTCTCCGTCGCGATCGCCGAGGCCCCGATCGTCGTGACGTCAGCCGAGTTCGATGCCCAGCTCGAGGAGACTCTCCGGGCGACCGGTCTCCGGCCCGGCATGCTCGAGTCCCTCGCGGGCATCACGGAGCGTCGATGGTGGCCGGAGGATGTCTCCTTCGCGGACGCGGCAGCCATGGCGGGTGCGAAGGCGCTCGCGGAGGCCGGAGTCGATCCAGAGCGCATCGGACTGCTGATCGACACGTCCGTCTGCCGCGACCATCTCGAGCCGTCCGCGGCGGTCGATGTGCACCGGCAGCTGGGCCTGCCGACGACCTGCCTGAACTTCGATCTGGCCAACGCCTGCCTGGGATTCATGAACGGGATGCAGCTCGCCGCCACCATGATCGACGCGGGGCAGGTGGACTATGCCCTCATCGTCGATGGTGAGGGCAGTCGTCGTACCCAGGAGCGGACACTCGAGCGGCTCCAGCGCGCCGGGACCACGAAGGCCGATGTCCTGATGAACTTCGCCACGCTCACGCTGGGCTCGGGTGCGGCCGCCATGGTGCTCGGTCGCGCGAGCGACCACCCTGGCGGCCATCGCTTCGTCGGGGGAGTGAGCCGTGCTGCCACGCAGCACCATCAGCTCTGCATCGGCGACCTGGACGGCATGACGACCGATTCCAAGGCGCTCCTCGAGGCCGGGGTGCAGTTGGCCATCGACACCTGGACCGACGCAGCCCAGGTTTTCGACTGGAGTGACCTCGATTCGTACATCATCCATCAGGTCTCCCGTGTTCACACCGAGGCGATCACCGCAGCCATTGGCATCGACCCGACGCGCGTGCCGGTGATCTTCCCCACGCGGGGCAATGTCGGCCCGGCCTCGATTCCCTTCACGCTCGCTCTGCACGCCTCCGAGTTCTCCGCGGGCGATCGCATCGCGTGCATGGGCATCGGCTCCGGGCTCAACTCGGCGGTCATCGAGATCGAGTGGTGACAGCCACGTCGGCATGCCTGCCTCCGTCCGGCCTCTCCGGTCTGGACGCGGCGTGGTCACGTCTGGTCACGGCATCGGACGAGGACGGCGTGACCCGTGCGTGGCACGTCCTCGACACCCACGCGGGCGCGGAAGCCGAGGCTGTGCGAGCGACCGTGGTGTGCGTCCACGGCAATCCCACGTGGTCCTACCTCTGGCGAGGCGTCCTGGCCGCGGCGCCACCGGACGTGCGCGTCGTGGCCGTCGATCACCTGGACATGGGGTTCTCCGAGCGCACCGGGACGCAGCGACGACTGCGCACGCGGGTGTCGGACCTCTCATCGGTGCTGGAGGCGCTCGAGGTGAGTGGCCCGGTGGTGGTGGTCGCCCACGACTGGGGAGGTCCGATCTCCCTCGGCTGGGTGCTCGACCATCGCGACGCCGTCGCCGGGGTGGCGCTTCTCAATACCGCTGTCCACCAGCCGACGACCTCGCGCGCGCCCTCCGTCATCCGGCTCGCGCGCTCCGCGCTGGTCCGAGAGGCCGCCACCGTGCGGACCCCCTCCTTCATCCGGGGTACGACGGGCCTCAGTGGACGTCATCTCACGCCGGACATCCGGCACGGGTACCTCGCCCCCTATCGAACGCCCGAACGCCGTGCCGCGGTGGGTGAGTTCGTCGCCGACATCCCGCTCGAGGACGACCACCCGAGTGCGAGCACCCTGGCCGGCATCGCTGAGGGGATTCGATCCCTGGACTGTCCGGTGCTGCTCCTGTGGGGGCCCGGGGACCCGGTGTTCTCCGACCGCTACCTGCACGACCTGGAGAGCCGCCTGCCGCATGCCCACGTGCATCGGTACGAGGGCGCACGGCACCTGGTGATCGAGGATGCTCCGACCCTGGTGACCGACCTGTGGCGTTGGATCGGGGATGTCCTGGACTCCTCTCCACGCGCCGACCTCCGTCGTGACGATCGCTCATTGGACTCGAGGTCGATGTCCGGGGAGGTGGCGAACCCGATGTGGGCGGCCCTCGAGCGGAGGGCGCGGCAGTCACCCGACGCGGTGGCGATCGCGGAGCCGCATGACGGAGGGTGGCGACGCATCTCCTGGTCCCTCCTGCACCGCCGGGTGGAGGACCTCGCCGCAGGCCTCGCCGCCGAGGGCGTGCGACGTGGTGATCGCGTGAGCGTCCTGATCCCGGTGGGGGCAGATCTCATTGCCGTCATCTACGCCTGCTGGCGGATCGGTGCCAGCGTGGTCGTGACGGATGCCGGGTTGGGCGTGCGCGGCATGGTGCGAGCGTTGCGCAGTGCGGCCCCGGATCACGTCATCGCGATACCCCGGGGACTGGCGCTTGTGCGCGCCGCGAGGCTCGGTGTACCCGGGCGGCTCATTCCGGCACGACGGCTCGTCGACATCGCGGCGTCCAGCTCGGGGACTGTCCTCCCGGACGTCCCGGGCATCGATGACGAGGCGCTGGTCGCCTTCACGTCGGGTTCCACGGGTCCGGCCAAGGGCGTCGTGTACCGGCATCGACAACTGGAGCGCACCCGCGACCTTCTGCTCCAGCACTACGGCCTCAGCGAGCAGGACGCCCTCGTTGCGGCCTTCGCTCCCTGGGCGGTTCTCGGGCCGGCCCTGGGCATGGCCTCGTCCATTCCGGACATGGACGTCACGGCCCCACGGACCCTGACGGCCCGTGCGGTCGCCGATGCGACGGCGCAGGTCGCCGGAACGGTCATGTGGGCGTCCCCCGCCGCGCTGACCAACATCCTGCGCACGGCTCCCGACCTGACGGATGCTCAGGTGCAGGACCTTGCGACCCTCCGGCTCATCATGGGCGCCGGGGCACCCGTCGATGTCTCCATCCTGCACGGCATGCAGCGGCTCGTGCCCTCGGCCGATGTCCGCACGCCCTACGGCATGACCGAGGTCCTTCCCGTCTGCGATGTGCGCGTCGACGAGATCGACGCCAGTGGTGCCGGCCCCGGAGTGCTGGTGGGCCGACCGCTGCCCGGAGTCGAGATCCGGGTGAGCGCCCTGGACGGCGATGGCCGTGCCACAGGCCCGTTGACGCAGGAGCCCGGGGTGCTCGGCGAGATCATCGTGGGCGCGGACCACCGGAAGGTCCGATACGACCGCCTCTGGGCAACGGAGCGCCTGTCGTCGCGTGACCCCGGGTGGCATCGCACCGGGGATGTCGGCGTGATCGACGACCGAGGTCGGCTGTGGATCGCTGGGCGCCTCGCACACGTCGTGACGTCGGCAACGGGGCCGGTCGCACCCGTCCCGATCGAGCAGGCAGTCCAGCGCATCCCCGGGGTGCGCCAGGCCGCCTGCGTCGGGATCGGGCCGGTCGGTCTTCAGCAGGTCGTCCTCGTGTGCGTCCTGGAGGACGGAGGCTCGGGGCTGGCGCCGATGCCCCTTCTCGATGCGGTGCGGGATCTCGTGGACCACGACGTGGCGGCGGTGCTGCTTCGGCCCTCCCTGCCGGTCGACATCCGTCACAACTCCAAGATCGACCGGACGGCGGTGGCGCAGTGGGCGTCCCGGCAGTTGGCAGGGCGTTCATGAAGGTCCTCGTGACGGGCGGGCGCGGTCTGCTCGGATCCACCGTCGTGGCCGAACTCGTGTCGCGCGGACATGAGGTGACCTCCTTCCAGCGGCATGCATCGGCGGGCGCCACCCGGGAGATCCTCGGTGACGTGCGCGATCGCGAGGCGGTGGCGCGGGCGGTCACCGGGATGGATGCCGTGGTTCACATGGCTGCTCGCGTCACGATGCACGGTCCGCTCGCCGAGTTCGAGGAGGTGAATGTCGGAGGCACCCGCACAGTGCTGGAGGCAGCGCGCTCGTCGGGGGTCGGCTCCTTCGTGCAGATCTCCTCTCCGTCGGTGGCGCATGCCGGTCGCGCCATCGTCGGTGCCGGAGCCGACCCGGCGGATCCGATCGGCGCCCGGGGGCCCTATGCGCGGACGAAGGCGGCCGGCGAACTGCTGGCGCTCGAAGCCGACGGTCCGGATCTCGCCGTCGTGGCCGTTCGGCCCCATCTGGTCTGGGGTCCCGGCGACACTCAGCTGGTCGGGCGCATCGTCGAGCGAGCGCGAGCCGGTCGACTGTTCCTGCTCGACCACGGTCGGGCTCTCATTGACTCCACCTACATCGACAACGCGGCCGAGGCGATCGCGCAAGCCCTCGAGCGCTGCGATCGGCCGGACGTCCGGGGACGGGCCTGGGTCGTCTCGAACGGCCAGCCCCGCACGGTGGCCGAACTGCTGAGCAGGATGGCGGACGCGGCCGGCGCGCCGGGCCCCCGGCTCTCCGTCCCCTCCTCCGTGGCGATTGCCGTCGGGCAGGTGCTCGAGTCCGTGTGGCCGCGGCTCGGACGCACGGATGAGCCGCTGCTCACGCGGGTGATCGCCGAGCAGCTGTCCACGGCCCACTGGTTCGATCAGCAGGAGACGCGCAGGGCACTCGACTGGACTCCGCGGGTCTCGCTGGACGAGGGTTTCCGGCGCCTGGAGGACTGGTACGCCGGGACCGTCCTGCCGTAGCCACGTAGCCATACGTCGAGGGGCCCCTCGACGTATGAGATCGAGGGGCCCCTCGGGGTGCGCTCCACGGCCGAACCCGCCAGCACTCGGGAACCGGCGCCGCCTGGAGGCGACACCGCCCGTCCGTGTCCTGCACCCTCACCGCTCCTCACGGTGCGGTGGCAGAGTTCTACTCCGCCGGCCGCCAGCCGCGCAGGGTTTTCCCGGATTTTCCCGTGACTCCCGGACCGGGCCCGATCCCTCAGGGAAGCCGACAGAGGAAGTCCCGCACCAGTGTGGCGAAGGCATCGGCATGCTCGATCTGGGTCCAGTGCCCGCAGCGCCCGAAGACGTGCAGTTGGGCGTTGTCGATGAGCTCGAGCAGGGACAGCGACGTGGCCAGGGGAATGACCCGATCCTCCCGGCCGTGGACGATGAGGGTCGGGGCCGCGATCCCGGCGATGGCATCGACGGGATGGGTGATCGCGTCGAGTGCGTTCTGCCGGGGAGCCGGGAACATCGCGGCGAAGGCCTCCTGGACCCCCGGCCGGATGCTCGCCTCATAGCGCAGGCGCGCGAGATCGGGTCCGACCAGGGAGGAGTCGTACGCGAAGATCTCCAGCAGGTCAGCCATGGCGTCCACGGAGGGCTGGTACCCCCACACGGCGTCGAGGCCGGGTGTGATCGCGAACGGGACGCCCACGGCACCCATGAGCACCAGCCCCTTCACGCGGTCAGGGTGGTGGATGGCCAGGGACATCGCGACTGCGCCGCCGAACGAGTTGCCGATCACATGGCAGCGATCGACTCCAAGGGCGTCGAGCACGCTCAGGGCGTGAGCCGTCCACGTGGCCAGGTCGTAGTTCGGGGGATCGGGGCGCTCGGTGAAGCCGAAGCCGACGAGGTCCGGCGCGATGACGCGGAAGTCGTCGGCGAGGGCAGGAAGCGTGAGTCGCCAGTTGGCCCACGCGCTCACTCCAGGGCCCGACCCGTGCAGGAGAAGGACGTCGGCCCCCGCCCCTCGGATGTGGCAGTTCGTGGAGATGCCGGCGGCATCGATGGTGGTGCCGATCTCGGCGGATGCCGTGGGGCTGGGGGAGTCCTGGATCACGGCCCCATTGTGAGGGCTCACGGGTTGTTCCGAGGTGACGATTAGGGTCGGGTCATG
>CAZQXO010000005.1:43564-70122 GCA_964597445.1 uncultured Bifidobacteriaceae bacterium | reverse complement strand
TTCTCCTTCGACATCGAGCATCGCCTCGAAGGTTCGTTCGGTCGAACGGGGATCATCCACACCCCGCACGGTGACATTCGGACGCCTGCCTTCACGCCGGTCGGAACCAAAGCGACGGTGAAGGCCGTCCTTCCCGAGACCATGCGTGAGCTCGGGGCGCAGGTGATCCTCGCCAACGCGTACCACCTGTACCTCCAGCCCGGACCGGACATCGTCGATGCGGCTGGCGGGCTCGCGGCCTTCATGGGGTGGCACGGACCGACCATCACCGACAGCGGGGGATTCCAGGTGCTGTCCCTTGGCGTCGGATTCAAGAAGATCCTGGCCATGGATGTCTCGACCAAGCGGTCGGATGACGTCATCGCGGCAGGGAAGGATCGGCTCGCGCACGTGGACGACGATGGGGTCACCTTCAAGTCGCACCTCGACGGGAGCATGCACCGGTTCACGCCAGAGGTGTCGATGCAGGTGCAGCATGCGCTGGGTGCCGACATCATCTTCGCCTTCGATGAGTGCACGACCCTCCTGAACACACGTGAGTACCAGGAGATGTCTGTCGGACGCACGCAGGCCTGGGCCGAGAGATGCGTGGTCGAGCATCAGCGCCTCACCCGGGAGCGAGAGGAGCACCCCTATCAGGCCCTCTTCGCCGTGGTCCAGGGCGCCCAGTACGAGGATCTGCGGCGACGGTCGGCTGCCGGCCTTGCGGCGCTGGACGTCGACGGATTCGGTATCGGAGGAGCGCTCGAGAAGGAGCACCTCGGCACGATCGTGCGCTGGGTCTGCGAGGAGCTCCCGGAGGGAAAGCCGAGGCACCTTCTCGGAATCGGTGAGCCGGACGATGTGTTCGCCGCTGTCGAGAACGGGGCCGACACGTTCGATTGCGTTGCTCCGTCGCGCAATGCCCGCAACGGAACCGTGTATCACCCGGTGCGCCGATTCCACCTTACGAACGGTGTCTATCGCCGCGACTTCGCACCCATCGACGACTCCTGCGACTGCTACACGTGCCTGCACTACACACGGGCCTACCTGCATCACCTATTCAAGGCGAAGGAGATCCTGGCCGCCATGCTGGCGACGATCCACAACGAGCGCTACATCATCCGGCTCATCGACGGGATCCGCGCCAGCATCGCCGAAGGGACCTTCACGGACTATCGGGATGACGTCCTCGGGCGGGAGGCGCGACCTGCGCGGGCCTAGGCGCGCGATGCTCTTGCGCTGACCTCAGCCGAGGGCGTAGGTGGGCTCACGTCGCTTGACGGCGGCGATCACACGGTAGGTGACAGGCAGGAGAACGATCTCCACCGCCACCTTGTAGGTGAATCCGACGATGAAGTAGTTGAGGAAGTCCCCGAAGGCCAGCCCGAAGGCGAGTCCGTAGATCGTGCAGAAGACGAGGGTGTCGACGAACTCGCCGGCGACGGTCGACGACGTGAGCCTCAGCCACAGTCGTCGCTCCCGAGTCCGCTCCTTGATCCTCACGAGGACGTAGGCGTTGACGAGCTGCCCGGAGAGGAAGGCGAGGACGCTTGCCAGCACGATCGCGGGAACGAATCCGAGGATCGATTCGAAGGCGGACTGGTTCTCCCAGAAGTCTGCCGGAGGTGCCAGTTGAATCAGCCAGAACGTGAGCGCCGCGACGATGGACATGACGAAGCCCAGGAAGATCGCCCGTCGAGCGGCGCGAAGTCCGTACACCTCGCTGAGGACGTCGCCGATGATGTAGGTCAGGGGGAAGAGGATGGCTCCGCCGTCGAAGGTGAGGGGGCCGAGGGCGATGAACTTGGTGGCTCCGATGTTCGACAGCAGGAGCAGGCCGACGAAGGCGGCCACCACGTAGGGGTAGACGCCGGCCCCGGTCAGCGCGAAGTGCGCGCGGGGCTGGCGGGCGTCAGTCATGTGATCCATGGAGCGCCCCCGGCAGGATTCGAACCTGCGACCTTCGGTACCGGAAACCGGCGCTCTATCCCCTGAGCTACGGGGGCTCGGGCCGTGAAAGGCTATCAGCGCTCCTGCGTGGGCAGCCGAGCAGGCGTCCGACAGGATGGCGTCATGGGCGACAGGTGGGATCGCGTGGTGGCCGCTGCGCGCGAGCTGTCGGAGGACTATCGGCGCACGCGCTCCTCCCTCGCTGCCGGTGGTCTGTCCTACTTCGTCGCGCTGTCCCTCGCGCCCGCGGCGCTGGCGTTCGGCACGCTCGCGGGACTGCTCCTGAACCCGTCGGAGGTTCGGCAGGCGCTGGATCGGCTGGCCGAGCGGGCGCCGGACACCTTCGAGGCCGTCAGGCCCCTGGGCGACTCCCTCGTCACGGCGATCGAGTCCGCGTCGGGCACCTCCTTCACCCTGGCCACCGTTGTCGGACTGCTCGTGGCCGTCTACGCATCCTCGAAAGTGGTGCTCGGGCTCCGCATGGCCATGAACACGGCATTCGACGTGACCGAGACTCGCAGCGGACTCCTCGAGCGTGGCATCGCGACCATCGTGACCCTCGTGGCCTTGATCGTCGGAGTAGCCCTGATCGTGCTCCTGACGGTCGTCCCGAAGATCCTCTCGTGGCTGGGCCTGTCGACGATCCCCGTCACGACGGGTGTGGCAGGGCTCGATTGGGCCATCGTGATCGCCCTCGTGTTCCTGGCTGTGCGCTGGCTTCTGCAGCACGCTCCGGACCAGTCCGTGCGCGTGCCGTGGCTCTCGCTGGGCGCCTGGACGGCCACGCTCGGCATCTCAGCATCGACCGTCGGTGTGGGGATCTACGCGCACTTCTCGTCGACGATCAGCACGGCGGTGCTCCTGTTCGGCACCGCGATCGTGATCCTGCTGTGGCTGTACCTGTGCTTCGTCGCGCTCCTGTTCGGAGCGGTCATCGAGGCCCGATCGCAGCGGCTCAGGACGAGAACCACCGGGGAGGACCAGCCACAAGCCCGGTGAGGAATGCTGCGACGCCTGCGGCGAACCCCATGTCGAGCGCGTCCGTCCAGGGCGTGAACACGGCGAACAGGAAGCCCCCCACGCCGGTGACTCCGGCGGCGACGGCCGCGAACGCGATACGTCCCCCCGCCGAGCCCCCTCGGGAGGTCACGTCACCCGAGGGCTTCGTCGCGGGTTCCCGGGAACTCGTCGGCTGGCCCCCGGGCGTCGCATTGAGCTCGCGCAGCAGACGTTCGATGTCATCCTCGGCCATGCCGCCATTGTGCCTGACCCCGCCCATGACGAAGGGCCCTGCCATCTGACAGGGCCCTTCGGGTGCGTCCCGGGATCCGGGATGCGGGGTCTAGGCGGTCCGGACCTTGTCGGCCTGGGGGCCCTTCGGGCCCTGGACGATGTCGAACTCCACGACCTGGTTCTCCTCGAGGGAGCGGTAGCCGTCGGACTGGATGGCCGAGTAGTGGACGAACACGTCCGGGCCACCGTCGGCCTGGGCGATGAAGCCGTAGCCCTTCTCAGCGTTGAACCACTTCACGGTTCCTTGAGCCATGATGCACATTCTCCTAGCGGGGTACTTCTGGGACGTCGTGCCGGACGGGCGCCCGACACGCGGCTGAGCCGCTCATACCGTCGTCCCGTTCCCGCGCGAGAGCCCAGAAACGCTGATGCCCACCACGGGGGCGGGCACCTGAAGAACGGTGGTGCTGACTGGCCTTGCCTGAGGGAAGCATAGCCCGTCAGTCACGCGTGGGCCTCCACTATCGCGAAGATAGGCTCGCGACGTGAATCCGGACCACCTGGCTGCAGCGGTGCGCGCCACCCTCGATGAGCTCATGGCCGAAGGGGCCCTGAGCCTCTCCGGGAGCCCCGACGTCCGGATCGAGCGCCCCAAGAGCCGTGAGCACGGCGACTATGCCACGAATGTGGCGCTGACCCTGGCCAAGCAGGTCGCGATGCCCCCTCGGGATCTCGCGGAACTCATCGCTGGTCGGCTCGAGGGCGTGGAGGGGATCGCCTCGGCCGAGGTCGCCGGCCCGGGCTTCATCAACGTCCGGCTCGATGCCGCGGCCCAGGGGGATGTGGCGCGCGTGGCGGTCGAGGCCGGACGCTCGTGGGGTCACAGCACCTCCCTCGCCGGTCGTCGGGTGAATGTCGAGTTCATCTCGGCCAATCCGACGGGGCCCCTGCACCTGGGCCACACGCGGTGGGCGGCGGTGGGCGACGCCATCGCCCGGGTCCTCGCGGCCGCCGGGGCCGAGGTGGCGACGGAGTTCTACATCAATGATCGCGGTGTCCAGATGGACAAGTTCGGAGCCTCCGTCATGGCGGCGGCCAACGGCCGCCCCGTGCCGGAGGACGGCTATCACGGCGGCTACATCCTCGATCTGGCTGCCGCCATCATGATCGCCCGCCCCGACATCACAAGCCTGCCGGAGAGCGAGCAGCTCGTCGCCTTCCGCGAGGCGGCATATGCGCTGCAGCTCACGCAGCAGCAGCAGGTGCTCGCGCTGTTCCGCACGCACTTCGATGTCTGGTTCTCGGAGCGAAGCCTGCACGAGTCAGGCGCGGTCGAGCGGGGCATGGCCAAGCTCCGGAGTCAGGGGCATGTGTTCGACCAGGAGGGTGCGGTATGGCTGCGCACGACTGATTTCGGCGACGACAAGGATCGCGTGCTGGTCAAGGCCGACGGTGAGTACACGTACTTCGCATCCGATACCGCCTACTACGTGGACAAGAGGGCGCGAGGGTTCGATGTCAACATCTACCTCCTGGGCGCCGATCATCATGGTTACGTCAACCGGCTTCGCGCCGTCGCGGCGTGCGCCGGTGACGACATGGATGCCAACGTCGAGGTTCTGATCGGTCAGCTGGTCAAGATCACGCGCGGGGGCGAGGAGGTCAAGCTCTCCAAGCGAGCCGGCACGATCGTGACCCTGGACGACCTCGTCGAGGAGGTCGGCGTGGATGCGGCCCGCTACACGCTGGCGCGGTATCCAGCGGACTCGCCCCTCACCCTCGACCTCGAGGAGATGACGCGAGCGACCAGTGACAACCCCGTCTTCTATGTGCAGTACGCGCATGCCCGGATCTCCTCCGTCCTGCGAAATGCTGCCGAGACAGGTATCGACTGGCGGTCAGATGGCTTCGATCCCTCCCTCCTCGATCACGAGCGAGAGAACAACCTGCTGGGCATGATCGCCGAATTCCCCCGGGTCGTGGCGAGTGCGGCCGAGCTTAGGGAGCCCCACCGTGTGGCGCGCTACCTCGAGGATCTCGCCACCGCCTACCACCGCTTCTACGACGACTGTCGTGTCCTCCCGCGATCGGATGAGGAGCGTGCCCCGATCCATGTGGCTCGCCTGTGGCTCTGCGCGGCAGCTCGCCAGACCCTGGCGAACGGACTCGACATGCTCGGTGTGAGCGCCCCGGAGCGCATGTAGTCGCCACCAGCGCCTAGCCTTGCGCGCATGCGAGCGCATCCCGCCGGGCCCCGTCACGGTGACGTCATGCCGGAGCGCGACGGCACGGCCCGCCCGGCCGATGCTGCAGCCATGAACCGCCTGGCGCGGGAGATCTGGCCGTCGTCGGCCCGGCGCAACGCGTCGGGTGCCCTGGAGGTGGGCGCACGTGACGTTCGCGATGTGGCGGCCGAGTACGGGACGCCGCTGTTCGTCCTCGACGAGGAGGATCTCAGGGAGCGGGCGCGCCGTTACCGCGCGTCCTACGTTCAGGCCGGGGCGACACTTGTGTACTACGCCGCGAAGGCCTTCCTCACGACAGCCATCGCCCGATGGGTCACGGAGGAGGGCCTCGGTATCGATGTCGCGACCGGTGGCGAGCTCGAGGTCGCACTCCGGGCGGGCGTGCCGGGGGATCGGCTGCTCATGCACGGCAACAACAAGTCCATGGCCGAGATCGAGGCGGGAGTCGCGGCCGGAGTCGGGCGCATCGTGATCGACTCGTTCGACGACATCGTCCGGATCGCCGACGCGGCCGCTCGCGCAGGTGTCGTGCAGCCCGTCCTCGTCCGCGTGACCGTCGGTGTCGAGGCCCACACGCACGAGTTCATCGCAACGGCCCATGAGGATCAGAAGTTCGGACTCTCGATGTCCTCGGGAGCGGCGGAGGAGGCGGTCCGGCGGATCATGAAGCTTCCGAGCCTGGACTTCCGGGGGCTGCATTCGCACATCGGCTCGCAGATCTTCGATGCATCGGGGTTCGAGGTGGCCGCGGCTCGTGTCGTGTCGGTGGCCCAGCAGCTCTGGGATCACCTGGGCATCGAGGTCGAGGAGCTCAACCTCGGAGGCGGGATGGGGATCGCCTACCTGGAGACCGACGACCCGCTCGACGTCCCGGACATGGCTCTGCAGATCGGCGAGATCGTCGGCAAGCAGTGCGCTCAGGAGGGCATTCCGATGCCTGCCCTGGCGTTCGAGCCCGGCCGGGCGATCGTCGGCCCAGCGGGCATCACGCTGTACGAGGTCGGGACGGTCAAGCCCGTGGGACTCGACGGTGGCGCCACCCGTGTCTACGTGTCCGTGGACGGAGGGATGAGCGACAACATCCGCACGGCCCTCTACGACGCTCGCTACACCGTGGTGCTGGCTTCACGAGAGTCCTCGGCTGAGCCCGTCCTCTGCCGCATCGTCGGCAAGCACTGCGAGTCCGGCGACATCGTCGTGCGGGACGCGTGGCTCCCGTCCGACATCGCCCCGGGGGACCTCCTCGCGGTTGCGGCGACGGGGGCCTACTGCCGGGCCATGGCGTCGAACTACAACCTGCTTCCCCGCCCGGGCGTGGTCGCGCTGAGAGCGGGGGAGTCCACCGTCGTCCTCCGTCGGGAGACCATGGACGACGTTCTCCGTCTCGATCCCGGAGCCTGAATCTTCCCCGGACGAGCCACGGGACGATCGGTCATCGGCCGGCGCTGCGCCGGCTGACGCACGATCGTCCCGTGGCTGTCGGTGGCTACTCGCGCTCGGAGCCGGCGACCAGCTTCTCCGGCTCGGCGCTCTCGGTTCGGGTGAGCTTCCACACGACGACAGCCAGGACGGCGCCGACGAGCGGGGCCAGGATGAAGAGCCAGACCTGGGACAGCGACTCCCCGCCGTTGAGCAGGGCCGGTCCGAAGGACCGGGCCGGGTTCACCGACGTGCCGGTGAGGGGGATGCCCACGATGTGGACCAGGGCCAGGGTGAAGCCGATGGTCGCTCCGGCGAATCCCGGGGCGGCGACGCGCTCGGTGACGAGCAGGATCACCATCACGAAGGCGGCCGTGAGCAGCATCTCGAGCACGAAGGCTCCGGCGAGGTTGATGTTGCCGTTGTCGTAGCTGTTGGTGCCGAGGCCTCCCGTGTAGTCGGTGACGCCGAAGGAGGACACGAAGAGCTTGAGTACAGCCGCTGCGGCGATGGCTCCGAGGAACTGGACGATCCAGTAGCCGATGGCCTCCTTGGCGGGCATGCGCCGACCGAGCAGCATCGCGAGGGTCACGGCCGGGTTGACGTGCCCACCGGAGATGGGTCCGAAGGCGTAGGCGACGGCGAACAGGACGAGTCCGAAGGCGAAGGCGACGCCCAGGACGCCTGAGCCCGGGCCCTTGCCATCGACGCCCACGACGGTGGCGATGCCGAAGATGGCTGCGCCGACCGCCAGGAAGACCAGCAGGAAGGTCCCGACGAACTCAGCCACCAGCTTGCGCGCGGATAGTGACATGACTCCTCCAATGCGACACCGGACGATTCCGGCCTTGGGGAGCATTGTGGAGAGGCCGCGGTCGAGTTCGCTGAGGCGCGCCGACGCGACCCGGCCGAGCGTGCCCGCGGCCGGGTCGAGTGAGGAGCGAGGCAGGGGCACCCCGGCATGCGGCGGGTGCGGCATGGGAGGGCGGCGTGGTCTGAGAGGCTGTGCCCGTGACTTCGACCCTCGATGATGCCGACCGCGTGATCACCGTCGCCCTCCTCGGAGCGGGGACGGTCGGTGCTCAGGTGGGTCGACTGCTGAACCAGACGTCCGCGGATCTCACGCCTCGTGTGGGCGCGCGCCTGGAGCTGGCTGCCGTCGCGGCGCTGGACCCCGAGCATCCTCGGGAGGGCATCGACCCGGGGGTCTTCACCGCCGATGCCCGTGCCGTGGCCTCGTCGGGCGCTGACATCGTCATCGAGCTGATGGGTGGGATCGAACCGGCGCGATCCCTCATCCTGGAGGCCATCGCGGCTGGCTCCTCCGTCGTGACGGCGAACAAGGCCCTCCTGGCTGCGCATGGCGCGGAGCTGCAGGATGCAGCCCAGCAGGCAGGAGTCGATCTGTTCTTCGAGGCCTCCGTCGCCGGGGCCATCCCGCTCCTGAGGCCCCTGCGCGAGTCGCTGGCCGGGGATCGCGTCACGAAGGTCATGGGCATCGTGAACGGGTCCACCAACTACATGCTCACCAAGATGGATGAGGAGGGGTGCACCTACGAGGAGATCTTCGACGAGGCGCGCGCCCTCGGCTACCTCGAGGCCGATCCGTCGCTCGACATCGACGGGCACGATGCGGCGGCGAAGGCCGCGATCCTCGCGGAGCTCGCCTTCCACACACCCGTGACGATCGACGACGTCTACTGCGAGGGCATCGCCAACGTCACGGCCGATGACGTCCGCGCGGCGCAGGCGATGGGGTTCGTGATCAAGCTGCTGGCGATCGCCGAGAGAGCCCCGAGTGGTGAGGGGATCATCGTGCGGGTGCACCCGACGATGGTGCCGCGCTCCCATCCGCTGGCCTCGGTGCGGCTGTCCTTCAACGCCGTCTTCGTCCAGGCGGAAGCAGCTGACGAGCTGATGTTCTACGGTCGTGGCGCGGGAGGCGTTCCCACCGCCTCGGCCATCCTCGGAGACGTCGTCGTGGCTGCCCGCAACCGGGTGACGGGCTCCATCGGGCCGTCCCGAAGCGCGTATGCCAGTCTTCCCGTCCTTCCCATCGCGGCTGCGCGCACGCGCTTCTACGTGAACCTCGATGTGGCCGACCGTCCCGGAGTCCTGGCGGCGATCGCGGCGGCCTTCGCGCAGCACGGAGTGAGCATTCAGGTGGTTCGGCAGGACGGCCACGGTGACAATGCGGGCCTCATCGTTCGCACCCATCTCGCGAGCGAGGAGGCCCTCGAGCGCACAGTCGCTCATCTGCGCGGAATGAGCGAGGTCAAGGCCGTGCTGGGCGTCATGCGAGTCGAGGGCGAGGCTGGAGAGTAGTCATGGCACACGTCTGGCGGGGACTCATCGAGGAGTACCGCGATCGACTTCCCGTGAGCGACGCGACACCCGTTGTCACGCTGCGTGAGGGTGGAACGCCGCTGGTGTACGCCTGCACGATCAGCGAACTGACCGGCTGCGAGGTCTGGCTCAAGTACGACGGCGCCAACCCGACGGGCTCCTTCAAGGACCGCGGCATGACGATGGCCATCTCGAAGGCGGCTGAGGCCGGCGCGAAGGTCGTCATCTGCGCGTCGACGGGAAACACGTCCGCCAGTGCCGCGGCCTACGCGACCAAGGCCGGAATGCGCAGTGCCGTCCTGGTGCCCCAGGGCAAGATCGCGCTGGGCAAGCTCGCCCAGGCCATCGTGCATGGAGCCACGCTCCTGCAGGTCGACGGGAACTTCGATGACTGCCTCCGGGTGGCACGCGAGCTCGCCGATCGATTCCCCGTGGAACTCGTCAACAGCGTCAACCCGGCGCGGATCGAGGGACAGAAGACGGCCAGCTTCGAGGTCGTCGACCAACTCGGACGCGCACCTGACATCCACGCCCTGCCCGTCGGCAATGCGGGCAACATCACCGCCTACTGGAAGGGGTACGTCGAGTACGCCACGGACGGTGTCGCGACGTCTCGCCCGCGCATGTGGGGATTCCAGGCGGAGGGATCCGCGCCGATCGTGCGCGGTCATCGCGTCGATCATCCCGAGACCATCGCCACGGCCATCCGGATCGGCAACCCTGCATCGTGGGAGCAGGCTGAGGCGGCACGGGACGACTCCGGTGGCCTGATCGATGCGGTCTCCGACGAGGAGATTCTCGCCGCGTACCGCATGCTCGCCGATCGTGAGGGCCTGTTCTGCGAGCCTGCGAGCGCGGCGAGCGTCGCAGGAGTCCTGAAGCTCCACGCCTCTGGCGCACTGGATCGCGGCCAGATGATCGTGTGCACCCTCACGGGCAACGGCCTCAAGGATCCTCAGTGGGCGCTCGAGGGAGCGGCCGATCCTGTTGTCGTGCCCGTGGACGTCACTGCGGCTGCTCGGGCTCTGGGGCTGGTCACCTGATGGTCGCCTTCCGGCGCGAGGCGGTGCGTGTGGTGGTGCCGGCGACCAGTGCCAACCTCGGTCCGGCCTTCGACTCGGCCGGTCTCGCCCTCACGGTGTTCGACGATCTCGTGGCGATGGTCACCGATGACGACGGCGTGCTGGTCGAGATCTCGGGGGAGGGGGAGGCCTCCCTCCCGCGCGATGACCAGCATCTGGTGGTGCAGTCGATGCGCACGGTCTTCGAGGCCATGGGGGTGCAGGCGCCCGGCCTCGTCCTGAGATGCATCAACTCCATCCCGCATGGTCGTGGGCTGGGCTCATCTGCGGCGGCGATCATCGGAGGAATGGTCCTGGCGAGGTCCCTGGTCGCAGACGGCCGGGACCGCCTGTCCGATGACGACCTGCTCCAGCTGGCCCTGGTTCGCGAGCCCCATCCCGACAACATCGCGGCGGCGCTGTTCGGAGGATTCACGGTGTCGTGGCTCGACGGTGACGGGCGCGCTGACGCCGTGCGCATGGACCCGCACGTCGATGTCCGACCGGTCGTGTTCGTCCCGTCCGTGGAGCTCTCGACCGCGCGCGCCCGGCTCCTGCTGCCTGAGAGCGTTCCTCTGGCGGATGCTGCTCGCAACATCGCACGCGCGGCACTTCTCGTCCACGCCGTGACGGCGGATCCCTCGCGCCTGATGGCAGCGACGGACGACCGGATCCATCAGGACTACCGCGAGCAGGCCTACCCGCAGTCGCGCGCCCTGGTGCGCCTCCTGCGCGATGCCGGCGTACCGGCCGTCGTGTCGGGCGCCGGCCCCACCGTGCTGGCGTTCGTCGACGATGCCACGGCAGGCGTGCTCGCCTCGGCAGCGACGGGAGACTGGATCGTCCGGGAGGTGGGTGTCTCGGCCGTGGGCGCGCGGGAGGTCCCGCTCCTGCCTTCCGAGTGAGGCCGGTGCTAGGCTGATGTCATCCTGCTCGGGTCCCCGGGCCTCGGGAGTTCTGGTTCCCCGTTCGTGACCAGCCCGGTGTCCACCCCGGTGAGCCTGGACAGCACCCCGACCTGAGAGCGTCGCCGCTCGGTCGGTTCGGGTGCCCCGCCTCCCAGTCCGTGGGCGGCTGGAACCGATCCCTCCTCCCTGAGGGCGAATCAAAGGAAGTCATGTGACGGAATCAGAAATGACGGGCACGTCCGCCAAGGGCAAGGGCCTGTCGAGCATGCTGCTCCCGGAGCTCAAGCAGATGGCCCAGCAGATGGGCATCCCCGGTGCGAGCGGCATGCGCAAGGGCGACCTCGTCGCCGCGATCTCGGACCAGCAGCGCTCGTCCTCCGGGGGATCGACGCGTGAGCGCTCACGGCGTCAGGGGTCTGCCCCGGAGTCGAGCCCGCGGGACTCGGAGGCACCCGCGGCGGCGGAGCGCTCGAGTGAGCGCGGCGAGCGCGGCCCTCGCAATGCTGACCGTGGTGATCGCAATGCTGACCGTGGTGATCGCAATGCTGACCGTGGTGATCGCAATGCTGACCGTGGTGACCGCAATGCCGACCGTGGTGGCGGCGACTACTCGGATGACGGTGGCGGGCGCAGTCGACGGCGGCGTGGGCGTGATCGGTTCCGCGACCGTCGTGACCGTCAGCGTGGTGGCGGGGGAGGATTCAACGACGTCGAGCCGGAGATCAGCGAGGACGACGTGCTCGTCCCGGTGGCCGGCATCCTCGATGTCATGGACAACTACGCCTTCGTCCGGACCAGCGGCTACCTCCCCGGCCCGAACGACCTCTATGTGCCGCTGTCCATGGTCCGCAAGAACGGGCTGCGCAAGGGCGATGCCATCACCGGCGCGACCCGGCAGCTCAAGGAGGGCGAGCGCCGCGAGAAGTTCGCGCCGCTCATGCGGATCGACACCGTCAACGGCGGCACGCTCGAGGCCGCCCGGAACCGACCCGAGTTCTCGAAGCTGACTCCGCTCTACCCGCAGAACCGCCTGAAGCTGGAGACGACCCCGGCGAACCTCACGACCCGCGTGATCGATCTGGTGGCGCCGATCGGCAAGGGGCAGCGTGGCCTGATCGTGTCGCCGCCGAAGGCTGGCAAGACGATGGTCCTCCAGGCCATCGCCAACGCGATCGTGACCAACAACCCCGAGGTGCACCTCATGGTCGTGCTCGTCGATGAGCGTCCTGAGGAGGTCACCGACATGCAGCGGTCGGTCAAGGGCGAGGTCATCGCCTCGACCTTCGATCGTCCGGCGGAGGACCACACCATCATTGCCGAGCTCTCCATCGAGCGGGCGAAGCGACTTGTCGAACTCGGCCACGATGTCGTTGTCCTGCTCGACTCCATGACGCGTCTGGGTCGGGCCTACAACCTGGCCGCGCCTGCGTCAGGACGCATCCTGTCCGGCGGTGTCGACTCCACCGCCCTCTACCCGCCGAAGCGGTTCTTCGGCGCCGCGCGCAACATCGAGAACGGCGGCTCCCTGACCATCCTGGCCACCGCTCTCGTCGAGACCGGCTCGCGCATGGACGAGGTCATCTTCGAGGAGTTCAAGGGCACCGGCAACATGGAGCTCAAGCTCGACCGTCGTCTCGCCGACAAGCGGATCTTCCCTGCCGTGGACGTCGATGCCTCGGGCACGCGCAAGGAGGAGCTCCTCATGTCAGGTGAGGAGCTGAAGATCGTCTGGAAGCTCAGGAGGGTGCTCCATGCCCTCGACCAGCAGCAGTCGATCGAGCTGCTGCTGACCAAGCTCCGTGAGACGAACAGCAACCAGGAGTTCCTGCTCCAGGTGCAGAAGACGACGCCGTCGGCCAACGGCTCGGGCGACGACGACTGAGGCGGTGGGCGGCCGGTGCCCGATTGGGCCCCGGCGCCGGATTGATGGCATACTTGTGGGGCTCCGGTTCACGCTCGCCCGGCCGGTCGAACGACCCGGAGCCAGGAGAGGACACCATGAAGGCAGACATCCATCCCGCGTACGGTGACACCACCGTGACCTGCACCTGCGGCGCGACGTTCACGACGCGGAGCACGGCGAAGAACGGCGTCATCCACGCCGACGTCTGCTCTCAGTGCCACCCGTTCTACACGGGCAAGCAGAAGATCCTCGACACGGGCGGTCGGGTTGCGAAGTTCGAGAACCGCTACGGCAAGAAGACCGACAAGTAGCTTCACTGCCCCGGGCGCCGGTTCGGCGCCTGCCGCGTGTCTCCCCCGTCACGCGGCAGGCCCCCGACCGGCGCCCGGGGCCGTTTCATGTCTGGGCCGCTCGATGCGGCAGGAGGGAATGCTCGTGTTCGAGTCGTGTGCCGATCTCGTCGCCGAGTACGCCGACGTCGAGAGGCAGTTGGCTGATCCTGCGGTGCATGGCGACCAGGCGGCTGCCCGGCGGCTCGGGCGGAGATTCGCGGAGCTGGGTCCCGTCGTCGCGGCCTACCGCGAGTGGCAGGCCGCCGTGGACGATGCGGAAGCCGCTCGCGAACTGGCTTCTGCGGACCCGGTGTTCCTGGACGAGGTGACTGTTCAGGAGAGCCGGCGGGATGCCGCGGCCGAGCGACTGACGACCCTGCTTCTCCCGCGCGATCCCATGGACGACAAGGACGTCATCGTCGAGATCAAGGCGGGTGAGGGCGGTGAGGAGTCAGCGCTCTTCGCCGGCGACCTTGCCCGTATGTACATGCGCTACGCGGAGCGCCATGGTTGGACCGCCCAGGTGATCGATTCCGTGGAATCGGATCTCGGGGGAGTCAAGGACATCTCCATCGCCATGAAAGCCAAGGGTGCACCGGAGCCCGGCACTGCTCCATATGCGCGCCTGAAGTTCGAGGGCGGGGTTCATCGCGTCCAGCGGGTGCCCGTGACCGAGTCCCAGGGGCGCATCCACACCTCGGCCGCGGGAGTGCTCGTGCTGCCTGAAGCCGAGGAGGTCGATGTCGTGATCGACCCCAATGACCTGCGCATCGACGTCTACCGCTCGTCGGGACCCGGAGGGCAGTCCGTGAACACGACCGACTCGGCCGTGCGCATCACGCATCTCCCGACCGGTGTCGTCGTGTCCTGCCAGAACGAGAAGAGCCAGCTGCAGAACAAGGAGTCCGCGATGCGGATCCTGAGGGCGCGGCTGCTGGCCGAGGCTCAGGAGCAGGCGGCTCGCGAGGCGTCCGACGCCCGTCGCACGCAGGTGCGCACGGTGGATCGCAGCGAGCGCATCAGGACCTACAACTTCCCCGAGAACCGGATCAGCGACCACCGGGTCGGGTTCAAGGCCTACAACCTCGATCAGGTGCTCGATGGTGAGCTCGATTCGGTCATCGACGCCTGCGTGGAGGCGGATCAGGCGGCACGGTTGAGCGAGACGTCCGCGTGATCGACTCGTGGGCGGACGGGCGCACCCTCGGGTCGCGCACCAGCCTGCGGGACATCCTCGTCGACGCTGAGCGCCGGTTGCAGCGGGCGGGGGTGGAGTCACCGGGGGTCGATGCTGCCGAGCTCGCCTCGTTCGTCCTCGAGACTCCGCGCACGCGCCTGTTCCTGTCCGATGCGCCGACGGAGGAGCAGAGGGTCCGATTCGAGCAGCTGCTCGCCCGACGGCTGAGCCGGGTGCCCCTGCAGCACATCACCGGGCTCGCAGCCTTTCGCCGGATCGAGCTCCAGGTGGGTGAGGGCGTCTTCATCCCGCGGCCCGAGACCGAGCTCGTGGCTGAGGCCGCCATCCGTCATGTCCTGGAGTGCCCGCCGGGTCATCGGATCGCAGTGGACCTGTGCGCAGGCAGTGGCGCCATCGCCCTGTCCATCGCCACCGAGTGTCCGCAGAGCCGGGTGCATGCAGTCGAGATGGACGATGTCGCGGTCCAGTGGACGCGACGCAACGCCGATGCGCTGTCGCCTGAGGTGGCATCGGCGGGCTCCGAGCTCACCATCCACCACGCCGATGCGGGCGGGGTCGCGGCGGACGAAGGAGCCCTGGCATCCCTCCGTGGCCGCGTGGATGTCGTCGTGAGCAATCCGCCCTACATCCCCGAGGCCATGATCCCCCGGGATCCCGAGGTGCGGGATCACGAACCGTTCCGCGCCCTCTATGGCGGCCGAGATGGTCTTGACATCGTCCGCGAGGTGGTCCGGACGGCCGCCCTCCTTCTCGCTCCGGGCGGTCTGCTGGTGATCGAGCATGCCGACGTGCAGGGAGCCGACGCGGGCCCGGCGGGTGTTCCCTCCGTCGTGTCGGAGTTTGCGGCAGATCCTGCCGTGTCGAGGGTCACGGGAATCCCGGTCGGCGCCGGGGTGTTCTCGTCGGTCACGGACCGACTGGATCTCACCGGACGCCCGCGCTTCACCCTCGCGCGCAGGACACTGGTGCCATGACTCAGCGCATCGCCTGTGCTGACGGCCATCGCCGAGAGCCCGCGGTGACAGCCGCCCTGGCAGCGGTTCGGCGTGGGGACCTCGTGATCATCCCCACGGAGTCCGTCTACGCCCTGGCCACCGACGCCTTCAGCAGCCGGGGCATGTCCGCGCTTCGCGAGGCCAAGGGCTACGACGCAGACGTCCCGGTTCCCGTCATGGTTGGAAGTCGGAGCACGATCCCGGGAATCGCCTCCCGCGTCAGCGACGATGCCCGGGTGCTGATGGAGTCCTTCTGGCCCGGCGGACTCACGCTCCTGCTCCCGCCGCAGCCGACGTTGGCCTGGGACCTCCCCCCGGAGGCGTCACTCGCGGTGCGCATGCCCCTGCACCCGGTGGCTCTCGCGCTCCTCGGCGCGAGCGGCCCGCTGGCCGTGACCGCGGCCAACCTGCCGGGACTGCCGGCTCCCACCGATGTGGACGGCGCTCTCGAGCAGGTCGGCGACAGGGTCGCCCTGGTGCTGGATGCGGGCCCCCTCGCGGAGGATGCGGGTGCGGCGAGCACGATCGTGGACGCCACGGGGGACCCGCCTCGGGTGGTGCGCCCGGGTTCCGTATCGCTGGACAGCCTCCGGCGGTGCTGCCCTCGCGTCGTCACGGAGAGCCCCGAGCCCAACCCCTAGAGTGGAGGGCACGGTCCCGGGTGGGGGCGACGTGCTCGTCCACAGCCGAGGACATGACGGGTAGACGCGGGCCGAGGCCTGCGACAACGTGAGGGAGACCATGGTGACCACGCCGTTCTGGGGACCTGATTTCGATCAGCTCGCGGCTGAGGATCCGCAGATCGCCGGCATCATCCTTGATGAGCTGGAGCGACTGCGCAGCGGTCTCCAGTTGATCGCGAGCGAGAACTTCACGTCTCCCGCCGTGCTTGCGGCGCTCGGGTCCACGCTGAGCAACAAGTACGCCGAGGGATACCCGGACCGTCGCTACTACGGCGGCTGCTCCGACGTCGACCGCGCCGAGAACATCGGCATCGCGCGGGCGAAGGAGCTGTTCGGCGCCGATCACGCCAACCTCCAGCCGCACAGCGGCGCGAGCGCCAACCTCGCTGCCTACGGGGCCTTCGTCATGCCGGGCGACACCGTGATGGCCATGAGCCTGGCGCATGGCGGCCACCTGACGCACGGGTCCAAGGTCAACTTCTCCGGCAAGTGGTTCGACATCGCCTCCTACGGTGTCCGGGAGGACACCGAGCTGATCGACTACGACGAGGTGCGCTCGATCGCTCGCGAGCGCCGGCCCAAGATGATCATCGCGGGAGCGACGGCCTACCCCCGCCTCATCGACTTCGCGGCCTTCCGGGAGATCGCCGACGAGGTGGGCGCCATCCTGATGGTCGATGCGGCGCACTTCATCGGGCTGGTCGCAGGAAAGGCGATCCCGAGCCCGGTGCCCTATGCCGATGTCGTCACCTTCACGACGCACAAGGTTCTGCGGGGGCCACGTGGAGGCATGATCCTGTGCAAGGAGGAGCACGCCGCCAAGATCGACAAGGCCGTGTTCCCCATGATGCAGGGCGGACCCCTCATGCATGCTGTCGCCGCCAAGGCGGTGGCCCTCAAGGAGGCCGCGACCCCGGCGTACCAGGACTATGCACGGCAGGTGATCGTGAATGCGCAGGCGCTTGCTGCCGGTTTGGCCCAGGAGGGCATGCGGCCCGTGAGCGGAGGCACCGACACCCACCTGGCCCTCATCGACATCCGCGGGACCGGCGTCACCGGAGACGTGGCGGAGGCGCGCTGCGACGCTTCTCGGATCACGCTGAACAAGAACGCGATCCCGTACGACCCGGAGCCCCCGTCGAAGGGCTCGGGCATCCGGGTGGGAACCCCGGCCGTGACGACGCAGGGCATGGGGGAGTCCGACATGGCCACGGTCGCGAGGCTGATCAGCCGTGCGGTGCGCGACGTGAACGGGTCAGACGCGCCTGCGATCGCTGCTGAGGTCTCCGAACTCGTCACGGCGCATCCGGCCTACCCCCGGGACTGACCCTCGCATGCGCGAGTACCTGCTGTGCCTGCTGGCCGCTGCGGCGGTCACCTACCTGCTGACGCCACCGGTACGCAGGCTGGCCATCAGGTACGGATTCATGGCCGAGGTGCGGGATCGGGACGTCCATGCGGAGCCCACGCCGCGCCTGGGCGGTCTGGCCATGCTGGGCGGCGTGCTGGCGGGGCTGCTCCTGGCCAGCAAGCTCCCGATGATGCGCTCGGTCTTCGAGGGCAGCAACTCGGCGATCGCCCTGCTGTCGGGCATCGCCATCATCGTGGCGCTGGGCATCGTCGACGACCGGTGGGGGCTGGACGCGCCGACCAAGCTGGCGGGGCAGGTCCTGGCTGCAGGCGTCATGGCCTTCCAGGGCATCGCCATCATCTGGCTCCCGATCGGCGGCACCTTCGTGCTCGATCCGGTCACCAGCGTCCTGTTCACCGTGCTGATCGTGCTCATCAGCATCAATGCGATCAACTTCGTGGACGGCCTCGATGGACTCGCCGCGGGAATCGTGATGGTGGCCGCCGGCGCCTTCTTCGCCTACGCCTACCTGCTCTCCGTGGAACTCGGCTTCGAGCGGGCCACCCTCGCCACCTTGGTGTCCGTGCTCCTCGTCGGCGTGACCGCGGGCTTCCTGCCGAACAACTTCTACCGAGCGCGCATCTTCATGGGAGACACCGGCTCGATGATGCTGGGCCTGATGCTGGCCGCGGCGACGATCACCCTGTCCGGCCAGGTGGATCCCAGCGCCGTGGCCGGTGGCGCCCTGTTCCCCGCGCTGCTGCCCGTGCTCCTGCCCATCGCCGTCATGGCGGTTCCGCTCATCGACCTGGGCCTGGCCGTGGTGCGGCGCACCCGAGCCGGCCGGAATCCCTTCGCGCCGGACAAGCAGCACCTGCACCACCGGCTCCTGGAGATGGGGCACAGCCAGGTACGGGCGGTCGTGCTCATGTACGCCTGGACCGGTCTCGTGGCAGGCAGTGCGGTGCTCGTTGCCTTCGTTCCGGCGGCATGGGCGTTGGCCGGATTCGCCATCGGCCTCGTCGTGCTGGTCTGGGTCGTGCGCCGTCCGGGCCGTCGCCGGCTCGAGCCGGCGCAGGCCGGCGTCACCCCGGGGGGAGATAGGCTCCAAGGGTGAGCCGCGCGAGCGACGGTCCCCTTCCGGGTGTCCGCATCCCCATGGTGGCGGTCCTCCGATGGGGGAGCGTGGGGTCCCTCGTCGCGCTCGTCCTGGCCGGCGGCATCGGATGGCTGGTGGACGGAACTGCCGGGCTGTGGGGCGGGGTCCTCGGGATCGCCCTGCCCGTCTCCTTCTTCTCCATCACGGTCATCGTGGCCTTGCTGACCCTGGCCGTCCGGCCGGAGATCTTCGGTGCGGCCATCCTCGGCTCATGGGTGATCAAGCTGATCGTCCTCATCGCCGTGCTCGCCCTGCTGAGCGGTGCCGACTTCTACAACCGGACCGTCTTCTTCGTGGCCTTCCTGATCGGAACGGTCGGCTACCTCATCGCCGAGGCGGTCATCGTCGTCCGCACGAGGGTCCCCTTCATCGAGCCTCAGGCGTCTCAGCCGGGGGAGTGACGAGTGTCGCACCGAAAGGGCGATCCTCCGTTCCGGTCTTCCGGACCACGTGTGCTAGTTTCCCTCGTGGTGAACGGCGATCGGGGTCGCGAGCCTAGGCCCGCTGGCAGGGACAGAGGGGAAGACTTCGTCTGGTCGCTGGTTGGCACTCTCGTCGCTGGTCCGCTCACCTGGGCAGCCATCGGGGCGGGTGTCGACTATCTGCTCGGCACCACGCGGGTGTTCCTCCCGATTGGGGTCGTCGTGGGTTTCGTCACCTCTGTTCTTGTGGTGTACCTCCGCTACGGTCGCGACTAGCGATCCGTCTGACACAGGCCTTGGGAGACCCCGTTGCTGACCGCGCTCGCGCCGATGGCTGCTGAAGGTGACGGCTTCTCCGCGCCGACGGTCGGCGAGTTCTTCCCCGGTGAGCTGCTGTTCGTCGGCACGCCCTTCGCCATGACCCGCATCAACCTGATGGGTCTGCTGATGACGGGTGTGGTCTGCGTGTTCTTCGTGGCGGCCTTCGCTCGGCCGAAGCTCGTCCCTCGGGGAGTCCAGAACCTCGGCGAGATGGCCATCGACCTGGTGCAGAAGAGCGTCATCGACGAGGTCATGGGCGAGAAGGGCCGCAAGTACGCGCCCTACCTGGTGTCGATGTTCTGGCTCCTCTTCGCCTTCAACATCACCGGCATCCTCCCCACCATGCACCTGTCGGTCTCGAGCGTCATCGGTATCCCGCTGATGTTCGCGATCATCGCGTGGCTGGTCTTCAACATCCAGGGCATCCGCGCCCTGGGCTTGGGCCACTACCTCAAGGCCAACCTGTTCCCCTCAGGCATCCCGTGGCCGATCTACATCCTGGTCACGCCCATCGAGTTCGTCTCCACCTTCATCCTGCGCCCGCTGACGCTCACCATCCGTCTGCTCGCCAACATGATGGCTGGACATCTCCTGCTCGTGCTGTTCTTCAGTGCGACCAGCGCCCTGCTCCTGGCCGATGGCTTCATCAAGGTCTTCGCGATCCCGTCCTATGCGATGGGTCTTGCGTTCACCCTGTTCGAGATCCTGATCGCCTTCCTGCAGGCATACATCTTCACGCTGCTGACCGCCGTCTACATCGACGGCGCCACCAGCGAGGAGCACTAATCCCCGATGCTCGAGCACCCGCTCGAGCGCCAAAGTGAAAGGAACGACCGTGGAGTTGCTCGCAGAAATCTCCGGTAACGTCAATGCGATCGGCTACGGCCTGGCGGCGATCGGACCCGGCATCGGCATCGGCGTGCTGGTCGGCAAGGCTCTCGAGGGCATCGCTCGCCAGCCCGAGGCCACCAGCATCCTGCGCACCAACATGTTCCTCGGCATCGCGTTCACCGAGGCGCTCGCGCTCATCGGCCTCGTTGCCGGCTTCCTCTTCGTCTAGAGACCGTGCACCCCTCCAGTGCGCTCATCCATTGACACCTGACGTGAAGGTCTGAGTGAACATGCACGTACATGCTGCAGGAACTGCTCCTGAGGGGAGCGCGATCCTGTTCCCCGCGTCCTACGACCTCATCTGGGGCGGGCTGTCGTTCCTCATCGTTCTGATCCTCTTCTGGAAGTTCGTGCTTCCTCGCATGAAGGTGGTCATGGAGGAGCGAACCGACCGCATCGAGGGGGGCATCGCACGCGCGGACGAGTTGCAGCAGCAGGCGCAGGCAGATCTCGAGGAGTACCGCCGCGCGCTGGCTGAGGCCCGCCAGGAGGCCGCCGAGATCCGGACGCAGGCGCAGGCTGACCGCAAGGCGATCGTGGAGGAGGCGCGCAGCGAGGCGGTTGCCGTGGCGGCCGCCGTGACGGCCTCGGCGGAGGCTGCCATCGAGCGCGACCGCGCTCAGGTGGTGGGGCAGCTCACCACCCAGGTGGGCGTGCTGGCTGTCGATCTGGCGAGCAAGGTGGTGGGCCAGTCCCTGTCGGACGATGCCCGGGTCCGTCAGACCGTCGAGTCCTTCGTCGCCGATCTCGAGGCCATGGCCGACTCGCAGGGCAGCGTCTGATGTTCTCCAGCAGCAGGAGCTCCCTCGCTGGGGTCGCCGAGCTGGTCGCGGCGCGCCGCACCGACCCGGACTTCGCGGGCCTGGCCGCAGACATGTACGCGGCCTGCGATCTTCTGGAGCGGGAGAAGTCGCTGCGCGAGGCCCTGTCGGACTCGGGGCGCTCCGAGCGGACCCGCGGTGAGATCGTGGCGCACCTGCTCGGGGGCAAGGTCAGCCCGCTCGCACTCGACGTGCTCACGCAGGTCGTCCGGCAGCGCTGGTCCTCCCCGCAGGACCTCGTGTCCGCGATCCGGATCCTGGGCGACCAGGCGGCCTTCAGCGTGGCGGCCGACAGCGGGACGCTCGAGGAGGTCGAGGACGAGATCTTCCGGATCGGACGGATCATCGCCTCCTCACCCGAGCTCCAGTCGGCGCTGACGGACCCCGCCCTGCCCGCGTCGTCCACCATGGGGATCGTCCGCGATCTCCTGGCCGGCAAGGTGACGACCACGACCGCTCAGGTGGTGGGCTTCTCCCTGAGCCACCTCCAGGGGCGTCGCATCGAGCAGGCGATGGATGAGCTGGTCGACCTGGCAGCCGAGCAGCGGCAGCGGCTGGTCGCTGTCGTGCGGGTGGCGCGGCCGCTGGACCCCGACCTCGAGCAGCGCATGGCCGCTGCCCTGACCTCCCTGACCGGCCGCAGCGTCACGCTCAACGTCGTGGTCGACCCCACGGTGCTGGGCGGAGCGCACGTCACCGTGGGCGGCGAGGTCATCGACGGGACGATCGCCACACGACTGGCCGAGGCTCGCCGCGAGATCATCGGCTGACGACACCAGAACTTCAGAGACAACGTCCGAACAGACCCCACCCGCAGCAGCGGGCCGAGAAAGAGAGCAGGGCACCATGACGGAGCTGACGATCCGGCCGGAAGAGATCCGGGATGCGATCGAGCGGAACGTCGCGGCGTACTCGCCGGGCACCGCCCGCGAAGAGGTTGGTCGCGTCGTCGAGACAGGTGACGGCATCGCACGGGTGGAGGGACTCCACTCGGCCATGACCAATGAGCTGCTGGAGTTCGAGGGTGGCCTGCTCGGCGTGGCCCTCAACCTGGACATCCGTGAGATCGGCGTCGTCCTGCTCGGCGACGGCAGCCGTATCGAGGAGGGTCAGGCCGTGCGCCGGACGGGGGAGGTTCTGTCGATCCCCGTCGGCGACGCCTTCATGGGTCGGGTCGTGGATCCGCTCGGAAACCCGATCGACGGCCTGGGCCCGATCGAGGCGGAGACGCGCCGCGCGCTGGAGGTCCAGGCACCGACTGTCGTCCAGCGTCAGCCGGTGACGGAGCCCATGCAGACCGGCATCAAGGCCATTGACGCCATGACGGCCATCGGTCGGGGCCAGCGCCAGCTGATCATCGGCGACCGCCAGACGGGCAAGACGGCCGTCTGCCTCGACACGATCATCAACCAGCGCGAGAACTGGCTGTCGGGCGACCCGACCAAGCAGGTGCGATGCATCTATGTCGCCATCGGCCAGAAGGGCTCCACGATCGCCTCGGTCAAGGGCGCGCTCGAGGAGTACGGCGCGATGGAGTACACCACGATCGTCGCCGCTCCGGCGTCCGATCCGGCGGGCTTCAAGTACCTGGCCCCGTACGCCGGATCGGCCATCGGTCAGCACTGGATGTACGGCGGCAAGCACGTCCTCATCGTGTTCGACGATCTGTCGAAGCAGGCCGAGGCCTACCGTGCGGTGTCGCTCCTCCTGCGCCGCCCGCCGGGCCGTGAGGCCTACCCGGGCGACGTCTTCTACTTGCACAGCCGCCTGCTGGAGCGCTGCGCGAAGCTGTCCGACGAGATGGGAGGCGGCTCCATGACGGGGCTCCCGATCATCGAGACCAAGGCGAACGACGTCTCGGCGTTCATCCCGACGAACGTCATCTCGATCACCGATGGCCAGTGCTTCCTCGAGTCCGACCTGTTCAACTCGGGTGTGCGTCCTGCCATCAACGTCGGCATCTCGGTGTCCCGCGTCGGTGGCTCGGCCCAGCCCAAGGCCATGAAGAAGGTCGCCGGACGCCTGCGTCTGAACCTCGCCCAGTACCGCGAGCTCGAGGCCTTCGCCGCTTTCGGCTCCGACCTCGATGCGGCCTCCAAGGCCCAGCTCGAGCGCGGGGCCCGGCTCGTGGAGCTCCTGAAGCAGCCGCAGTACCAGCCGCAGGCCATGGAGCGCGAGGTCGTGTCCGTCTGGTCGGGCACCACCGGGCAGCTGGATGACGTCCCGGTGGAGGACATCCGTCGGTTCGACGCCGAGTTCCTCGACTACGTGGAGCGCAGCAAGCCTGCGGTCCTGGAGGCGATCCGGAGCACCAAGGACCTCTCCGACGACTCGGTGAGCGTCCTCGAGGGTGCGATCAACGAGTTCAAGCGGCAGTTCACGACGTCCGCCGGACACATCCTCGTCAATGACGAGCCGGTGGCCGCCGTTGCCGACGAGGAGATCGACCCGACTCAGATCAAGCGGCAGGTGCGGGGCTAGCCACCATGGGTGCACAACTGCGGGTCTATCGACGGCGGATCAAGTCCGTCCAGGCGACCAAGAAGATCACGAAGGCGATGGAGCTGATCGCTTCGTCACGCATCGTGAAGGCGCAGCAGCGCCTCGAGGCGTCTCTGCCGTACCTGACCCACCTGTACGCGGCCATCAACGCGGCGGCGACGGGTGCAGCGGATGTTCGCAAGCACCCGCTGATGGCCAACTCGGAGAACCGGACCAAGGCGGCCGTGCTCATCATCACGGCCGATCGCGGGCTCGCCGGCGCCTACTCCTCCAACGCCATCAAGGAGGCCGAGGCCCTGACGGCCAACCTCCGTGAGAAGGGCATCACGGTGCTGCCCTATGTCGTGGGTCGCAAGGGCGTCTCGTACTACCGGTTCCGGGAGCGGCCGATGGGCGGGGAGTACACGGGCTTCACCGATCAGCCCACCTACGCCGATGCCAAGCGCATCGGGGAGGACCTCCTCGGCGCCTTCCTCACCCCGACGGAGGAGGGCGGTGTCGACGAGATCCATGTCGTCTACACGCACTTCACGTCGATGGTGACCCAGCAGGCCCGCATTCGTCGCATCCTCCCGCTGGAGGTGGTCGACGAGGTCGTGGAGAGGACTGAGGGCGCCCAGCCCACGGCCCTCTACGAGTTCGAGCCCAACGCGGAGACCGTCCTCGACGGCCTCCTGCCGCAGTACATCGACCAGACGGTGTACTCGGCCCTGCTGATGTCCGCGGCGTCGGAGCATGCAGCTCGTCGCCGTGCCATGAAGTCCGCCACCGACAACGCCGAAGAGATGATCAAGTCGTTGTCACGGCAAGCCAACCAGGCCCGTCAGGCCGAGATCACCCAAGAGATCAGCGAGATCGTCGGTGGAGCCGACGCGCTGAGTGCTGCAGGCTAGGAGAGGGAACAACGATGACCGCAACGACCGAGACCACGACCGGCGTAGGGCGAGTTGCCCGCGTCACCGGCCCCGTCGTCGACGTGGAGTTCCCCGTCGAGGCGATGCCCGAGCTCAACAACGCCCTGACCGTCGAGGTTCGCTTCGACGAGGGTGAGGAGGGCGGAGGTGCCCGCACGCTGACCCTCGAGGTCGCGCAGCACATCGGCGACAACATGGTGCGCGCCATCTCCATGCAGCCGACCGACGGCCTCGTGCGAGGCGCGGCGGTCAGCGACACCGGCGGACCGATCATGGTGCCGGTCGGTGAGATCACCAAGGGCCATGTCTGGAACACCCTGGGCAAGCCCCTGGATGTCCGCGAGGACGAGCTCGAGATCACCGAGCGCTGGGGAATCCATCGCGCGGCGCCGGCCTTCGACCAGCTCGAGTCCAAGACCGAGGTCTTCGCGACGGGCATCAAGGTCATCGACCTGCTCACGCCCTACGTCAAGGGCGGGAAGATCGGCCTGTTCGGCGGAGCCGGCGTCGGCAAGACGGTGCTCATCCAGGAGATGATCTACCGCGTCGCCGAGAACTTCGGCGGTGTCTCGGTCTTCGCAGGAGTCGGAGAGCGCACGCGCGAGGGCAATGACCTCTTCCTCGAGATGACCGAGTCGGGCGTCATCAGCAAGACGGCACTCGTGTTCGGCCAGATGGACGAGCCTCCGGGCACGCGTCTTCGCGTGGCGCTGACGGCCCTGACCATGGCGGAGTACTTCCGTGATGTCCAGAAGCAGGACGTCCTCCTGTTCATCGACAACATCTTCCGGTTCACCCAGGCCGGCTCGGAGGTCTCGACCCTCCTCGGCCGTATGCCCTCGGCCGTCGGCTACCAGCCGACGCTGGCCGATGAGATGGGTCAGCTGCAGGAGCGCATCACCTCCACGCGCGGTCACTCCATCACCTCGCTGCAGGCGATCTACGTCCCCGCGGACGACCTCACCGATCCGGCCCCGGCGACCACGTTCGCCCACCTCGATGCCACGACCGTGCTGAGCCGCCCGATCTCGGAGCTCGGCATCTACCCGGCTGTGGATCCGCTGGACTCCACCTCGCGGATCCTGGACCCGCGCTACGTCGGTGACGAGCACTACGCCGTGGCGGCCCGGGTCAAGGAGATCCTCCAGCGCTACAAGGATCTTCAGGACATCATCGCCATCCTGGGCATCGACGAGCTCTCCGAGGAGGACAAGATCCTCGTCGGTCGAGCCCGCCGCATCCAGCGCTTCCTGTCCCAGAACATGTTCGTCGCTGAGGCCTTCACGGGCCAGCCCGGGTCCTTCGTCCCGGTCGAGGAGACGATCGCCTCGTTCAGGGCGCTCTGCGACGGAACGTACGACCATCTTCCCGAGCAGGCGTTCTTCATGGCCGGTGGCATCGAGGACGTGGAGCGCAATGCGGCAGAGCTGGCGAAGGGCTAGTCAGCCATGTCCGACGACAAGCTCCTGAGCGTCGCGGTGGTCTCGGCGGAGCGGGCCCTGTGGTCCGGCGAGGCGAAGGCCATCGTGGCGAAGACGCCGGAGGGCGAGATCGGCATCCTTGCGGGGCATGAGCCCGTACTGGCGCTGCTGGTCGACAGCTCCGCGCTGAAGGTGGTGGAAGCGGACGGGTCGACCATGATGGTGGCGGTCCATGGCGGCTTCTTCTCCGTCTCCGGCAACGAGGTCAACGTGATCGCGGAGACGGCGGAGCTCTCGGAGAACATCGACGTCGAGCGCGCGAAGGCGGCCCTGGCCCGCCTTCAGGCGGAGAGCCAGCCGAGCGAGCAGGATCAGGCGGCCCTCAAGCGCGCCGAGACGCGCATCCAGATCGCGGGGATTGCGAAGACGGTCAGCAACCACTGAGACATGACGGAAGGCCGGGACCCGCGCGGTCCCGGCCGTCCGGCCTGTCGACG
>CAZQXO010000005.1:42185-43554 GCA_964597445.1 uncultured Bifidobacteriaceae bacterium | reverse complement strand
CACGCCGAAACCCACCCCCCCTCACTTGCCCCCGGGCGGCCCCCCCCGGCCCCCCCCCCTTCCGTCATGTCTCCGTCGCCTCAGTGGTTCAGCCCTGGCTCCCACAGGACGTCTCCGCCCGCATCCCGGTTGGCGACTCGGGCCAGGATGAAGAGCAGGTCGCTGAGCCGATTCAGGTAGGCGGCGGTCAGGGGATTCATGCCGCCGTGGTACGTGTCCAGGGCAGCCCACGTCGAACGCTCCGCCCGGCGCACGACCGTGCGGGCGACGTGCAGGTGTGCGGCAGCAGGGCTGCCACCCGGGAGGACGAATGACCTCAGCGGCGCCAGTTGCTCGTTGTACTGGTCGCAGGCAGCCTCGAGGCGCGTGACGTAGTCGTCTGTCACGCGAAGAGGAGGGTGCGCCGGCTCGTCCACGACGGGCGTGCACAGGTCTGCTCCCACGTCGAACAGATCGTTCTGGATGCCCACCAGCAGGTGTCGGATCTCCTCATCGAAGTCAGCCGTGGCGAGGGCGAGGCCGATCGTGCAGTTGGCCTCGTCGACGTCGGCGTAGGCCCGGAGTCGGGGATCGTTCTTGCCCGTCCGGCTCATGTCCCCGAGAGAGGTGGTGCCGTCATCTCCGGTGCGGGTGTAGATGCGGGTGAGGTTGACCATGGCGCGACACTACGCCACGGTCGACGCGAGGGCTCGGTGACGAGCCCGGTGACGAGCCCGGTGGGCAGAAGCCGTGGCGGCCCGAGTGGCGTACGTCCGGGCCCGTACGATGCCCGCGTGGAGGTGCTTCGCGTCACAGGCGGGTCACGGCTCGTCGGCGAGGTGACCGTGCCGGGAGCGAAGAACTCCGTCCTGAAGCTCATGGCCGCGACGCTGCTGGCTCCCGGGTGCTCCACGATCCGAGACGTGCCGGACATCCTCGACGTCGAGATCATGGCTGAGCTCCTCCGGCGTCTGGGATGCCAGGTCTCCCATGATCGCGTGGAGGCCGTCGTGTCCATCGACGTCCCGGAGCGCCCCGAGCATCGAGCGGACTACGACCTCGTCCGGAGGATGCGCGCGTCGATCTGCGTGATGGGTCCCCTTGTTGCTCGAGTCGGCGCTGCGGACGTGGCACTTCCGGGGGGTGACAACATCGGTTCTCGGGGTCTCGACATGCACGTGTCCGGACTTCGGCGCATGGGTGCCGAGGTCGACAGCGAGCATGGCTACCTGCTTGCCCACTCCGCCGGCAGGCTCCGCGGCGCGCCGATCTGGCTCGACTTCCCGAGCGTGGGAGCGACCGAGACGATCCTCATGGCGGCGGTCCTCGCCGACGGGCGCACCGTCATCGACAATGCGGCCCGCGAGCCTGAGATCGTGGATATCTGCCG
>CAZQXO010000005.1:1336-42085 GCA_964597445.1 uncultured Bifidobacteriaceae bacterium | reverse complement strand
CACGGCATCCGGGTGACGATGGATCGACGTCCCTCGGCCGTCGATGTCGTGACGCTTCCGTTCCCCGGGTTCCCGACGGATCTTCAGCCCCAGTTCATCGCCCTCAACTCGATCGCCGAGGGGGCCTCGCTCGTGACGGAGAACCTCTTCGAAGCGCGGTTCAGGTTCGTCCAGGAGCTCGCACGGCTCGGGGCCGACGTGCGCACGGACGGCCACCATGCCCTCGTGCGCGGGCGCGCGGCTCTGTCGGGCGCACCGGTGGAGGCCACCGACATCCGTGCGGGAGCTGGACTCGTCCTGGCCGGCCTGGTGGCCGAGGGCGTTACCACCGTGTACGGAGTGACCCATATCGACCGGGGATACGCGGGATTCGTCCCGGACCTCCAGCGTGTGGGGGCCAGCATCGAGCGGGTCGAGATCAGCGACGCCGGCTGAGGAGGGTCCGCGCGCGTTCGGCGTCCTGCGGCCAGACCATGACCCGAGGTCCCTCGAGGGTCGAGGCCAGCGTCGCCCGGATGCCGGCATCCTCGAGGGTCCTGCGCTGCATCTCTCCCTCGACGTAGGAGCCGGGAGTGGAGACCGGGCTCAGGAGGCCGTACTCCGCATCTGTTCCGGGACGGGCGGGCGCGGCCACCACGGACGATCCGCGCCGGAACGCCCAGCGCAGGATCACCACGAACACGAGGATGAGCGCCAGGGCCACGATCGGGCCGAAGGCGTAGGAGAACGATCCCCACGAGGGCACGGGCTCCATCGTCGGGCCTCCGGCGACTTCCTGCCACTCGGTACGCTGCCGCGTGTGCGGATCCTGGTGGCGCGTTGCACGGTCGACTATGCGGGGCGCCTGACGGCCCACCTCCCGGAGGCGTCCCGGGTGATCATGGTCAAGGCGGACGGATCCGTCCTCATCCATTCCGATGGCGGTTCCTACAAGCCCCTCAACTGGATGAGCCCCCCCTGCACGGTGCGCGTGTCCTCGGCGGAGGAGGAGGGCTGTCACGAGGTATGGACGGTCGAGAACCGCGCGGGAGAGCAGCTGGTCGTGACCATCCATGAGGTCCTCCACGACCATACGCAGGAGCTCGGCACGGATCCCGGCCTGGTCAAGGACGGGGTGGAGGCGCATCTTCAGCGACTGCTCGCCGAGCAGGTCGAGTCGCTGGGCACCGGCTGGCGACTGATCCGTCGGGAGTACCCCACGGCGATCGGACCGGTCGACCTCATGTGCCGGGATGCCGAGGGACGGGCGGTTGCCGTGGAGATCAAGCGCCGGGGGGAGATCGACGGCGTGGAGCAGCTGACGCGGTACCTGGAGCTCCTGAACCGCGACCCGCTCCTGAGCCCGGTGCGAGGGGTCTTCGCCGCCCAGGAGATCAAGCCGCAGGCGCGGGTGCTCGCGGAGGATCGGGGGATCGAGTGCGTGGTCGTCGACTACGACGCCCTGCGGGGACTGGACAGTCCCGAGGCGAGACTGTTCTGATGCCTCCTGATCCCGCGGAGTAGGGTCGTCGCGGCGCACGGTCGCCGCTGCTCGTCCGGAGGGAAGGGAATCCATGGCCATCGCGAGGGTCGGAGTCATCGGTCTGGGGACGATGGGCGCCGGCATTGCCGAGGTGATCGCACGACACGGCTACTCGGTCGTCGCAATCGACAGCACGACTGCCGCCCTGGAGCACGGCCGGACCATGATCGCGAACTCCACCCAGCGTGCTGTCACGCGCGGGAAGCTCTCGGAGGCGGAGCGCACCGACCTCATCGGGCGCATCACCTTCACGACCGACTACCCGGCCCTGAGCGACGTGGACCTCGTCATCGAGGCGGTCAGCGAGAGCCTGGACCTCAAGAAGGCGATCTTCGCCCAGGTCGATGCCATCGCCCCGGCTCACGCGATCCTCGCCTCGAACACGTCGTCCCTGTCGGTGACCGATATCGCCGTGGCGACCAGGCGCCCGGCCAACGTGGTCGGCATCCACTTCTTCAACCCCGCACCGGTCCTCTCCTTCGTCGAGATCGTCCGCACGGTCGTGACCTCGCAGGAGGTCGTCGATGAGGCCGCCGCCTTCGCGGCCTCCTTGGGCAAGGAGCCCGTCGTCATCGGTGACCGAGCCGGCTTCATCGCCAATGCCCTGCTCTTCGGTTACCTGAACCATGCCGTGTCCATGTTCGAGTCGAAGTACGCCTCCCGCGAGGACATCGATGACGCCATGAGGCTGGGCTGCGGGTATCCCATGGGCCCCCTCATGCTCCTTGACCTGATCGGTCTCGACACGGCCTACGAGATCCTCGACACGATGTACAAGCAGGGCCGTGATCGCCTGCACGCACCCGCACCGATCCTCAAGCAGCTGGTGACTGCGGGACTTCGCGGACGCAAGTCCGGCCAAGGCTTCTACCGCTATGAGTCACCGGGATCGCCGGTCGTCGTCGACAGCATCACGCCATCCGTGCCGGATGCGGGGTCGATCCGGGAGATCGCCTCGGTGGGCGTGGTCGGCTCGGGCACGATGGCCAGCGGAATCGCGGAGGTGTTCGCCCGCGCCGGCGTTGACGTGACTCTGGTGGCCCGCACGCCGGACAAGGCCGCTCAGGCGGTCGCGCGCCTGGACTCCTCCCTGGCGAAGGCCGTCGAGAAGGGGCGCTTGAGCGAGGAGGAGCGGGAGGCAGCCCTCGCCAGGGTGCGCGGTGCAGCGTCACTTCGCGACCTGTCCTATGCCGACCTCGTCGTGGAGGCGGTGGTCGAGGATCTCGAGGTCAAGCGAGCCCTGTTCGTCGAGCTGGACCGCACCTGCAAGCCCGGCGCCATTCTGGCCACCACCACGTCGAGCCTGCCGGTCATCGATCTCGCGGTGACCACGAATCGCCCGGGTGACGTCGTCGGACTGCACTTCTTCAATCCCGCCCCGGTGATGCAGCTCGTCGAGGTCGTGCGCACCGTGGCCACCCATGAGGATGTCGTCGACACGGTTGTGGCGCTGTGTCGTCGAGTCGGCAAGCATCCGGTGACATGTGGTGATCGCGCGGGCTTCATCGTCAACGCCCTCCTCTTCCCCTACCTCAACGATGCCGTGCGCATGCTTGAGGCCAACTACGCAAGCGCCGATGACATCGATCTGGCCATGAAGAAGGGTTGCGGCTACCCGATGGGTCCCTTCGATCTTCTCGACGCCGTGGGGCTCGATGTGTCCCTGGCCATCCAGAGAACGCTGTACCTCGAGTTCCGCGAACCCGGCTTCGCCCCGGCCCCCAGACTCGAGCACCTCGTGACAGCCGGGTACCTGGGGCGCAAGACGGGTCGGGGATTCCGGGATCACGCGAGCTGATGGGTCGCAAGCACCGTCGCCGCGCGGAAGCGGAGCGACCCCTCGGGTCGTCGGTGTCCAGTCGCACGGTCGAGTCCCACGCCGACGGCGACTGGGTCGTGCAGCGCACCACGGGCTCGGCAGCCACCCGCGCCTATCGGTGTCCCGGATGCGACCAGGAGATTCCCCCGGCGACACCCCACGTGGTGGCCTTCCCGGCCGACGATCCCCAGGGGGTGGAGCATCGCAGGCACTGGCACACACCCTGCTGGTCGGCGCGGGATCGTCGCGGCCCGAGGCGGCTCGGATGACCGCGCGGATCGTGGCGAACTCCGTCCTTCCGGCCCGCCGTGAACCCGTTCGGCTGAGGACATCGGACGACCTGACCCTGGTGGGGGAGTTGGCGCTGCCGGAGGACGGTGAACCGGTGGCCACGATCATCACGGCGCACCCTCTCCCGACCCACGGCGGCATGATGGACAGCCACCTGTTGCGCAAGATGGCGTGGCGCCTGCCGGCGCTCGCGCACGTGGCCGTGCTGCGGTTCAACACGCGGGGCACCACGAGCGCCGCCGGGACGAGTGAGGGCGAGTTCGACCACGCGGAGGGGGAGACCCTCGACCTCCAGGCCGCGATCTCCGAGGCTGCCCGTCGGGGACTGCCCGACCCGTGGCTCGTCGGATGGTCCTTCGGGACGGACGTCATCCTCAAGGGAGGCAACGTCGATCCGGTCCTGGGAGCCGTTCTCCTGTCGCCACCCCTGCGCTACTCCACGGATGAGGACCTGCGAGCGTGGACGGCCACGGGTCGGCCGCTCGTCTGCCTCGTGCCGGAGCTCGATGACTACCTGCGGCCCGACGAGGCGCGCAGGCGATTCTCCGTGATCCCGCAGGCGGACGTGCGGGGCATCGAGGGAGCCAAGCACCTGTGGGTCGGCGAGTCGCAGGTCTCCCGGGTGATGGACGAGCTGGTCGGCGTCGTCTGCCCGGGCGCCGGGCCACTGCCGACCATGTGGGAGGGGCCGATGGAGCGCTGGAGCGACGTGTGATGCACCTTCGCGATGACGGAGCGGGAGATCCGCTCCTCCTGCTCCATGCGTTTCCCTGCGACGGATCGCTGTGGGCCGATCAGGCTGAGGCGTGCAGGCGGGCCGGCTGGCGCACCCTCGTGCCGGATCTCCCGGGCTTCGGAGAGTCGGCGCGGATCCCGGGTCCGCCCCGGCTGGATGCCGTGGTCGACGAGGTCGCCCGTGCCGTGGAGGATCTCGGACTCGACCGGATCGTGGTGGGAGGGGTGTCCCTCGGCGGCTACATCGCGATGGGTCTGGTGCGTCGTCACCCCTCTCGGGTGTCAGCGCTCCTGCTCTGCGACACCAAGGCCTCGGCGGACACCGTCGAGGCCCGCGAGGGGCGCGAGCGTCTGGCCGCCCTGTGCGAGGCCGAGCCCGATCAGACGGAGCGCATCCTGAACCAGGCAGTCCTGCCCGGCCTGCTCGGCACCACGACTCGACAGGCACGCCCTGGCGTGGTGGAGCGCACGCGTGGGTATCTCGATCGCGTCGATGCGCGCACGGTGGCGTGGTACCAGCGGGCGATGGCCCATCGACCCGACTCCCATGCAGTTCTCGCGGAGTGGGCGGGTCCGGCCCTCGTGCTCTGGGGGGCCGAGGATTCCCTGAGTCCCGATGAGGACCAGGAGCGCCTGCTGGAAGCCCTGCCCGGTGCTCGCCGCGCCTGCGTCCCGGGCGCGGGGCACCTCGCCGTGATCGAGGACCCGGATGCCACGGGCGCCGAGATCCTCTCCTTCCTGGCGAGCCTCCCTGCGGCCTGACCTTCAGGAGGCCGAGTCGGGGGCGGGGGCATCCACGGCGGCCCTGATGAGCTTCGCGTAGGCGCGAGCTCCCTTGGGCGTGAGGTGGATCCCGTCGGAGGAGAAGTACTCCGGATGGTCCTGTGAGGCTGCGTACCAGTCGACGAGGACGGCATTCGGGTAGTCCGGAACCACGGAACGGATGACCCTGTTGTTCGGTGCCCGCCACGTGCGCGGCATGTTGGTGGTCAGCACGATGACCCGGGGGGAGTCGGCCAGGATGTCGAGCATCTCGCGCAGCATCGACTCCGGCATGACTCCGTTGGTGCCGGCATGGAGGACGACCGTGGGGGCCAGCCGTCCCTGATTGACGTAGCGCTTGAGCTTCCCGACGAAGGCGCCGGGGAAGCGGGCCACCGCAGCATCCACGCGCGTTCCCGGCACGACGTCCTTGAGCGTCTCGCGGGCGCCGAGCATGACGGAGTCGCCGATGGCGCTGACGCGCCCGTTGCGACTCGTCCCCGAGGCAGTCGATTCCGCAGCGCCGTCATCCTCCGCGCCGGACGAGGATGACGCTCCCGTGCCTGATGGATCCGGGTCGTCAAGGGAGACCTCGGTCGGACCGCCGTCCGCGACGCCCAGCGCCTCAGCCACGTCCTGAGGAAGCGCCTCCTGCGCGCTCGCCGCCGGAGCGGAGGCCAGTCCGATGCCGATCGCCACCACCAGTGCGGTGAGGGAGGCGATCACGGCCGAGCCCTGACGGGTGAGACGACGACGAGCCTCTCCTGTCGCCGCACGCCACCGCGTCACCCATCGATCGATGGCCCCACGCCGGATGGGCATCTCGACGTAGCGGTAGCTGAGCTCCGCAATGCCCACCGTGAGGCCCAGTCGAAGGAGGAGCAGGGGGATCCCGTCCAGGGGCACGTCCAGTCCGGGACGCGTGACCATGAAGATCGGCCAGTGCCACAGGTAGAGCCCGTACGAGCGCTGGCCCAGGTAGCGCCATGGCTGGGTGCCCATCCATCGTCCGAGCGGAGAGGCCGGATGGGTCGCCATGGCGATGAGGAGGGCGACCACCAGAGCCAGGAGGAGAAAGCCTCCTCGCTGGTACATCCAGGGGGTGAACTCCCCGACGAACAGGAAGAACCAGATGACCGTGATGAGCGCGGCGATCCCGATCCCCGTGATGAGGGCTCGCGCCGCTCGGGGGATGTCCGCACGAAGTCGCCCGGGACGCCATGCGGTGGCGAGCGCCGCGCCGACGAGGAGTCCCATGGCATGCGCGTCGGTCCCGAAGTAGACGCGGCTCGGGTCCGCGTAGTCGGGGAAGCCCTGGGAGACGGACAGGTACGTCATCCAGGCGGTGGAGGCGAGGGCCAGGACGATGGCCAGCAGTCGCACGCCCCGCCGGCCGGCGCGTCGCATGGCCACGAACGCGAGCAGGGGCCACACGAGGTAGAACTGCTCCTCCACGGCGAGCGACCACAGGTGCTTGAGCAGGGGTGGCCGGCCGATGAACTCGAAGTACGACGCATCGTTGAGCACGTACCACCAGTTGTTCATGTACAGCAGGGTCGCGATCACGTCCGCCCGGAGTGTGGCGGCGGCATCGCGGAAGAAGACAGCCACCACCGCGCTCACGATCAGCAGCATGAGCATGAGCGCGGGGAGCAGTCGGCGTGCGCGCCCGAGGTAGAAGCGGCCGAACCTGATGCGGCCGGATCTGTCGTACTCCTCGAGCAGCAGCGAGGTGATCAGGAATCCACTGAGGACGAAGAACACATCGACGCCGAGGAAGCCGCCGCTGATCCAGGTCAGGTCGGCGTGGTAGAGCAGGACCCCGAGGACGGCCAGGGCGCGCACGCCATCGAGGCCGGGCAGGTAGCCCATCTCCCCTGCGGCGCGGCCACGATCCAGCTGCCACGGCACCGAGCCGGCGGTCGTGGCAGCGCGAGGGGACACCACCTCATGCTAGGCGGTGGGCGTGCGGCTCAGGCGCTGCGGAACCGGGTGATCTGGGGCTCGAGTCGCGCCCGCATCTCGTGATCGGTGACGCCGAGTCCGGGCTCCGGCGAGAGAGCGAGCACGCCGACCTTGCCCTGGTGGGCATTGCGGTGCACCTCGTAGGCGGCCTGCCCGGCCTCGTCGAGGGAGAAGGTCTTGGACAGGGTCGGGTGGATCATGCCCTTGGCGATGAGGCGATTGGCCTCGTAGGCCTCGCGGTAGTTGGCGAAGTGGCTGCCGACGATGCGCTTGAGGTTCATCCAGAGGTACCGGTTGTCGTACTCGTGCATGAACCCGCTGGTGGATGCGCAGGTCACGATCGTGCCGCCCTTGCGCGTGACGTAGACGCTCGCGCCGAACGTCTCGCGACCCGGGTGCTCGAACACGATGTCGACGTCGTCTCCACCGGTCAGCTCGCGGATCCGCTTGCCCAGCCGCTGCCACTCCCTCGGGTCCTGCGTGTGGTCGTCCTTCCAGAACTGGTACCCCTCGGCGCTTCGGTCGATGACGAGGTCGGCGCCCATGGCCCGAGCCAGATCGGCCTTCTCGGGTGAGGACACGACGCACACGGGTATCGCACCGCCGTTCACGGCGTACTGGGTCGCGTACGAGCCCAGACCACCGGAGGCGCCCCAGATGAGGACGACGTCACCCTGCTTCATCCCTGCGCCGTTGCGCGAGACGAGTTGGCGGTACGCGGTGGAGTTCACGAGTCCCGGGCTCGCGGCCTCCTCCCAGGTCAGGTGGGCCGGCTTGGGCAGCAACTGGTTCGACTTCACGATCGCCAGTTCGGCCAGGCCACCGAAGTTGGTCTCGAAGCCCCAGATCCGCTGCTCGGGGTCCATCATCGTGTCGTTGTGCCCCATCGGGGACTCCAGGTCCACGCTCAGGCAGTGCGCGACAACATGGTCGCCCGGCTTCCACGCGTTCACACCCGGCCCCACGCGCAGCACCACGCCCGCCGCATCCGACCCGATCACGTGGTAGGGCAGGTCGTGCCGCTTGGCGTCCGGATGCGAGCGCCCGTACTTGTCCAGGAAGCCGAACGTGGAGACGGGATCGAAGATGCTGGACCACACGGTGTTGTAGTTGATGCTCGACGCCATCACCGCGATGAGGGCCTCGCCGGCCGCCAGCTCCGGGGTGGCGACGTCCTCCACGTGCAGGGTGCGCCGCGGGTCCCGCTCCCACGTGGGCACCCCGGCGAAGATGTCCTGCTCGTCCTTGTGCAGTGTCACTGCCCGGTAGGAGTCCGGAACGGGAAGGCTCGCCAGGTCGCCTGCACCGGCGCCCGCCACGATCGCCTCGCGGATGCGGTCCATCAGTGCGCTCCGCCAGGAGCCGCCTGCACGAGCTCGATCAGGACCCCGCCGCAGTCCTTCGGATGGCAGAAGTTCACGAGCGATCCGGCGGTGCCACGCTTCGCCCGGTCGTAGAGCACACGCACCCCCGCGGACCTCAGTGCCTCGGCGGTCGCCTCGACATCATCGACGCCGTAGGCCACCTGCTGGATTCCCGGGCCCGATCGATCGAGGAACGTCGCGATGGTGGATTCGGGGGTCAGGGGAGCCAGCAGCTGAATGCAGGACCCGGAGTCACCCACGGCCATCATGGCCTCGCGAACTCCCTGCTCCTCGTTGATCTCCTCATGGACCTTGGTCAGCCCGAAGGCCCGGCGATAGAAGTCCACCGCGGCATCGAGGTCGGAGACGGCGATGCCCACGTGATCGATGCGGGTCAGCAGGGATTCCATGAGGCTATGTTGTCACTCGTCGGCATCCTGAGGAGAGGCTCATGGGGATCGGGAGCGTGGTGACGGTCACATGAGGAGCCCTGCTGTAAACGCGTACGTGGCCGACCTCCTCGCGGGAGCTCGAGAGGGTCGCATGCGCGACGTCGGTCGACTGGTGTCGATCGTCGAGGATGATGCGCCGGACGCCGCCGGCCTGCTTCGGTGGTGCGCCGAGGAGCCCGGTCACGCCCGGGTGATCGGCATCACCGGACCTCCGGGCGCCGGGAAGTCGACCTCGACGGCTCGCCTGGTGGAGGCGCTTCGCTCCCGCGGGCAGCGCGTGGCGGTGCTGGCGGTCGACCCCTCCTCCCCCTTCTCCGGGGGTGCGCTGCTCGGTGACCGCATCCGGATGGCGCACCTGTCGACGGATGCGGACGTCTTCATCCGCTCGATGGCAGCGCGGGGGCATCTGGGGGGCCTGGCCCTCGCCACGTCCCGCGTGATCCGGCTGCTGGGGTCGCTGGGCTTCGACTGGATCCTCCTCGAGACCGTCGGTGTGGGTCAGTCCGAGATCGATGTCGCCACCGCGTCCGACACCACGGTCGTCCTGGTGGCGCCGGGCATGGGCGACGGAGTCCAGGCGGCCAAGGCCGGGATCCTGGAGGTGGCCGATGTGCTCGTCGTGAACAAGGCCGACCGCCCCGGTGCGGAGGACGTGGTCCGTGACCTGCGCGCGACAGCCGCCCTCGGCTCCCGAGGGGATGCGGCATGGCAGCCTCCCGTCCTCAGCACCGTCGCGACGACCGGTGCCGGAATGGACGAGGTGGTCCTGGCCCTGGAGGAGCACGCACGGTGGCTGGTGCGCTCCGGAGAGGGTGATCGTCGGGCCGAACGTCGAGTCCGGCAGGAGATCGAGAACGCAGCCCTGTCCCTCGTGCGCACCCGTCTCGCGTCAGCGGCGGCCATGGCCACGGTCGTCGAGGAGGTTCGCGCGGGTCGCCTCGATGTTCACCGTGCTGCGGAGAGGCTGCTGGGCGAGACGTGAAGGCGGCGCCGTCGTGGCATTGCGGCCAGGGTCACCGCCGCTGCCACGCACCCGGCTCGGCCAGGAGGGCCGTGACGTCCGCCGGGAGTGCGCCCCGGGCCACATCCGCCAGAGTGAGGTGCTCCAGCACGTGGCGCATGGCCGCGCGCACGGCCACCCACACCTCGCGGAGGTGCTCGGCTGACCCCGCGTAGTCGAGGTCCTCGGGCCGTTGGCCTCGCACGGCTGCGAGGGGGCCATCGAGGGCGCGCACGACGTCGGCGATGGTGACCTGGGTGGGATCGCGATCCAGCCGGTAGCCGCCATCGGCCCCCCGCTGGCTCGCCACGATGCCGGCCTGGCGGAGCTGGCGGAGGATCCCCTCGAGGAACTTCATGGGAATCCCCTGGGATGCGGCGATCGCCTCGCCCTTGACGAGGCGCGACGGATCCTGGCTGTGGGTGACGGTGAGTTCCATCAGCGCCCTCATGCCGTAGTCGGCCTTCGCGGAGACGTGCACCCGCTCATTGTGGATGCTCGGGGGCGGTCCGTCGCGACGACCCGCCACCTGACCGTCGTGGGGGAGGTGCGCCAGAATGGAGTCATGGCCTCCTCGATCAATGCCCGGGGCGCTGTCGACCTCGGCGCCCTCGCCGCGAGCCGGAGCAACCAGCAGAAGGCCGCCGCGGCCATGGCGTCAGCGCCGCCCGGCGTCGTCGTCGATGTCACCACCGCCACGTTCCAGGAACAGGTGATCGACCAGTCGATGACGGTTCCGGTGGTGCTGGATCTCTGGGCCACGTGGTGTGGGCCGTGCACGCAGCTGTCACCCATCCTCGAGCGTCTTGCGGCCGAGGCCGGAGGCCAGTGGGTGCTGGCGAAGGTCGACGTCGATGCCGAGCAGCAGATCGCGGCCGCGTTCCAGGTCCAGTCGATCCCCTCGGTCTTCGCGGTCCTCAAGGGACAGCCGATCCCGCTCTTCCAGGGCGCGCTCCCCGAGTCGCAGATCCGCCAGTACCTCGCGGAGCTGCTCCGGGTGGCCGCGGAGCAGGGGATCACGGGCCACCTGACCGCGGGCGAGGGCGAGCCCGAGGACGACGCCGCTGCGGAGCCCGCCGGCGATCCGCGATTCGAGGCGGCCTTCGACGCGATCGAGCGGGGTGACTGGGCCGCCGCGCGGGCCGCTTACGAGGCGGTCCTCGTCGTGGCGCCGGCCGACCCTGACGCTCTGGCGGGTCGAGCGATCGTCGACCTCTACGCCCGGACCGACGGTCGTGAGGTCGATGCCGCCGCCCCACCGCTCGATCGTGCCGATCAGGCCGCCCTCGCGGGGGACTGGGAGCAGGCGTTCTCGCTCGCCATCACGGCCGTGCGCGAGTCGGCGGGCGACGAGCGCGAGGCCGCCCGTGCTCGCGTCCTGGAGTACTTCCTGATCGCAGGCGACGATCCTGCCGTGACGAGGGCGCGCTCGGCTCTGGCGAGCGCGCTGTTCTGACCGGGACTGCTAGGGATCGTGGCGCAGGTAGAGCGTCGCGAGAGGAGGGAGGATGACGGTCGCCGATGCCGGGCGTCCGTGCCAGGGCTCGTCGCCTGCCGTCACCGTCCCCAGGTTCCCGATCCCCGATCCTCCGTAGGCGACCGCGTCCGTGTTGAGCACCTCGGTCCACCGGCCCGCCTCCGGAAGCCCGATGCGATAGTCCTCGCGGGGCACAGGCGACATGTTGGCGATGACGGCGAGCAGTCCACCCTCGTCGTCGCGTCGGATCCAGCTGAAGGTGTTCGAGCCGGCGTCGTTCGCGTCGATCCACTCGAAGCCGCCGGGATCGTCATCGCGCTGCCACAGTGCGGGCGTGCGCACATAGAGGCGATTGAGGTCCGTGACCACGGCGAGGATGCCCGCATGCTCAGCGAACTGGAGCAGCCACCAGTCCAGGCTGCGCTCGCTCGACCATTCCGCGGACTGCGCGAACTCGCACCCCATGAAGAGCAGCTTCTTGCCCGGGTGCCCCCACATGAAGGCGAGGTAGGCGCGGAGGTTGGCGAGCTCCTGCCAGCGATCACCGGGCATGCGCCCGACGAGGGAGCCCTTCCCGTGCACCACCTCGTCGTGGGAGATGGGCAGGATGAAGTGCTCGCTGTAGGCATAGACCATCGAGAAGGTCATCTCGTTGTGGTGGTACTGCCGATGGATCGGCTCGTGCGCGATGTAGTCGAGGCTGTCGTGCATCCAGCCCATGTTCCACTTGTAGGCGAAGCCGAGGCCACCGATGTAGGTGGGCCGTGTGACGCCGGGCCAGGCGGTGGACTCCTCTGCGATGGTGAGGGCTCCGGGCACGCGCTTGTAGACGGTGGCGTTCATCTCCTGCAGGAACGCGACAGCATCGAGGTTCTCGCGGCCACCGAATGCGTTGGGCTGCCACTCGCCGTCCTTGCGTGAATAGTCGAGGTAGAGCATGGAGGCCACGGCATCGACCCGGAGTCCGTCGACGTGGAACTCCTCCAGCCAGAACAGTGCGTTGGCGACGAGGAAGTTCCGCACCTCCGTGCGTCCGAAGTCGAAGACGTACGTGCCCCAGTCGGGATGCTCGCCGAGGCGCGGATCGGCGTGCTCGTAGAGCGGCGTTCCATCGAAGCGGGCAAGCGCCCACTCATCCTTCGGGAAGTGGGCCGGAACCCAGTCGACGATGACGCCGACGCCGGCTCGATGCAGCTGGTCGATGAGGTAGCGAAGGTCGTCGGGCGAGCCGAACCGTGAGGTCGGCGCGAAGTAGGACGTGACCTGGTAGCCCCACGAGGGTCCGTAGGGATGCTCGGCGACGGGGAGGAACTCGACGTGCGTGAATCCCGCGTCTGTCACGTACTCGGTCAGTTCCGTGGCGAGCTGGCGGTAGTCGAGGCCGGCTCGCCAGGATCCGAGGTGCACCTCGTAGATCGACATGGGCCGCTTGTGCTGCGGTGTCGCGGCGCGACGGACGAGCCAGTCCTCGTCAGACCAGGCGAAGTGCGGCGTGAACACGATGGATCCGGTCGCGGGGGGCACCTCGGTGGCGAACGCCATCGGGTCGGCCTTCTCCCTCCAGATGCCGTCCCTCCCGAGGATGGCGAACTTGTAGACCGTCCCATCGCCGAGTCCGGGAACGAAGATCTCCCACACGCCGGTGGCACCCAGCGATCTCATCGGATGTCCGACGCCGTCCCAGAAGTTGAAGTCACCGATCACCCGGACTCCCTGGGCGTTCGGTGCCCAGACGGCGAACGAGACGCCCTCGATGTCGCCTGAGGCGCCGGGGAACCGGCGCGTGTGCGCCCCGAGCACCTGCCAGAGCTGCTCGTGGCGTCCCTCGCCGATGAGGTGGAGGTCCATCTCGCCGAGCGTGGGCAGGAACCGATAGGCGTCATCGCCCCTCACGATGGTGTCTCCGTACGTCACCTCCAGGGCGTACTCGGGCACGGTCGCCTGGGGCAGCGCAGCGACCCAGACGCCACGGTGCTCATGGACGAGATCGAGGCGCATATCAGCCGTGACCACGGTCACGGAGTCGGCACCCGGTCGCAGCACTCGGACGGTCACCGACGTGCCGTCCGAGTGGGGGCCCAGGAGCGAGTGCGGGTCGTGGTGCCAGCCGTCGACGAGGCGATCCAGTTCCAGGATCGATGCCGGGGTAGGGGACGTCATGGTCGCTCCTCCGGGTCGAGGCTCGGCATCGGGGTCACGATGACGCTCGAACGTGCACGATGTGGGCCACATGCTCTCCCGGGGACAGTCGGACGTACGGGCTCGAGCCCCAGGACCATGAGGTTCCCGTGACCAGGTCGTGCGCGACGAATCGAGCATCCTCCGGCAGGCCGAGCGCCGCCATGTCGAGCCGAAGAACGGTCTCCTGCTCACGCTGGGGGTCGAGCGTGCAGGCGACCACGATGGTGTCGCCGCCGTCGCGCTTCGAGAACGCGATGATCTGCGGATTGTCGCTGTGGTGGAATCGCAGTGACCTGAGGTCCTGCAGTGCGGGATGCTCGCGGCGCCAGCGGTTCAGCTGGGCCAGGTAGGGCGCGAGTGTGCGTCCCTGTCGGCGAGCGAGCTCCCAGTCCCGCGGCCGGTACTCGTACTTCTCCGAGTCCAGGAACTCCTCGCTGCCCGGGCGCACCGCCACGTGCTCGAAGAGCTCGAACCCGCTGTAGATGCCGTAGGTGGGGGACAGGGTGGCTGCCAAGGTCGCGCGGATCGCGAATCCGGCGGGCCCGGAGTGCTGGAGGAACTCGGGGAGGATGTCGGGGGTCGTGGCGAAGAAGTTGGGTCGCATGTAGGCGGACGACACGTGCGCGAGCTCCGAGGCGTACGCCCGGATGTCCTCGGACGTCGTGCGCCAGGTGAAGTACGTGTAGCTCTGCTGGAAGCCGACCTGCGCGAGGGCCCGCATCATGGAAGGCCGGGTGAAGGCCTCGGCGAGGAAGAGGACGTCCGGATCGGTCGCGAAGACGCTGCCGAGGAGTCGGTCCCAGACCCACAGGGGCTTGGTGTGCGGGTTGTCGACCCGGAAGATCCGCACGCCGTGCGTCATCCAGAACCGCACGACCCGCTCGACCTCGGCGAACAGGCCCTCCGGGTCATGGTCGAAGTTGAGGGGGTAGATGTCCTGGTACTTCTTCGGGGGATTCTCCGCGTAGGCGATGGTGCCGTCAGCCCGCCGCGTGAACCACTCCGGATGCTCGGTCACCCAGGGGTGGTCGGGTGCGGCCTGCAGGGCCAGGTCCAGGGCCACCTCGAGGTCGAGTTCCCGGGCGCGGGCCACGAAGGCGTCGAAGTCCGCCAGGGTGCCGAGGTCGGGGTGCACGGCGTCATGGCCTCCCATCCGGGAGCCGATCGCCCACGGGGATCCCGGATCGTGCGGCCCGGCCGTCAGCGTGTTGTTCGGCCCCTTGCGGTTGACCTCACCGATCGGATGAATGGGCGGCAGGTAGACGACGTCGAACCCGAGTTCGGCGAGGGCGGGAAGACGCTCCGCGGCGGTCGTGAACGTCCCCGATCGGGGAGGAGAGAGGTGCGCGCCCTCACTGCGAGGGAAGAACTCGTACCACGAGCCGACCAGTGCCCGCCGCCGCTGGACCCGGAGGGGCCACGGCCCGCTCGCCGTGACGCCCTCGCGCAGCGGCAGCCGGAAGAGCACCTCGGAGACGGCCGGATCCATCGCCGCTGCGAGCCGTACCGGCACGGGGAGTCCCGGTGACGTCATCGTCGAGGTTGCTGCACGCAGCTGGGACGTCTCCTCCGTGGTCAGTCCTCCGTTCGCGATGACCCGGTCCAGCAGGAGCGCTCCCTCGGTGAGCTCGAGGTCGACATCCACCCCGGCGGCAACCTTGATGCCCGCCCGATGGGTCCAGGTGTCCCAGGGGCTGCCCCACGCCTCGAGGGTGAAGGTCCAGTCGCCGACCGCGTCGGGACGCACCTGCGCCGACCAGCGGTCCAGCCCCGGGCCGTCCGGGGTCATCCGGACGGTCTCCGCCTCCGTCCCGTCCGGACGGAACAGGCGCGCCGTGAGCCCCATGCTGTCGTGGCCCTCGCGAAAGGCCACGGCGCTCAGGGGCACGGCCTCGCCCACGACGGCCGCTGCCGGGCGGCGTCCTCCGAGGACGCAGGGCTCGACGCCCGTGATCGGAAACCGGCCGACCAACTCGTCCGGCACCGGGATGGGCGAAGGGGCCATGGCGCTCAGCGTAGTCACGGCCAGGGGCCCTGAGGAGGGACGCCTGAGGCGCGAGTGAAAGAACTTGCCAGCGATGCAAGAATCACGCAGTCGCGGGCGGAGGACGCCCTCCCCACGGGCATGAAAGCGCTAACATGCCGCCGTGAGAGCAATCCGACGGTTCACCGTGCGCACGGTCCTGCCCGCCAACCTGAGTGCCCTCGAGGAGCTGGCCCTCAACCTGCGGTGGTCCTGGCATCCCGCCACCCGCGACATCTTCGCGGCCGTGGATCCTGCCCTGTGGGAGTCGACCGAGCAGGATCCGATCCGACTGCTCGGGGAGGTCTCGGCCGACCGGCTGGCGGCCCTGTCCGGTGACCAGGGGTTCGTCGACTGGGTCGAGCAGGCCCGGACCGAGCTGCGCACCTACCTCGACTCGCCGCACTGGTACCAGTCGCTCGGCGATGGGGCGCCCGCCGGGATCGCCTACTTCTCCCCGGAGTACGGCATCACCTCGGCGCTGCCCCAGTACTCGGGAGGCCTGGGCATCCTGGCCGGGGACCACCTGAAGACCGCCAGTGATCTCGGGGTTCCCATCATCGCCCTCGGCCTGTTCTATCGCGCGGGGTACTTCCGCCAGTCGCTGTCCCGCGACGGCTGGCAGCAGGAGCGCTACCCGGTATCGGATCCGGACGGCAGCCCGGTCTCCCTGCTGCGGGAGGCGGATGGCTCCCCGGCGAAGATCGCCGTCGGCCTCCCGGGCGGACGATCGCTGACGGCGCGCATCTGGGTCGCGCAGGTCGGACGCGTCCCGCTGCTCATGCTCGACTCGGACGTGGAGGAGAACGCGCCTGCGGAGCAGGAGGTGACCGATCGGCTCTACGGTGGCGGAGGCGAGCACCGGCTCCAGCAGGAGATGCTCCTGGGCATCGGTGGCGTGCGAGCCCTGCGCACGTTCTGCCGGATCACGGGACGCCCCGCGCCGGAGGTCTTCCACACCAATGAGGGCCACGCGGGATTCCTCGGGCTGGAGCGCATCCGCGAGCTGGTCATGGAGAATCCCGGACTGACCTTCGACGAGGCGCTCGCGGTGCAGCGTGCCGGCACCGTCTTCACCACGCACACGCCCGTGCCTGCGGGAATCGATCGCTTCCCGATCGACCTGATCGCCCAGTACTTCGGGGGTGGCAATGCGGAGCCGGGTGTCCCGGTGGAGCGCGTGCTGGCTCTCGGGGCGGAGAACTACCCCTCGGGCGACCCGGCGATGTTCAACATGGCCGTCATGGGCCTGCGCCTCGGTCAGCGCGCGAACGGCGTCAGTGCGCTCCATGGCGAGGTCTCCCGCGGCATGTTCGCCGGCCTGTGGCCGAACTTCGACCCCGCGGATGTCCCGATCACGTCGGTCACCAACGGTGTCCACGCCCCGACGTGGACGGCGCGCCAGGTCATGGACCTGGCCCATGGTGCGTCCCTGGACGATGCGTCGGGGTGGGGGGTCATCGCCGACACCCCGGATCACGATCTGTGGCGGCTCAAGCGCGAGCTGCGTCAGGAGCTCGTCACCATGGTGCGCGCACGCCTGCGCGCCTCCTGGCTCCATCGGGGTGCCTCGCCTGCCGAGCTGGGCTGGATCGAGTCCGTCCTCGATCCCGATGTCCTCACCATCGGATTCGCCCGCCGCGTGCCCTCCTACAAGAGGCTGACGCTCATGCTGCGTGACCCCGAGCGGTTGACCGCCCTGCTGACGGATCCCGAGCGGCCGGTCCAGCTCGTGGTGGCCGGCAAGTCCCATCCTGCCGACGACGGCGGCAAGCGCCTCATCCAGCAGCTGGTCCAGTTTGCCGACGACGCCGGGGTGAGGCACCGCATCGTCTTCCTCCCGGACTACGACATGTCGATGGCCACGACGCTCTACCCCGGGTGCGATGTCTGGCTCAACAACCCGATCCGCCCCCTGGAGGCGAGCGGAACCTCCGGCATGAAGGCCGCGCTCAACGGTGCGCTCAACCTCTCCATCCTCGACGGATGGTGGGATGAGTGGTTCGACGGCGAGAACGGCTGGGCCATTCCGACCGCCAACGGCGTCGAGGACGCGGATCGGCGCGACGATCTGGAGGCCGAGGCCCTCTACGCCCTGATCGAGGGAAGTGTGGCGCCGGCGTTCTACACGCGTGATCACGACGGCATTCCGACCCGCTGGGTGTCGATGATGAAGCACACGCTTCGGACCCTCGGTCCGAAGGTCCTCGCCAGCCGCATGCTGCGGGAGTACGTGACCCGCCTGTACGTCCCGGCCGCGGAGGCCTCGCGTGCCATGCAGATGGACGGCTGTGCCCTGGCGCGCGAGCTTGGGTCGTGGCAGAGCCGGGTACTCGGTTCCTGGGACTCGATCCGCATCGAGCACGTCGAGGCAGACGGCGTCGCCGACGCGGTCATGCAGGGAAGTGCGGTGACGATCCGCGCCTATGTGACCCTCGGTGCCCTGCGCCCCGAGGACGTCCTCGTCCAGGCGCTCTTCGGACGCGTGGATGCCGATGACGTCCTGGTCGACCCGGCGGCAGCCGCCATGGATGCCGTCGAGCAGGTCGATGGATCGCGCTGGCTCTTCCAGCGGTCGATCGACCTCGATCGCAATGGGCCGTTCGGCTACACGGTCCGAGTCCTGCCGCAGCATCGAGGCTTGGCCACGCCGCAGGAACTGGGTGTCCAGGTCCTGCCGGCTCCGCTGGAGGTCGTGGTCGACGCTCGCTGACGATCGCCCGTGAGCGTCAGGCCTGCTGCACGCTCAGAGCGTGCAGCACGACGAGGCTGCGCGACTGAACGACGATCGACGCGCCCGGGTCATGCACCTGGTCGTCCTCGCGGGACTGGCCGGTGAAGGAGTCGACCACGAGTCGATAGCCGGACGCGTACGGCGGTCCGGGCAGCCGAAACGAGACCGGCTCTGCGCCCGCGTGCAGGATCATGAGAAAGGCCTCATCGCGCAGGGTCCGGCCGTCGGAGTCCTCCCCGTGGCTCTCGCCCGCGAGGTACATGCCGAGTGTGCGCGCGTCGGGGTCGTGCCACTGGTCATCCGTCAGCTCCTCGCCGTCCGTCCCCATCCAGGCGAGGTCCTTGGGTCCACCCTCGTGCACGGGTGTTCCCTCGAAGAAGAAGCGCTGACGGAAGGCGCTGTGCAGGCGCCTGAGGTGGAGCAGGTCGCTGGCGAACACCTTCAGCTGGGACTGCCAGTCATCCCAGTGCCAGTCGAACCATGAGGTGGCGTTGTCCTGGCAGTAGGCGTTGTTGTTGCCGCCCTGCGTTCGCCCGAACTCGTCGCCTCCGGCCACCATGGGCACGCCGGTCGACAGCAGCAGGGTCGACAGGAGATTGCGCATCTGCCGCTCGCGCAGCGATCGAACCTCGGGATCGTCGGTCTCGCCCTCGACCCCGCAGTTCCAGGAACGGTTGTTGTCCGTCCCGTCGCGGTTGTCCTCACCATTGGCCTCGTTGTGCTTGTGGTCGTAGGAGACCAGATCCCTCAGGGTGAAGCCGTCATGCGCTGTGACGAAGTTGATCGACGCGAAGGGACGACGCCCCTCGGAGGCGTAGAGGTCCGCAGAGCCCGACAGCCTCCACCCCAGTTCGCCGATCCCGGCAGCGCCACGCCAGAAGTCTCGAACGCAATCGCGGTATCGGTCGTTCCACTCGGTCCAGAGGGGCGGGAACTCGCCAACCTGGTAGCCACCCGGCCCGACGTCCCACGGCTCCGCGATGAGCTTCACGCGCCGCAGGATCGGGTCCTGCTGGATGGTCGTCAGGAAGGTGCCGAGCATGTCGACGTCGTGGAAGGAGCGCGCCAGGGCTGACGCGAGGTCGAAGCGGAATCCGTCGACGTGCATCTCCGTGACCCAGTAGCGCAGCGAGTCCATGACCAGCTGGAGCACGTGCGGATTGGAGACGTCCAGCGTGTTTCCGCACCCTGTGTAGTCGGTGTAGTACCGCCCGCCATCGCTCAGTCGGTAGTAGTCCTCGTTGTCGATGCCCCGGAAACTCAGGGTGGGCCCCAGCTGGTTGCCCTCCGCCGTGTGGTTGTAGACGACATCGAGGATCACCTCGAGGCCCGCGGCGTGCAAGGCCCGGACCATGCGCTTGAAGTCGGTGACCTGGCCTCCGCGGCCGCCGAGTGAGCTGTAGGCGGCGTGCGGGGCGAAGTAGCCGATCGAGTTGTAGCCCCAGTAGTTCGTCAGGCCACGCTCGAGCAGATGGGTCTCGTCCACGAAGTGGTGGACCGGCAGCAGCTCGACCGCGGTCACGCCGAGGGTGGTGAGGTGCTCGATCACGTGCGGATGTGCGAGTCCGGCGAAGGTCCCGCGCTCGTGCTCGGGAACTGAGGGATGCTGGAGGGAGATTCCCCGCACGTGGGTCTCGTAGATCACGGTGTCGCCCCACGCTGTTCCCGGCGGGGAGTCGTCACCCCAGTCGAAGGTGGAGTCGACGACGACGCTCCGGGGGACGAAGGGCGATGAATCCTCCGAGTTCATGCGCAGGTCGTCGTCTCCGTCGTGACCGAAGACCGCGGGATGAAGCGTGAAGGTGCCGTCGATGGCCCGGGCGTAGGGGTCCAGGACGAGCTTGTGGCGGTTCCAGCGGCGACCGAGTTCGGGCTCCCAGGGGCCGTCCACGCGGAATCCGTACCGAGTGCCGGCCGGCAGGTGGGCGACGTGGTCGTGAAAGACGTTGAAGACGCGCTCCTTCAGGGGGATGCGGGTCTCTGCCCCCGCGTCGTCGAAGACACAGAGGTCGACCGCCGTGGCTCCCTGGGCCCAGAGCGCCACATGAGCGCCGCCATGGCCGTCGGGTGTGACGCCGAGAGGGTCCCAGCCGGAACCGCTGTGCCCTGTCACGCCGGTCACGGTACAGGGAAGGTGGGCAGTCCGAGCGTCGCTAGGGTTCCGGTGCGAGTCCCGTTGCTGCGGACGGCGTCCGCACGTTCACATGGAGGAAAGTCGATGTCGGAGTTCGTGTCCCTGGATGTCGTCGACGGCGTGGCCACGATCCTTCTCCAGCGCCCCCCGATGAATGCCCTCAACCGGCAGATGCAGGAGGAGATCCGGGCTGCTGCCCGCGACGTCTCGACGCGGCGCGATGTGGGTGCGGTGATCCTCTACGGAGGTCCCAAGGTCTTCGCCGCGGGTGCCGACATCAAGGAGATGAGCGGCTTGGGGTACCGGGACATGCTCCTGGCATCCTCGGACCTGCAGGATGCCTTCACGGCTGTGGCGCGCATTCCCCAGCCGACGATCGCAGCGATCACGGGATACGCGCTGGGCGGCGGGTGCGAACTGGCACTGTGCTGCGACCTCAGGATCGCGGCCGAGGACGCCCGGCTGGGCCAGCCCGAGATCCTGCTCGGGATCATCCCGGGGGCGGGTGGCACCCAGCGGCTGCCCCGGTTGATCGGGGTCTCCCGGGCCAAGGACCTCGTCTTCACGGGCCGACAGGTCGATGCACAGGAGGCATGGTCGATGGGCCTGGTCAACTCCGTCGTTCCCGCGGAGTCGGTGCTCGACGCGGCACAGGAGTGCGCTGCTCGGCTCGCCCGCGGGCCGGCTCTCGCGCTTCGAGCCGCGAAGGAGGCCATCGACCGAGGCATGGATGTCGACCTCGACTCGGGCCTGGACATCGAGCGGATCCGATTCTCGTCGCTGTTTGCGACAGACGATCAGAAGGAGGGCATGGCGGCCTTCGTCGAGAAGCGCCCCGCCGCCTTCACGGGTCACTGACCCGCGTGGTCAGGGTGCCGGGCGGTCTCGGGCGCGAAGACCGGAGCCCTCGGACCCTCTAGCATGGCTGGTCGTGGACGAGCGGGCGTACTTCGATCACGCGGCGACGACCGCGATGGTCCCCGCGGCGCGGGCCGCGTGGCTCGAGCAGTCTGAGCTCCAGGGGAATCCCTCGTCGCTCCACGCCTCGGGCCGCCAGCGTCGACGGGTGGTGGAGGAGTCCCGCGAGCGCATAGCGGAATTGCTCCGTACCCGTCCGAGCTCCGTGGTGTTCACGTCGGGCGGAACGGAGGCGGACAATCTCGCGATCAAGGGCCTCTACTGGGGCGCGCGGAGGACTCGGGGGGCTCGGGTCATCGCGGTGTCCACGATCGAGCACCATGCCGTGCTCGATCCGGTCCTGTGGCTCGAGCAGGAGCAGCAGGCGACTCTGGAATGGCTCGCTGTCGACCGTGTGGGACGCGTCGATGCGGCTCGCGTCGCCGAGGTGGTGAGCGATCCCGGACGTGTCGCGCTCTGCTCCGTCATGTGGGCCAACAATGAGGTGGGCACCGTGCAGCCCGTGCGGGATCTCGCGGAGGCCTGTCGCGCGGCCGGTGTCCCCTTCCACACGGATGCGGTGCAGGTCCTGGGCCATCTCCCGGTCGACCTGGAGAGCCTGGGTGCGGCGGCGGTCACCTTCAGCAGCCACAAGATCGGCGGACCCTTCGGGGTGGGCGCCCTCGTCCTGGATGCCGAGTTCGCCGTGGATCCGGTCCTCCACGGTGGCGGTCAGGAGCGGGACGTCCGGTCCGGGACGCTCGATGCACCGGCGATCGCGGGATTCGCGGCTGCGGTCGATCATGCGGTCCGCGGCCAGGAGGCGAGGGCCGCGCTCCTGGTCGGCAGGCGTCAGCGGCTCGTCCGGGGCCTGCTGGAGGCGGTGCCCGGCGCGGTCGTGAACGGGGACCTCGGGGTGGGGGCGACGGAGCGGCTGCCGGGCAACGTGCACGCATCCTTCCCGGGATGCGAGGGAGACCTTCTGCTCATGCTGCTCGACGCGGCGGGTATCGACTGCTCGACCGGTTCGGCCTGCACGGCAGGGATCCCGGAGCCCAGCCACGTGCTCCTGGCCATGGGGCGTGATGAGCGGGAGTCGAAGTCGTCCCTCAGATTCAGCCTCAGTGAGACGACCTCGGATGCTGAGATCGATCGCCTGCTGGCGGCTCTCCCGGGCGCGGTGGAGCGGGCCGCCCGGGCGGGCTCCGTCGGAACGTCGGCGGTCTGACATGCGGGTGATCGCGGCGATGTCCGGTGGAGTGGATTCCTCCGTGGTGGCGGCGCGGCTCGTCGATGCCGGTCATGACGTCGTCGGTGTCCATCTGGCCCTGGCGAAGGCGCCGTCCGGCTCCGGACGTTCCCGCGGATGCTGCACGCTCGACGATGCCCGGGACGCTCGGCGGGTGGCGGACGCCCTGGGCATTCCCTTCTACGTGTGGGATCTGTCGGATCGGTTCCGCGAGGATGTGATCGATGACTTCGTGCAGGAGTACCGGAACGGTCGTACACCCAACCCCTGCGTTCGGTGCAATGAGCGGATCAAGTTCGCCGCGGTGCTCGATCGTGCGATGGCGCTTGACTTCGATGCGGTCGCGACCGGTCACTACGCGCGGGTGACCGAGGGTCCGGAGGGTCCGGAACTGCACCGGGGACTCGACCCGGAGAAGGATCAGTCCTACGTGCTCGGAGTGCTCTCCTCCTGGCAGCTGCAGCGCACGCTGCTGCCGATCGGAGGGGATCACAAGGCCGCCGTTCGCCAGGAGGCCCACGAGAGGGGACTTCTCGTGGCGCGCAAGCCTGACAGCCATGACATCTGCTTCATCCCCGACGGAGACACCGCGGCCTACGTCCGCTCGCGAGTCGGCTCGTCACCGGGGGCCATCGTGGATGCCGAGACCGGAGCGGTCCTGGGCGAGCACCAGGGAGCCGAGGTCTTCACGATCGGTCAGCGGCGCGGACTCGGTCTCACCGTTCCTGCGGAGGACGGCGAGCCGCGATACGTGGTCGATGTCGACATCGCGACCTCGACGGTGCGCGTGGGTCCGGCAGTCCTTCTCGATGTCCGACGTATCGAGGGCTCGCACCTCACGTGGACGGGTGAGCCCGTGGGCGCGTCGCCGCGCCGGTTGGATGTCCAGGTCAGAGCGCACGCATCGCCGGTGCCGGGCATCGTGCGCGTCGACGCCGACCGCGTCGTCATCGACCTTGTCGAACCCATTCGAGGGCTCGCGGCTGGACAGACTGCCGTCCTGTACGACGGAAGTCGCGTGGTCGGTTCGGCGGTCGTCGAGGAAGCCCATCGCGCGGTGGCCTCGTGACGTGGTGGCGCCCTGCGGCGGCGACGGGCGTGGGCTCCCTCCCCGGTGTCGATCCGCTCGAGAGCGCTCGCGTGGTCGCGGGCGAGCTGCCCGATCTGCTGCACGTCGTCGAGCTCCCCGGACGAGGCCCCGGTGCGGACATGATCGGACGCACGGGGGCGCTCCTCTGCGACGTCGAGCCGGGATTCGGTCTGGAGACGACGCCGGACGGATGGCGCATCAGCGGGTCTCGTGGTCGTGAGATGCGGCGAGGACAGTCCTGGCTCGGCCAGGATCTCGACTGCCTCCAGGAGGTTGCGTCGGAGTACGAGGGGCCCCTCAAGGTCCAGATGGTCGGTCCGTGGACCATGGCGGCGTCCGTCGAGCTGCGGGGAGGGGAGCGGATGCTCCGGGATCCCGGTGCGGTGGACGACTGCGCGTCCGCCCTGGCCGAGGCCGCCATCCGGCACGTGGACGACGTCCGTCGACGGTTCCCGCATGCGTCATCCTTCCTCGTGCAGGTGGACGAGCCCGCTCTCCCGGGCGTTCTCGCCGGATCGATCGGCACGGCCAGCGGGCTCTCCCGATACCCGGCGGAGGATCCGCAGCGCGTGGGACGGCTCCTGGGCACGGTCCTGAGCGCCGCCGCGGCCGTGTCGGCGGTTCCCGGCGTGCACTGCTGCGCCTCGTCACCGCCTGTCGCGCTGGTGACCGAGGCGGGCGCCCGCTTCGTGAGCCTCGACATCAGAGCGGCGAGTGCCGCGGTGGATGAGGAGCTCGGCGCCCTCCTCGAAGGCGGCCGCGGCCTGATCGCCGGCGTGGTGCCGACAGTGGATGCTCCCTCTCGATCGGACGCTGCGGTGAGCGCGCCTCTGAGGGGACTCCTCCACCGGCTGGGCCTTGAGGACGACCGTCATCTCGCCGCCGTGGCGATCTCGCCGACGTGCGGACTCGCGGGAGTGAGCCCGGCGGCCGCCCGGCACGCCCTGGCGGCCTGCGCCGCGGTCGGCCGACTGGTGCGTCAGGATGAGGCGGGAGGAGAGGGCGATGACCGCTGAGGGTGCCCGGGCGCGGTGGACCGAGCTGGTGGACCGCATCAACGGTGCCCGGTCCGAGTACTACGAGAAGGACGCGCCGCGACTCTCCGATGCGGAGTACGACGCCCTCTATGCCGAACTGCTCGAGATCGAGCGACACCACCCAGAGCTCGCCGGCGGAGAGTCGCCGACCCAGACCGTCGGGGGAAGCCGCTCGGAGATGTTCGAGCCGGTCGAGCACCTGACGCGGATGTACTCCCTCGACAACGCCTTCGACGATCAGGAGCTCGCCGCCTGGTTCGATCGGGTGCGGCAGGGCCTGGACTCCTTCCCGGAGATGCTCTGCGAGCTCAAGATCGACGGCCTCGCCGTGGATGCGGTGTACCGGCGCGGGCGCCTCACATCGCTCGCGACCCGGGGAGACGGGCGCGTGGGGGAGGACGTCACCTACAACGCGCGGTTCATCCCGGGCGTCCCACAGCAGCTGCAGGGCGACCGGATCCCGGATCTGCTGGAGGTGCGTGGCGAGATCCACTTCACCGTGGCCGACTTCGAGCGCATCAATGCCGAGCAGCTGGACCTGGGTCTCCCGGCATTCGCCAACCCCCGCAACACGGCCGCGGGCTCGCTCCGGCAGCGGATCGATCGGCGCGAGGTCGAACTGGCCGAGGCTCGGCTGGCCGACCAGGGTCGTGGGCGAACGTCGGCTCGCGTGGCCCGACTGGAGGCGGAGCTCGACCGTGCGCGAGCTCGGCTGGCCGGACTTCGACTCACGGTGCACGGGGTCGGGGCGCTGGAGGGAGCCGAGGTGATGACGCTCAGCGGTGCCTATGAGCTCATGGCCTCGCTGGGTCTCCCCGTCAGCGAGCGTGCGCGACGGCACTCGAGCGAGGAGGAGGTGCGCGGTTTCATCGCCCATTACGGCGACCACCGACATGATGTCGAGCACGAGATCGACGGAGTCGTCATCAAGGTCGACTCCCTCGAGCTCCAGCGCAGGCTGGGCGAGACGTCGCGAGCCCCGCGATGGGCGATCGCCTACAAGTACCCGCCGGAGGTCGTCCGCACGCGCCTGCTCGACATACAGGTCAACGTCGGTCGCACCGGGCGCGTGACGCCCTTCGCGGTGATGGAGCCGATCCGGGTCGCGGGTTCAACCGTCGCGATGGCGACGCTGCACAACGCCCACGAAGTGGCGCGCAAGGGTGTGCTCATCGGCGACATGGTGTTTCTGCGCAAGGCGGGCGATGTCATCCCCGAGGTGCTCGGACCGGTGCTCGAGGAGCGTGACGGAAGCGAGCGCCCCTTCGTCATGCCGGTGAGCTGCCCCGAATGCGCGACTCCGCTGCGGCCGGAGAAGGAGGGTGACAAGGACCTCCGCTGCCCGAACAGCCGCTCGTGTCCCGCTCAGGTGCGCGAGCGTGTCTTCCACGTGGCGAGTCGCGGTGCCCTGGACATCGAGGGGCTCGGCGCGAAGGCAGCTGCCGCGCTCCTGGAGTGCGGCGTGATCGAGGACGAGGGCGATCTCTTCCTCATCACTGCCGACGACCTCCTCCGGTGCGACTTCTTCACCCGGGATCCCGCCCGCGGGGAGGACGGCCGCCAGCTGACGGAGACGGCCCGATCCATGCTCGCCAACATCGAGTCGGCCAGGGACCGACCCCTGTGGAGGGTGCTGGTGGCGCTGTCCATCCGTCATGTCGGTGGCCCGACCGCCACCGACCTCGCCCGCGCATTCGGATCCTTCGACGCGATCTCCGCAGCGTCGACGGAGGAGCTCGCCGCGGTCGACGGGATCGGACCCACGATCGCCGAGGCGGTGCGTGAGTGGTGCTCGGTGGACTGGCACCGGGACGTCGTCGAGAAGTGGCGTCGTGGTGGAGTGCTCCTGACGGACATCGGACGGGACTCGGGTGCGTCCTCGGTCGCCCCGACCCTCTCGGGCGCGACCATCGTCATCACCGGATCGCTCGAGGGCATCACCCGGGACTCGGCCGCCGAGGCAGTGGTCCTGCGCGGAGGGAAGGTGTCTTCGTCGGTGTCGAGGAAGACGACCCTGGTCGTCGCCGGGGAGAACGCCGGATCCAAGCTGGACAGGGCCCGCGAGCTGGCGATCCCCATCGTCGGGCCGGCGGCTTTCCCGACGCTGCTGGCCGAGGGCGTCGAGGCTGCGCTGAGCCACGCCGGGTCAGGGCAGTGACCCTGGCTGCATAGGATTCGGCGCATGACCTCGATCACGCGCGACGAAGTGGAGCATCTCGCTCGCCTCGCTCGACTTCAGCTCAGCTCCGAGGAGATCGAGCACTACGCGGGGCAGTTGGACGTGATCCTCCAGTCGGTCGCCCGCGTGGCCGAGGTGGCCGGGCAGGACATCCCTCCGACGTCGCATCCCCTGCCGATGGTCAACGTGTACCGCGACGACGAGGCCCGGCCGGGACTCTCCCGTGACGAGGTCGCCGCGGGGGCACCGGCGTGGGAGGACGACCGGTTCCGGGTCCCACGCATCCTGGACGAGGAGTAGTCATGGATGTCATGGCCGGCGATCTCATTCGCCAGGATGCCGCCACGCTCGCCGGCGCGATCGCCTCGGGGGAGGTCTCGAGCGAAGAGGTCACCCGGGCCCATCTCGAGCGCATCGACGCCGTGGACGATCGGGTCCATGCCTTCCTGCATGTCATGCCGGAGGATGCCCTGGCCACGGCCCGGGCGATCGATGGACGGCGTGCATCCGGCGAGCCCCTGGGTCCTCTGGCAGGCGTACCACTGGCCCTCAAGGACGTCCTCGCCATGTCGGGTGTCCCGACGACCTGCGGCTCGCGGATCCTCGAGGGCTGGCGTCCTCCCTACGACGCCACGGTGGTGCAGCGCCTGCGTGCTGCGGATGTCGTCATCCTGGGCAAGACGAACATGGATGAGTTCGCGATGGGCTCGTCCACGGAGCACTCGGCCTACGGCCCCACGCGCAATCCCTGGGATCTCGACCGCATCCCGGGTGGATCCGGGGGAGGCTCTGCCGCGGCCCTCGCGGCATTCGAGGCCCCGCTCGCCATCGGGACCGACACGGGCGGCTCCATCCGTCAGCCGGCGGCCGTGACCGGAACCGTCGGTGTCAAGCCCACCTACGGAGGCGTCTCACGCTTCGGACTCGTGGCTCTCGCGTCGTCACTCGACCAGGCGGGCCCCTGCGCACGCACGGTGCTCGACACGGCACTGCTCCACGCGGCCATCGCGGGTCACGATCCCCGCGACTCGACGTCCATCCGTGATGCAGTACCCGATGTCGTCGGGGCGGCACGAGCTGCAGACGTCCGCGGCATGCGCATCGGTCTCGTGCGCGAGCTGAGCGGGGAGGGCTACCAGGCAGGTGTCTCGCAGCGCTTCGCCGAGGCGGTGGCGATCCTGACCGATCTCGGCGCGGAGGTGGTCGAGGTCTCCTGCCCGAACTTCGAGTACGCGCTCGCGGCCTACTACCTGATCCTGCCGTCCGAAGCCTCCAGCAACCTCGCGCGGTTCGACGGCATGCGCTACGGGCTCCGCGTGGGCGACGACGGCTCGCGCTCCGTCGAGGAGGTCATGGCGCTCACCCGCGAGGCGGGTTTCGGACCCGAGGTCAAGCGGCGCATCATGATCGGGACGTACGCCCTGTCGAGTGGCTACTACGATGCCTACTACGGATCGGCGCAGAAGGTGCGCACGCTGATCTCCCGTGACTTCGACGCGGCCTTCTCCCAGGTCGACGTCCTCATCTCTCCCACGGCACCGACCACGGCGTTCCGGATCGGGGAGAAGGTGGACGATCCCCTCGCCATGTACCTGAACGACATCGCGACGATCCCGGTGAACCTCGCAGGCAACGCCGCCATGTCGCTGCCCATCGGCCTGGCACCGGAGGACGGCCTGCCGGTGGGACTCCAGATCATGGCCCCGCCGATGGCCGACGACCGGCTGTACCGGGTCGGGGGAGCGCTGGAGGCCGCCCTGGTGGATCGCTGGGGTCACCTGCTGATCGAGGAGGCTCCGGCGCTGTGACGACCGCCCACGACACCATCCCGTTCGACGAGGCCATCGCGACGTTCGACCCGGTGCTGGGGCTCGAGACCCATGTCGAGCTGGGAACCGCGTCCAAGATGTTCTGTTCCTGCCCCACGGCCTTCGGAGCTGAGGCGAACACTCAGGTGTGCCCCGTGTGCCTGGGCCTGCCCGGATCCATGCCTGTCGTCAACCGCACTGCCGTCGAGTCGACCATCCGCATGGGGCTCGCGCTCAACTGCAGCATCGCCGAATGGTGTCGTTTCGCGCGCAAGAACTACTTCTACCCGGACATGCCGAAGGACTACCAGGTCAGCCAGTACGACGAGCCGCTCTGCTCGAACGGCTATCTCGACGTCACCGTGGAGACAGACGCGGGCCCGCGTGAGTTCCGGGTGGAGATCGAGCGAGTCCACATGGAGGAGGACACCGGCAAGCTGACCCACGCCGGGGGCGCCACCGGACGCATCCATGGGGCCGACTACTCGCTGGTGGACTACAACCGCGCGGGCATTCCCCTCATCGAGATCGTGACGAAGCCGATCGTGGGTGCGGGAGCGTTGGCGCCTCTCGTCGCGCGTGCCTACGTCACCGAGCTCCGCGACCTCATGCGCGCCCTGGGAGTCTCCGACGTGCGCATGGAGGAGGGCTCCCTGAGGTGCGACGTCAATGTCTCGCTGGCGCGCCCCGGTGAGCCCTGGGGGACCCGCAGCGAGACCAAGAACGTGAACTCGCTGCGCTCCGTGGAGCGGGCCGTCCACTCGGAGATCGAGCGACAGGCTGCCGTGCTCCTGTCCGGGGGTCGAGTCGTCCAGGAGACCCGTCACTTCCATGAGGACACCGGGCGCTCGACATCCGGGCGGTCCAAGGAGCAGGCGGAGGACTACCGGTACTTCCCCGAGCCCGATCTCGTACCCGTGGCACCGTCCCGGGAGTGGGTCGACGAGCTGCGTGGGACCCTGCCGGAGCCGCCGGCGGCTCGGAGGGCGCGACTGCGCGCGGAGTGGGGCATCTCCGACCACGACTTCCAGACGGTGGTCAACGCGGGCGCCCTCGAGCTGGTCGAGGCGACCGTGGCTGCGGGCGTCGACAGTGCCGCAGCCCGCAAGTGGTGGACGGGTGAGCTGACCCGGGTGGCGAACGATCGTGGTCTCGAACTCCAGGAGCTCGGGGTCCGTCCCGAGCACATCCGCCAGGTGGAGGACCTCCTCGCCGTGGGAGCCCTCAACGACAAGCTCGCCCGCCAGGTGTTCGACGGCATCATCGCGGGGGAGCGCAGCGTCGATGAGGTGATCGCCGCTCGGGGACTCGCAGTCGTGAGCGATGACTCCGCTCTCCTGGAGGCGATCGACGCGGCCCTGGTGGAGCAGCCGGACGTCGCGGAGAAGATCCGCAGCGGCAAGGTCCAGGCGGCTGGAGCGATCGTGGGCGCGGTCATGAAGGCGACGCGTGGCCAGGCCGATGCCGCGAAGGTGCGCGAGCTCCTGCTGGACCGTCTCGGGGTTCAGGAGTAGGGGACGACGTGCGTGGCGCGATGATGCCGGAGGAGGTTCGGCCGACTCGTGCGCCGCTCCCCATCGTGACGCGCCTCGAGGATGTCGTCTTCTACGTCCCTCGGTACATGGGTCCGATAGAGGATCTCGCCCTCATGGCGCGCATGCCGCACCTCGAGGTGGTGCAGCTGCTGACGGCAGGATTCGAGACCGCCCGGGGTTACCTGCCCCCCGGCGTGACCCTGTGCAACGCGGGGGGCGTCCACGACGCCAGCACCGCTGAACTGGCCGTCGGCCTCATCCTCACGTCGCTTCGCGGTATCGACGACTTCGTTCGGACCATGCCCACGGGTGGCTGGCTGCACGCCCGGCGCGAGGCCCTCGCGGACAAGCGGATCCTGATCGTCGGCGCGGGTGGAGTCGCCCAGGCCCTGAGGTCGCGGTTGCTGCCCTTCGAGGTCGATGTCGAGATGGTCGGTCGATCGGGGAGGCCGGGGGTGCATGCCGCTGCGGCGCTTCCGGACCTTCTCGGTACCGCGGACGTGGTGGTCCTGGCCGTCCCTCTGGATGACAGCACCCGTGGCCTCGTCGACACCTCCTTCCTCGCTCGGATGCGCGACGGGTCGCTCCTGGTCAACGTCGCGCGTGGACCCGTCGTCGACACGGACGCCCTCGTGGCGGCTGTCGCCTCCGGACGGGTGCGGGCTGCGCTCGATGTCACCGAGCCGGAGCCGCTTCCCCTGGGCCACCCACTGTGGACCCTGCCGGGTGTGCTCATCAGCCCTCACGTGGGAGGCAATACGTCGGCCTTCCTCCCGCGAGCGCGCCGACTGGTCGCCGACCAGCTGGCGCGGTTCGCGGAGGGGCGGCCTCTCCAGTCGGTGGTCGTGCCGTGACGGGGATCACGGGTCGATGTCGCTGAGGTGATTTAGGGTGGCGGCATGACCAACATGAAGCCGCGCAGTGTCGACGTGACCGAGGGCCTCGAGCGGACCGCGGCGCGAGGCATGCTCCGGGCCGTGGGCATGACGGACGACGACTTCTCCAAGCCCCAGATCGGCATCGCCTCGAGCTGGAACGAGATCACGCCCTGCAACCTGTCGCTCGCTCGTCTCGCGATCGCCGCGAAGGAGGGCGTGCATGCGGGAGGCGGCTTCCCGATGCAGTTCGGCACGATCTCCGTGTCCGACGGCATCTCGATGGGCCATGAGGGCATGCACTTCTCGCTGGTCTCCCGGGAGATCATCGCGGACTCCGTCGAGGCGGTCATGCAGGCGGAGCGGCTCGACGGCATGGTCACCTTCGCGGGTTGCGACAAGTCGCTTCCCGGCATGCTCATGGCCGCTGCGCGTCTGGACCTCGCCTCGGTGTTCGTCTACGCGGGGTCGATCCTGCCCGGGCACGTGACGCTGTCGGACGGTACGGAGAAGGACGTCACCATCATCGACGCCTTCGAGGCTGTCGGGGCCTGTGCCCGAGGTCTCATGTCGCGGGAGGACGTCGACGCCATCGAGCGGGCGATCTGCCCCGGTGAGGGCGCCTGCGGCGGGATGTACACCGCCAACACCATGGCGAGCGCGGCAGAGGCCATGGGCATGTCCCTGCCGGGCTCCGCGGCTCCGCCGGCCGTCGATCGACGGCGCGACGGCTATGCGCGCAAGTCGGGTGAGGCTGTCGTCGAACTGATCCGGCAGGGCATCACGACGCGGGACATCATCACGAAGCAGTCCCTCGAGAACGCCATCGCCGTCCTGATGGCCTTCGGCGGATCGACCAATGCGGTTCTCCACCTCCTGGCCATCGCGCATGAGGCGCATGTCGACCTCCACATCGAGGACTTCCACCGGATCGGCTCGAAGGTCCCGCTGCTGGCCGACGTCAAGCCGTTCGGCCGGTACGTGATGAGTGATATCGATCGCGTGGGCGGGGTGCCGGTCGTCATGCGGGCTCTCCTCGATGCCGGTCTCCTCCATGGCGACTGCCTGACGGTGACGGGTCGAACCATGGCCGAGAATCTCGCCGACATCGCGCCTCCGGATCCTGACGGCACGATCCTGAAGGCCTCGCAGGACGCCATTGCCCCCACCGGCGGCATCACCATCCTGTCCGGGTCCCTGTGCCCCGAGGGCGCTGTCGTGAAGAACGCCGGGATCCCGGTGACCTTCTTCGAGGGTCGCGCTCGGGTCTTCGAGCGGGAGCAGGCGGCGATGGCCGCGCTGGAGGACGGAACGATCCAGGCCGGCGACGTCGTGATCATCCGGTACGAGGGACCGAAGGGGGGCCCGGGCATGCGCGAGATGCTCATGGTCACCGCGGCCATCAAGGGCGCCGGGCTGGGCAAGGATGTCCTCCTCATCACGGATGGACGCTTCTCCGGTGGCACGACGGGGCTGTGCGTCGGGCACGTGGCCCCCGAGGCCGTGGATGGTGGTCCGATCGGGCTCGTGAGGGAGGGTGACCTGATCCGGATCGACATGGAGGCCCGGACGCTCGACCTCCTGGTCGACGAGGCCGAACTGGCCTCCCGCCGGGCCGTGTTCGCTCCGCTCCCGCCACGGTACGACCGGGGCGTGCTGGCGAAGTACACGAAACTCGTCGGGTCGGCCAGTCGTGGGGCGGTCTGCGACTGACCGCCCGGGTCCGACGTCGGGGCCAGGGGAGGGTGACGAACCTGCCCATCGTGGAGTACGCTGCGGGTGTGGCACGGAACTTCGTAGTTATCGAGCGCGCGGGCTGACGCAACTGTCAACCGGCGCGCTGCCCTCCGTCTCCCATCCGGGTCGGGGGGTTTTTCCTTGCAGGGCGGAGAAGAGGAAGTCCGATGAGTGAGCAGATCACGGGGGCCCAGAGCCTGGTCCGGTCCCTGGAGGCGCAGGGCGTCACCGATGTGTTCGGGATCCCGGGCGGCGCCATCCTTCCCCTGTACGACCCGCTCTTCGACTCCTCGATCCGCCACATCCTGGTGCGACACGAGCAGGGGGCCGGCCATGCGGCCGAGGGCTACGCTGCCGCCTCGGGTCGGGTCGGCGTGTGCATGGCGACGAGCGGTCCCGGGGCCACCAATCTTGTGACTCCGTTGGCCGACGCGAACATGGACTCGGTGCCCATGGTCGCGATCACCGGCCAGGTGCCGAGCGGGGCGATCGGCACGGACGCCTTCCAGGAGGCGGACATCCGGGGCATCACGATGCCCATCACGAAGCACAACTTCCTCGTGACCAATCCGGATGACATCCCGCGAGCCATCGCCGAGGCCTTCCACCTGGCGAGCACCGGCCGCCCCGGCCCCGTCCTCGTCGACGTGTCGAAGGACGCGCTCCAGGCGCAGACGACGTTCTCGTGGCCCGTCCAGATGGACCTTCCTGGCTACCACCCCGTGTCCAAGCCTCATTCCAAGCAGGTGCGGGAGGCGGCTCGCCTGATCCTGTCCTCGCGTCAGCCGGTGCTGTACGTCGGCGGTGGCGTCATCCGGTCGGGCGCCTCGGCGGCGCTCCGGCGGCTCGCGGAGATCACCGGCATCCCGGTCGTCACGACGCTCATGGCCCGCGGTGCCTTCCCGGACTCGCATCCGCAGCACCTGGGCATGCCCGGCATGCACGGGACGGTGGCGGCGGTGGGGGCCCTGCAGCAGGCCGACCTGCTCATCACCCTGGGGGCGCGCTTCGACGATCGCGTCACCGGGAAGCTCTCGACGTTCGCGCCGAACGCTGCGGTGATCCATGCGGACATCGATCCGGCGGAGATCGGCAAGAACCGCATCGCGGACATCCCCATCGTGGGGGATCTCGCCGAGACCCTTCCGGAGCTGATCGCCGCGATCGAGGCGGAGCAGGCCGCGGGCGCCGCAGGGGACTACGAGGGCTGGTGGGTCACCCTGAGTCGGCTGCGCGACATCTACCCCCTGGGCTACGACACCTTCGACGACGGCTCACTGGCTCCGCAGTACGTGATCCAGCGCCTGGGTCTCATCAGCGGTCCGGACACGATCTTCGCCGCGGGGGTCGGACAGCACCAGATGTGGGCAGCCCAGTTCATCAACTACGAGCACCCCAACACGTGGCTCAATTCCGGAGGCCTGGGCACGATGGGATACGCCGTCCCCGCTGCCATGGGAGCGAAGGTCGCACGTCCCGAGGCGACTGTCTGGGCCGTCGATGGCGACGGGTGCTTCCAGATGACGAACCAGGAGCTGGCCACGTGCACGCTCAATGACATCCCGATCAAGGTGGCGCTGATCAACAACGGCAACCTGGGCATGGTGCGCCAGTGGCAGACCCTGTTCTACAACGAGCGCTACTCGAACACGAATCTCGAGTCGTTCCGGGTGCCGGACTTCGTCAAGCTCGCGGATGCCTATGGCGCCTACGGCCTGCGCTGCGAGTCACCTGAGCAGGTCGACGCTGTGATCGAGAAGGCGATGGCGATCGACGATGCACCTGTCGTGATCGACTTCGTCGTCCACAAGGACGCCATGGTGTGGCCGATGGTCGCCGCCGGTACGAGCAACGACGACATCATGGTGGCCCGGGAGATGGCCCCCGACTGGAGTGGGGAGGACGACTGATGACCCAGCACACGCTTTCCGTTCTGGTGGAGGACAAGCCCGGAGTCCTGGCGAGGGTCGCCAGCCTGTTCTCCCGACGTGGCTTCAACATCGAGTCGCTGGCGGTCGGGCCGACGGAGCTCCCGGAGATCTCACGCATCACGATCGTCGTGAACGTCGAGGGACTCGCCCTCGAGCAGGTGACCAAGCAGCTCAACAAGCTCGTCAACGTCATCAAGATCGTCGAGCTCGAGCCGCAGTCCTCGGTGCAGCGGGAGATCCTGCTGGTCAAGGTGCGGTCGGATCTCGAGACCCGGTCGCACATCCTCGAGACGGCTCAGCTGTTCCGCGCCAAGGTCGTCGATGTGTCACCGGAGTCGGTGACGATCGAGGCGACGGGCAAGGCGGACAAGCTCCAGGCGCTCCTCAAGGTGCTGGAGCCGTTCGGCGTCAAGGAGCTGGTGAAGTCGGGTGTCGTCGCGGTCGGGCGCGGCCCGCGCTCGATCAGCGACCGTGCCCTCAGATCGCTCGAGCGTCCGGCCTGATCGACCCGGAAGGTCCCTCTCGCCGCCAACCGATAGCCTTCCGTTCGCCTACACGACTGATCAGAGGAGAGCCCCCGTGGCCGAGTTGTTCTACGACGCCGATGCAGACCTGTCCATCATCCAGAACCGCGTGGTCGCGATCATGGGCTTCGGCAGCCAGGGTCACGCCCATGCGATGTCGCTGCGCGACTCCGGGGTCGACGTCAGGGTCGGACTTCCCGAGGGTTCCAAGAGTCGTGCGAAGGCCGAGGAGGCCGGGCTGCGCGTGGTGGATCCTGCGACGGCGGCTGCCGAGGCTGACCTCATCATGATCCTCGTCCCCGACCCGGTCCAGGAGATGCTCTACAAGGAGGCCATCGAGCCCAATCTCCAGGAGGGTGACGCGCTCTTCTTCGCCCATGGCTTCAACATCCGGTTCGGCTACATCACGCCCCCGGCCTTCGTTGACGTGTGCATGGTGGCTCCCAAGGGCCCCGGACACCTCGTGCGCCGGGAGTACGTGGCGGGCCGTGGCGTCCCTGCCATCGTCGCGGTGGAGCAGGACGCCACCGGCGAGGCATGGCCTCTGGCTCTGTCCTACGCCAAGGCGATCGGCTCGCTGCGCGCCGGCGGGATCAAGACGACGTTCACCGAGGAGACCGAGACCGACCTCTTCGGTGAGCAGGCCGTCCTGTGCGGCGGTGCCTCGCAGCTGGTGATGTACGGCTTCGAGACACTGGTCGAGGCCGGTTACCAGCCCGAGGTTGCCTATTTCGAGTGCCTCCATGAGCTCAAGCTGATCGTGGATCTCATGTACGAGGGCGGCATCGCCAAGCAGCGCTGGAGCGTCTCGGACACGGCCGAGTACGGCGACTACGTCTCCGGTCCCCGTGTCATCGATCCGCGGGTCAAGGAGAACATGAAGGCCGTCCTTGCGGACATCCAGAACGGCTCCTTCGCCAAGCGCTTCGTCGACGACCAGCGAGCGGGGGCGCCGGAGTTCCGGCAGCTGCGTGCCACGGCGGAGCAGCATCCGATCGAGCAGGTCGGCCGTGAGCTCCGTGGCCTCATGAGCTGGGTCGACAACCAGGGGGATGACTACGTGGAGGGCACGGCCGCGCGCTAGGGCGCGCGCAGGGCAGCCCCCGCCCGCAGAATGGGGACGTGGGGCGACAGGTCATGACCGACGGCCGCAGGACTGACACCAAGGTGTGCGCGTCCTGCGGCCGAGTCATGACGTGGCGGAAGAGCTGGGCGCGCAACTGGGATGCCGTTCTCTACTGCTCCGAGAAGTGTCGCAGGCAGCGGGTGAGCGCGGTCGACACCGAGCTCGAGGCCGCCATCCTGATGCTGCTGGACACCCGGTCCGGCACGATCTGTCCGAGTGAGGCGGCCCGTGTCGTCGCTGAGGGTGATGGCTGGCGCGAGCTCATGGAGCCGACCCGCCGGGCGGCGCGCAGGCTGGTGGCATCGGGAGAGGTGGAGATCGTCCAGGGCGGCCGTGTCGTGGACCCCTCGACCGCCAAGGGACCGATCCGCATTCGGCGAGCCGGTCGATGATCCCCCTGCCGACGCCGGCACCTGCCGAGGCTCTGGCGTGGACGCAGGAGCATCTGGGCGACCTCGCCGTCGGCTCCTGGCGTCCGTCAGGCCTCCCGGGAGGTCAGTCCGCTGCTGATCGGGCGCTGGCGGGATTCGACGCGGCGGGGTACGCGGCCCGACGCAACGAGGTGTGGCCGGCGGGGCGTCGAGGCTCCTCGCGTCTGTCTCCGTACATCCGGCACGGGCTCATCACACTCAGGCGCGCGTGGGATGCCGTGGATGCTGCCCCTGAGCGCGATCGTGACAAGTTCCGCGATGAGCTGCTCTGGCAGGAGTACGCGCGTCACGTGTACGCGCGGCTCGGCAGCGCGACCCGTCGGTCCCTGCGCTTCGCGGTAGCCGAGCATGATGCTCGGTCCGGCAACCCCTGGACGGGGGACGAGCCCTGTGTGTCCTCGGCGTGGGCGGAACTGCAGGAGACCGGCTGGATCACCAACCAGCAGCGCATGTGGCTCGCGTCCCACTGGACCGTCAGGCACGAGCGCGGATGGCGGGATGGTGAGGATCTCTTCTACCGACACCTGCTCGATGGTTCACGGGCGGCGAACCGACTCGGGTGGCAGTGGACGGTGGGGGCGCTCACGGGGAAGCCCTACGGATTCAGTCGCTGGCAGGTGGAGAAGCGGTCACCCGGTCTCTGCCTGGCGTGCCCACTGGCCCAGAAGTGCCCCCTCGAGGAGTGGCCTCCCGACGATGCACCGCCTCCTCGGCCCGTGATCGATCCGCGGGTACGTCGGGATGCTGATGCGGCGACGACGGCCGGACCCGATCGGGCGGAGATCCACGGCCCTGCCGAGGCCGTGTGGATCACCGCCGAGAGCCTGGGGGACGAGGATCCCGCCGCCGGGGCGCGCCCGGACCTCCCGGTGCTGTTCGTCTTCGACTCGACGCTGCTGGCGCGACTGCGCCTCGCACCGGCACGGCTCGTGTTCCTGGCGGAGACCCTCGCCGATCTCGCCACACGGCGTGAGGTGCGGGTGTGGCGGGGTGATCCGGGTCAGGTCTTGGCCGGGGTGCCGGTGGCCGCCACGTTCACGCCGGTGCCGGGATGGCATCGGCTTGCTGCGGGACTCACGCTGGCCGAGGTCCATCCCTGGCCCTGGCTCAGGCGCCCGGACGGGGGATCCGTGACGTCCTTCACCGCATGGAGCCGGCCGCACGGCAGCGGCGCCGGTCGGCGAAGCCGTGGATAGACTCCGCGGGTGACCAAGCCCCGCGTGCTCATCGCTGAAGAACTCTCGCCCGCCACCGTCGAGGCTCTCGGGCCCGACTTCGAGATCGTCGAGTGCGACGGTGCGGATCGGTCGGCGCTCCTGCCGGCCATCGCCGATGTCGATGCGATCCTCGTGCGCTCGGCCACGCAGGTGGACGCCGAGGCCATTGCGGCCGCCAAGAGCCTCAAGGTGATCGCTCGAGCCGGAGTGGGGCTCGACAACGTCGACATCAAGGCCGCCACGCAGGCGGGCGTCATGGTCGTCAATGCGCCGACCTCCAACATCGTGAGCGCCGCCGAACTGGCGGTCGCCCTGCTGCTGGCCTCCGCGCGCAACGTGGTTCCGGCGAGCTCCGCCCTGCGCAACGGCGAGTGGAAGCGATCGAAGTACACGGGTGTTGAGGTCGCGGACAAGACGGTCGGCATCGTCGGTCTCGGGCGTATCGGCATCCTCGTGGCACAGCGACTGAGCGCCTTCGGGGTCCGCTTGGTCGCCTACGATCCCTACGTCCAGCCGGCCCGGGCAGCCCAGCTCGGCGTCCGCATGATGTCCCTTGATGACCTGCTCGCCGAGTCGGACTTCATCACCGTCCACCTCCCCAAGACTCCCGAGACGATCGGCCTCATCGGTGATGCCGAGCTGCACAAGGTGAAGCCCACCGTGCACATCGTGAATGCGGCCCGCGGCGGGATCGTCGATGAGGAGGCCCTCTACCGGGCCCTCGTCGACGGCCGCGTCGCCGGTGCTGGTCTCGACGTCTACGCGAAGGAGCCCTGCACGGACTCTCCGCTGTTCACCCTCGAGAACGTCGTCGGCCTGCCGCACCTGGGGGCCTCCACCGATGAGGCTCAGGAGAAGGCGGGCATCGCCGTGGCCAAGTCCGTACGGCTGGCGCTGTCCGGAGAACTGGTGCCGGATGCGGTAAACGTCCAGGGCGGTCAGCTGGAGGAGGCCATCAAGCCCCTCCTGCCCCTCGCGGAGAAGCTCGGATCCATCGCCTGCACCCTGGCGGGCGCCGCCCTGGAGCGGGTGGATGTCGCGGCGCTCGGTGAGATCGCCAGTCATGACGTCCGCGTGCTCGAGCTGTCGACCCTCAAGGGGGTGTTCCAGACGCTCGTGCACGACCCGGTGTCCTTCGTGAACGCGCCTGTCCTGGCCGAGCAGCGTGGGGTCGAGGTCGCCCTGACGACCGACACCACGAGCGAGGATCACCGCTCCCTGATCCGCGTGACCCTGACCCTCACCGATGGCACGACCATCAGCGTGGGAGGCACCGTCTCGGGTCCCAAGGACGTCGCGAAGCTCGTGGAGGTCGACGGTTTCGACGTGGACGTCCCGATCAGCGAGCACATGGCCTTCCTTCGCTACACCGATCGCCCGGGCGTCGTCGGCACGGTGGGCCGCATCCTGGGCGAGGCGGGGGTGAACATCGGTGGCATGCAGGTCAGTCGGGATGATGCAGGCAACGCCCTCACGGTGCTGACGGTCGACTCCGCCATCGCCCCGGACCAGCTGCAGGCGATCATCACCGAGATCTCGGCGACGTCGGGGAAGGCCGTCGATCTCGCCTCGTAGAGGCAAGGCCCTCGACCGCCGAATCCGCATCGGGCTCGGCTGGGCCCTCGTGGCAGTCGTCCTGTGGTCCTTCTCGCTTCCCCTCACGAAGGTCGCTGTCGGGGGCTTCGATGCGATCACCGTGGCGGCGGGCCGGGGTGTCATCGCCGGACTGCTCGCCGTGCCGGTGCTCCTCCTCACTCGGCGCCGCCGGCCCCCACGCCACCTCTGGCGCCCCCTGGCCTGGACGGCGTTCGGGGCCATGCTGGGCTGGCCACTGCTCCTCGCCCTGGCCCTGCAGTACACGACCTCCGTCCACGCGGCGGTCGTGACGGCTGTCATGCCCCTCGTCACCGCGGGGTTCGCCGTCGCCTTCGGTGGCGAGCGGGTGACGCGGGCCTTCTGGTGGGCGGCAGGGATCGGCACCGCCACTCTCGTCGTGTACTCCGCGGCGCAGGGCGGACTCACGGACGCGGGCTGGATCCCGGACATCCTGCTGATCGGCGCGGTCATGGCGAGCTCGTGGTCCTACGTCCAGGGGGCCGCCGCCAGTCGTGAACTGCCGGGCTGGGAGGTCATCTCGTGGATCTCCGCCCTGTGCCTGCCGATCACGATTCCGATCGCCGTGCTGTCCTGGCTGGTCATGGATCAAGCCGCGACTCCGGATCCGTCGGCGTGGCTCGCGCTGATCCTCCTCGGTATCTCCTCGGCGTACCTCGGATTCTTCGCGTGGTACCGGGGCCTTGCCATGGCGGGGACGGCGTATGGGGGGCAGGTGCAGCAGCTGCAGGCTCTGCTGACGATCGTGTGGTCGGCTCTGCTGCTCGGCGAGGTCGTCACTCTGGGCACGTGGGTGGCCGCCCTGATCGTCGTGCTGTCGGTGGCGTGGGCTCAGCGATCGCGTGCCCCCGTCCTGGTGGCGCCCGAGGAGTGAAGGTCAGGGGGAGGAGTCAGCGGGTGAGGCGCTCGCGCACGACCTTCAGGTCGTCGGCTTCCAGGCCGAGGCCGTCGCGAAGGTAGCGAGCCCGCGAGCCGTACACCCGGGTGACGGCAGCGATCGCTGCGCCGAGGTAGTCAGGTCGTACCCAGAGGAGGTCGCC
>CAZQXO010000005.1:0-1236 GCA_964597445.1 uncultured Bifidobacteriaceae bacterium | reverse complement strand
ATGTCAGGAAGCCTCACGGACCGCCCGATTGACGGCACTGATGATCGCCTTCAAGGACGAGGCCGTGGTCGACGGGTCGATGCCCACTCCCCAGAGGACCTTGCCGTCGACAGCACACTCGACGTACGAGGCCGCCTTGGCATCCCCGCCCGACGACATCGCATGCTCGGCATAGTCCAGGACGCGGACATCGATCCCGTGCTGGGCGAGGGCGTCGCAGAACGCGGCGATGGGTCCGTTGCCGTGGCCGCTCAGCGAGAGTTCGGTGCCGGCGTCACTGAGGCTGACATCCAGGCTCGTCTGGCCGTCGACCTCGGAGTCCTGCTTGACGCTGATGAGTCGGAAGCGCCCCCAGGGTGCGGCCGGGTCCGGAAGGTACTCGCCTGAGAAGGTCGCCCACATGTCCTCGGGGCTGACCTCGCCACCCTCAACGTCGGTGACGCGCTGGATCACCTGGGAGAACTCGATCTGCAGGCGCCGGGGCAGGTCCAGCTTGTGCTCGGTGCGCATGATGTAGGTCACGCCGCCCTTGCCGGACTGCGAGTTGACGCGGATGACCGCCTCGTAGGTGCGCCCGACATCCTGCGGGTCGATCGGCAGGTAGGGCACTGCCCAGGCCTGCTGGCGGACATCGACTCCTGCTGCGGCAGCGTCGGCCTCCATCATGTTCAGGCCCTTGTTGATGGCGTCCTGATGGGAGCCGGAGAAGGCGGTGTAGACGAGGTCTCCACCGTAGGGATGCCGCTCATGGACGGGGATCTGGTTGCAGTACTCGACTGTGCGCCGGATCTCGTCGATGTCGCTGAAGTCGATCTGAGGGTCGACTCCCTGGCTGAACAGGTTGAGCCCGAGAGTGACGAGGCAGACGTTCCCGGTGCGCTCGCCGTTGCCGAACAGGCATCCTTCGATCCGGTCCGCCCCGGCCATGTATCCGAGCTCCGCTGCGGCGACCGCGGTGCCACGGTCGTTGTGCGGATGGAGGGACAGCACGATGGAGTCACGTCGGGCCAGGTTGCGGCTCATCCACTCGATCGAGTCCGCGTAGACGTTGGGCGTGGCCATCTCGACCGTGGCGGGCAGGTTGAGGATCACCTTGCGCTCGGGAGTGGGCTGCCAGACGTCCGTCACGGCATTGCACACCCGCAGGGCGAAATCGAGCTCGGTGCCGGTGTACGACTCCGGGGAGTACTCGAAGAAGACATCCGTCTCGTCGGCGATCTGGTCCGCGAACTTCTG
>CAZQXO010000004.1:0-84215 GCA_964597445.1 uncultured Bifidobacteriaceae bacterium | reverse complement strand
CTGCGCGACTCCTCGTCGCCGACGACCCAATGCGGCTTCACGCTCCGCACTGCCTCAATCGTCAGCAGTGCCGCGATGGGGATGGCCAGGAAGAACAGAACCTCGTCGAGGGGGAGGTCCCCCGGCAGGTAGATCCCCAGGATGAGGTCCGGGTCGAACCACCAGTGGCCCTGGGCGATGGCGTAGACATCCCAGATGACGAAGACGACCATCGCGGGCGCGATCGACAGCAGCATGCGGCGCCACCGCCGGAAGACGCGGGTCCGCAACGCCACCTCGAGCCAGAGGCAGCCGAGCATGACGAAGCCGAGGATCGCCACATACGAGTACTGCCCGAAGCTGAAGGAGCCCACCGGTCCATCATGGTGTCGTGAGCGACGCCCGGCCACTCCACCACGCTGCGGCACCGGGCAGGCTCGGCCTGCTCGGCGGAGAGTGCTCCGGCAAGTCCACACTCGCGTCCGCACTCGGGGCCGCCCTGCCGGCGTGCATCGTGCCCGAGGCACTCCGAGACTTCGTGGACCGGCATGGGCGTCCACCGCACCCGCACGAGCAGCGGGACATCAGGGACGAGCAGCGTGCACGGGAGGCGAGCGTGGCGCAGTCGTGCCGACACCCCTGGGTGGTGGTGGATCCGGCGCCCCTGATGACCGCCGTCTACAGCATCGTGTACTTCGGTGACCGACACCTCCTCGATGACGATCTCCGGCACGCCCACGACTACGACCTGCTGGTGTGGTGCGCGCCCGACATCCCCTGGCAGCCGGACGGCGACCAGCGGGACGGACCCGATCAGCGGCGGGCTGCCGACGAGGTGATCAGGGAGCTCGTCGAGGGCTCCAGCCTCCTGCGAGCGGTCGATGTGCTGCACGTCACGGGATCGGTCGAGGATCGTGTGGCGAGCGTGCTGGCAAGGCTGGCGTGGCAACCCGGTGGCCACGGACCCTCTACCTAGACTCGCAAGAATGGAGGAGGCCGGCTCGACGGGTGCAGCTCACCCGCTGATCGGCACCGTCATCGACGGCCGGTACCGGATCGAGCGGTTCCTGGCCCGGGGCGGCATGGCCACGGTGTACGTGGCCACGGACCTTCGACTCGACCGCGTCGTCGCCCTCAAGGTCATGCATCCGCACCTGGCACATGACCAGGCCTTCGTGACGCGGTTCGAGCGCGAGGCCAAGTCCGCTGCTCGGCTCACCCACGGCCACGTCGTCGGCGTCTACGACCAGGGGACGGACGGGGAGCACGTCTACCTGGCGATGGAGTACGTCCCGGGGCGCACCCTCCGCGACGTCCTGCGCGACTTCGGCCCCCTGACACCCGAACAGGCACTCGTCCTGCTCGACCCCGTCCTCGAGGCGCTCGCCGCGGCTCATGGAGCCGGCTTCGTCCACCGGGACATCAAGCCGGAGAACGTCCTGATCTCCGACGACGGACGCGTGAAGGTCGCAGACTTCGGCCTCGCCCGAGCCATGCAGTCGAGTGAGCAGAGCCTCACCCAGGGCGTGATCATCGGGACGGTCGCCTACCTCTCCCCCGAGCAGGTCGAGCGCGGTGAGGCCGACGGGCGCTCGGACATCTACTCCGCCGGGATCCTGCTGTTCGAGATGGTCACCGGCCACCTCCCTCATGCGGGCGAGAGCCCGATCAGTGTGGCCTTCCAGCACGTCCACAACGACGTGCCCGCGCCTTCGACCCTCGTGGCCACGATTCCCCCGGAGGTCGACGCCCTCGTCGTCACCTCCACCCGCCGAGACCCCCTCCTGCGCTACCAGAGCGCGGCGGACTTCCTCGCCGATGTTCGCCGGGTGCGGGCGATGCTCCCGCCGCCGAGGCCGTTCGTCGATGCTCGCGACACCCTGGTCGTCGACCTGAGCGAGGGTCCTCCTCCCTCGGCTCTTCCGCCGAGCTCGACGACCGCGCCGATCGCGGCGCCGCCCGACCGGGGGGCGCCGGTCGGGCCGGCAGCGCCCGAGGCGGGACGACGGCGACGCAGCAGGGGTCCGCTCGCCGCCGTGATCGTGATCCTCGCCGTGCTGGCGACGGCCTTCGCGGCCTGGTGGCTCGCGGCAGGCCCCGGTCGCACCGTCCCTGCCCCCGACGTCATCGGGCAGTCCGTGGCCGATGCGACCGCGACCCTGGCCGCTGCGGGCCTGACGCTCGAGGTGGCCGGTGAGGCCTTCAGCGAGACGGCCCCCGTCGGCACCATCGCCATCACTGATCCACTGCCCGGGGACAGCGTGCGCGAGGGAGGAACCGTCCAGGGCTCCGTCTCCCGCGGGCCCGAGCGATACGAGGTGCCGGACGTCGCGGGTCAGGATCCGGCCCTGGCGAGCTCAGCCATCACCGGGACATCGCTCGCCGTGGGCACCACCCGCGAGGAGTTCGACGATCAGGCACCTGTGGGCACGGTAGCCGGCACCGATCCCAAGGCTGGCACGGTGCTCAAGCCCGGAACCCCCGTCGACCTCCTCATCTCGAAGGGACCCCGACCCGTGCCGGTCCCCGCAGTCGAGGGCCGCCGGGCAGCTCAGGCCCGAGCAACCCTCGCCGAGGCCGGCCTGAAGGTCGAGCTGACGCAGAAGTTCTCCGAGAAGGTCAAGGACGGTGTCGTCATCGCTGTCCGCCCGAAGGCAGGCACGGTCGTGGACTCCGGCAGCCGGGTCGAGCTCGTCGTGTCCAAGGGACCGCCGCCGGTGACCGTTCCGAACCTCATCGACATGCCTCGCGACCGAGCTGTGTCGACCCTGCGCGGACTGGGCCTGCGGGTCAAGGTCGTCGAGGGTGACTTCAGCCCGCTGAACCGGGTCATCAGCCAGTCGCCCTCCAGCGGGACATCGATCCCCAAGGGCAGCACGGTGACGATCCGCATCATCTGACTCCGGTCGCCGCGCGAGGCGGGAGGATCCGGCGCACCTCGCCCCACCCGGACCGGCAGACTGGGGCCATGACCGACCCCTCTGAGTCCTCCGAGCTCACTGTCCGTGCCCGACGCGCCCTGGAGTCCTGTGGCGTCCCTCTGGATCAGCTCGTCGGCAGCGTCGCGCTGATCTCCCGCTCCCCCGTCGACGGCTCGGAGATCCTGAGCGTCCCCGCCATGGATGCAGCCGGCATGGATGCCGCGGTCACGCGCGCACACGGCGCCTACCTCACATGGCGCAGCATCCCGGCTCCGGTGCGGGGCCAGGTCATCAAGGCCTTCGGTCGCCTGCTCGAGGAGCACAAGGAGGACCTGGCGGACCTGGTGCAGCTCGAGGTCGGCAAGATCCGCAGCGAGGCTCTCGGTGAGGTCCAGGAGATGATCGACATCTGCGACTTCGCCCTCGGCATCTCCCGGCAGCTCGAGGGGCGCACCATGCCATCCGAGCGCCCGGGGCACCGGCTCATGGAGACGTGGCACCCACGCGGTGTCGTCGGCGTCATCTCGGCGTTCAACTTCCCGGTCGCGGTCTGGGCCTGGAACACGACGCTCGCTCTCGTCTGCGGGAACACCGTCGTCTGGAAGCCATCCGAGCGCACTCCCCTCACGGCTCTGGCCTGCAGCGCGCTCCTCGACCGCGTCCTGCAGGACGCCGATGCCCCGGACGGCACGCATGTGCTGGCGCTCTCCGATCGGGATGCCGGACAGGCACTCGTGGATCACCCCCTGGCCGCCGTGATCAGCGCCACGGGCTCCGAGCGCATGGGAGCGGAGGTGGGTCCGCGAGTCGCCGCCCGGTTCGGTCACGCGATTCTCGAGCTGGGCGGCAACAACGCAGCGATCGTGACGCCCTCAGCGGACCTCGATCTCGCCGTCCGAGGCATCGTGTTCGCCGCTGCCGGCACGGCCGGCCAGCGCTGCACCAGCCTGCGCCGCGTCATCGCGCACTCCTCGATCGTGGATGACCTCGTTCGGCGAGTGGCCGAGGTCTATGCCCGGCTGCGCGTCGGCAATCCCCTCACCGATGACGTGCTGGTCGGCCCGCTCGTCGATGCCGGCTCCTACGCGCGGATGCAGGCCGCGATCGACGAGGCCGTCGCTTCGGGGGGCACCGTCGTCGTCGGTGGCGACCGGGTCGACGTCGCGGGCTGCCCTGACGGCTACTACGTGCGGCCAGCTCTTGTTCGGATGCCCGACCAGGCCGACGTCGTCCGACGCGAGACGTTCGCGCCGATCCTGTACGTGATGGCCTACGACACCCTCGATGAGGCGATCGCCCTGCAGAACGGGGTCCCCCAGGGTCTGTCGTCCAGCATCTTCACGCTGGATCAGCGGGAGGCCGAGATCTTCATGTCCGCCGCCGGGTCCGACTGCGGCATCGTCAACGTGAACATCGGCACCTCCGGTGCGGAGATCGGCGGCGCCTTCGGCGGAGAGAAGACCACCGGCGGGGGTCGGGAGTCGGGATCGGACGCCTGGCGCGGGTACATGCGCCGTGCGACCAACACGATCAACTACTCCCACGACCTTCCCCTCGCGCAGGGAGTGAGCTTCGAGTGACGCTGGTCGACGATCACCTCCGGGAGTTCGAGGGAGCGCAGCGCACGGCCCTCGAGCGCACCGTGGGGACCGTTCGCTCGGCACTGCCGGGCGCCGTGGAGGTCCTCGCCTGGGGCATGCCGACGTTCCGAGCCGGTGACGAGAGCGGTCCCACCATCGTGAGCGTCACGGGCTTCACCCAGCACAACAGCCTGTTCCCGCACTCCGGGTCCGTGGCGGCAACCCTGGGCAGCGCCCTGACGGATCACGAGGTCACCAAGGGCACCATTCACTTCGATCGGGACCGACCCTTCCCTGCCGCCCTCCTCAGAAGGATCCTGCGCCTGCGCATCGAGGAGATCAACGCCTCGTACCCGAAGGCCTCCGGAGAGTTCCGCGAGTACTACGACAACGGCTTTCCGAAGTCACGCGGACGCCTTCGCAACGGCGGGATGACCGGCGCCTGGCAGTGGTTCCGCCGCGACGGCTCGCTCCTGCGGTCCGGGCACTTCGGCATCGGCCAAGCGGCGGGGCGTCAGGTCGGCGAATGGGTCACCTACGACCGCAGCGGAGCGCCCCACAAGATCACGGATCTCGGCCGTGGCCGCTGACCCGCTGCCCACCTCGGCGTCCGTCGTCATCATCGGCGGCGGCGCGATGGGCACGAGCATCGCCTTCCACCTCGCGGAGGCCGGAGTTCCGGACGTCCTCCTCCTGGAGAAGTCCGATCTCGGCAGTGGGTCGACGTGCCGAGCAGCCGGCGGAGTGCGCGCGCAGTTCTCCGATCCGGTCAACATCGCGCTCGGGAGCCGCAGCCTCGCGGCGTTCGAGGGCTTCACCCATCGACCCGGGCAGGAGATCGATCTGCGCCAGCCCGGATACCTGTTCCTGCTCACCGACGAGGCCCAGGTGGCGACCTACGAGGAGTCCGTGCGCCTACAGAACTCCATGGGCGTGCCGACCCGGATGCTGACGCCACACGAGGCGGCCGCCCTGAACCCGACCGTCGACATGAGTGATGTGCTCGCCGCGAGCTTCCATCCGCGCGACGGCTACTGCACTCCCGAGTCCGTGGTTCTCGGCTACGCGACCGGTGCTCGGCGCCTGGGTGCCACCGTGCGCACGCACGTGACGGTGACGGGAATCGACATCGCCGACGGCGACGTGACCGGTGTGCAGACGGATCATGGCCGTGTCGCCACTGGGACGGTCATCTGCGCCGCCGGCGCCTGGTCGGCGAACATCGGCGCCATGGCCGGCGTTGATCTGCCGGTGCAGCCCCTGCGGCGGCAGATCGTCATCACCGAGCCCCTGCGACCGGATCTGGCCGAGCGGGTCACCCACGCCACCCCCATGACCATCGACGCTGCGACGACCTTCTACTTCCACCGCGAGGGACCCGCCATCCTCCTGGGCATGTCGTATCGGGACGAGGAGCCGGGCTTCCGCTGGGAGTACAGCGAGGCGTGGCTCCCCCAGCTCATGGCCGCCATGGAGCAGCGCGCACCCGAGTTGCTGGACCTCGGCATCGCCCATCGCTGGGTCGGCATGTACGAGGTGACGCCAGACCACAACGCCCTGCTCGGGGAGTCCCCCTCCGTCTCTCGGTTCCTCTACGCCTGCGGATTCTCCGGTCACGGATTCCTGCAGAGCCCGGCCGTCGGGGAGGTCATGCGTGACCTCCACCTCGGTCGACCGGCCTCGATCGACGTCTCGGGCTTCGACGCCGGACGCTTCGCTGCCGGACGCATGCGCGGGGAGATCAACATCGTCTGACCCGGCTCGTGCGGGACGGTCCTGCGGTCAGAGCAGTACGCCTTCGTGCTCCAGCAGGGCGACCTTCACCTCGATGCCGTACCCGTAGCCGCCGATGCCGCTCGAGGCCACCACCCGGTGACAGGGCACGAAGGGCGCCACGAGATTCGATGAGCAGGCGGTGCCGGCTGCCCGTGCCGCGCGAGGAGCACCGGCCCTGCGCGCCAGCCCGGCATAGGAGTCGACGCTGCCCGCCCGGATCGACCTCATGGCCTGCCATGCCCGCTGCTGGAAGGGTCCTCCGGGCTGGGTCACCGACACCTCCTCCAGCGCGCCGAGATCTCCGTCCGCATAACGCGCGAGAACGTCGGCAATTGCCGGGACGGGGCTACGCGGCCGGATGCGCACGGAGGAGGGCAGGCGCTCCGCGGCGTCAGCAAGGTCCCGGAAGGTTCCCGCCACCACAGCCCCGTACTCGGACGGACCGAGATCCCCGCTCGCCTGCGGGTCCACGACCACGATGAGGCGACCACCCGGTGTTCGGTACGAGGCCGCCAGAAGGGTCCCGACCGCGTGCGCCATGCGATCTACCGGAGCATCAGCATGTCAGCGACGAGGAAAGCGAGCTCCAGGCTCTGCTCACGGTTCAGCCGCGGATCGCAGGCGGTCTCGTAGCGGTCGCCGAGGTTGCCCTCCAGAACGCCCCCGGTGCCACCGACGCACTCGGTGACGTCGTCACCGGTGAGCTCGACATGGATGCCGCCCGGGATCGTGCCGAGGTTGCGATGCACCTCGAAGAATCCCTGGACCTCCGACACCACATCGTCGAACAGCCGGGTCTTGTGACCTGTCGCCGCCTCGCGGGTGTTGCCGTGCATGGGATCGCAGACCCACACGACAGGGACCCCACTGGCGTCGACCTTCTGAACGATGCTCGGCAGAACGTCGCGGACCTTGTCGGCTCCCATGCGGGAGATCAGGGTCAGGCGTCCCGGCACCCGGTCGGGATTGAGCACCTCGCACATGTGTGCGACGTCGTCCGGGGATGCCGTCGGCCCGATCTTCACGCCGATGGGGTTGCGAATGGTCGATGCGAAGTGGATGTGCGCACCGTCCAGCTGCCGCGTGCGCTCGCCGATCCACAGGAAGTGACCCGAGACGTCATAGGGCAGGCCCGTGCGCGAGTCGATGCGCGTCAAGGCGCGCTCGTAGTGGATCGACAGCGCCTCATGCGCGGCGTAGAACTCGACGCGCTGGAGCGCATCGGCGTCTGCACCGATAGCCCGCATGAACGCGAGGGCCCGGTCGATGTCCTGGGCAACAGCTTCGTAGCGCTGGCCGGCGACGGAGTCACGCACGAAGTCCTGGTTCCAGGCATGCACCTGGCGCAGGTCCGCATAGCCCCCCTGCGTGAAGGCGCGCACGAGGTTCAACGCAGCCGACGATGCGTGGTAGGTCCGCAGGAGTCGCGTCGGGTCCGGGGTGCGGCTGGCCTCATCGAACGCCAGGGCATTGACGGCATCGCCGAAGTACGACGTCAGCTCGACACCCTCACGGGTCTCGGTGAGCTTCGATCGGGGCTTGAAGTACTGACCTGCGACCCGGCCGACCTTGACCACCGGAAGTGACGCGGCGTAGGTCAGGATCACCGACATCTGCAGCACGGTCTTGAGCCGCGCTCGGATCGAGTCCGCGTTGTTCGCCTCGAAGGTCTCCGCGCAGTCTCCGCCCATGAGCACGAAGGCCTTGCCGAGAGCCGCATCAGCCAGGCGCTCGGTCAACTGGTCGCACTCACCCGCGAAGACGAGCGGGGGAAGCGTCGCCAGCTCGTCGGTCACGGTGCCCAGGGCCACCGGATCCGGCCACGGCGGCTGCTGGGCCGCGGGCAGGTCGGGCCAACTCAGGGTGTCAGGCATGCCCCCAAGGGTAAGGCACGCGACGAACGGGTCGTCGCGTGCCTTACCTGCACTTTCGCTGTCGGCCTAGCCGAAGAAGGCCTTGGCCTCCTCGTAGCGCGCCACTGGCACCGTCTTCAGCGTTCCTGTCGCGGCCTGCAGCGGCACACGCACGATGTCGGTCCCCTGAAGGGCCACCATCGTTCCCCAGGCACCGTCCTTCACCGCGGCGATGGCGTTGAGGCCGAACCGCGTGGCCAGGACCCGATCGAAGGACGTGGGGGTTCCACCGCGCTGGATGTGACCCAGGACCGTCGTGCGTGCCTCATGGCCCGTCCGCTCCTCGACCTGCTGGGCAAGCCAGTCGCCGATGCCCGACAGCTTCACGTGGCCGAACGCATCGAGTGTGGCGTCCTTCGTCACCATCTGACCACCCTTGGGCTGCGCTCCCTCGGCCACCACGATGATCGGCGCGTAGCTCGCACGGAAACGAGACTCGACCCAGCCGACGACCTCGTCGAGGTCGAACTCGACCTCGGGAATGAGGATCGCGTTCGCTCCTCCGGCCATGCCCGAGTGCAGCGCGATCCAGCCCGCGTGCCGGCCCATGACCTCGCAGATGAGGATGCGATGGTGGGACTCCGCCGTCGTGTGGAGCCGATCGATGGCCTCCGTGGCGATCTGGACCGCGGTGTCGAAGCCGAAGGTGTAGTCGGTGGCGCTCAGGTCGTTGTCGATCGTCTTCGGCACACCGACCACGTGGAACCCGTGCTCGGTGAGGGTCGTCGCGACGCCCAGGGTGTCCTCTCCACCGATCGCCACGAGGGCATCGATCCCCAGCGCCTTCAGGTTCTCCTCGATGCGCTCGATGCCTCCGTCGATCTTGACGGGGTTGGTCCGCGAGGAACCCAGGATCGTTCCGCCGCGCGGGAGGATGCCGCGAACCTGGGGGATGCCGAGCTCCATCGTCAGTCCCTCGAGGGGACCCTTCCAGCCGTCACGGAACCCGACGAAGTCGAATCCGTACTCCTGGACTCCGCGCCGGACGACGCCACGGATGACCGCATTGAGTCCCGGGCAGTCGCCGCCACCGGTGAGAACTCCCACGCGCATGGGTCATGCACTCCTCTCGACTGGGGCGTGTGGCCCCTCGCGTCCCGATGGCGGATTGCCGTGGTACGGCGTCCGCCCCAGGCAGGCCGGGAGCCTCCCGGCGCCCCCACCTTAGACCCGCGTGCAAGCGCTGTCATGCAACTAGGGTGCTCGCCATGCCCTGTCTGTTGGCGATCGATGCCGGGACCACCGGCGTCACCGCCCTCGTCGTCGACGACCGGGGTCGGGTCGTCGCCCGTGGCTATGCGGAGTTCCCGCAGCACTACCCGGACGACGGCTGGGTCGAGCACGACCTCGGGGAGATCTGGCGCGCCACCCTGACCGCGACGCGTACGGCCCTCCACCAGCACGGCGCCACCAGCGACCTCGTCGCCGTGGGCCTGACGAACCAGCGCGAGACCGTGTGCCTGTGGGATCGCGAGACGCTGGGTGCGGCTCGGCGTGCCATCGTCTGGCAGGACCGACGCACGGCGGCCCTGTGCGCCGAGCTCGTGCGCGCCGGGCACGAGCCCGAGATCCACCGTCGGACTGGCCTGCGCCTCGACCCCTACTTCTCCGGCACGAAGCTCGCGTGGATCGCGGCGCACGAGGAGCACATCTGGGCAGGGGTGAGCTCCGGACGCACGGCGATCGGGACCGTCGACTCGTATCTCATCGCCCGCATGTCGCGCGGACTCGCCCACATCACCGACCCCACGAACGCCTCTCGCACCCTGCTCTACGACCTCGACAGCGGCGACTGGAACGAGGAGTTGTGCTCGATCTTCTCGGTGCCCCGCGATGCGCTCCCCGAGATCGTCCCCTCCTACGGTTCCCTCGCGCGCACCGAGCCAACCGCCTTCCTCGGTCTGGACCTGCCGATCACCGGCCTCGCCGGCGACCAGCAGGCGGCACTCGTCGGCCAGGCCGGGTTCCACGCGGGAGCGGCCAAGTGCACCTACGGCACCGGATCCTTCCTCCTCGTCCACACAGGGCAGGTCGCCCGCCGATCCGACCACGGCCTGCTGACGACTGTGGCGCTGGGCCATCCCGATGGCCGACGGGACTTCGCCCTCGAGGGGTCGGTCTTCGTCACCGGAGCGGCCGTCCAGTGGCTGCGCGACGGCCTCGGCATCCTCGAGAGCGCCGAGGAGATCGAGCCACTGGCCGCGAGTGTTCCCGACTCCGGCGGCATCGTCTTCGTGCCGGCTCTGACCGGTCTTGGCGCTCCCGAGTGGGACCCGTCCGCACGCGGACTCATCATCGGGATCACGCGCGGCACCACGCGAGCACACATCGCCCGAGCCACGCTGGAGGCGATCGCCTTCGAGGTGAGCGACATCGTGGACCTCATGGCCCGGGATGCCGCCGTGGCCCTCGATCGCCTCGCGATCGACGGCGGCGCTGCGGCGAACTCCCTCCTCTGCCAGCTTCAGGCTGATGCCGTGGGACTCACGGTCGATCGATCGGCGGAACTGCAGACCACAGGACTCGGTGCGGCGTTCCTCGCCGGGCTGGGTGCCGGTGTGTGGACCAGCGTCGATGAACTTGCCCACACGCGCCAGTCCTCCGGAACGTTCTCCCCGCGATCCGTCAATCCGACCTCGCGTAGCCGCTGGCGCGCGGCGGTTCAGCGCAGCCGAGGGTGGGTGACATGAGACTCCAGGCCGCGACGAAGGTCGTACTCGGATTCTCCGTGACGCTCGGCTTGGCCTTCATCCCCGGACTCGCCCTGGCCGCGTTCGGCCTCTCCGGCCTGGCGAGCATCACGACCCTCGCCGCTCTGGCCGCGATGATCCCCGCACTCCTCGCGCCCCGATCGATCACCATCGCGACCATCGTGGCCGTGGGCGTCGCCAGCGCACTGGCTGTTCCCGCCGCCACGACACCGTGGCTCGCTGCTCTCGTCGTCGGAGTGCTGGGCGTCGGTGCCGGCCTCGCCTCCCGGGTGAATGCGTCGGGCATGGTCGTCCTGGCCCCCATCAGCGTGATCTTCCTGATCGCCACTCCCCCTCAGCTGCCGGACGAGGGCATGCCCGGCTGGCTGCTCGCCGGACTCCTCGCAGGTGGATCAGCGCTCTGGGGTGCACTGGCCGGCCTCCTCATCCGCCGCCTGAGGCCACGCGCATCGCATGATCCCGCGACCCCGCTGTCCTGGAGGCGGGTGCGCGTCTACGCCATCACCCTGGGCGTCGTCCTGTCCGCGGCCATGTACGTCGTGGTGGCCTTCGACTGGCAGCACGGAGGCGGCTGGTTCGCGATGACCTTCCTGCTGATCCTCGAGCCGTACGTCCGGGATGCTCGTGCCAAAACGCTCCAGCGGGCCTACGGGACCGTCGCCGGGTTCGTCATTGCCATGGTGCTCTACCTGATCCTCGGGGACTACCCCGCCGCCCTGTACGTGCTGGGATTCGCCGCAGCGGTGGCATCGCTGACGCTGCGCTACGCGACGACCCGACCGTACTGGCAGTACGTCAGCCTCCTCACCCCTGCTGTCGTGCTGCTCGAGGGCGTGCGCACCTCCATCACCGAGACCGCGATCGAGCGCCTGGGATTCACCCTCCTGGCGGTCGTGCTGGCCATCGTGCTGGAGACGATCCTCGCCCCACTCGACAAGCGCCTCAGCGCCTCGGAGTCCACGGCAACCTAGGCGTCGCCTCCCAAACCCTCACCCGAGGCAACGGGCAGCATGGACCGGGAATCGGCCGGCTCGCCCTCGGCGATCAGCTCCTTCGCCCGAGTCGCGTACATGTCGACGTACTCCTGGCCCGAGAGGGACATCAGCTCGTACATGACCTCGTCGGTCACCGACCGCAGCACGAACCGATCGTTCTCCAGCCCCTCGTAGCGGGAGAAGTCGAGTGGTGCCCCGATCCGCACGCCGACGCGACGCAGGCTCGGGCGCACCTGCCCCGGCGGCTGGATCTCGTAGGTGTTGATCATCGCGACGGGCAGCACCGGCACGTGAGCCTCCATCGCCATGCGGGCTACGCCCGTCTTGCCGCGGTAGAGCGTGCCGTTCGGCGACCGCGTGCCCTCCGGGTAGATGCCGAGAAGATGACCCTCCCCCAGAATCCGGAGACCCGTGCGCATGGCCGCCTCGGACGCGCGCCCACCTGAGCGATCCACCGGCACCTGCCCGACTCCGGCGAAGAACCACTTGGTCAGACGGCCCTTGATGCCGCGTCCGGTGAAGTAGTCGCTCTTCGCGAGAAAGGTGATGTGCCGGGGAACGACCAGGGGAAGGAAGAACGAGTCGGAGAAGGACAGGTGGTTCGAGGCGAAGATCGCCGCACCCTTCGGGGGAACATGTTCCAGTCCCTCGACCCAGGGACGGAAGAGCACGCGCAGCCATGGCCCGACCAGCACGTGCTTCAGGACCCAGTACAGCACCGACGTCGTCCTCCTCAGGTGGCAGACTAGTGGCGGCGCCGGGGCGGCGTCCCCTCTCCTGCTCACGACACGTCGTGGTGCCGGGTGGCGAGAAGAGCACGGCGAGGAGTACCCCATGGCCCTGATGCCCGGCGCCGAACCGTGGAGCCATGCCGGTGACCGCACAGGAGTGCTGCTCCTGCACGGATTCACCGGGTCGCCGAAGTCCATGACCCCCTGGGGTCGCGCGCTGGTCGAGCAGGGGTGGAGCGTGTCCGTCCCGCTGCTTCCCGGCCACGGCACGCGCTGGCAGGACATGAACCTGACCACATGGCAGGACTGGTACCACGAGTCCGAGCGCGCTCTTCGCGTGCTCCAGTCGACGTGCGATGCCGTCTTCGTCATGGGCCTGTCGATGGGAGGGTCCCTGACCCTGCGTCTCGCAGAGCAGCACGGCGATGCCATTCGCGGGATCGTGCTCGTGAACCCGGCCGTCCACACCGAGCGCCCCGATCGATTCCTGCTCCCGATCCTCCAGCACGTCATCGGCGGCTTCCCTGGCATATCGAACGACATCGCCAAGCCGGGCCAGGACGAAGGGGCCTACGACCGCATCCCCCTCAAGGCCGCCCACTCGCTGTCGCAGATGTGGCGCGACGTCAAGGAGAACCTGCCGAGAGTCACGAATCCGCTCCTGCTCTTCCGCAGTGCCGTCGATCACGTCGTCGAGGCATCGAATGCAGCGCACATCCTCGCCCACGTGTCATCCACCGATGCCACGGAGGTCGTGCTGGCTGACTCGTACCACGTCGCCACGCTCGATCACGACGCGGAGATCATCGTGCGCGACAGCATCGACTTCGTCCGGCGCCTCACCTCATGAGCTCACCGGAGCCGCGCGAGGGCCGCCTGCCCGAGCATGAGGAGCGCGCATGGGATGCCATCGTCGCCGACCTCAGCGGCCAGGTCGACCTGGGCCCGGACTTCCCGAGGGAGCGATCTCTCCCGCCCCTGTCAGCGACGGGCGATCATCCCGATCCCCTGGCCGATCACGACGAACTGCTCGAACCCGATGACGAGGAGGGCTACGAGCCCCCGCACCCTCCCCCGATCAGGCGCCCCACGGACACCGCAGGACGCTTCGCCTGGGCCGCGGTGATCGGTGGCCCCATCGTCATCGTGGGCACCCGGGTCCTCGCGTGGGACGGCTGGCTCACCGGGCTCGGCATCGCGGCCACGATCGCCGGCTTCGTCACGCTCGTCGCGCGGATGAAGGAGCGCGAGGACGACGGCAACAACGGCGCGATCGTCTGACCTGACCCCACGGTCGATCATCACCTCGCTACGCGGCGCTTCACGCGGCGCTCCACTGCGCTACCCGCCGGGCTGCCGCACCAGATCGGCAGCCCCCACGATGCCCGCACTGTTGGCCAGCTCCGCAGCCCGCACCAGCGGCGCCGGGCGGTTCTGCTGGCCGATGAGCTTGTCGTTGAGTGTCGATCGTGCGCTGGCGAGCAGCAGGTCGCCGGACTCCGACACTCCCCCACCGATGACGAACACTTCAGGGTCGAGCACCGCAGCGAGGTCGGCCAATCCCCGCCCGAGCCAGGTGCCCACCCGAGCGAAGGCCTCCATGGCGATGGGGTCCCCTGCCAGAGCCGCCTGAGTCACCTCAGGTCCCTGAACTCCCTCGGGGGTGCCATCCCCCAGAGACAGGAGGAGTCCGGCCTCGGAGCGTCGCTCCGCCGCGAGCTCCCGTGCCTCGCGCACGAGGGCGTTTCCGCTGGCGTACTGCTCCCAGCACCCACCGCGCCCGCAGCCGCAGGCCCGGCCGTCGGGGACAGCATTGATGTGCCCGATCTCGCCGGCAGCGCCATGGGCGCCGCGGAAGAGGCGACCGTCGATGACGATGCCCCCACCGATACCTGTGCCGACGGTGACGAGCACCATGTCCGAAGTCCCGCGTCCCGCACCGAAGCGGTACTCACCCCACGCGGCGATGTTGCCGTCGTTCTCCACGACGACGGGGAGGCCCGTGGAAGCCTCGAGGAGGGCCCGAGCCGGCACCTGCGACCACCGCAGATTCGGGGCGAAGTACACGCGCGAGCGCTCGGCGTCAACGACACCCGCGATACCGACACCCACCCCGTCGATCGTCTCGTCCGCTCCATCGCGCAACTCGGCGACGACGTCAGCCACCTGCTCCAGCACGGCCTCGGCATCGTGACGGGGAGTGGGCCGCCGGGCGGTGGCCTGGATTCGGCCGTCCTCGGCCACAGCACCGGCAAGGATCTTGGTGCCGCCGACATCGACTCCGATCGACAGACCCATGCGGGGAAGCCTAGCCGCGCGGTGGGAGGGGTCCGTCCACCACGGGAATCCAGCGGATCGGCTGGGCCTCCGCACGTGGGTCAGCCGGAACGGGCGACCCACTGGTGGGCGCGGTCATGCCGGTGCGGTCCTGCAGGAGGACCAGCGTTCGGCAGATCATGCAGTCCGGGTGCTGAGCGGGATCACGGTGGTCTCCGTGCGGCTCGACCACAGCGGACGCCGCCCAGTCGACCATGCGTGCCGCACCGGAGAGCATCCCCATCCAGTCCATGCCTCCACGGGACCCTGCGTCCGGCGCCTGGTGCGGCGTCGCACCGTCGTCGTCCGGCGCGCCCCGGTGAGCGTCGCCCTCCCCCGAGTACCACCAGGGCAGATCCGGCCGATCCGTCATGCGTTCCCTCCCGCGTCGAGATCGCCACCGGCGGCGTGCCCGTCGACGAGCGAGGCACTCCAAAGGTCGCGGACGGGCTCCCAGCGCACCACATACCCGTGATCGACGTACTGGACGCGGACGGCGTCGCACCGGGCCAGCACCGATGGCAGCTCATGCCAGGCATTCACCCCGTCGAGGGCAAGCACGAGGGATGCGCCCTGAACTCCCACGCGCACCTCCCCCGCGACATCGCGCAGAGGCACCAGGAGCGTGAAGCCGTCACCGTTCTCCTCCACCACGAACGTGCTCGCCCGGGGTGTGGAGAGTCGCGGGTCGATCAGGACATCGACGGCACGCGCACCTCGAGGAGCCATCGTGATGCGGCTGGTCGAGTGCCACACGGGCATCCCGGGCGCCCGCTCCCGGTACTCGTTCCGCGCTGCGAGGGCCCGCTGCCGCTCGGGACGCCGTCGACGATCCTTCTTGGCCGGCACCTGGCCGACGATGATGCCGTCGACCAGCATGCCCATGATGGTCACCTGATCGCGCGTGCGCAGGACCCTCGGGATCGTCGCACCGTCCGGTCGGGCGAGGAGCCGGGCGGACGTGCGCGGGCCCTGCAGGACGGCACACCAGTCCCGTGCCGCCAGCCGTGCGGTCGAGAGCGACTCGAACAGGTCGGCGTCACCTGAGGACGAGCGCCACATGGCACTGCGCGGGGTCATGGCCGCATCAATCAGGCGCAGGAGCGTCCCGGGCGTGGCGGCCAGGTCACGCAGCCGCGCCAGGGAGCCGGCGTCGACGACGACGACGTCCGCGGTGCGTCGAGCAGATGCGATGGCCTGCCACGCCTCGACAAGGCGCAGGCCCGCGAGACCGCTCCACTCCTCCACCAGCATCGGGTCGGCACCAGCCTCGCGCCACAGCAGGCCAATGGTGCGCTGGAGGTCGGATACGAGGTCAGCGCTCAGCTCACCCAGGACTTCGCCGGAGGCATCCACCTCCTCGACGGAGAGCCCCAGATCCCGCATCTCGTCCGCCGTCCGGCGGGCGAAGGTCGTGGTCCCAGCTCCGCCGTCACCGGCGAACACGAGGACGCGCGCGGAGTCGCTCACGAGAGACCTCAGGAGCCGGCTTCTACGCGCTTCTTGAGTCCCTTGAGGGCCGTGTCGACGATGACCTTCTCGGCCTTGCGCTTGATCATGCCGATCATCGGGATCTTGACGTCGACTGAGAGGCGATAGTGCACGGTCGTGGTGCCGTCGCCGTTCTCCGAGAGCTCGTACGTGCCGTCCATGGCCGTCAGCATGTCGCCCTTGGTCAGCGTCCAGGAGACACGAGCATTGTCGTCCCAGTCGTACTCCAGCTCGTAGGTGTCCTTGATGGCCCCAGAATCCAGCACAAACCTGGCGTCGGCCGGTCGGTTGTCGTCCTCGTAGACGGAGAGCACGGTCACCGACGCGATGCCATCGCTCCACTGCGGGTACGCGGGGAGGTCGGCGATCACGGCCATGATGCGATCGGCAGGTGCGTCGATGACGATGCTGGACTGAGTCTGGTCGGCCATGACGCGAAGGCTACTCCGTGCGGTTCACGCGTCGACGAGGTCGAGGACGTAGGGCTGACCCGAACCCGCGAAGTGGCCGACGTTGATGCACTCCGTTCGGCCGATGCGTCGCCTGGCGGCGAGGGGCTGGTGGATGTGACCGAAGAGGTGGAATCTCGGCTGCCAGGTGCGCACGTACTCGAGAAGGGCCGCGCTGCCCACCTCGAAGCGACGCGCCTCCACGTCGTAGACGAGCTCGGGCACGGCTGGGGGGATGTGCGTGAAGAGGACGTCGACGGGGCCGAGGCGGTCGAGCTTCTCCGCGTACTCGTCCGGTGTGATCTCGAACGGTGTTCGCATGGGGCTCACGAGGCCTCCCCCCACGAAGCCCCACCGCATGCCGTCCACCTCGATGACCTCACCGTCGAGCACCCGATGCCCGTCCCGGACGAACTCCGGCCACAGGGCAGGAAGGTCGACGTTGCCGAACGTGAGCAGTGCCGGAGCGGGCATCGCATCGAACAGCTCCTCGTACTGCACGCGCACCATGGCCTCCATGACGCCGAAGCGGCCCTCCTGGCCCGTGACCCCGAGCGACTCCCACGCCCGCGCGCTCAGCTCCCGAGCTTCCGTGAACCGGTTGGCCGTACGCAGCTCGATGTAGCGCCGGGCGTGCTCCTCGCCGAACAGGTCCGCGAAGATCCCCCGGCTCGGATCGTGGTAGTCGAGGAAGCAGATGAGATCGCCCAGGCAGACGAAGGCGTCCGCCCCCGCTGCTGCCGCCGCGAGCTCCCGCGCTGCACCATGGACGTCGCTGACCACATGAACGCGCATGAGGCTCAGTACCGGCGCCCGGTGACGGAGGCCTCGTACTCGGCCACGAACGAGAAGACGGCCCGCTTCCACGCCACCCGGTGCCGCTGGACGAGCGCGTCGACCTCCCGCCGCCCATGAGGCGAGTCCGGGAGCCGACGGGGGGTGTCCGAGGAGCCGGGCTGAGCGGGATCAGCCTCGAGTCGGTAGCGCACCTGAGCGCCGGTGGAGTCGGGAACGACGGTCACGGACGACGTCCCGACGAGGGCACCCACGAGGGACCACTGCAGGCCGTCGCGCGTGCGCACGAGAGTCGCCCGGCTCCCCGGCCACCACCCGGGCCAGCGAGCGGGGTCCCCCAGGAGGGACAGCAGGGCGGCCGGGGGGACGGCGACCAGACTCTCGTCCACCACCACGACCGTGCGCACCCCGCCAGAATGCCATGCGAATCGCGTGCCAACATCCGGAGGCTGATCTACGGTGTCGACATGAGAACCGAATACTCCGTGCCCCAGGCCAAGCCGTCCGCAACGACCGGAAGCGTCGTCGACCACATCGTCGAGAACGCCGCCAAGGACCCTGGCCACGTGGCCTTCTCGGTCCCCCGAGGCGATGCCTGGGTGGGTGTCACCTCCCAGGAGTTCCTCGACCAGGTTCGGGCCGTCGCGAAGGGCATCATCGCCAACGGGGTCGAGGCCGGTGAGCGCATTGGCGTCATGAGCCGGACCCGCTACGAGTGGACCGTCGTGGACTTCGCCATCTGGTACGCCGGATGCGTGAGCGTCCCGGTGTACGAGACCTCCTCCGCCGAGCAGATCCAGTGGATGCTGAGCGACTCGGGCTCCGTGGCCGTGTTCCTCGAGAGCGAGAAGAACCGCAAGACGTACGACGAGGTGGCCGACCAGATCCCGACGTGCACGCGCGCCTGGGTCTTTGAGGACGGGGCGCTCGAGGAGCTCGCTCGCGAGGGACACAGCGTCAGCGACGAGCAGCTCGAGGCTCGGCGCCAGACGCTGAACCCGGACTCCCTCGCCACGATCATCTACACGTCAGGCACCACGGGGCGTCCCAAGGGCTGCATGCTCACGCACGGCAACTTCATGTTCGAGATCGATCAGGTGGTCTTCGGCCTCCCGGATGTCTTCCTGGCCCCGAACTCCTCCACCCTGCTGTTCCTGCCCATCGCCCACGTGTTCGGCCGCGTGATCCAGCTGGGCTGCGTGCGCGCCGGCGCCCGCCTCGGCCATGCCGCGGACATCAAGCAGCTGCTTCCCGGGCTCGCGTCCTTCCAGCCGACCTTCCTCCTCGCGGTGCCTCGCGTGTTCGAGAAGGTGTACAACTCAGCTCAGCAGAAGGCGCAGGCTGCCGGCAAGGGGCACATCTTCGACACTGCGGCGAACGTCGCCATCCAGTACAGCGAGTCCCTCGACCACGGGGGCCCGGGGCTCATGCTCAAGCTCAAGCACGCCCTGTTCGACAAGCTCGTCTACGTCAAGCTGCGGCATGCCATGGGTGGGCGGATGCAGTGGGCGGTCTCGGGTGGAGCCCCCCTGGGTGCCCGACTCGGCCACTTCTTCCGGGGCATCGGCGTCACGATCCTCGAGGGCTACGGCCTGACGGAGACGTCGGCCGCCAGCACCGTGAACCGTCCCAGCGCGCTGCGCATCGGGTCGGTCGGTCAACCCGTCCCCGGTGCCAAGGTCAAGATCGCCGAGGACGGAGAGATCCTGCTCGGTGGCGGGCAGATCTTCGTGGGCTACTGGAACAACCCGACGGCGACGGCGGAGGCCCTGGAGCCGGACGGCTGGTTCCACTCCGGTGACATCGGCGAGATCGACGACGACGGCTTCGTCACCATCACCGGACGCAAGAAGGAGATCATCGTCACGGCCGCGGGCAAGAACGTCGCCCCGGCCGTCCTCGAGGATCGCCTCCGTGCCAACTGGCTCGTGAGCCAGTGCATGGTCGTGGGTGACGCCAAGCCGTTCATCGCGGCTCTCGTGACGATCGACCCGGAGTCCTTCCCCGCGTGGGTCGCGCAGAACAACAAGGGCGACGTCACGGTGGCCGACATGGTCAACGACCCGGATCTGAACGCCGCGATCCAGTCGGCGATCGACGAGGCGAACAAGGCCGTGTCGCACGCCGAGGCGATCAAGAAGTTCGCGATCCTCCCCGTCGATTGGACCGAGGAGGGCGGCCAGATCACGCCGTCCCTGAAGCTCAAGCGCTCCGTCGTGATGGAGGAGTTCGCCGACGACGTCGAGCGTCTCTACGCCTGAGGCAGTGTCACACGTGAAGCCCGTCACGGCTAGGCCGTGACGGGCTTCACGTGTGACGAATGTGCGGTGAGGATCAGCCGATCACGCGACCGACACCGCTGAAGTAGCGGTTGTACCAAGGACCGAGCACGGCGTCGATGCGGACTCCGTCGCCCGGGTTGGCCGCATGCACCATCTTGCCGTTGCCGATGTACATCCCCACGTGGTGGACGTTGCCGCCGAAGTAGAACACGAGGTCTCCGGGACGGGCCTCGCTCAGCGGGATGCGACGCGTGCTGTTCCACTGGGAGTACGAGTAGTGCGGCAGGGAGATGCCCGCCTGTCGCCAGGCCGTCATGGTCAGGCCCGAGCAGTCGAAGGTGCTCGGGCCTGCCGTGGCCGCCACGTAGCGGTTGCCGACCTTGGACAGGGCGTACTGCACGGCGGCAGCGGCGCGGCCGCTGACCGGCGGCACACCGCCGCCGGCGGTCGACGAGCCGCTGAGGAACGAGCGGGCAGCACTGGCGGCCGCGAGCGAGGCACGCCGCTCCTGGGCGGCGATGGCCGCGAGACGCCGGCGCTCGGATGCCTCGAGGTTGGCCAGGACGGACTCGGCCTCACTGAGACGGTCGTCCGCCTCCTTCTTCGCCGCCGACATCTCGTTGCGGTAGCCCCGGGCGATGGCTTCCTTGTCGATGACTGCGGCCTCGCTCTGCGCGAGTCGGAGGCGTGCCGTCTGCGTGCGACGCAGCGAGGAGGCCTGCGACTTCGCCACCTGGTCCAGAGCCGCCGCCTGAGCGAGGAACTCGGTGGGGTCCTCGGCCAGGAGGACCTGCAGCGAGGTGTCGATGCCCCCGCTGGTGTAGGCCGACCGCGCGAGGTCATCGACCGAGCTGAGGATGGTCTGCAGTTCGGCACGCTCGCGACGGACCTTCTTCTTCAGGCCCTCGAGAGTGGCCTGGACGTCATTGAGCTCGTTGCGCGCCTTGTTGTAGCGCTCCGTCGCAGCCTCGGCGCGGGCCTGGAGGGTGCGCACCTGGTCTCGGACCTGCTGGAGGTCGCGGGGCGCGGCGGTGGCGGGCGGGGCGAGGACGGCTCCGGTGACGAGCATGAGGGCGGAGAGCGAGATCACGGCGGTCCGACGGACCCACTGCGGACGAGTCGTGCGCACATCGCCTCCTCAGGCGGGGCGTGGCCGAGACCACGCTTCGTCGATGGGCTCCTGCTGTGCAGGCCCGAGCGGCCGCCTAGGCGACCTCAGGTCTTTCGCAACATAACAGAACGGTGACAGAGGCCCATATTCGTCCGATTAACGGATGTCTCCTCGGAATCCCCCGCGATCAACTGGCGCGGACATCCCGCACGAGGCGCAGCGGGGGCACCAGGCCGGAGTCCGCCAGGACGGCGAGGGCGGCAGCATGGTCGTCAGGCAGGTCGGTGGAGCGCGCCGGCACGTCCGGAACCCCGAGCAGGACGGTCACGACGCAGTCGTCACAGGCAGCACCGGCGACCGAGCAGGTTCCACAGTCGATGATCATGCTTCGACGCTAGGCGGGGGGTCTGACAGCGGATGCCGCTGAGCGACGGCCCGGCCGATCCCGCGCATGGCCGCGAGCACCGCAGGGACCCGGGACCCGTCCTGCGGATCCCACGTGGCGAGCACCCCATAGGACCATCGCTCGCCCGAGCGCCCGACGGCGCCGGCGTCCGCGCGGATCCCGGCGTCCGTCCCCGTCTTGTGAAACAGGAAGCCCCCGCCCGGAAGCCGATCGTGGGCGAGAGGATCGAGATCGAAGGCGGATGCCACCATCGAGAGGTCCGCGCCGAGCGCCAGCCAGCCGCGCACCAGCGTCTCGACAGGCGCGTCGTCGTCGGCCCGGGCCAGTCGGTCCATGAGGTCCGCGAGATCCCGCGCGCGGGACCACGACGGCGCGGCCGGATGCTGCGGTCCCCGACGATCGCGCAGCACGTCGACCTGCCGGGTCTCCGGGACACCGAGGTCCTCCGACACCCTCCTGAGCCGATCGAGCCCCAGCTCGCGGATCAGAACGTTCGCCGCCGTGTTGTCGCTGACCGCTCCGACCAGGACGCAGGCGGAGGTCCAGCTCAGGGTCCGTTCCGTGAGGTGCTGCCAGAGCCCGGAATCCGCCACGAGATCCCCGGGCCGGACCGTCACGGGCTCGTCCGCGGCCCGCTCTCCCGAGACGAGCGCCTGAGCCGCCGCCCACAGGACGACGACCTTGCCCATGCTGGCCGTGGGGCGCACGCGCCCGGAGTCGATGTCCACGACGATCTCGCCCCGATGCCGGACCTGCACGGACCACGCCACCCCCGGGCACTGGAGCAGAACCCGGTCGACGTCCGCCTGAAGGTCAGGGACCCCCGTCACCCGGCCCCTCGCACCCCGTCACGGGCCTCCGTCACCCGGCCCCTCGCACCCCGTCACGGGCCTCCGTCACCCGGCCCCTCGTCCGCCGGCCCGCCGAACTCCGGCCGCGCCACCACCTCGACCCGATCCGCGGAACCGCACCACCGGCACGTCACGCTCTCGATGGTCTCCGCCAGCACCTCTGTCTCCTCGACCACAGGCACACCGGCCATGTCGAGGTGCCAGAACTCGCGGACCCGGGAGGACCGCACCACATCGAAGCGCGTGAGGTTGCCGCAGTGCGCGCATCGCCAGCGCGAGCGCTCGTCGGGGATCACAGGGGAATCGGCCACGCCACGAGCCTACCGATGCCACGCCCTGTCACACGGTGCGCCTACGGTCGGGATCATGACGTCCCTGACCGGTCCGCCGCCGAGCGTGCAGACCAGTCTCGATGACCTCGGAACACCGCTCTCCGACGTGACCTTCGTCATCGTCGACCTCGAGACCACCGGGGGCTCTCCCGCGGACGCGGGCATCACCGAGATCGGTGCCGTGGCCGTGCGCGGCGGTCAGGTGCTCGGCGAGTTCGCGACGCTGGTGAATCCCGGTGTTCCCATTCCTCCGTTCGTCGCCGCACTCACCGGCATCACCGATGCCGCCGTCGCGAATGCGCCTCGACTGTCCGGCGTCCTCCCGTCCTTCCTCGAGTTCCTCGGCGATGGCGTGCTCGTCGCGCACAACGCCCCGTACGACGTGGGATTCCTCAAGGGAGGATGCGCCCGCCTCTCCCTTCCGTGGCCGCGCGTGCGCATCATCGACACCGCACGCCTCGCGCGCGTGGCGCTGCATCGTGGCGAGGTGCGCAACTGCAAGCTCGGCACACTGGCCGCCTACTTCCGCGCCACGGTGACGCCCACGCACCGCGCCCTCGATGACGCACGCGCGACCGTCGACGTCCTCCACGGTCTCCTCGAACGCGTCTCCGGCTTCGGCGTCGCGACCGTCGAGGATCTGCAGGAGTTCACATCCCGCGTCACCCCGACGCAGCGGGCGAAGCGCCATCTCGCCGACGGTCTCCCCAGCGCCCCGGGCGTCTACGTGTTCGAGGACGCCCAGGGAGCCTCGCTCTATGTCGGGACCTCCCGCAACATCCGCACCCGCGTGCGCTCGTACTTCACGGCGTCGGAGCAGCGCCGGCGCATGGCCGAGATGGTGGGCATCGCCACGCGCGTCACGCCCATCGTGTGCGCCACCCCGCTCGAGGCCCGCGTGCGCGAACTGCGTCTCATCGCCGAGCGTCAGCCCCGCTACAACCGCCGATCGCGGCGCCCGGATCGCCAGTCGTGGGTCAAGCTCACCGTCGAGCCGGCACCGCGACTGTCCGTCGTGCGCACCGTGGCCGATGATGAGCCGGCGGGCGCCCGCTACCTGGGGCCGTTCACCGCGCGCGCGTCGGCCGAGGCCGCGATCGAGGCCCTGCTGCTCGCGTATCCCGTGCGCACCTGCACACCGCGCCTGCCCCGGACACCGACGACGTCCACCCCGGGGTGCTCGCTCGCCGAGTTGGGTCGATGCCTGGCTCCCTGCGCCTCCGGTCATGATGCGGCCGGATACGGGTCACGCGTCGACGGCCTGCGTGCAGCCATGTCCGGAGACCTGCGCACCGTCATCGCAGCCGTACGCGACCGGATGTCCCGGCTGGCCGACGACCAGCGGTTCGAGGAGGCGGCCCAGTGGCGCGAGCGTCTCGACGCCGTGTGCCGCGCGAGCCATCGCACGCACCGCATGGCCATGCTGGCGCGTGAGCCGCTGCTCGTCGCAGCTGAGCCGACCGACGACCTCGGCTGGGACATCCATGTGATCCGCCACGGTCACCTGGCAGCCGCGGGACACGCGGCTGCGGGGTCCGATCCCCGTGCCCGAGTCGACGCCCTCGTCGCACAGGCCGACCATGTCGACCCCGCCACGTCTCCGGCACCGGCCGGCCTCACCGAGGAGGCCATCGAGATCCTGCGGTGGCTCGAGTCCGGATCCGTCCGCCTCGTCCGCACGACAACCGCACTCGCGCTGCCCTGTCATGCCGGCGGCCGCGAGGCTGCGGACCTGCGCGAACGCCGCAAGCACGCGACCCCGGCGCTGCCGCCGCACCTGCGAGCGGAGCAGGGGCGTGGGTCCCGACCTGAGGGGCCCCGGGTCACCTCCGTCACGCGGATCCGCTCCGCCTGACGCTCCACGACCGCACCCTCAACCCGTCAGGCCCCGGGTCACCTCGGCCCACCTGCGCAGCGCGGCGAGCGCCGTTCCCTCGGACAGCACCGTGCGAACTCGCGGCACCTGCTCCCGCACCCGCTCGACAAGGTTGGCCGACGTTCGCATCCCGGGGTCCAGGGCGGCATGCGCAGCGAGGGCGGCCGCAGCATTCACGGCGACGGCATCCCGGATGGCGTCGATGCGGTCGGCATCTGACGCCTCAGGCGCGTCCGCGCCCAGGGCTGCGACCAGCAGGGCGGCGTTGCGGGCGCTGTCGCCGCCGGTCAGCAGGCTCGGCTCGCGACGCGCGAATCCCAGATCCGACGCATCCAGCCACGTCTCCACCACCTCGTCTCCCGTCGCATCCCAGACCCGGGTCGGCGCAGCCAGCGAGATCTCGTCGAGTCCATCCTCACCGCGGACGACCAGGGCACGCACCCCGCGGCGATGCAGAACGTCGGCCATGACCGGAGCGAGCGCCTCGTTCGCGCAACCGATCAGGGCCGCGGGCGCGGCACCCGGATTCGTCAGGGGGCCGAGGATGTTGAACACCGTGGGCACACCGAGCTCCCGGCGCCACGGCCCCACATGCCGCAGGGCCGGATGGTGCACCTGGGCGAAGCAGAACCCGATGCCTGCCTCCCGCACGCTGGCCACGACCTGCTCGGGCTCGAGGTCGATGACCACCTCGAGCTGCTCGAGCACGTCGGCGGTTCCCGTCGACGACGACGCCGCACGGTTGCCATGCTTGACGAGCGGCGCCCCGGCCGCAGCGCACACCAGCGCCGCCATGGTGGAGATGTTCACCGTGTGCGCGTGATCGCCACCCGTCCCGACGATGTCGAGCGACGCGGGGGCACCCTCCGGGCCGAAGTCGAGGAGCCGGGCCTGCCCCAGCATGGCCTCGACGAGCGCCTCGACCTCCGCACCCGTCTCACCCTTGGCTCGGAGGCCCAGCACGAAGGCGCCGAACTGGGCGGCAGTCGCCTGTCCGGTGAGCATCTGGTCCATCGCCCAGCGGGCCTGGTCCGGAGTCAGATTCCGCCCGCGAGACAGCGACCCGAGGATCTCAGGCCACGAGAGCACGTCCACGGGATCGATCGGCCGGGAGGGCGGGCGGTCAGGAGGTCGCGACGGTCTGGCGAGCCCGCAGGAGGGTCGTCACCGAACGGGCGAGCGCGATGGCATCCAGCGGGTGGGACGTGACGCCGTCCGCGCGCGACCACGTGGCCAGCCATGCGTCCTGGGGGCGCCCGACGAGCAGGAGGATGGGAGGGCAGTGGTAGATCTCGTCCTTCAACTGGCGACACAGGCCCATGCCCCCGACCGGGACAGCCTCGCCGTCGAGGATCAGCAGGTCCAGGCCGCCGGCATCGACGATGGAGATGGCCATGGCCGGGGTGGCGACCTCGACGTACTCCAGGGCCGGGAGATCGGCCGCCGGGCGTCGGCCCAGAGCGGTCATCACCTGACGGCGGACGATGCGGTCGTCGCTGTAGACGAGGACCCGCACGGTCGGCTCCGGGTCGGACTCATGGCCCTCACCATGGGTGTCGCCCTCGAGCTCCAGAGCCGTATTCGCGGAGGCCTCGAAGGCTCGGATCCGGGCCTCAGCCGCGGCCGCTTCGGCTCTCTCGTCAGCGCTGTGCACGGCCCTCACTCTAGTCGGGGCAGCATCTCGGGGCGAATGTGACCGATCCCTCGGGGGGTCCGGGAGCGGAGGGCATGCCCATCTGCCAGACTCCCCTTGTGGCCCAAGCAACACAGATCCCTCAGGCATACGCCCACGCCCCGGCCAACCGCCCCAACATGGTGGCGATCGGGACGATCGTGTGGCTCTCCAGCGAGCTCATGTTCTTCGCGGCCCTGTTCGCGATGTACTTCACGCTCCGAGCCGTCAACCCCGATGTATGGGCGACGCAGACGGAACTCCTCAACATCCCGTTCGCCAGCATCAACACGACGATTCTCGTTCTGTCCTCGGTGACCTGCCAGCTCGGCGTGTTCGCCGCCGAGCGCGGGGACGTCAAGGGGCTGCGGCGCTGGTTCATCATCACCTTTGTCATGGGCGCGGTCTTCATCGCCGGCCAGGTCACGGAGTACGTCGAACTCGTCCACAAGGGTCTGACCCTGTCGAGCGACGCCTACGGCACGGCCTTCTACCTGACGACGGGCTTCCACGGCCTCCACGTCCTCGGCGGCCTGATCGCCTTCCTGTTCGTCCTGGCGACGACGTACGTCGTCAAACGCTTCAGCCACGACCAGGCGACACGCGCGATCGTGACCTCGTACTACTGGCACTTCGTCGACGTGGTCTGGATCGCCCTGTTCTTCATGATCTACGTCCTCAGGTGAGCCTCGGGGCCCGCCCCTGGACTCCGAGCACGACTGGCACGACGAGCACGACACGATCCGGCAGAGAGGTTCGGTGACAGTGAAGTTCCTGGCCGCCCGGCGGCGCAGCCCGCTCGTGGCATCCGCGTTGTTGATCGGCGCCCTGGCTGTTGTCGGCGGCGGCTACGCCGCCCTCGGCAATGTCCAGCCGGCGGAGGCCACCATGGCCGTGGGCAGCGAGACCCAGGTCGAGAAGGGCAAGCAGCTCTATCTCGAAGGATGCTCGTCCTGCCACGGCCTGCAGGCTCAGGGAACCAGCGTGGGACCGACCCTGATCGGGGTCGGCGCTGCCGGCGTCCACTTCCAGGTCTCCACCGGCCGCATGCCGCTGGCCGCACCCGGCGCCCAGGCCCCGGCCAAGAAGAACATCTACTCGGACGAGGACATCGCGGCCATGTCGGCCTACATCGCCTCCCTCGCGCCCGGGCCGGCCATTCCGACCGCCCAGCAGCTCGACTACGCGGACGCCGACGTCGCCTTCGGTGGGCAGCTCTTCCGCATCAACTGCGCTCAGTGCCATCAGGCCGCAGGCCAGGGCGGAGCCCTGACGCAGGGCAAGTACGCCCCGAACCTGATGCAGTCCACGCCCCAGGTCATCTACGAGGCCATGCTGACCGGGCCCCAGAACATGCCGATCTTCGCGGACTCGCAGCTCCCCACCGGCGACAAGCAGGCGATCATCGCCTACATCGTCGACCTTCAGGACGCCCCGAGCCAGGGCGGCCTGAATCTCGGGCGCTTCGGACCCGTCACGGAGGGTGTCTTCCTCGTTGTTGGAGTCTTCGCGGCCCTCATCGCCGCGGCCGTCTGGATCGGAATCAAGTCGCGATGAACGACCTCACGCCTCATCAGGACTCCGCCGGCGGCCACGAGAAGGCGCCTGCTCGCCTGGGCTACTCCCCCGTGGCCGACATCCCGCACAAGCCGCGGGCCACCGATACCGACCCCAAGGCTGCTCGCCGCGCGGAGCGCCAGGTCGCGACGATGTTCGTCCTATCGATGGTCTTCGTCGTGCTCTTCGTCGTCGCCTACGTGACGATCGATCCCAACGCCATCGTCTACATCCCGGTCCTCGGATCCGTGGGCGCGAGCAACGTCGCCCTGGGCTTCACGATGGGCATGGCGATCCTCCTCGTCGGCACAGGCGCCATCCAGTGGGCCAAGAAGCTCATGCCCGATGTCGAGGTCGTGCAGCAGCGTCACACGATGTCCTCCCCCAAGCGCGCCACCCTCGAGGCCGAGGCCAACTACGAGCGCGGCAAGGAGGAGTCCGGCTTCGCCCGTTTCCCGTTGATCCGCCGCACGCTCATCGGGGCTCTCGTGCTGTTCCCCATCCCGCTCATCGTGATGCTGCGCGACCTCTGGACGCCCACCGAGTTCACGGAGGGCAAGTCCCCCACGGAGCTGCTCTCCACGACCATCTGGGCCCAGGGCACGCGGATCATCTCCGACGGCACATACCAGGGCGAGTACGGAGGCGAGGACAGCGGCGGGGAGATGGCCGGTGATGTCGTCGCGTCAGAGGACAGCGTCGTCTCCCGCCCGATCCGACCCGAGGATCTCCCGGTCGGCGGCCTGATCTCCGCCATCCCTGCGACCCTCCCCGAGGTCGAGCACGAGGAGGGCAACCTGAACGCCCGCGGCAAGGCCGCGATCATCCTCGTGCGCATGGAGCCCGATCAGATCCGCTCGCAGCAGGGCGAGGGCTGGGACGTCGAGGGCATCCTCGCCTACTCGAAGATCTGCACCCACGTGGGCTGCCCTATCGCGCTGTACGAGCAGCGCACTCACCATCTGCTGTGCCCGTGCCACCAGTCGACCTTCGACCTGGCCGACAGCGGGAACGTCGTGTTCGGCCCGGCAGCGCGTCGCATGCCGCAGTTGCCGATCGGCGTGGATGAGGAAGGCTATCTGGTAGCCCTTTCTGATTTCCAAGAACCTGTCGGACCGAGTTTCTGGGAGCGCGGATGACCACGACCAGCCCCGTGGAGAAGGCTGGAGGCGCGTCGGCGACCTACGTCGACCAGCGCGTCGGCAGCAACAAGTTCCTCTCTCGCAACCTGGGCAAGGTGTTCCCCGACCACTGGTCGTTCATGCTCGGCGAGATCGCGCTCTACAGCTTCATCGTCGTCCTGCTGACCGGCACCTTCCTGACGCTGTGGTTCAAGCCCTCGATGGCCGAGGTCATCTACGACGGCAGCTACGTGCCGCTCAAGGGCCTGCACATGACCGAGGCCTACGAGTCGGCTCTCCACATCTCGTTCGACGTGCGCGGCGGCCTTCTCTTGCGTCAGATGCACCACTGGTCCGCCCTGATCTTCATCGCGGCCATGGCTGTGCACATGTTCCGCGTGTTCTTCACCGGCGCCTTCCGCAAGCCCCGCGAGTTCAACTGGCTGATCGGCGTGGCTCTGACCACCCTGGGCCTGCTCGCGGGCTTCTCCGGCTACTCCCTCCCGGACGACCTGCTCTCCGGCACCGGATTGCAGATCGCCCGAGGCATCGTCCAAGCCGTTCCTGTCGTAGGCACCTGGGCCGCCTTCCTGCTCTTCGACGGTGAATTCCCGGGCACAGAGTTCATCTCCCGGCTCTACGGCGTGCACATCCTGCTGATACCCGGCTTGATCCTGGCGCTCGTGACGGTCCACCTCATGCTCGTTTGGACCCAGAAGCACACCCAGTTCCCCGGCCCGGGCCGCACGAACGACAACGTCGTGGGCTACCCCCTCCTTCCCGTGTACATGGCGAAGGCCGGTGGCTTCTTCTTCGTGGTCTTCGGCATCATCGCCCTCGTCGGCGGCCTCGTCACGATCAACCCGATCTGGATCTTCGGCCCCTACATGCCGGACCAAGTCTCGGCGGGGTCCCAGCCGGACTGGTACATCGGCTTCCTCGATGGCGCCCTGCGGGTCATGCCGAACTGGGAGACCGTCATCTTCGGATACACGATCTCCTGGAACATCTTCATCCCGGCGCTGGTGGTGCCCGGAATCATCTTCACGGTCCTGGCGCTCTACCCCTTCATCGAGGCCTGGGTCACCGGCGACAAGCGCGAGCACAACCTGCTCGACCGCCCGCGCAACGCGCCCACCCGCACCGCCTTCGGCATGATGGCGATCTCGTTCTACGTCCTCCTCTGGGTGGGCGGCGCGAACGACATCATCGCGGTCGCCTTCGACCTGTCGATCAACTCGATCATCTGGTTCCTGCGAATCGCCCTGATCGTCGTGCCGCCGATCGTCTTCGTGATCACCCGCCGCACGTGCCTCGGCCTGCAGCGCAAGGATCGCGAGAAGCTGCTCCACGGCTACGAGTCCGGTCGCGTGCTGCGGCTCCCGCACGGCGAGTTCATCGAGGTGCACCAGCCCCTCAACGAGAAGGAGCTGGCGGTCATCACGGCCAAGCACGACTACGTGCCGCTGCCGGCACCGGCCAAGGCCGATGCGGACGGCGTGCGCAACAAGCACTACCGCGCGCAGATGCTGCGGCACCGCCTCAGCGAGTTCTTCTACGGCGTCAACGTGCCCAAGCCGTCTGCGGCCGAGATCGAGGCCGGCCAGCACCACGCTGCCGAGCAGGCCGCCATCGAGGCGCCCCTGCATGAGTACGAGGACAGCGACGTCATCTACAACGCGCACGGCGGCGTCCTTCACCACCCGGGCATGCCCAAGACCAACGCCGAGCAGCTCGAGGCGGAGCAGCGCTCCTAGGTCGATCCCTGGTTATGTCGAGGGCCCCGGTCTGACGACCGGGGCCCTCGACATAACCGGATCCGTCCGGCACGCCATGCTGGGGCCATGACCACCTGCACCCTCGTCGCCTTCGATGGCATGGACCTGCTCGACGCCGGCGGGCCCTACGAGGTCCTCCTGACCGCATCCCGGCTGCTGGCTCGCGACGGGCGACCCGCAGACCTGAGCATCGTCGTCGCGGCGAGGCAGGCCGGCGAGGTGCACGCCTACGGCGGTTTGGGGCTCATCGCGACCGACGCCCTGGCAGACCTGAAGGCCACTGACCTGCTCATCGTCCCCGGGGCTGTCGACACCGCAGCCCTGACCGACGACGCCGAGCTGCTCGCGCAGGTCGCCCGGCTGAGCGCCACCGCGACGATCACGATGAGCGTGTGCACGGGCGCCTTCCTGCTGGCCGCCGCCGGCCTGCTGGAGGGACGAGCCTGGACGACCCACCACGAGGACGTGGACGGCCTTGCGGTTCGCCTCGGTCCGGACGGAGCACGAGTCGGTGTCCGGTGGGTCGACAGCGGCCCGATCGTCACGGCGGCCGGCCTGTCTTCCGGCATCGCCGGAGCCCTGCACGTGGTCGATCGGCTCTTCGGCCGGGACCTCGCCCAGCGCACGGCACGCCAGATCGAGTACACGTGGGAGCCGGACGGCACTGCCGGCTAGCCGCAGGATCCACAGGTGAGGGACCGGCCCTGGGGGATCCCGGGGACGGGTTGGGCATGGCGCTGCTCCTGGGCCCGCCCAGGGCCCCCTGTCGCTCGTCCTCGGCGGTCCCGAGCGGCCCGGGGGCGATGTCCTCAGGCGCCACTGCTTTCGCCAGGCTGCACGGGATGGCTCCGCCCCTTCGCCGTCCCTCACGGGTAGCGCCGCGACTCCCCCGGGGGGGTCCGCTGGGGAGTCCGCTGGGGAGTCCGCTGGGGAGTCCCCTGGGGGGTCACGGAGGACGCCCGACCAGGCAGGCCGGTCCCGCCAGGAGGGGCCATCATGGCGGGCTCCTGAGCCTGCCGTGGAACAGCAGTCGGCGCCCATGACCTGCTCACGGACTAGAGCCGCCCTGGAGACCTTCTGACGCCGCCAGGAGCGTGTCGCCAGGGGTTCGGGCAGGCGGGGATCCTCGGATGCACGTGGACGCCTCTGAGAGGGCCTGGGGCCCGATTCCCGGGGTGGCAGGCGCCTACCCCTCCCGAACATGATCGGAGCCCCCCGACCGAAGGGCGGGGGGCTCCGATCCACGAGCAGCGTTGGCTACCGGGCGAACTCTCCGCGGTAGTACTCGAACAGCCAGCCGATGATGGCGAGCAGGAGGGCGGCCAGACCCAGCACGATCACCCAGACCGCGAAGATCAGGCCCAGAGCGATGATGAAGGCACCGAGGCCCACGAAGAGCGGCCACCACGAGTGCGGGCTGAAGAAGCCGTACTCGGGGTCCGCCTCGTCGATCTCGCCATCCAGCCGATCCTCCGGCCGCGGGTAGACCCGCTTGGACGAGTACAGAATGTAGAAGCCGACGATGAGGGCCAGACCCCCGGAGAGGGCGAGCGCCGTCGTGCCGACCGGGTCCCGGGAGAGGAACCAGTAGATCGCCGCGAGCGGGACGAAGAAGACCGCCCCCAGGGCGAAGACCCAGCCTTCGATCTTCATGCCTGACCTCCTCCCACCGGACGCGACGACGACGTCGTCACCGGGTGGGCACCCGGAGCTGCCAGCTCGGGGTGATGCAGGTCGAAGGCAGGACGCTCGGAGCGGATCCGGGGCAGCGACACGAAGTTGTGCCGCGGGGGCGGGCAGGAGGTCGCCCACTCGAGCGAGCCGCCCCAACCCCAGGGATCATCGACGGTGACCTTCGGGGCCGTGCGCCACGTCGAGATCACGTTCCAGATGAAGAACAGGGTCGAGACGCCCAGCAGGGCGGCACCGAAGGTCGAGACCTGATTGAGCAGCTCGAAGTCGTCGGCCGGGAGGTAGTCGCCGTAGCGACGCGGCATGCCCTGCACGCCCAGCCAGTGCTGGACGAGGAAGGTCACCTGGAAGCCGATGAAGAGCATCCAGAAGTGGATCTTGCCCAAGCGCTCGTTGAGCATCTTGCCGGTCATCTTCGGCCACCAGAAGTACAGGCCGGCGAAGAACAGGAAGACCACCGTGCCGAAGACCGTGTAGTGGAAGTGCGCCACCACGAAGTAGCTGTCGGACACATGGAAGTCCAGCGGAGGCGCCGACAGGATGATGCCGGTCAGACCGCCGAAGAGGAAGGTGACCATGAAGCCCATCGTCCAGAGCATGGGGGTGTCGAAGACGATGGAACCGCGCCACATCGTGCCGATCCAGTTGAAGAACTTCACGCCGGTGGGCACGGCGATCAGCATCGTCATGATGGCGAAGTAAGGCAGGTACACCGAGCCTGTGACGTAGAGGTGGTGCGCCCACACGCCCATCGACAGGGCGCCGATCGCGAGGGTCGCGAAGATCAGGCCCTTGTATCCGAAGATCGGCTTGCGCGAGAACACCGGGATGATCTCGCTCGCGATGCCGAAGAACGGCAGGGCAAGGATGTACACCTCGGGATGTCCGAAGAACCAGAACAGGTGCTGCCAGAGAATGGCACCGCCGTTCTCCGCCGCGAAGACGAGGGAACCGTACTCGCGGTCGATGAAGGCCATCGAGAGCGCCGCCGCGAGGACGGGGAAGGCGAGCAGCACGAGGATGCTCGTGACCAGGACCGTCCACGTGAAGATCGGCATCCGGAACATCGTCATGCCGGGCGCCCGCATCGTGAAGATCGTGGTCACGAAGTTGACAGCACCCAGAATCGTGCCCAGGCCACCCATGGCCAGCCCGAGGTACCAGAGGTCCGCTCCCACCTCCGGGGAGTAGACCGCGTTGCTCAGCGGGGCGTAGGCGAACCAGCCGAACGCCGCTGCACCACCGGGCGTCAGGAAGCCCAGGGCCACCGTGAGTCCGCCGAAGAAGAAGAGCCAGTAGCCCAGCATGTTCAAGCGCGGGAAGGCGACGTCCGGGGCACCGATCTGCAGGGGCATGATCACGTTGCCGAAGCCCACGAACAGGGGTGTTGCGAACAGGAACAGCATGATCGTGCCGTGCATGGTGAAGAGCTGGTTGTACTGCTCGAGGGAGATGAACTGCATGCCCGGGACGGCCAGCTCCGCACGGATGGCGAGGGCCATGATCCCCGCCAGGAAGAACCAGAAGGTCGCGGTGATGAGGTAGAGGTAGCCGATCAGCTTGTGATCGGTCGAGGTCACCCAGTTGACCGCCGCGGAGCCCCACGAGCGCTTGCGAGCCTCCTTCCGATCGACCGGGGTGGACTCGGGTGACGAGACCGGGGGATCACTGAGGATTGTCATAGCACTCTCTCATCCGGGATCTTGCCCTCATCGTTGCTCATTCCAGTGTCGAACAGCCCGCCCTGACCTCGGGTCTTGAGATCGGCGATGTACTGGTCGTACTCGGCCCGCTCCACGACACGCACGTTGAAGAGCATGCGGGCGTGGTCGGTGCCGCACAACTCGGCGCACTTGCCGGCGTAGGTGCCGACCTTGTCCGGCGTGAGCTCGAAGACGTTGCGCTTGCCCGGGATCACGTCCATCTTGAACAGGAAGTCGATGACCCAGAAGGAGTGGATGACGTCCGGCGACACCAGCTCGAAGCGGATCTTCTCCCCCACCGGCAGGACCAACTCTGCGGGAAGATCCGGGGTGCCGACCGCGTAGGCGTCCTGATCGATGTAGTTGAAGGCCCAGTTCCAGCGGAAGCCCACGACCTCGACCGTCTCGTCCTGGTCGTTGCTGACGGTCAGGATCTCCGTCTGGTCGCGAGCCGTGAAGAAGAACAGGCCGAGGACCATGATGAGCGGCACGATCGTGTACAGGAGCTCGATCGGGAGGTTGTACTGGGTCTGCTCGGGCGTCTCGTCCTTGTGCTTGCGTCGATAGGCGAACGCGGCCCACAGCATGAGCGCCCACGTGAAGATGCCGACGGCCCAGGCCGCGATCCAGGACCCCTGCCAGAGGTTCTGGGTGATCAGGCCCTCCTTGGTCACCGGCTCCGGGAGATCGAAGTAGGCGATCTCGTTGAGGGTGCAGCCCGAGAGGACGACCGCCGCTGCCGCGGCCCCTGCGCTCAGCATCAGCGCCCGTCGGCGCCTGCTCGCCCTGCCCTGCTGTCGCGACGTTCCCCGGAGAGCGTCCTCGGGGGAGACCGCGTGGCTCGACTGCCGCACAGCACACCTTTCTCACGAGTGGATGTTCGGCAGACTAGCGCACCTTCAGTCACCCGGCTGTCCGGGCCCGCTCAGTGTGACGGGGTCCTCACCGAGGCGATTTCGGTCACTACCGTGGAGCCATGAACACCCCTGTGACGCCGGCGGATCAGCGCCCGGTGCCACCGCCCGGCTACCTCGATGCCGTGGGCGGCCAGCCCACCTCCGACAGGACGCGCCGGGCCTGGCTGGCAGCAGCAGAGCAGGCGTGGAGCGACCCCGCGCGGCTGCATCATGAGGGTCGACGGGCCGGGCTGGTCCTCGACGCCGCACGCGAGGGCATCGCGCGCGCGCTCGGCGTGCCGCGCGACGAGGTGCACTGGACCTCCTCCGGGCCGACTGCGGTGGCCACAGCCCTCACCGGTCTCGCGGGCCGCGGCCGACGAGGGGCCATCGCCGCGTCGGCTGTCGAGAGCATGGCTGTCCTGAGTCCGGCCCGGAGCCTGGATCCCGATCTCCTCGTGGTCCCCGTCGAGGACACGGGCAGGGTGCGCCTCGACGATGTCGAGCGGGCGCTGGATCGCGACCCGGCCGTTCTGGCCGTCCAGGCCGCCAATCCCGAGGTGGGCACCCGGCAGCCGCTGTCCGAGGTCCATCGGCTCGCTCGGGCAGCGGGCGTCCCGCTTCTCGTTCACGCCGTGCAGGCTGTCGGTCGGGGGCCCCTCGGCAGCGACTGGGACGTCCTTGCCGCATCCGCGCGTGACTGGGGCGGCCCGGCCGGGGTCGGCCTCCTCGTGGTGCGCTCCGGGGTCTCGTGGCGACCGGACGAGAACCCGGACCGGGGGTGGGTCGGCGGCTTCCCCGACATCCCGGGTGCGGCAGCCGCCGCTCTGGCCCTCGAGGACCTGCTCCCCTGGGCCGAGGAGGACGCGGCACGCGCGTTCACCCTCACCGACATGCTCCGCGCGACACTGCCCACGATCGCCGATGGCATCCGCGTCGTCGGCCATCCCCGGGATCGCCTGCCCCACATCGTCACCTTCACCTGCACGGGTGTCACCGGCGAGGCCGTGGTGGAAGGTCTCGGACGCCGCGGCTACAGCATCGCGAGCGGCTCGGCCTGCACAGCGGACTCCCGACTGCCGAGCCAGGTGCTGGCCGCGATGGGCATTCCCGCCGAGGCCTCCCTGCGCGTGTCCCTCCCCTTCGGCTGCACGGAGGAGACCGTCACCGGATTCCTGAACGCGCTGCCGGAGGCTCTGGCCGAGGCGCGCTCCGCCCTGCCGTGACCCGTCCCGAGGAACCGAGGACGGCCGGCAGGACGAGCGCCGCCTCGAGCCGTTCGAGGTAGCGCGCACGCCGGAGCTCGGTCACCCCCAAGGTCGCCAGGTGGTCCGTGCGCCACTGCACGTCCAGCAGCCGGGCATCGGGACGCGGTCCCGCCGCAAGCCGCTCCACGAGCACCGCCAGCGCCGCCTTCGAGGCATCCCGAACGCGGTGGAACATGGACTCCCCCGCGAAGAGCCCGCCCACCTCGATGCCGTAGAGGCCTCCGACGAGCCTGTCATCGGACCACACCTCGACCGAGTGCGCCCACCCCAGCGCATGCAACTGCGTGTACGTCGCGAGGAAGTCATCCGTGATCCACGCGCCGTCCGCCCGGCCCTCGCGGCATGCCTCCATGACTTCGACGAACGCGCCATCGACGGTGTACTCGAATCGTCGGAGGGAGGCTCGCAGGGATCGCGTCACCCGCATGCCGTCGAGCGGCAGAACACCCCTCGGATCCGGCGACCACCAGCCCAGCTCCCCGGACGCGAGATGCATCGGAAAGAGGCCCTGACGGTAGGCCGCGAGAACGGTCGAGGGATCGAGATCCGCCCCGACGGCGACGACGTCCTCCCCGTCAGGGGCCTGCGCCGGATCCGGGAGCTGCCAGGCGCACGGCCCCGGGTCGATCGGCATGGTCACCGGCCACCACTACGGGCGCGGGCACACCACATGCGGCTCCACCTCGGCCGCCGCCTCATCCCCATAGGTGCGCGCCATGCGCTCGAGGAAGTGCACGCGGGCCAGCTCGTACTCCTGCGTGCCGATCGTCTCGATCACGTAGGTGGCCAGCAGGGCTCCGAGCTGGGCCGATCGCTCGTCGCTGAGCCCCCAGGCCTGGCCGCTCAGGTAGCCGGCCCGGAAGGCGTCACCCACGCCCGTGGGATCCGCCTTGCGATCCTCCTCGGCGACCGGCACCGTGACGGCGCCGTCCCCCCGACGCTGGACGCGCGCACCCTGCGCTCCCAGCGTGGTGATGCGCACGTCGACCAGGGCAGTGAGGTCGGCATCCGTCCATCCGGTCTTCTGCTGGATCAGTGCCGACTCGTACTCATTGGTGAACAGGTAGCGCGCCCCCTCGATCAGCGGGACGATCTCCTCCCCCGTCATCCGGGCAAGCTGCTGGGAGGGGTCCGCCGCAAACGGATAGCCACGGAAACGGCATTCCTCGGTGTGCCGCAGCATCGCTTCCGGGTCATTGGCGCCGATCAGCACCACGTCCGCCTTGCCCACCCGATCGACCACGGGCCGCAACTCGATGTTGCGGGCCTCGGACATCGCCCCCGGGTAGAAGGACGCGATCTGGTTCTGCTCGCTGTCCGTGGTGCAGACGAAGCGGGCGGTGTGCCGCGAGTCCGACATGCGCACCCCCGAGGTGTCGACGTTGTGGCGCTGCAGCCAGGACTCGTAGTCCGCGAAGTCCGGGCCGACGGCACCCACGAGAACCGGGCGGAGGCCGAGGCAGCCCATTCCGAACGCGATGTTGGGTGCCACGCCCCCGCGACGAACCTCGAGCTCCTCCACGAGGAAGGACAGGGAGACCTTGTCGAGCTTGTCAGCGACGAGCGAGTCGGTGAAGCGCCCGGGAAAGGTCATGAGGTGATCGGTCGCGATGGACCCGGTGATGAGAACGGCCACGGGTCAGGACCCTACCGGGCGCCGGGATCGCTCGGGGAAGCACGAACGGCCGCCCGCGAGGGCGGGCGGCCGTTCGGGGGTCACGCGGATCAGTGGAAGGAGTCCCCGCAGGCGCAGGAGCCGGTCGCATTCGGGTTGTCGATCGTGAAGCCCTGCTTCTCGATCGTGTCGACGAAGTCGATCGTGGCGCCGGACAGGTACGGGGCGCTCATGCGGTCGGTGACCACGGCGACGCCGTCGAAGTCACGAACCACGTCACCGTCCAGGGAGCGGTCGTCGAAGAAGAGCTGGTACCGAAGGCCGGAGCAGCCTCCCGGCTGGACAGCGATGCGCAGGGCCAGGTCGTCGCGGCCCTCGCTGTCGAGCAGCGCCTTGACCTTCGTGGCCGCGCCTTCCGTCAGGACGATGCCGTCCGTCACGGGTGCGTCAAGGGTGGTGTCAGCCGACATGGTGATGCCTCTCGGATCGATTCCTGATGCGGACGTCGCCCTCGCGCCAACGCTGAGGCGAAGAGACGTATTCCCAGATTGTCACATGCCTGAGGAGCGCGCGCGAGCATGCTGGCTGCGCCATGGGAAACTGAGGGCATGGCGACCTCCTTCACCGAGCCCGAGCCGACCCCACTGGCGCTCCTGCTGCTGGGGCATGGCTCGGATCCGGACACCGAGGCCGGGGTCGTGTGCCCGGGGGACCTCCCCGCTCCCTCGGACCCGGACCTCGTCGAGCGCGCACGTCGTGCCAAGGAGGCCCTCGGTGACCGGGTGTTCATCCTCGGTCACCACTACCAGCGTGATGAGGTCATCGCCTTCGCCGACGTCACCGGGGACTCCTTCAAGCTGGCACAGCAGGCGGCCGCGCACCCCGAGGCGGAGTTCATCGTCTTCGAGGGCGTGCACTTCATGGCGGAGAGCGCCGACATCCTCACCGCCGAGCACCAGCAGGTGGTGCTTCCCGATCTCGCGGCGGGCTGCTCGATGGCCGACATGGCCTCGATCTCCCAGGTCGAGGACTGCTGGGCGGTCCTCGAGGACGTCGGCGTGGCCGACACCACCGTCCCGATCACATACATGAACTCGACCGCGGCGATCAAGGCCTTCACCGGACGCCACGGTGGCGCCGTCTGCACCTCGAGCAACGCGGAGCGCAGCCTGGCCTGGGCGTTCGAGCGAGGGGAGAAAGTGCTGTTCCTGCCCGACCAGCACCTCGGCCGCAACACCGCTGTCCGCGACCTCGGCATGAGCCTCGAGGACTGCGTCGTCTTCAATCCGCTCAAGCCGCGAGGCGGGCTCAGCGACGAGCAGATCCGCCGCGCGCGCATGATCCTGTGGCGCGGCCACTGCTCCGTCCATGGTCGCTTCACCCCGGACTGCGTGGACGAGGTGCGGGAGCGCGTTCCGGGCATCTCCGTCATCGTCCATCCCGAGTGCTCGTTCGACGTCGTCGAGAAGGCCGATGTCGTGGGATCGACCGAGAAGATCATCGCGACGATCGCGCAGGCGGAGCCGGGGTCGGCGTGGGCCGTGGGCACGGAGCTCAATCTCGTGAAGCGCCTCGCCCTGCAGCATCCCGACAAGGAGATCGTCTATCTGGACCGGACCGTCTGCTACTGCTCGACGATGAACCGGATCGACCTGCCGCACCTCGTGTGGGCCCTCGAGTCCTTGGTGGAGGGAGCGGTTCCCAACCGCATCACCGTCGACCCGGAGACTGCTCACTGGGCGAAGGTCGCGCTCGATCGCATGCTCGCTCTTCCCGGAACCACCGCAGCTCGCGACTGACGGCCACCCCTGCCCGGGCGTCAGAGGCCGGGCGCACCCCAGATGGCGAACCATCGGGAGAGATCGGGCTCGAGCGGCAGCTCACCCGCCAGCAGGTCCCGGACGCGGAGTTCCAGCATGGTGTCGCGCTGCTCGCCCGGCAGCGGAGCGAAGGGGTAGAACGTCCCGCGCTTGTACAGGTAGACGAGGGCCAGCTCCTCGCCCGACGGACCGCGGAAGGACGCCTGGGAGCAGAGCAGTTGCGGGCCGAACCCGGCATCCGCCAGGGACGTGTTGACCGCATGAAGATCCGTCACGACCGTGGGCAGGTCGGCCGGCTGGGTGCTGACGACGATCCACGTGTACCCGAAGCCGTCCCGGCTGACCTCGACCGGAGGGCCGGCATCGGCGTCCAGCAGCGCACGCGCCTCCGCCTCGACGTCGGCGAACGCGCGACCCTCCGGAGCCCGGAAGGCGACAGATCCCCGACCGGTCGGCTCCATGTCGAGACTCACCTGCAGGGAGATCGCCGCCTGAGGGAGGGCGAAGAGGGCATCGAGGTCCGGCTTGGCCGCCCGGCGTCGGCCCAGGACGGCGTCGAAGAATCCCATGCGCGCCTACCGCTCGCCGAGCTCGGCCGAGATCCGGGCGAGCTGCGCGAGCCGCTTGTCCAGCGAAGGGTGGGTGGCCATGATCGACTCGAGGCTGAAGCCTCCCCCCTTCACCAGCGCGGGGGCGAAGGCGAACGCGCTCACGGGCTCCATCTGGCGAAGATCCCGGGTCGGGATCGCCGCCATGTCACCGGAGATCTTCTGCAGCGCCCGCGCCAGGGCCGAGGGCCGTCCGGTCAGCAGGGCCGCGCCACGATCCGCACCCAGCTCTCGATACCTCGATAGGGCGCGCATGAGGATGAAGGAGATGAAGTAGACGAGGACGCTCACCACCATCACGACGAGGAAGAGCAGCGCCGTGTTCTGGTCGCGATTGCGTCCCATGCTCGACCACATCACACTCCGCGCCATGAAGCCGGCGAGGATCGCGGTGAAGGAGGCCACCGTCATGACCGTGACGTCGCGGTGCGCGACGTGCGACAGCTCATGGGCGAGGACCCCCTCGAGCTCCTCCTGATCCAGTCGGCGCAGGAGACCCGTCGTCACGACGATGACCGACCGACTCGGGGTGCGTCCCGTCGCGAAGGCATTCGGCACATCACTCTCGGCGATGCCGATGCGGGGCTTCTCCATGTCGGCCATCGCGCACACTCGATCGACGAGGGCATGAAGCTGCGGTGCCTGCTCCGGCGTGACCACGACAGCCCGCATCGCGGACATCGCCAGAGAGTCGGAGAACCACCACTGGGCGAACAGGAGACCGCCGCTCAGGGCGAGGACGAAGAACGCGTTGAAGCCCAGCGCCAGCAACAGCGCCGCGAGGATCACGTACAGCAGGCCGATGCCGAACAGGGTGCCCATCATGCGGGCGGAGAGTCCCCTATCCGTCCCGTAGCGGGTCGCACGCATGAGCTCAGCCCACCGACCTACTGCGTGATCTGTGGCGTGCCGCCACCGGACTCGAGTTCGCGCTTCATCGCCTCGAGCTGGGCGTTCACGTCGTTCTCGCTCGCCATGCGCTCGAGCTCCACGGTGATGTCGTCCTTGCCCATGGAGGTCACGTCCGTCAGCGCCCCGCTGGCCACGAGCTCGTCGATCGCCCCGGCGCGAGCCTGCATCTGAGCTGTCTTGTCCTCAGCGCGCTGCACCGCGAGGCCGACATCACCGAGCTCGCTGGAGATGCCCGCGACAGCCTCGCCGATCTTCGCCTGGGCCTCCGCCGCCGAGTAGGTCGCCTTGATGGTCTCCTTCTTGGTGCGGAAGGCCTCCACCTTGGACTGGAGCTGCTGCGCCGCGACCGTCAACTTCTCCTCCTGCTCCTGGAGCGTCGCCAGCTGGGCCTGCAGGTCGGCGATCTGCGTGTGCAGCCCACTGCGACGGGTCAGGGCCTCCCGGGCGAGATCCTCCCGTCCACCCGCCAGCGCCGCCTTGGCCTGCTGCTCCAGCTTGCCCTCCTGCTGGGCGAGGCCCTGGATCTGCAGTTCGAGCCGCTTGCGGCTCGTGGCGACATCCGCCACTCCACGACGCACCTTCTGGAGCAGCTCGAGCTGCTTCTCGTACGAGTAGTCCAGAGTCTCGCGGGGGTCCTCGGCGCGATCGAGCGCCTTGTTCGCCTTGGACTTGAAGATCAGGGTGAAGCGCTGCCACAGACCCATGGCGGAAGACCTTTCCTCGAGGACGGTGACACCAGCCTAACCTCTGCCCGGGATTCCCATTAGGCTCGAGCATCATGTTCGGACGCCAGAAGCCCCCCGCCCCCGATGACGTCCCGTCGAATGCGGACGACACCTCCCTGGAGGACCCGCGTGCGCCGAAGGGCCGCCCGACGCCGTCCCGCAAGGAGGCTGAGGCAGCCCGCAAGCAGCAGCTGAAGATCCCCAAGGACCCCCGGGCCGCCAAGAAGGCCGCTCGTGAGCGGGATCGGGCCGAGCGCGCGAAGGCCCGCGCGGCCATGATGGCGGGTGACGATCGCTACCTTCCGCCGCGCGACCAAGGTCCCGCCAAAGCCTTCACACGGGACTTCGTCGACTCGCGGTTCACGATCGCCGAGTTCTTCATCTTCGTCGCGATCGCCGTGCTCGTGCTCGGATTCGTCCAGAACCCGGCCGTGCAGTCCTTCGTCTCGTTGGCCTTCTTCGCGTTCACCGCGCTGATCGTGATCGACACCGTCATCCTGCTGGTGACGCTGAACCGTCGAGCCGCCAAGCAGTTCCCCGACAAGGCCGAGCGCAAGGGCATCACCCTCTACGCCATCCTGCGCACGCTCCAGCTGCGCCGACTTCGCATCCCGCCGCCCAAGGTCAAGCGCGGCGGCGCACCGGTCGAACGACGATGAGCCAGTGGTTCTGGCGCCTCGAGGCATCGGACGGGTCGCCGGTGGGATCCGGCTGCTCTCAGTCCTTCCCCTCGCAGTCCGACGCCGAGACGTGGATCGGCGAGAGCTGGAGGGACCTCCTCGACTCCGGGGTGCATCAGGTCGTGCTCCTCGAGGAGCAGCGGGAGGTCTACGGCCCCATGGGACTCCATCCCGAGGGGTGACGCACCCGATGCCCGAAACCTTTGACACGGGTATGCGCCCCGTGGTCGGATGCCCCCACAACTGAACACCACTCGTTCGACGTCCAGGGGAAGTCCGGTGCGAATCCGGCGCTGTCCCGCAACCGTGTTCCCACGTCAGGGCCCAGCCCTGAACCGGGGAGAGTCGGAGCACCTGGCGAACGCGAGCGGCTCCATCCGTCGAGGTAACGGGACGGGAGCTCGGGTCCTGACCCATGCTCCCCGCAGCGCCCGCGCTGCGGGGATCGCGCTTTTCAGGATGCGTGCCCCCTGATCCGGCACCGCTCACCTGAAAGGCACCCATGCTTCGCACCTTGGTGCGCCGGCGCGCCGCCGTCGCCCTCATCAGCGCCACGGCAGCCCTGTCCACCGGAGTCGGCACGGCTGCGGCCGCCACGCCCGACGCCGGCCTCTACGGGGCGTCGGACCCCACATACGACGGGGTCTTCCGCCAGTCTCTCGGCCTCCTGGGCCTGACCGCACACGAGATCACCCCTCCTGCGGCCGCCGTCTCCTGGCTGCTGCGCCAGCAGTGCGCCGATGGATCCTTCGAGGACTACCGACCCACCACGTCGGAGCCGTGCGCGTCCCCGGACCCCGCCACCTACACCGGACCCGACACCAACAGCACGGCCATGGCACTGATGGCCCTCATGGCCCTCGATGACAGCAGGATCACCCTGAAGCCGGCACAGCTCTCGAGGGTCGTGGATGCCGCCGAGGCAGCGGGGCGATGGATCCGTCAGCAGCAGAACGCCGATGGCGGCTGGCCGTACTTCCCCGGGGGAGCCTCCGACGCGAACTCCACCGGACTCGCCCTCGCGGCCGCGAACACGTGGGGTGGCAATCTCGGATCGTCGCCCTACCGCGAGGCCATGCGCTTCCTGGGCAGCACCGCCTCCTCCTGCGCCAGCGGCGGCGGCTTCGCCTACCAGCCGGGCAGCCGGCCCGACGGCCTCGCGACGTCGCAGGGCGTCCTCGGGATCACGGGCTCCCTGCCGGTCACCCGCCAGCCTGCCGCGGGTGCCTCTGCGGCCTGCGCGAACACTGCTCGAGCGAAGGGGATCAGCTACCTCGCCTCGAACCTGTCGAGGTCAGGAGTGCTGGACTCATCCATGGGCGGCCCGGACTACGCCTCGACGGCCTACGCCGTCCTCGGCCTGAGCCTCGCCCGCGAGGGTCGCGCTGCGATCGCACGCGGAACAGCGGCACTGAAGGCCAACGCGGGCACCTACGCGTCCGGGAGCCCCGGGGCAGCAGGGCTGCTGCTGATGGTCGCCGAGGCGACCGGAGCGAGGCCCACGTCGTTCGGCGGGGTCAACCTCGTCACGACCCTGTCCTCCTCGATGCGCCGCTAGTCCGATGGCGAGGACGCGCGTGAGTCACCGAGCAGCGGGGCCGGCCATGTCGGTCCTGCTGCTCGGTGCGTTCGCGACCGCCCTCGCCGCTCCCGCCGAGGCGTCCGCGTATCGCTTCTGGACGTACTGGCAGGCCGGTCCGGAAGAGACGGACTGGACCTTCGCCACGCAGGGTCCCGCCACGGCCGTCCCCGAGGACGGATCGGTCGAGGGCTGGAGCTTCGCCATCAGCTCGGATTCGGGTGCGGCAGAGGCCGCTCCGTCCATGCCTCCCGACTTCGCCGACGTGTGCAGTGGCGTAGCAGCCACCGACGGCACCAAGCGGATCGCCCTGATCATCGACCCGGGCACGCCGGGAATCGCCCCCGACGGCGAGACGCCGATCGACCAGCGTGCGGAGTGCATCGTGACGGAAGCGGACGCGACCGCCTACGACGTCCTCCGGAGCGTCCTCGAGGTGCGGACGGACAACGGACTCGTGTGCGGCCTGGGCGGCTACCCCGCCCGAGAATGCGCACCGATCCTCGACGACGCCGACGTCGCGGCGGCCGCCGCAGGACCCGACGATGCGCTCACCCCCGGGCTCCTGCTCGACACCCCGGGCTCGGCTCTCAATGCCGGCACCGGCGGCGAGGCACCCGAGGGTGAGGTGTCCGGGTCGACCGGATCCCCCGTCGCGTCACTGGCCGTGATCCTCGTGCTCGCCATCGGCGCGCTCCAGTACGTGTGGCTCCGTCGCCGGAGGCGCTCATGACCCGCGATGCTCGATGGCTGCACCCGGGCGCCTGGTGGGTCTGGGCACTGGGCATGGCCGCGGCTGCCAGCCGCACGACCAACCCGTTGCTCCTCGTCCTCCTCATCGGGGTCGCGGCCCTCGTCGTCCAGGCCCGACGACCGCAGGAGCCCTGGGGTCGCTCGTTCGGCTTCTTCCTCAAGCTCGGCCTCGTCGTCATCGTCATTCGCGTTGCAGTCCAAGTGATCTTCGGAGCATCGGTCGGCACCACCACGGTTGTGGACCTTCCCGGGGTCGACCTGCCCGCGTGGCTCGCCGGGATCCGTCTCGGGGGCAGCGTCACGGCGGAATCACTCCTGATGGCCTTCTACGACGGACTGCGCCTCGCCACGATCCTCGTGTGCGTCGGAGCAGCGAACTCGCTCGCATCGCCGACCCGACTGCTCAAGTCGGTGCCCGCAGCCCTGTACGAGCTGGGCGTCAGCGTGGTCGTCGCCCTGACCTTCACCCCGCAGCTCGTCGCCGACGTCGAACGGCTCCGCACCGCTCGTCGACTGCGAGGACGCAGCAGCACGGGAATGCGCGCGCTGGCAGGCTCGGCCATCCCCGTCCTCGAGGGCGCCCTCGAGCGATCCGTGACACTCGCCGCAGCCATGGACTCCCGCGGCTACGGACGACGCGGTGACATCACCGTGCGCGAGCGGCGCACGACGTCGCTCATGCTCCTGACGGGCCTCGTCGCCTCCTGCATCGGCGTGTTCGGCCTCGTCTCCCCCGACTCCCCCGCGTACCTCGGACTGCCGATGATGGCCCTCGGGACGCTGACCACGATGGTCGCGGTGCTGCGCGCCGGGCGAACCCGCGTGCGCACCCGCTACCGACCGGATCCGTGGCGGGCACCCGAGTGGGCAGTCGCCGGGGCCGGCGCGGTGACCGCAGCAGCGTTCGCGGCCGCGGGGTGGCTGGGCGTGCCGGGCATGGACGCCACCGTCGATCCTCCCGCCTGGCCCACTCTGCCGTGGGTCGCCGTGCTGGCCCTCGGTGTCGCACTCACACCCGCCTGGACGTCCCCTCCCCTTCCCCTCGCGAGCCGGGTCACGACGCAGCCGACGAGGGAACGCGCGGAGGTGGTCGCATGATCGTGTTCGACGACGTCAGCATCACCTACCCCGGTCAGGTCCGACCCACGCTCGATCACGTGAGCCTGCGGATTCCCGAGGGCGAGCTCGTGCTCGTCGTCGGACGCACGGGCAGCGGCAAGACGACTCTCCTGCGCGCGATGAACGGACTCGTGCCCCATTTCACCGGCGGCACACTGACCGGGCGCATCACCGTCGATGGACGCGACACCGCGAGCCACCCACCTCGGGAGCTGGCCGACCTGGTCGGGGTCGTGCCTCAGGACCCGATGAGCAGCTTCGTGACCGACACCGTCGAGGACGAGCTCGCCTACGGGATGGAGTGCCTCGGCCTTGCTCCGGACGTCATGCGTCGACGGGTGGAGGAGACTCTCGACCTGCTCGGACTTGCCGACATCCGGCAGCGCGCACTGCGCACCCTCTCCGGGGGCCAGCGGCAGCGGGTCGCGATCGGCGCGGTGCTGGCAGCACATCCGCGGGTCCTAGTGCTCGATGAGCCCACCTCTGCCCTCGACCCCGGTGCCGCGGAGGAAGTCCTCGCGGCGCTGCAGCGACTGGTGCATGACCTGGGCGTGACCGTCGTCATGGCCGAGCACCGACTCGAGCGGGTCGTGCAGTACGCCGACCAGGTGCTGCTCGTCCCCGGCGACGGGCGACCGGTCTCGTTCGGCCCACCGGCGGAGATGATGCGCACGGCACCGATCGCTCCTCCCGTCGTCGAACTGGCCCGACTGGCCGGGTGGCAGCCTCTCCCCCTGTCCGTTCGCGATGCGCGGCGCGCCGCGGGATCCCTGCGCGATCTTCTCGTCGGCCAGCAGCCGCGACTGCGTGCGGTGCGTGACGCCGCCCCACCGCTCGTCACCACTGACGACGTCAGTGTTCGCTACGGCTCTGCTACTGCGCTCTCCCATGTGTCCGTGACCGCACATCCCGGTGAGATCGTGGCGCTGATGGGCCGCAACGGTGCGGGAAAGTCCACTCTGCTCCACGCGCTCGTGGGGGTCGGCCCGCGCCCGTCGGGCACCGTCCGGATCGGCGAGGCCGATCCCCGGGAACTCACCGGCGCGAGCCTGCTCCACTCCGTCGGGCTCGTGCCGCAGGAGCCGGCAGACCTGCTGGAGGCCACCACGATTGCGGAGGAGTGCCGGATCTCCGACCGTGACGCGGGCGCGGATCTCGGCACCACCCGCGCGCTCCTCGCGCTCATGGCACCCGACATCGTCGACAGCGCTCACCCTCGGGACCTGTCCGAGGGGCAGCGGCTGCTGCTCGTCCTCTGCATCATCCTCGCAGCGCGTCCGCCGCTCCTCCTGCTCGATGAGCCCACCCGTGGGCTGGACTATCCGACGAAGGCACGCCTTGCGGGCATCCTCGCCGACCTTGCGGACGCAGGACACACCATCGTGCTGGCGACGCATGACGTCGAACTCGTGGCGGAGATCGCTGACCGGGTCATCATCCTGGCGGACGGCGAGGTCGTGGCCGACGGCCCGACATCGCACGTGGTGACGGCGTCCCCGATGTTCGCACCGCAGGTCGCGAAGATCCTGGCTCCGGGCTCCTGGCTGACGGTCCAACAGGTGGCAGACGCGCTGCAGGATTCCGAGGCTGTCGGATGACAGCACTCCTGCCGGCCTCCACCACCCCCGTGACCACGCACGCGGTGCGACTCGGTCCCGCGTCACGCATCGCGATCGGCGTCGCGTCGGCCATCGGCCTCGTCGCCTTCATCTGGCCCCTCGTCGCGGCGCCCGGGTCCGCAGCCGTCGCGCACGCCACGGATGCACCACTCCTCTTCGCCCTCATCGTTCCCGTCCTGCTCATCGTCGTGCTCGCCCAGATGAGTGACGGCGGCATGGATGCGAAGGCGATCGCCATGCTGGGAGTGCTCAGCGCCGTCATCGCCGCGCTGCGACCGCTCGGTGGCGGCACGGCCGGCCTGGAGCCGATCTGGGTGATCCTCATTCTCGGCGCCCGCGCTCTCGGACCCGGGTTCGGCTTCGCCCTCGGGGCGATCGGCCTGTTCGCGTCGGCCCTGCTCACCGGTGGCGTCGGACCCTGGCTGCCCTTCCAGATGCTCGCGGCGGCGTGGGTCGGCCTGGGGGCCGGGCTCCTGCCGTCGCGGTGGTCGGGGCGTCGCGAGATCCTCGCCCTGTCGATCTACGCCGCGGTCGCCTGCATCGCCTACGGCTTTCTCATGAACCTGTGGTTCTGGCCCTTCCTCGACTCCCTTCCCGAGCAGCTCGCCTTCACCGCGGGCGCGACGATGCCGGAGAACCTTCTCTCGTGGATCCGCTTCTCCCTCGTGACATCACTCGGCTACGACATCCCTCGAGCGCTGCTCACGGTCGTCCTGATCTGGGTGGCGGGACGTCCGATCCTGCTCGCCCTGCGCCGGATGGCACGCAAGGCCGCGTTCCATGCCCGACCGGAGTTCGTGGCCGCCCCACCCTCCGGGTCCTGACATGCGCGTGACCCTCCTCGGCACAGGCTCAGCGGATGGCTGGCCCAACCCCTTCTGCTCATGCCGGTCGTGCGGGACCGAGCGACGCGCCGGACGGGCGCGCCGTCCCAGCGCGGCGCTCGTCGACGACGTCATCCTCATCGACTGCGGCCCGACGACTCCACACGTGCCGGCCAGCATGGATCTCACGCGGGTCGAGCATGTGCTCATCACCCACGGGCATCCGGATCACCTCCATCCGGCATTCCTGCTCACGCGATCCTGGGTCGAGGAGACGCGTCCTCTCCATGTCTGGGGTCCGGCGTCCGCGATCGACCTCTGCCGCGAATGGTGCGCACCGCAGGACCAGGACCGGCTGCACGTCGTTCGCGCTGGAGACGAGATCACCCTGACCACCTCTCAGGGCGACGTCCAGATGCGCGTGGTGACGGCTCGACATGACCACGGCAACGGCGACATCCACGCTGCCGACGCCGTGCTCTACTCCCTCACCGCGATCGACGGTAGAACCCTTCTCTACGCGACGGACACCGGCCCGTTCGACCCCGCTTCCCTGGACCTGCCGGCGGTCGCCCACGATGTCGTGCTCATCGACGCGACCTTCGGCGACACGCTCGACCACGGGACCGGTCACCTGGATCTCGCGACCCTGCCCACGCAGATCGACGCGCTGCGCCAGCACGGATCGATCAACGACGCGACACGGGTCCTCGCCACGCACCTCAGCCACCACAATCCGCCGACCGAGGAACTCCGGCCGCGACTCGCAGCGATCGGCATCGAGCTTCCGGAGGACTTCATGACGATCGACACCAGCGGGACTGCACCGCACCACACCCTTCTCCTCGGCGGCGCACGATCCGGCAAGTCACGCCAGGCGGAGTCCCTGCTCGCCACACACGCCGACGTCACCTACGTGGCCACCGGTGGCACGCGCCCCGACGATCCGGAGTGGGAGGTTCGCGTGGCCGCGCACCGCTCACGACGACAGGCCACGTGGGTGACCGTGGAGAGCACTGACGTTGTCTCCGTTCTGTCCAACACCGAAGGGCCGTGCCTGATCGACTGCCTTGCCCTGTGGCTCACGGCTCAACTCGACGACATCGACGCCTGGCACCGCTGGGAGTCCGGGGACAGGGATGCCGTGCTGTCCGAGGCCCGCCTGCGCATCGATGACCTCTGCACGGCGGTCACGCGGCATCCCCGTGACGTCATCGTCGTCTCGAACGAGGTGGGCATGGGCGTCGTGCCTGCCACGCCGAGCGGCCGTCTCTTCCGCGACCTGCTCGGCATCGCCAACATCGCCATGGCGGATGCCTGCGACCGGACGCTCCTGGTCGTCGCCGGCCGCACCCTCGACCTGACCGAGGGATGCTGACGTGCGCGCGCACCCTGCAGGTGGGCTCCCGACTCCGTCCTCCGCAGCCGCCGACGCGGCCCGAGCACGCCAGGCGCAACTGACCAAGCCGCTGGGCGCTCTGGGACGACTCGAGGATGCCGCCATCTGGATGGCGTCGGTGCAGGGTCAATGCCCACCCCATCCGTTCCGATCCCCGCACCTCGTGATCTTCGCCGGGGACCACGGCATCGCACGCCAAGCCGGCACCTCCGCCTACCCTCCCGAGGTGACGGCACAGATGGTCGCCAACTTCGCGACCGGCGGTGCCGCCGCGAACGTGCTGGCCCGCCAGTTCGGCGCCCGCATGCGCGTCATCGATGTCAGCGTCGACGCCGATGCGCACTACCTCGACGACAGTGATCCGCTCATCGCCGCGCGCCGCGTGCGCCGCGGCAGTGGATCCATCGACCGCGAGGACGCCATGAGTCCGCAGGAGACCGAGACCGCCGTGAGCCTCGGACGCGACCTGGCCGACGAGGCCATCGATGCGGGAGCCGACATCCTGATCGCCGGCGACATGGGCATCGGCAACACCACCGTGGCAGCGACCCTCATCGGCCTGCTGACCGACCGGTCCGCCGAGGACGTCACCGGCCGCGGCACGGGTGTCACGGACGAGGTGCTCCTGCGAAAGCAACGCGCTGTGGCCACCGCGATGGAGCGGGGACGCCCCTGGGTGGCCGACCCCCTCCGCCTGGTCGCCACCGTCGGGTCTCCGGACATCGCAGCCATGGCGGGGTACCTCGCCCAGGCAGCCGCGCGCGGCATGCCGATGGTCCTCGACGGAATCGTCTCCTGCAGCGCCGCACTCCTCGCCGATGCCGTACGCCCCGGAGCGCGCGCCTGGATGATCGGCGGCCACGTGTCCACGGAGCCCGCCGCGCGCATCGCCCTGGCCTCCCTCGGACTCGCCCCGCTCCTGGACCTCGACCTGCGACTCGGTGAGGGCACCGGGGCGCTGATGGCTCTCCCGCTCCTCTCGGCGGCCGCGACCACCCTCGCGGAGATGGCGACCTTCGCGAGCGCGGGGGTGACGGATCGTGAGCACTGACGGCTGGCGCCTGGCGATCGGCACCTTCACGCGGATCCCCGTCCCCGCGCCCTCCTCAGTCGGCCGGAGACAGGCGCGCGCGGCGATGCTGCTGGGGCCCGTGGTGATGCTCGTCCCCACCGTCATCGTCGGCGTGCTGGCCCAGGTCCTCGTCAACGCCACGTCCACGCCCGGCCTGCTCGCTGCCGCGCTGACGGTCAGCGTGCTCGCCTGGCTCACGCGCGCCCTGCACCTGGACGGACTCGCGGACACCGCCGACGCCCTCGGCAGCGGTCGACCCGCAGCCCACGCCCTGGAGATCGCCCGACGCTCCGACATCGGACCCTTCGGCGTCGTGACGCTCGTCCTCGTCCTGCTGCTCCAGGTGATCGCCCTCGGTGACCTTCTCGACCGCGGGGCCGGAGCCGGAGCCGTGGTGATCGCCGTGGTGATCGGCCGAGTGGCCATGACGGTCTCCTGCACGCCGGCCTTCCCCGCCGCGCGCCCGGACGGGCTTGGGGCGACAGTGGCCGGTGCCGTGCCCTCGTGGGCTGCGTGGCTCACGGTGCTCGGATGGGCGCTGCTGTTCGCGGGGTCCGTCGGACGCGCCCACGGCCCGGCGGCCGCCCTCGGCACCGCCGTCAGCATCGCCGGTGGCCTGGTGGCCGGCGTCGCGCTCAGCATCATCGCGCGACGTCGCCTGGGCGGCATCACCGGCGACACCCTGGGCGCGACAGGTGAGCTCGCCACCGCCGGAGTCCTCGTCCTGCTGGTCATGACGTGATAGGCATCGGCGCGTGACCAGCACGAGGGGTGAGGGATGAGCGCACCCCTTCCCGAGGCCCTGAGCGAGGCGATAGCCCGCATCACCTCCCCCGCCGACGAACCGGACCGCCCCCGACCCCACCTCACCGGGTCCCTCGGTGACCTCGACGTGTGGTGGAGGCAGCGAGCCGGGGAGGCGCGGCCGGTGGCGCGGGAGATCGTCGTCGAGGCGACGGGGTCATCCGCCGTGGATGCGCTGCTCCTCGGCCTGACCTACGCCGACCGGGCTATCGACTCCGGGATCACGCTGCTCGTCCCGCGCGTGGGTGAGAGACACCTCCTCGAGGCGCGGGGCATCATCGGCCTGCTGACCAAGCGCGATGCGTCGGCCGTGACCCATCAGCCGGCCGGCATGGCCGATGTCGAGTGGATGGCGGCGTGCGCAGGGGTCCGCGATCTCATGGCGGAGCAGCGGTCGTCCCTCGGCGACCACGTCGCACTGCTCGATGCCATGGGAACGCCCCCCATCGCCGCCGTGGCCGGCATGCTCATCGGCGCGTCGTCTCGCCGCACCCCCTGCCTCCTGGATGGGACGGACGAGTGGGCAGGTGCCCTCGTCGCGGACCGCCTTGCTCACCGGGCCCGTCACTGGTGGACAGCCGCGACCACCTCGACGGACCCGGCTCGGATGGCCGCCCGCGAGCGCATCGACGTGGCCCCGGGCCTTCCCCTGGGGCTCACCGACGAGGACGGATGGGGTGCCCGCACGGTCGTCGCCCTGCTCGACCTGATCGAGCCGGGCGCAGCTGAGACTCAGCCCTGACCGTCGCCCTTCATGCGCCGGACTTCCGCGTCGATCTGCTCAGACGTCGGACCGCTGGCTGGTCGGAAGGTGCCCCAAGCCATGAACGCCAGCGCGATGCCCATTCCGAGGATGGCCCACATCGGCCAGAAGGAACCAGCGCCGGTCACAGCCCACACCACGACCAGCACGGCCCAAATGATCACGAACAGCAGGGCCGTGCGCCAGAAGGTCGCTTTGGCTCGCAGTCTCTTCTCAGCGGCACGGCGAAGATCGTCATCCGATGGCATGACGTGAGGCTAGCCGTGCACACCCCCCTGTCGCAGGTCTTCAGCGGGTCTTCAGCGGGTCGACGGCTGCACGAACGGCGGCTTCACGACGCGGAACCTGCTGGCCCGGCCGCGCAGGTCGACGACCACCTCGTCATCGATCCCGATGGAGGAGTCGAGCAGGGCAAGCGCGATGCCCTGCTTCATCGTGGGCGAGAACGTGCCGCTCATCACCTCACCCACGATGACGCCTCCGAGGGGCTCCTCCGTCGTTCCGGGGGCGTGCACGACCATGTGGGGGCGGGGGATCCCGCGCTCGAGGGCGAGGAGCCCGCGCAGCCGCCTGGCAGGACCCTTCTCCCGCTCGGCCCGGAGGGCATCGGATCCGGCGAAGGCCGGCTTATCCCAGCCGATGGCCCAGCCCAGCATGGCCTGCACCGGCGAGATCGTCGGGCTGATGTCCTGGCCGTGCAGGGGATAGCCCATCTCGGTGCGCAGGGTGTCGCGCGCACCGAGGCCCGCGGGAACGAGCCCGAACTCAGCACCGGCCTGGATGAGCGCGTCCCACAGGTTGCCCAGGACTTCGCGTGGAGCGACGAGCTCGTAGCCATGCTCGCCGGTGTAGCCCGTCCGGCAGACCACGATCGGGGCACCGGCGAACTCAGCGCGCTGCATCGCCATGTAGTCGTGGTCGGCAGGAAGGCCGAGGGCGCGCATCACGTCGGCACTGCGCGGCCCCTGGACGGCGATGATCCCGTCGTCCTCGTGACGGTCGTCGATCTGGATGTCGGACGGGACGCAGGCCCTCAGTACCTCGAGGACGCTGGCCGCATTGGCCGCATTCGGGATGATCAGGAGATCGTCATCGGCCCACCGGTAGACGATGAGGTCGTCCACGACACCACCGTCATCGTTCAGCAGCATGGAGTACTGCGCTTGACCCGCGCCGATCCGATCAAGGTCATTGGCGAGCACAGAGTTGAGCCATGCCGCCGCCCCCGGGCCCGACACCGTGACCTTGCCCATGTGCGAGACGTCGAAGATGCCCACAGCGCTTCGCACGGCGGTGTGCTCGGCGACGGTTCCGTCGTACTCGATCGGCATGGACCACCCGCCGAAGTCCGCCATCTTGGCGCCGGCGGCGATATGCCGATCGTGCAGCGGTGTCTGTCGCAGCGCCGAGTCGCTCATGCCGCCACCGTAGCGTCGGGGCACCCTGCTCGGCAGTCCCGCGAGGACTCGACGGTGACTAGGGTTTCGCCATGACCACGATCGTTCTCGCCAGCAGCCTGCCCCACTCCCATGCGACCGATGCCCTGATCGTCGGCGTGACCACCGGCAAGGGCCGTAAGCCGAGCGTTGCCAGTCCCGGATTGAGCGCCTCCCAGCGCACCCGGATCGCCGACGCCCTTGCGGCCGTGGGAGCGACGGGGAAGTCCGGCGACCTCGTTCGCATCCCCGGCGGCGCAGGCGTGTCGGCGCCGATCATCGTCGGCATCGGACTGGGCGACGGGAGCCTCGACCACGAGGCCCTCATGCGCGCGGTCGGTTCCGCCATCCGATCCCTGGTCGGGACCAAGCGCGTCAGCATCAGCCTCCCGATCGAGGACGACGAGGTGCTGGTGGCAGTGTCGATGGCTGCACTTCTCGCCGCCTATGACTTCACCGAGTTCCGCGGCAAGTCCGCGAAGGGACGCCCCGCTCCCGTGCGCGGAATCACGGTCCTTCTGCCGCAGTCCCCCACACCGGAGCAGAAGCAGGCCATCAAGGACACCAAGGTCATCGTCGACGGCGTGTTCCTCGCCCGCGATCTCGTCAACACCCCGCCCTCGGCCCTGCACCCCCAGGAGCTGGCGGAGGCTGCCGTCTCGGCAGTCGAGGACCTTCCGGTGACCGTCACGGTGTGGGACGTGCCGGACCTCCAGCGCGACGGCTGCGGCGGCATCCTCGCGGTGGGCATGGGATCCGCGCACGCTCCGAGGCTCGTGAAGCTGGAGTACGCCCCGTCCGGCGCGACCGCACATCTGGCCCTCGTCGGCAAGGGCATCACGTTCGACACAGGAGGCATCTCCATCAAGCCGGCTGCCAGCATGGACGAGATGAAGGCCGACATGGCCGGTGCGGCCGCCGTGATCGGCGCCGTGCAGGCCATCGCGCGACTGGGACTGCCGGTCCGCGTGACCGGCTGGGTGCCGACGGCCGAGAACATGCCGAGCGGCACCGCCCAGCGCCCCGGTGACGTCATCACCATGTTCGATGGGACCACGGTCGAGGTGCTGAACACCGACGCCGAGGGCCGCCTGATCCTCGGCGACGCCCTCGGCATGGCGGTCGAGGAGAAGCCCGACCTGATCATCGATGCCGCCACCCTGACAGGAGCGCAGCGCATCGCTCTCGGGTCCCGCATCGCCGGCGTGATGAGCAACTCGGATGAGGCGCGCTCCCGCGTCTGCGCGTCCGCCGAGGCAGCCGGCGAGTCGGTGTGGCCCATGCCGCTTCCTGCGGACCTCCGAGCCTCCCTGGACTCCCCCGTCGCGGACATCGCGAACATCGGCGACCGACTGGGCGGGATGCTCAGCGCCGGCGTCTTCCTGAAGGAGTTCATCCCCGACCGGCAGCCGTGGGTCCACCTCGACATCGCCGGGCCGGCCTTCAACGAGAAGGGCGCCTACGGCTACACGCCCAAGGGCGGTACCGGGGCTGCCGTTCGGACGTTCGTGCAGGTGGCGGCCGAGATGGCAGAGGGGTCCGTCTGACGTCCGTGCCGGACGGTGGAAGGATGGTGGCCGAACCTTCACGACGAACGGGAGCGGTCCACAGTGGCGCACGCAGATCTGGTCATCCTCGGGGGCGGCAGCGGCGGCTACGCCTGTGCCTTGCGTGCGGCTGAGCTCGGGCTCTCCGTCATCCTCATCGACAAGGACAAGCTCGGGGGCACCTGCCTCCATCGCGGATGCATCCCCACCAAGGCGCTCCTCCATGCGGCCGAGGTCGCCGACAGCACGCGCGAGAGCGAGGCCTTCGGTGTGCGGGCCAGCTTCGAGGGCATCGACATGCCCGCGGTGAACGCCTACCGCGACGGGGTGGTGAGCCGCCTCTACAAGGGCCTCCAGGGGCTCGTGAAGAGCCGCAACGTCACCTTCGTCGAGGGCGAGGGGCGACTCACGGGGCCGAAGACCGTCACTGTCAACGGTGAGCAGTACACCGGCGAGAACATCGTCCTCGCCACCGGCTCCTACGCGCGCACCCTGCCGGGCCTGGAGATCAGCGGCCGCATCATGACGAGCGATCAGGCCCTCAACCTCGACTACGTTCCGGCCAAGGTCATCGTCCTGGGCGGTGGCGTCATCGGCGTGGAGTTCGCCAGCGTCTGGAGGTCCTTCGGCTCCGACGTCACGATCGTCGAGGGTCTTCCGCACCTCGTTCCCAACGAGGACGAGGCCTGCTCCAAGGCGCTCGAGCGCGCCTACCGCAAGCGGGGCATCGCCTTCTCACTCGGAGTCCGGTTCGCCTCGGCCACCCAGGACGATGCCGGGGTGCACGTCACCCTCGAGGACGGCACGCAGCTCGATGCCGACCTGCTGCTCGTGGCGGTCGGTCGCGGTCCGAACACCGCGGGGATGGGCTACGAGGAGCAGGGTGTCGCGATGGATCGCGGGTGGGTGCTCGTCGACGAACGGCAGCGCACGAACGTTCCGGGGATCTTCGCCGTCGGCGACATCACCCCGGGCCTGCAGCTCGCCCACCGAGGCTTCCAGCACGGCATCTTCGTTGCCGAGGAGATCGCGGGCATGAATCCCGCCGTCATCGCCGATGTCAACATCCCGCGCGTCACCTACTGCGAGCCCGAAGTCGCCAGCGTCGGTCTCACCGAGGCGGAGGCCCGCGAGAAGCACGGGAACAACGTCAACGTCTACGAGTACAACCTCGGCGGAAACGGCAAGAGCCAGATCCTCGCCACCACCGGCTTCATCAAGCTGGTCCAGCTCACCGACGGCCCGATCATCGGAGTGCACATGGTCGGCTCCCGTGTCGGCGAGCAGATCGGCGAGGCCCAGCTCATCGTCAACTGGGAGGCGTACCCCGACGATGTCGCGACGCTGATCCACGCGCATCCGACCCAGAATGAGGCGATGGGCGAGGCACACCTCGCGCTCGCCGGAAAGCCCCTGCACGCCCACGCATGAGGATGTCGTCGGCAGCCCACAAGGCGAGTCGACGACCGAACGAAGGAGCACCATCCATGCCGGTCACCGTCTCGATGCCCGCCCTCGGCGAGAGCGTCACCGAGGGCACCGTCACCCGGTGGCTCAAGTCCGTCGGCGACACCGTCGCCGTCGACGAGCCCCTGCTCGAGGTCTCCACCGACAAGGTCGACACCGAGATCCCCTCCCCCGTCGCAGGCGTCCTGCTCTCCATCGACGTCCCTGAGGACGCCACCGTCGCCGTGGGTGCCGCCCTGGCCACGATCGGCGAGGCCAGCGAGGCAGGGGCTCCTGCACCGGAGGCACCCGCGCCGGCCCCGACACCCGAGCCGCCGGCCGCTGCGCCCGCTGCCCCCGCTCCGGTCGCCACCCCGGCCCCGACTCCGGCCCCGACTCCGGCCCCGACCCCTGCACCGACACCGGCACCCACCTCCGGTGCTGCCACACCCGTCGTGATGCCGGCCCTGGGCGAGAGCGTCACCGAGGGCACCGTCACCCGGTGGCTCAAGTCCGTCGGCGACACCGTCGCCGTCGACGAGCCCCTGCTCGAGGTCTCCACCGACAAGGTCGACACCGAGATCCCCTCCCCCGTCGCAGGCGTCCTGCTCTCCATCGACGTCCCTGAGGACTCCACGGTCGCCGTGGGTGCCGTGCTCGGCTCGATCGGAGCCGTGGGCGCGCCTGCGCCCGCAGCACCGCCCGCACCCGCGGTAGCACCAGCCCCGCCCACGGCACCCGCGCCCGCCGCGCCGGTGGTGGCTACGTCCGCAGCCGCCACCGAGGCAGCAGACAACTCTGACGCCTACGTCACGCCGCTCGTTCGCCGACTCGCGTCGCAGCACGGGGTCGACCTGGCCACGGTCGTGGGCACCGGCATCGGCGGTCGGATCCGCAAGTCCGACGTCCTTCAGGCCGCCATCGACCAGAAGGCCCGCGTCAGCACCCCTGCACCTGCCGCCCCGGCTGCGCCGGCAGCGCCCGTGTCCGCGCCTGTGCCTGCGAGCGCGACCCCACCGGCTCCCAGCGCGCTGCGTGGTCGCACGGAGAAGATGAGCCGGCTGCGCAGGGTGATCGCCGAGCGCATGCTCGAGTCGCTGCAGGTGTCGGCCCAGCTCACCACCGTGGTCGAGGTGGACGTGACGCGAATCGCCCAGCTGCGCGCTCGCGTGAAGAAGGAGTTCGCCGCGCGCGAGGGCGTGGGACTCTCGTTCCTCCCGTTCTTCTGCAAGGCAGCCGTCGAGGCTCTCAAGCAGTTCCCGCAGGTCAACGCGTCCGTCAACATGGTCGACGGCACGATCACGTACCACGAGGGCGAGCACCTCGGCATCGCCGTCGACAGCGACCGCGGTCTTCTCGTGCCCGTCATTCGTGATGCGGGCGATCTCAACATCGCAGGGCTCGCGCGACGCATCGCTGATCTTGCGGAACGCACACGCACCAACAAGATGTCCCCGGACGAGCTCAGCGGGGGAACCTTCACGGTGACGAACACGGGCAGTCGCGGGGCGCTCTTCGACACTCCGATCATCAACCAGCCTCAGGTGGCCATCCTCGGCACGGGCGCGGTGGTCAAGCGTCCGGTCGTGATCACCGATGAGGGCCAGGACGTCATCGCCATCCGGTCAATGGTCTATCTCGCACTGACGTACGACCACCGGATCGTCGATGGTGCCGATGCCGCCCGCTTCCTGGGAGCGATCAAGAGCCGACTGGAGGACGCCTCCTTCGAGGCGGAGCTCGGACTCTGATCCCTCAGGGCGCGAGTCGACGCACGTGAAGGTGCGTTCCGGCTGTCTCCGCGGGATGCTTGCGTCATGAAGATCGCCGTCACTGGAGCGTCAGGACTCATCGGTTCGGCCCTCGTGCCCCACCTGCGGGCCGGAGGTCATGAGGTCGTGCGCCTCGTGCGTCGTCCGACCTCGGCCGCGGATGAGATCTCGTGGGATCCCACGACGGGCTCGGTCGACCTCGTGCGCTTGGCCGGCACTGACGCTGTCGTTCATCTGGCCGGAGCCGGCGTCGGCGATCATCGATGGACGGATGACTACAAGCGGGAGATCCTCGACAGTCGGGTGAACGGCACCGCCACGATCGTGCGCGCCATCACCGCCCTCGACCCCAAGCCACGCGTCCTCGTCTCGGCGTCGGCCATCGGCTGGTACGGCGACACCGGCGACCGCAAGGTCGACGAGACCGCTCCCGCAGGCACCGGATTCCTCGCCGATGTCGTGCGCGCATGGGAGGCAGCCGCCGCGCCTGCGGCATCGGCGGGGATTCGCGTCGTCCACCCCCGCACCGGGCTGGTCGTGTCGGGCAAGGGCGGTGCGTGGGCCCGCATGTTCCCGCTGTTCAAGGCTGGGCTCGGCGGGAAGCTGGGCAACGGCCGGCAGTACTGGTCCTGGATCTCCCTGCGCGACGAGGTCACCGCACTGCAGGCTCTCGTCGAGGACGACTCCTACGTCGGGCCCGTCAACCTCACCGGCCCGGATCCCGTGACCAACGCCGAGGTCACCGCCACGATGGGCCGCGTTCTAGGGCGCCCCACCATCCTTCCTGCACCGGCCTTCGCCCTGAAGGCCGTTCTGGGCGAGTTCTCCACCGAGGTCCTGGGCAGTTCGCGCGTCATGCCCGAGGTGCTCGAGTCCCGCGGCTTCCCCTTCGCGGATCGCACGATCGAGTCGGCCATCCGCGCCGCGCTCGCCGAGGGGTCATGACGACCCATCACGACGTCGTCATCGTCGGTGCCGGCCTCGCCGGCCTCGCCGCCGCACGAAGGCTCGCGGCCGCGGGCATCGACGTCGCGGTCCTCGAGGCGAACGAGTCCGTCGGCGGCCGCGTACGAACCGATCGGATCGATGGGCTCCTGCTCGATCACGGCTTCCAGCTGTACAACCCGGCCTACCCGGAGGCTGCCCGCGTCCTCGATCATGACGCGCTGGACCTGCGTCCCTTCACTCCCGGCCTGATCGCGCTGACCGACCGCGGACCTGCCCGCCTGGCGGACCCGCGACGCCAGCCGACCTGGGCGACCGATGCCCTCGCATCCCGATCGGGCACCCTCATGGGCAAGCTCCGCTTCGCCCTGTACGCCTGGCGCGCCGCTCAGGCCGGTCCGCTCGGTCGTGCGGAGCGCACGGACATGCCGAGCGACGTGGCCCTGCTGTCGGCAGGAGTCGACGCACGACTGCTCGAGACCGTGATCCGGCCCTTCCTCACCGGTGTGTTCCTCGAGGACAGGCTCACCACCTCCCGACGCTTTCTCGACCTCGTCCTCACCAGCTTCACGCGCGGGGTGCCGAGCGTCCCCGCCCAGGGCATGCAGGCCATCCCGGAGCAGCTGCGAGACGGGCTGCCGGCCGGGACTGTCACGACGGGCATCCCGGTCGAGCAGGTCAGCGCGGGGCGGGTGCGGCACGACCATGGCGAGGTCACGGCCGATGCAGTGATCGTCGCCACCGACCCTCGAACTGCGGCCTCCCTGCTTCCGGGGCTCTCCGTCCCGACCGGGCGTGACGTCACGACGTGGTACTACCTCGCCGACACGGATCCCCGCGCGCTCACGCACGGTGAACCCGTTCTCGTCGTCGACGGACGCCGAGCTCGCGGACCGGTGATCAACACGGTGGTGCTCACCCACGCGGCCCCGTCCTACGCGAGTGGCGGTCGCACCCTGGTGTCGGCATCGGCCCTGGGCCGTCACGCCGACTCTGACACCGAACGCGCCGTCCGCCGACACCTGGCGCAGATGTACGGAGTCGACACTGCACGGTGGGGCCTCGTCGGCACCTACCCGATCGCCTACGCACTCCCGGCCATGGAGGTCCCCCTCGATATCCGCAAGCCGGTGGTCCTCGAGGACGGCCTCATCGTGGCCGGGGACCACCGCGACACCGCGTCGATCCAGGGGGCCATGGTCAGTGGACGGCGCGCCGCCGATGCCGCCCTCGCCCACCTGCGCCTCACCGCCAGGCGGTAGTGCCGTGCCTGCGACCTACACTGGCCCCATGGCCCCGCCGTCGGCTCTGCCCACCGTCGCAGTGGAGCGCATCGGATTCGGCGCAGATGCGGTCGACTACCAGCGGGCCTGGGATCTCCAGCGGGAACTCCACGCGGACGTGGTCGCGGGTCGATCCCCCGACACCGTGCTGCTGCTCGAGCACCCTCCCGTCTACACCGCGGGTCGCCGGACGGAGCCGTTCGAGCGGCCCATGGACGGCACGCCCGTGATCGACGTCGATCGGGGCGGGAAGATCACCTGGCATGGACCCGGGCAGTTGGTCGGCTACCCGATCCTGCGCCTGCCGGATCGCATGGCGGTGGTCGATCACGTGCGGCGCATCGAGGCCATGCTGGTCGCCGTGTGCGCCGAGCTCGGCGTGCCGACGAAGCTGGTCTGCGGTCGCAGCGGAGTGTGGGTGGACGCCGACGAACGGGGTCCCGAGCGCAAGATCGCGGCGATCGGCGTGCGAGTGACCGAGGGTGTCACCATGCATGGATTCGCCCTGAACTGCGACAACGACCTGTCGTGGTTCGACCGCATCGTCCCGTGCGGGATCACCGACGCTTCCGTCACGACCTTGAGCAAGGAGCTGGGGCGCGACGTCACGGTGCAGGAGATCCTGCCGGTCGTGGAGGGGCATCTCGGGAGGCTGGTCTCATGGTGAGCCCCGATGGCCGGAAGCTGCTGCGGATCGAGGCGCGCAATGCGGAGGTGCCGATCGAGCGCAAGCCCGAGTGGATCCGCACGAAGCTGAAGACCGGCCCGGAGTACTCGCAGATCCACGCGCTGGTGAAGTCCGAGGGCCTCCATACCGTGTGCCAGGAGGCCGGCTGCCCCAACATCTACGAGTGCTGGGAGGACCGTGAGGCCACGTTCCTGATCGGTGGCGAGCAGTGCACGCGCCGGTGCGACTTCTGCCAGATCGACACGGGCCGTCCGGCGCCGCTGGACGTCGACGAGCCTCGCCGGGTGGCTGAGAGCGTGCGCACGATGGGCCTGCGCTACGCGACGGTCACCGGTGTTGCTCGTGACGACCTGCCCGACCAGGGTGCGTGGCTGTATGCGCAGACCGTGCGCGACATCCATGCCCTGAACCCCGGTACCGGAGTCGAGGTCCTGATTCCGGACTTCAGCGGAGAGCCGGATCTACTCGGGCAGGTGTTCGCAGCCGAGCCGGAGGTCCTGGCCCACAACCTCGAGACTGTGCCACGGCTGTTCAAGCGGATCCGCCCCGCGTTCACCTACGAGCGCAGCCTGGACGTGATCACCCAAGCCCGCGCGGCGGGGCTGGTGACCAAGAGCAACCTGATCCTCGGCATGGGCGAGACGATCGAGGAGGTCCACGAGGCCCTGGCCGACCTCGTGGCCGCGGGCTGCGACCTGGTCACGATCACTCAGTACCTGCGGCCCACGCCCCGGCACCATCCGGTCGAGCGGTGGGTGCGCCCGGAGGAGTTCGTCGACCTCGCCGAGACCGCGACGGACCTGGGCTTCACGGGTGTCATGAGCGGCCCCCTCGTCCGATCGAGCTACCGCGCCGGGCGCCTGTACGAGCAGGCCATGGCGGCGCGTGCCCAGACGCCCGCCTGATCAGGCACCCCCCTCATCTAAGGTTTCGTCCATGGCCGGCCGCATTCGCTCCACGTTCACCTCCCTCGCCCAGAACTGGCGCATGACCCAGAAGGTCTACCGCGCCCTCCCCCTGGAGGTCGGAGGCCTCTTCCTCGGGGCGGCCGTGATCGTCGCCGTTCCCGTCGGGCTGTGGCTCAACTGGCCGACCGGCATCCTGCTGGGCCTCCCCGTGGGACTCCTGGCCGCCACGTACTGGTTCAGCAAGCGCGCCATGAGTGCCGCGTACTCGCAGATCGAAGGCCAGCCCGGCGCGGCCGTGGCCGTCATCCAGTCCCTGCGTGGGGGCAACTGGCTCGTCACGCCCGCCGTGGCCGTGAACAAGAGCCAGGACATGGTCAGCCGCGTGGTGGGCAAGCCCGGTGTCATCCTCGTCGGCGAGGGCCCTGCGTCGCGGATCGGGCCGATGCTCGGCAACGAGCGCAAGCGCACGGCTCGCTGGCTGCCCGAGGTGCCGATCTATGAGATCCAGGTGGGTCAGGGCGAGGACCAGGTATCGCTGAGGCAGTTGCAGAAGTCCCTCCGCAAGCTCCCGCGGAACCTTCGCGGTGGCGAGGTCACGGAGGTGCGTCGCCGCTTGGACGCCCTGGGCAACGCTGCATCGTCGATGCCGATCCCGAAGGGGCCGATGCCGACGAGTACGAGGTCCGTGCGGCGGCAGCGCGGCGTGTAGCGGGCGAAGCGCCCCGGGAACAGGCGCGTAGCGGGGCGGTCAGCCTCGACGCAGGACGATCGATCCCACGGCGCGATCCTGGAGACCACGCCCGTCGGAGTCCATGACGAGCGGGGGAAGGACCAGGCAGATCAGGAGCGTTCGCACTGCTGTGCGCAGGAGGCCGAGACGGCCACCCCCCAGACGAACGACCGTGAGCCGCAGGATGCGCTGGCCGAAGGACGCCGCGGAGAGCCATGTGAGCAGCGTCACCTCGAGGAAGAAGATGGCCAAGGTCGCCAGGGCCGTTCCGTTCGAGGAGAACCCGGCCGGTCCGGCGACGACGATGGCGACGGCGTAGCACGCCAGCCAGTCGACCATCAGGGCCGCCACGCGCCTCGTCAGGCCCCCCGGCTCGCCTCCGAGATCCCCGTTCACCATCTGCCCCGCGCCGCTCACGCTGACACGGTACCCGCGACCGTTAACACGAGCGAAACAAGAGGGATACGCCCCAGATACCGCCCTTTCCTAGCGTCGGGGCATCGGCCGCATCCGCAGCCGATCCGGCGGGTCCCACCCGCGCGAGGCGAAGCGCCGAGAGGCGCACGACAAGAGCTCGCTCGAGCGAGCAGGAGGTGTCATGTTCAGCAATTCAGATGAGGTCCTGCGGTACATCAAGGACGAGGGCGTCAAGTTCGTCGATGTGCGCTTCATCGATCTCCCCGGCGTCATGCAGCACTTCAACATGCCGGTCGAATCCTTCAATCAGGCCGTGTTCGATGACGGCCTGATGTTCGATGGGTCGTCGATCCGCGGCTTCCAGGCGATCCACGAGTCGGACATGAAGCTCATCCCGGACCCGAAGACGGCGTTCATCGATCCGTTCCGACCGGCCAAGACCCTGGTCATGAACTTCTCGATCCGGGACCCGTACACGAACGAGGAGTACTCACGCGACCCCCGCAATGTCGCGGCGAAGGCGGAGGCCTACCTCAAGTCGACGGGCATCGCCGACACGGTCTACTTCGGCCCTGAGGCCGAGTTCTACGTCTTCGACGACATCCGCTTCGATTCGAACCAGCACGAGTCGTACTACCACATCGACTCCATCGAGGGGGCTTGGAACACCGGTCGCGTCGAGGAGGGCGGCAACCGCGGCTACAAGACGCGCTACAAGGGTGGCTACTTCCCCGTTCCCCCGGTCGACCACTTCGCCGACATCCGCGACGACATGGTCTCCACGCTGCTGTCGGTCGGCCTGAAGGTCGAGCGTTCGCATCACGAGGTCGGCACTGCCGGACAGGGTGAGATCAACTACGTCTTCAACACCCTGCAGCATGCCGCTGATGAGATCATGCTCTTCAAGTACGTCATCAAGAACGTCGCCTGGAAGCATGGCAAGACGGCGACCTTCATGCCCAAGCCCCTGTTCGGGGACAACGGATCCGGCATGCACTGCCACCAGTCCCTCTGGAAGGACGGCGTGCCGCTCTTCTACGACGAGAAGGGCTACGGAGGTCTCTCCGACATCGCACGCTGGTACATCGGCGGCCTTCTCAAGCATGCGCCGTCGCTGCTCGCCTTCACCAACCCGACCGTCAACTCGTACCACCGGCTCGTTCCGGGCTACGAGGCTCCGGTCAACCTGGTGTACTCGGCCCGTAACCGCTCGGCCTGCATTCGCATCCCAGTGACCGGCAGCTCGCCCAAGGCCAAGCGCATCGAGTTCCGCGTTCCCGATCCGTCGAGCAACCCCTACCTGGCGTTCGCCGCTCAGCTGATGGCGGGACTCGACGGAATCAAGAACAAGACCGAGCCGCTCGCCCCGGTCGACAAGGATCTCTACGAGCTTCCGCCGGACGAGCATGCGGCCATCCCCCAGGTGCCGGGCTCACTCGATGCGGTGCTCACTGCCCTCGAGGCCGACAACGATTACCTGCAGGCCGGAGGCGTCTTCCCGCTCGATCTGATCGAGACGTGGATCGACTACAAGCGGACGAACGAGGTGGATCCGATTCGCCTGCGTCCTCACCCGTACGAGTTCGAGCTGTACTACGACATCTAGGTCTCCCTTCGCGCCGATTCGCCTCGCGCGCATGGGAAAGGAAGGGCCCCGGCTTCGGCCGGGGCCCTTCATACTTGTGACATGCGCACCCGCGTGGGCTGGATCGTCGTCCTGGTGCAGGCAGTCCTGCTGGTGCTGCTCGTCGTCGTCCCCCGGGTCCCCCTCTCCCCCGGTCGGCTCGTCGCAGGGCTCGTCATCATCGTGCTGGCCGGACTCCTCGGCGCGTGGTCGGGCATGCGGCTGGGCTCAGCCCTGACCCCGACACCGGTGCCCATCCCGGGGGCCGAGCTGCGCACGGACGGGCCATATGCGCTGGTCCGGCATCCCATCTACGCGGCGGTGCTTCTCGCTGCCGTCGGATACACCGTCGCGCTGGGCTCGTGGTGGACGGTTCTCATCCTCGCGCTGCTGACCGGGTTCCTCGTCGTGAAGTACCGGTGGGAGGACCGCATGCTCCGCGAGGTCCATGGGGAGGAGTGGGCCGCATGGGCCCGATCCACCGGGGCGCTGCTGCCCCGTCGGTTCACGCTTCGGTGATGCCGTAGAAGAGGCGATCGAAGACGCGTCGGGCCACCCGTGTGGTGCGTCGGTAGTCATCGAGGAGTCGACCGGTGCCGTCGGATGAGTAGCCCAGGACGTAGGCCACGGCCCTGAGGTCGTGCACATCCGTCGGCACCATGTCGCTGGCACGGCCTCGCACCAGCATCACGGCGTTCCGGATGGCCGTGGCCAGGCGCCATGAGTCCGCCAACTGGCGGGCATCGGAGTCGGTCACCAGCCCCACCACCCGCGCCGCCTCCAGCGCAGCCAGCGTCTGCGTCGTGCGCAGTTCGGGAACATCGTGCCCGTGCCTCATCTGCAGGAGCTGGACCACCCACTCGACATCGCTGAGGCCTCCGCGGCCCAGCTTCGTGTGCAGGGTCGGGTCCGCTCCTCGTGGCAGACGCTCCGCTTCCATGCGGGCCTTCAGCCGTCGCACATCGACCAGCTCGTCGTCCGACAGGGCACCGCGCCATCGCACCGAGTCCACCAGTGACATGAAGTCCGACCCGAGGGCGTCGTCTCCGGCGACGAACTCGGCCCGCAGCAGAGCCTGCGCCTCCCAGGTGGCCGACCACCGCTCGTAGTAGGTCGCGAAGGAGTCCAGTGATCGGACGAGTGGGCCCTGACGCCCTTCAGGACGCAGATCGGCATCGATGTCCAGAGGCGGATCCGCACTCGGAGCCATGAGGAGCCGGCGCACCTCCTCGGCGATGGCGGCAGCGGTGCGGTGCGCCTGCTCATCATCGATACCGTCACGTCCTCGGTACACGAACATGACGTCGACATCACTGCCGAATCCCAGCTCACGCCCACCGAATCGGCCCATGCCGATGACCGCGAACTCCACGGTGTCGAGGGGATCGATGGACGACCGCACGGCCGTCAGCGCGGCCGCCATGGCCGTGGTCGCGACGTCGCTGAGCGCCTGGCCCGTCAGCTCCGCAGGCGGATCCTGCAGAAGGGCCATCGAGGCGATCCGGAAGAGCTCCCGCCGCCGGACGCTGCGGATCGCGGCCACCGCTCGTTCCGGATCCTCGGCGCGCTCGACGACGGATGCCAGTTCCGCCGCGAGCGCGTCGCGGCCCCGGGGCACGAGATCGTCGTCCTGGGCAAGCAGCGTCACCGCCTCCGGGGCGCCCAGGAGCAGATCCGTCGCGTACTGGCTCGTGCCCAGGAGGGTCGCCATGCGCTCGGCGGCGACCGACTCGTCTCGCAGGAGTCGGAGGTACCAGTGCGTCGCGCCCAGTTCGTCGCTCACGCGACGGAATCCGAGGAGTCCAGCATCGGGATCCGGTGCATCAGCGAACCAGCCGAGCATGACCGGCAGGAGCGTGCGCTGGATGGCGGCGCGGCGGCTCACGCCTGATGTGAGCGCCTCCAAGTGACGCAGGGCGCTGGAGGGATCGGCGTAGCCCAGGGCCTGAAGTCGCTGCTCTGCTGCCTCGGGGCTGAGGCGCGCCTCCCCGGCATCCAGCCGGGCGACGGCGTTCAGCAGCGGGCGGTAGAAGAGCTTCTCGTGGAGACGGCGCACCTGCCGTGCATGGCGGCGCCATTCCTGGACGAGATCAGCCACAGGCTCCTGCCGGAAGCCCATCGACCTGCCGAGGCGCCGGAGATCCTCCTCGGCCTCCGGCATCGTGTGGGTTCGACGCAGCCGGTGCAGTTGGATGCGGTGCTCCAGGGTGCGCAGGAAGCGATAGGCCTCGGCCAGAGTCGAGGCGTCCTCCCGTCCGACATAGCCCCAGGTCGCGAGCGCCTCGAGGGCCTCGAGCGTGTTGGCACTGCGGAGCATGACGTCACTGCGCCCGTGCACGAGCTGCAGGAGCTGGACCGAGAACTCCACATCACGCAGACCACCGGGACCGAGCTTGAGCTCGCGCTCCGCCAGCCGGGCCGGAACGTGACTCTCCACCCGTCGGCGCATGGCCTGGGCATCCTCGACGAACGTGGGATGGTCCGCCGCGCTCCAGACGAAGGGACGAACGGCGTCGACGTACTGCTCGCCGAGCGCCAGGTCTCCCGCGACCGGACGCGCCTTGAGCAGCGCCTGGAACTCCCAGGTCTGCGCCCAGCGCTCGTAGTAGCCGACATGCGACGACACGGTTCGCACCAGCGCTCCCTGCTTTCCCTCCGGTCGCAGGTTCGGATCCACCTCCCAGATGGATCCCTCGGCCGTGACCGCACTGCATGCGCGCATGAGGGCGCTCGCGAGGCGCGTGGCCACTCGCAGGGCAGCCTCCTCGTCGCCGCCCTCCACCGCCTCGGCCACGAAGATCACGTCCACGTCGCTGACGTAGTTGAGCTCACGGGCTCCGCACTTGCCCATGCCGATGACCGCGAGTCGACAGGAATCCGCCTCGGATCCCACCTCTGAACGGGCGATGGCGAGGGCCGCTTCGACCACGGCATCCGCGAGGTCCGCCAGCCACCTGCCGACGATCTCCATGGATGCGACGCCGCTGATGTCCCGCGCTGCGATCCCGAGCAGGAGCCTGCGATAGGTGACGCGAAGGGAGTCGAGCACAGCCTCGTCGTGACCCGCGGCCACGGGCATCGGATCGTCCGGATGAGCCCCCACGGCCCGCAGAAGCGCCGCGCGCGTCTCACGTGCGAGGGGGGCATGACCCAGGGCATCGGCGTCGGCGAGGACTTCCCACTCGTCGGGATGACGCTCCAGGAACTCGCCGAGCGCCTCGGACATTCCCACCACATCGATGAGCCGACGCCGGAGGTCGCGGTCGGATGCCAAGGCAGAGGACAGTCGGTGCCACTGACGCTCGTCGCACGCCTCGAGGATGCGCACGAAGATGAGCAGGGCGAGGTCGGGATCGGCCGAACCCGCCAGGTCGGACAGCAGGTCCGCCGGATCGTCCCCCTGCAGCAGCGGTTCGACTCGAGGCGACTCCAGCAGGCGTCGCGACCGCTCGAGATCCGCCAGACCTGCGCGGATCAGGCGCCCGGTGTCGGTGGCCAGACGGTCCGTCATGAGTCGAACGCGGCCTCGGTGCGCGCGCGCCTCCACACGAGGTCACCCCACGCGCGCACAGCGGGACGCCAGGCGCGGATGAGGTCCGTCGAGCGATCTCGCACCATGTCGAGGGAGGCACTCCCGGTCATCGAGCATCGCGGGATGACCTCGGGGGCATCCTGAACCCACCGCTCGTAGGTCGGCAGGTCGACCTCCGGGTGCATCTGCAGGCCGTAGGCGGACTCGCCCAGCCGGAAGACCTGCACATGGCACAGATCGTTCGTCATCAGCAGGACTGCGCCGTCCGGGAGTCGGCTGATGTGATCCCCGTGCCACTGGGCGGCCGGCACCAGATCCCCGTCGATCGGCTGGGCCTGCGAGATGACCGGGTCGGCGAGGCCGTCCAGAGTGCGGGCGACATCCGACACGCCCACTTCGACGACGTCGTTCACCGTCACGGCGCCCCCGTTGGCCGCGGCCAGCAGCTGTCCCCCGAGGCACAGGCCGAGGACGGGGATCCCTCGCTCGGTCGCGTCGCGGAGCAGGGCCTTCTCCTGCACGAGCCACGGCGCCAGGTGCTCGTCGTTCGCGCTGATCTCGCCTCCGAGGGGCAGGACGCCCGACACGCCCTGCGGCACCTCGGTCGGCACGGGCTCGCCTGCATAGGCGTGGATGACGCGCACCTCGAGCCCGTCCTCCCTGAGCCACTCCTCCGCCAGCGCGGGAGGGCAGGTCACGTCGTTCTGGATCGAGAGGACGACGGGCGCGGAGGAGGCCATGGCGTGAATCTATCCGGGGGTGAGACCCCCGGGTCAGAGCGAGGGCAGGTAGCGCTGGAGCTCCCAGGGAGTCACCTGACGCCGGTAGTCCTCCCACTCGGCCTGCTTGTTGCGCAGGAAGAACTCGAAGACGTGCTCACCCAGGGTCTCCGCCACCAGTTCCGATCGCTCCATCGCCTGGATGGCCTGGTTGAGGCTGCCCGGCAGGGGCGCCATGCCCAACGCGCGCCGCTCGGCACCCGTCAGGGCCCAGACGTCGTCCTCCGATCCTCGCGGCAGCTCGTAGCCCTCCTCGATGCCCTTGAGTCCCGCGGCGAGGAGCACCGCGAAGGCGAGGTAGGGATTCGCCGCACTGTCCAGCGAACGGAACTCCACCCGCGTGCTGTTGCCCTTCGACGGCTTGTACATGGGGACTCGGATGAGGGCTGAACGGTTGTTGTGACCCCAGCAGATCCATGCCGGGGCCTCGCCTCCGCCCGCCAGGCGCTTGTAGGAGTTGACCCACTGGTTCGTGACAGCCGTCAGCTCAGGGGCATGCACGAGCAGGCCCGCGATGAAGGATCGCGCCACCTTCGAGAGCTGGTACTCCGCTCCCGCCTCGAAGAAGGCATTCCGATCACCCTCGAAGAGCGACAGGTGGGTGTGCATCCCCGAGCCCGGCTGGTTCACGAGCGGCTTGGGCATGAAGGAGGCGAACATCCCCTGCTCGAGCGCGACCTCCTGAACGACCAGTCGGAACGTCATCAGATTGTCGGCCGTGGTGAGGGCATCGGCGTAGCGCAGGTCGATCTCCTGCTGCCCGGGACCTCCCTCATGGTGACTGAACTCGACGGAGATCCCCATCGCCTCGAGCATGGTGATCGCCTGACGCCGGAAGTCATGGGTGAGTCCATGTGGCGTGTTGTCGAAGTAGCCGTAGGAGTCGACCGGCACCGGCACGTCGCATCCGTCACGCTCGCCCTTGAACAGGTAGAACTCGACCTCGGGATGCGTGTAGAAGGTGAAGCCGAGATCCGCCGCCTTGGTCAGGGTTCGCTTCAGGACGAAGCGCGGATCGGCATACGACGGCGAGCCATCGGGCATCTGGATGTCGCAGAACAGTCGGGCCACGCTGGGACCCTCGCTGCGCCACGGCAGGATCGCGAAGGTCGAGGGGTCGGGCTTGGCCAGCATGTCGGATTCGTACACGCGGGTGAAGCCTTCGATGGCAGAGCCGTCGAAGCCGATGCCCTCGGCGAACGCGCCCTCGAGCTCCGCGGGAGCGACGGCCACCGACTTCAGCGTGCCGAGGACGTCCGTGAACCACAGCCGGACGAACCGGATGTCCCGCTCCTCGATGGTGCGCAGCACGAACTCTGCTTGCTTGTCCATGTCCCCATAGTGGCCCTCGGCGTGTTACAGCGCCGTTAACCGGGCCGATTCACCCCGCTGCGCATCCCAGTACCCTCGGGACGTGCCTCCGCTGCGCGTCACTCTCGCTCAGGTCAACCCGACCGTGGGAGACCTCGCGGGCAATGCCGATCTGATCCGCCGATCGGTGGCCGAGGCCGCGGCCGCGGGTGCCCGCCTCGTCCTCCTGCCCGAGATGGTCCTGACCGGCTACCCCGTCGAGGACCTCGCCCTGCGCCCCTCCTTCCAGGAGGCCTGCCGCAGCGCACTGGAGTCCCTCGCCCGCCAGCTGGCCGAGGACGGCCTCGGTGGCGTCACCTGCATCGTCGGGTACCTCGACCATCTCGATGACGGACCCCTGTCCCCACCGGGAGAGCCCCGGAGGCGTCCGGTCAACGCTGCCGGCGTGCTCCGCGCTGGGCTCGTCGAGGCCCGCTACGTGAAGCATCACCTGCCGAACTACGGGGTGTTCGACGAGGCTCGCTACTTCGTGCCCGGCGATGCTCCCCTGATGGTCGATGTCGACGGCGTCCGCGTGTCCGTCGCCATCTGCGAGGACCTCTGGCGCGACGGCGGCCCGGTGCGCTGGACGCGCGAGCACGGGGCTGATGTCCTCGCCGTTCTCAATGCCTCTCCGTACGAGCAGGAGAAGGACGACGTCCGACTCGCCCTCTGCCAGCAGCGGGCCCGCGAGTCCGGGGCGACGCTCCTCTACTGCAACATGGTGGGCGGTCAGGACGAGCTCGTCTTCGACGGTGATTCCCTCATCGTGGCCCCCGACGGTGAGCTTCTCGCGCGCGCGCCGCAGTTCACCGAGGCGGCGTTGACCTGGGACATCGACACGCTCACGTCGGTGCCAGGAGTCCCGTCGAACACCCGTCTCGATGCTCTCGAGGAGGTGTACGCGGCACTCGTGCTCGGACTCCGTGACTACGTCACGAAGAACGGGTTCCCGTCCGTGATCCTCGGGATGAGCGGCGGGATCGACTCCGCTCTCGTCGCGGCCATCAGCGCGGACGCTCTCGGCCCCGAGCGCGTGCACGGTGTCGCCATGCCCAGCGTGTACTCGTCCGAGCACTCCCTGGCGGACGCCTACGACTCCGCTGAGCGGATCGGCATGCACATCCGGACCGTGCCCATTGCCCCCATGGTCGACGCCTACCTCGGCTCCCTGGACCTCCACGGCCTCGCAGAGGAGAACCTGCAGGCGCGCGTGCGAGGCACCACCCTGATGGCTCTGTCGAACGCTGAGGGGCATCTCGTGCTGGCGACCGGCAACAAGAGCGAGCTCTCGGTCGGCTACTCGACGATCTACGGGGACGCCGTCGGAGGCTTCGCGCCCATCAAGGACGTGCCGAAGACCCTCGTCTGGGCACTGGCCCGCTGGCGCAACGATCGCGCGGCAGCTCAGGGCGCGACACCGCCCATTCCTCCGAACAGCATCACGAAGCCGCCGAGTGCGGAGCTGCGCCCGGACCAGCGTGACACCGACTCGCTCCCGGAGTACGAGGAGCTCGACCGGCTGCTGGAGCAGTACATCCACGGCGATCGCGGCGCGCAGGATCTCGTCGCGAACGGATTCAACGCGGCCACAGTGGAGCGGATCCTCCGCCTGACCGACCTGGCGGAGTACAAGCGGCGTCAGTACCCGCCCGGAACCAAGATCTCGCTCCGCGCCTTCGGGCGCGACCGACGACTGCCGATCACGAACCGGTGGCGGGAGTCAGTCCTCTGAGGATGAGGTCGGCCATGACCTCTGTCGGGACGGACTCGGCGCCTGTATGGCGACCCCACATCCCCAGGTGCAGTGCGGGACCGACCAGGCACGAAACGACCGTGTCGAGATCGACATCGTCGCGCAACTCGCCGCGCACGATTCCCTGGCTCAGCATCTCGCGCATGAGGTCGTGTCGGGGCCGGAGGACTCGATCGTGCACGAGTGCAGCGATCTCCGGCCGCCTGGCTCCCTCGGCTGCGGCATGCAGCAGGATCTGGCCGCGCTGCGTCTGAGGCGCGCCACGTACCGCGGTCAGCAGGGCGACGATGCCGTCACGCAGCGAGCCACCCGAGTAGCTCATCGGGAGATCCGCGTTGATGCTCTCGAGCACACCGACGATCAGGTCATCCCGGGAGGGGAATCGTCGGTAGATCGTCGTCTTCGCGATGCCGCTGCGCCCCGACACCTCCTCGACCGTGAATCCGGCGAAGCCACGCTCTGCGAGGACCTCCTCGGCGACCGACAGGACGGTGACGTCCACCCGGGCGTCCCGACGACGCCCTCGGGCCGTCGGCGGCGTCGTGCCAGCAGTCGCTCGCTGCTCGAGTGCCGCGGATGTCATCGGGAACTGTCCTTGTCGACGATCTCCTCCTCGAGCTCAGCCGGATACCGGGCCGCCTCGGCATCGATGCGCTCCTGGACCCCCGACTCCTCCCCGCCATCCGGCGCAGGTGCCGCCTGTGGCGGGGTGATGGTGGGCAGGAGCGAGACCACGACGACTGCAGCGATGAGCACCACCCCGGCCGCGAGGTAGGAGGTCACATGGGACGCCGAGAGGAAGGAGTCGAAGGCAGCTCCTCGGAAGGCATCGGCCAGCGCAGCCGGCAACCCCGATCCGGATGCCTGCGTGATCGCGATGTCCGCGGCGACCACCGACTGCGACGCCGTATCCAGCAGCGGCGGGTCCACCGGAACCGGAGAGGCCTCCGCCGCCCTGCTCAGGTTCGCCGCGTACTGCGTGGCGAGGATGGTCCCGATCACGGCGACCCCCAGGGCGCCGGCCACCTGCCGCACCGTGTTCTGGACGGCTGATCCTGCGCCGGCCCTGGCCAGGGGGAGGACGTTCTGGAGGACAGTGGAGCCCGGCGCGATGACGTTGCCCATGCCGAATCCGAAGATGAAGAAGACGAGCAGCAGCACCCACAGCGGAGTGCTCAGTTCGATCTGCGCCAGTCCCACGAGCGCCACCGCCACCAGCACCAGTCCCGTCGTCATGACGGCGCGATAGCCGAATCGGGCCACCATGGCCGCACTGCGGGGGGCGGCCAGCAGCTGACCCACAGCGAAGGGAAGGAAGCAGAGCCCGGCTTCGAGCGTGCTGTAGCCCCGCAGGATCTGCAGATAGAAGGGCAGGGAGAACGTGATGCCCGAGAGGGCGAAGAAGGACAGGCTCACGGCAGTCAGGCTCACCGCGTATCCGCGGTTGCGAAAGAGGGTGACGTCGAAGCTGGCGTGATCGCTGCGTGCCTCGGTCCAGATGAAGAAGGCGATCAGGATCACTCCGATGGCGATGGGCACCAGGACCGACGGGGACACCCACGAGCGCGTGGAGGATGCCTCGATGATGCCGTAGACGATGAGCACGAGTCCGGTAGCCGACACCACGAGCCCGACGAGGTCGAGGCGTCGCGGGTGGGGGTCCCGGGACTCCGGCACGATCCGCGCGATGAAGAACAGCCCGACAAGGACGATCGGGACGTTGATGAGGAAGACCGAGCCCCAGTCATTCCCGGTGAGCCAACTGCTCCACGCCGGGTGCTCCAGCAGGACCCCGCCCAGAACCGGGCCGAGTGCTACGGCCGCACCCACGGCACCTGCCCAGGCGCCGATCGCCTTGCCTCGCTCATGCGGGGGGAAGACGACGGTGATGATCGCGAGCGTCACGGGCAGCACGGCCGCTCCTCCGACGCCCATGAGGGCCCGCAGTCCGATGAGCAGTTCAGGCGTCCCGGAGAAGGCGCAGGCAGCCGAGGCCAGTCCGAAGATGACGAGACCGATCATCAGCACCCGCTTGCGTCCGAGCCGATCGCCCAGCACGCCCCAGGTGAAGAGGAGGGACGCGAACACGAGGATGTAGGAGTCGATGGCCCAGACCAGTTGGCTCTGGGTCGCTCCGAGGTCAGCCTGGATCGTGGGCAGGGCGATGTTCAGGACGGTGTTGTCGAGCACCACCACCAGGAGGCTCACGACCAGGACCGCGAGAATCGACCACCTCCGGGGGTGGCCCTCCCCCGAGGTCATCCACGCATCATCGGGCTTGGTCATCCGGGCGCTCCTTCAGCCGTGGCAGGTATTTCGATACGAGACCGTAGCGCATTGCTGCCACGGCCGATGCCGGCCGCACCGGATGACAGGGGAAGGGTGACGTGCCACCATAGGGGCGTCCGGGGACTCCGCGGGGAGCCTCGAGATCGGAGTTCTGATGTCGTTCCATGCGTCCGACCGTGCGCGTCGGGTGACCATGCGAGACCTCCAGGAGGAGACCCTCGCCGGGCGACGGTGGTCGATGATCACCGCCTACGACGCCCTGACCGCCCGACTGTTCGATGAGGCCGGCATCCCTGCCCTCCTGGTCGGGGACTCCGCGGCCATGGTGGTCTACGGCCACGACTCCACTCTCCCAGTCACGGTCGACGAGCTCCTGCCCCTCGTGCGCGCCGTGGTACGCGGTGCACCGCATTCCCTGGTGATCGCCGACCTTCCCTTCGGCTCCTATCAGGCATCGACGACCCAGGCCCTGGAGACGTCCGCCCGCTTCATCAAGGAGGCCGGTGCGCAGGCCGTGAAGCTCGAAGGCGGGATGGCCGTCCTTCCTCAGGTGGAGGCTCTGGCCAGTGCGGGCATCCCCGTCATCGGACACCTCGGGCTCACCCCTCAGTCGGTGAACATGCTGGGCGGATACCGCGTTCAGGGGCGGGGCGAGGCGGGCGAACTGCTCATGCGCGACGCGAAGGAGCTCCAGTCGGCTGGAGCGAGCGCCATCGTGCTCGAGGCCGTCCCGGTCGAACTCGCCGCGCGGGCGACCGAGATGCTCTCCATCCCGACCATCGGCATAGGCGCCGGCAACGTGACCGATGCGCAGGTCATCGTGTGGCAGGACCTCGTCGGGCTCACGTCGGGTCCGGCACCGAAGTTCGTCAAGCGGTACGCCGACGTCCGCAGCGTCATGATGGAGGCCGTCACCCGCTGGTCCGACGATGTCGCCACGGGCATCTATCCGGGACCGGAGAACTCGTACATCTGACGCACGTGCGCGACCGTGCGTCCGATGTCTCAGGACTCAGACGTCGACTCAGACGTCGGTGATGCGCAGACCGGCGTGTGCCTTGTACCGACGGTTGATCGAGATGAGGTTCGCCGTCATGGCCTCGACCTGACCGGCGTTGCGCAAGCGGCCCCCGTAGACGCCTCGCATACCGGGAATCCGAGAGGCGAGGGCCTGGACGACGTCGGTCGCGGCGCGGTCATCACCGAGGACGAGGACGTCCGTGTCGATGGAGTCCACCGCCTCGTCGAGGAGCAGCACGGCGGAGATGTGGTGGAAGGCGGCGACGACGGTGCTGTCCGGCAGGACGGCGGCGGCCTGCTGGGCCGCTGAGCCCTCGGCCACCGGGAGGGCGAAGGCCCCCTGCTTGTCGAAGCCCAGAGGATTGACGCAGTCCACGACGATGGTCGACTCCAGGGCGCTCCTCAGGGAGGAGAGGAGCTCCCCGTGGCCATCCCATGGCACGGCGACGATCACCACATCACTGCGCTGTGCGCAGTCCTCGTTCGAGGTGCCCTCGATTCCGAGTCCCATCTCCTCCGCGATCTGCTGGGCGCGCGCAGCATCGCGCGAGCCGATGATCACCGTATGCCCCGCCATGCGCAGTCGACGGGCGAGGCCACGCCCCTGCTCACCCGTGCCGCCGAGCACGCCGATCACCAGATCGGAGACGTCGGGAAGTTCCTGCGTTGCGGTGTCGGATGCATTCGTCACGAAGCGAGATCCTTCCACAGCGACACCTCACACGCACGACGACCATGTTCTCCGTCATGTCTGCGCAGGCACGAACAGCGTTCATGCGCACGTATGCGACCTGCTCCCGGATCCCATACACGCGAAAAAAATGCAAGACACGACACACCGCAATAACGCAAATGGCTTTGCCTTTGCATCACTGCTCTGTCAGAGTTGTCCACAGGGAACTCCACACAATGTGGAGTCCACTGACACGGGAGGCAACGTGGCGGTCGCAAAGAAGACTGCACGCAAGGCACCGGCCAAGAAGGCCGCGGCCAAGAAGGCAGTGAAGAAGGCACCGGCTCGCAAGACCGCTGCCAAGAAGACGGCCAAGAAGGCCGTCAAGAAGGCACCGGCTCGCAAGGCTCCGGCCCGCAAGACCGCTGCCAAGAAGACGGCCAAGAAGGCCGTCAAGAAGGCAGTGAAGAAGGCACCGGCTCGCAAGGCTCCGGCCCGCAAGACCGCTGCCAAGAAGACGGCCAAGAAGGCCGTCAAGAAGGCAGTGCGCAAGGCTCCGGCCCGCAAGGCCGCTGCCAAGAAGGCTCCGGCCCGCAAGGCCACTGCGCGCAAGGCAGTCCGCAAGGCTCCGGCTCGCCGCCGATAGCCGTCACGTCCACCTCGGACAACAGCGAAGGGCCCGCACCCCAGGGTGCGGGCCCTTCCGCATGTCCGGTTACTGAGCCGTCAGTCGTCGTCCTCGGCGTCGTACGCCTCGCTGCGCTCGTGGGCCAGCTCGATGGCATGCTCAGCCTCGCCCTCGGTGGCATACGGACCCATCCGCTCGTCGTTGGCGCAGCCCACCTCAGGCTCGACCCTCTGGTGAATCAGGCAGTAGTACCAGCTCACGGGTGCTCCCATCATCAGTGCCGGCCGTCGCACGGCGCTATGCCGCCAAAGATAGCGACCGCCGGATCCGCCTAGACTTCGGTCATGCCCGCAGCGACCCGTCCGCCGCTCGCGCCCGGTGTCGTGGGCCCTCGTCGCCTCGTGCCGCCGCACATCGAGGCGCCCGAGTATGTCGACAAGCCCGCTCCCCTCCCCTACACCGGTCCCGAGGTCAAGGACGTCGACACGATCGAGGCCATGCGCGTGGCGGGGCGCATCGCGGCGGATGCGCTCGCCACCGTGGGAGCTGCTGTGCAGCCCGGCGTCACGACCGACGAACTGGACCGCATCGGACACGAGTTCCTGTGCGATCACGGCGCCTACCCCTCCACCCTCGGATACCGGGGTTTCCCGAAGTCCCTGTGCTCGTCGCTGAACGAGGTCATCTGCCACGGCATCCCCGACTCCACCGTCCTGCAGGACGGAGACATCTGCAACATCGACATCACGGCCTACATCGGCGGAGTGCACGGCGACACGAATGCCACCTTCCTCGTGGGCGGGGTGGACGAGGATGCCCGGCTCCTGGTCGAGCGGACCAAGGAGGCCACGCGGCGAGCCATCCGGGCCGTGCAGCCAGGTCGCCCGATCAGCGTCATCGGACGAGTGATCGAGAGCTACGCACGGCGGTTCGGATACGGAGTCGTGCGTGACTTCACCGGGCACGGCATCGGAACGGCGTTCCACACTGGACTCGTCATACCGCACTACGACGACCCCTCCCTCACGACGACCATCGAAGCCGGCATGACCTTCACGATCGAGCCCATGATCACGCTGGGCACCCACGAGTGGGACATGTGGGATGACGACTGGACCGTGCTCACCCGCGACCGACGCTGGACTGCCCAGTTCGAGCACACGATCGTCGTGACCGCGACCGGATCCGAGATCCTCACGCTCCCCACGGGCACGAGTCAGGAGGGCTGGTGATGACCCAGGCGCACACGTCCACGACATGGCCGTCGGACGTTCTGACCCTCGCCATCGACATCGGCGGCAGCGGCATCAAGGCGTCGGTCGTCAACGCCCAGGCGATCATGGTGTCCGACCGGGTGCGTGTCGACACCCCCTACCCCTGCCCCCCGGAGCTTCTCGTCAGCACGATCGTGGATCTGGTCTCCCCTCTCCTCGACGTCCACCGGGTGTCTGTGGGCTTTCCGGGGCTGGTGCGCGACGGCCACGTCATCGAGGTGCCCTCCCTGTCGAGGCTCGAGTACGGCGGCGATCGCGATCCGGGGATGGCGGAGGCCTGGCACGGCTTCGACCTCGCGCACGCGCTGGCGCAGGCCTTCCGCCTGCCGACCAAGGTCGTCAACGACGCCGACATGCAGGGCTGTGCCGTGGCCCGAGGGAGCGGTATGGAGTTCGTCCTGACCCTGGGTACCGGAGTCGGCACAGCACTCTTCAGCAACGGCATGCTGCTCCCCCACCTGGAGCTGAGCCATGGTCCCTTCAAGGGGGGCATGAGCTTCGACATCGCTCTCGGCAATGCCCAGCGCAAGGAGATCGGCAACGAGCGCTGGGCCAAGCGCGTACGCAAGGCCATCGACGCCTTCGACGACATGGTCTTCTTCGATCGACTCTATGTCGGTGGCGGTAACGCCAAGCACCTGACGCCCGCCGATATCGGCCCCAAGGGCGAGGTCGTCCCCAACACCTCGGGCATCCTCGGCGGTGTGCGGGTCTGGGAACTCGACGCATGACGCGCTGGCTGTCGGAGGAGGAGCAGGGTCACTGGCGGGCCTGGCTGGCCGCGTCACTCCTGCTCAACGACAGGCTCTCCCGCGACCTGCAGGAGCAGCATGACCTCACGATGGCCGACTACGAGATTCTCGTGCACCTCTCGGAGGCCCCCGATCGCCGGCTGCGCATGAGCGAGCTCGCCGAGGCCACGCTGTCCTCGCGCAGCCGCCTGTCCCATCAGGTGGACCGGATGGCACGTGCCGGGCTCGTGGAGCGCGAGGCCTGCACCGACGATCGACGCGGTTCGTTCGCTGTACTCACCGATCACGGCTGGGACATCCTCGTCGCCGCGGCACCGGACCATGTCGAGAGCGTCCGTCAGCACCTGATCGACGTGCTCACGCCGGCAGAGTTCGCTGCCCTGGGCCGGGCCTGCGCCAAGGTGGCGGACAGCCTCGGCGGCTGGGCGGGTCGCTCCAGAGCCACGTGAGCTCCACAACCATCACGTTGGCCTCGACACCGGGAGGGGGACGAGCCAGCCTGTAAGCCGGATTCTGTGACCAGCGAACTGGTCGGTGATCATCCATCTGCGACTGCCGTTGCCGACAGCCTGGTGCGGTCTACCCGCAGGCACTGAGCGGGCCGCTCACCTGCGCAGGCTGGTCTCCCAGCCCTTTTGACCTTGCTCCGGGTGGGGTTTACCGAGCCACTGCAGTCACCTGCAGTGCTGGTGGTCTCTTACACCACCGTTTCACCCTTACCGCGATCGCTCGCGGCGGTCTGTTTTCTGTGGCACTGTCCCGCGGGTCACCCCGGGTGGGCGTTACCCACCACCCTGCCCTGTGGAGTCCGGACTTTCCTCGGTGCCGACGGCGTGCGCCGCCGCCACCGCGATCACCCGGCTGGCTCGTCCACCGTCAGGGTACCGCGTACTCCACCGCCCGTCGCTAGCCTGACGGACATGCTCCTGCTGCTGCCCCCGAGTGAGGGCAAGTCCGCCCCCGAGTCAGGCCCGCGCCTCGACCTCGCGCGCCTGTCGTTCTCCGAGCTCACCCCCACCCGGAAGCGGGTGCTGGACGCACTCGTGAGGACGTGCTCGGGCGACACCGATGCGGCAGCGGCCCTCCTCGGCCTCGGAGCCACCCAGCATGGCGAGATCGGCGTCAACGCTCGACTCCGGCGGGAACCCTGCGCATCAGCGATCGAGGTCTACACAGGCGTGCTCTACGAGGCACTCGACGCTCCCTCCCTCTCCGCCTCCGCCCTGCGGCGCCTGCAGGACACGGCAGCGATCGCCTCAGGACTGTGGGGTCTCGTGCGACCACAGGACCCCATTCCCGCCTACCGACTGAGCGGGGGGGTCACGCTGCCCGGGCTGGGATCGCTCGCGTCACTCTGGCGACCAGCGCTGACATCGATGCTGGAGCAGACACCGGGCCTCATCGTCGACCTGCGTTCGGGCGCCTACGTCGCCCTGGGGCCACTGACCACCGCCCACACGGATCGAGCAGTCTCGGTGCGGGTGCTCAACGAGGTCAAGGGCAAGCGCACGGTGGTGAGCCACCACAACAAGGCGACCAAGGGGCGGCTCGCCCGCACTCTGGTCACGACGCGCCGCCGACCCAAGGACGTGGGGGACCTGATCGAGACGCTCCAGATCGAGGGCTACGAAGTGGAGCTGTCCCCCGCCCGCCGGAACGATCCCGCAGTGCTGGACATCATCCTGCGCTGACGCGAGGCGGAAGCTAGACGCCGAAGGGGGTGCCGATCTCCCGCAGGTGAGCCGCCTCCGCGAAGCTGAACATGGAGGCGTTTCCGTCCGGGAACCATGCGAGAGAACTGATCGAGCAGGGCGGCAGCTCCATGCGGTACAGGCTCTCCAGCGGAGCGCCGACGGCATGGGAGACCATGATCTTGATCGGCGTCACATGGGCGACGACGAGGACGCGCTCCCCTGGGAACCGACGGACGACCTCCTCCCGCGCCCGCAGGACACGGGACTGGCAGGCCTCGAACGACTCGCCACCCGGCGGGGCCACCGACGTGGAGGCGAGCCATTCCTCGAGCTCCACGGGCCAGCGATCGCGCACCTCCGTGAAGGTGTGTCCGTCCCATTCACCGAAGCCGCACTCGGCGAAGCCGTCGATCACCTCGACCTCGAGCCCCAGCGCGTCGGCAGCGAAGCCGGCGGTCTGCCTCGTGCGCAGCAGAGGGGAACTCACGATTCGATCGATGCCTCCCCGAGCAGCGAGTTCCGCCGCCAGCGCCTGCGCCTGCGCCACACCGAGAGGTGCGAGGGGCGCATCGAACCCGCCGAGACCGCTGAAGCGCTTCTCGAGGCTCATCTCGGTGGCGCCGTGGCGCGCCATGACGGTGTGGGTGGGCGCCCCCAGATCGGCCCAGCCGATCATGACCCGTGGAGGCTGGGCCGTCGCCTCCGCGACGATGGCGCGGCTGCGTTCGACCTCGATGCTGCCGACGACATCCTCCGCGAGGACGTCCTCGCGCGAGAGCCCGTCCAGTCGGCGAATGGGGCGCGTGTCGCCCTGGAGAGCGGCATCGATCATCTCGTTGACGAGGGCATCGGCATGCCGGTTCTGGTCTCGCGGCACCCAGGTGTACGTCACGTGCCCGGGACGGAAGATGTCGCGAGCCTGCTTGGCGAGCGTCCGCATATCCGGATGCTTTATCTGCCAGCGTCCGCTCATCTGCTCGACGATGAGCTTGGAGTCCAGGCGCATCTCGACCGTCGCCTCGGGATCAACGCTGTGCGCATACTCCAGGCCCGCGATGGCGCCGCGATACTCGGCGACGTTGTTGCTGACCTCCCCCAGGTACTCCGCGAGCTCCGCGAGGACATCGCGGGTGACCGCATCCCGAACGACGGCCCCGTACGCGGCCGGACCCGGGTTGCCCCGGGATCCACCGTCCGCCTCGACGATGAAGGATCGCACCATCGTCGTCTACAGGCCTGATTCGGGGGTGCGCACGAGAATCCGGCGGCACTCCTCGCATCGGACGACGGCGTCAGCGGGTGCCGCGCGCAGCTCCTCGATCTCCGTCGGAGGCAGCGTGAGCCGACATCCCTGACAGGCCCCCCGGTGCAGGGGTGCGGCTCCGACACCCCCATTGTCGACCCGAATCTTGTCGTAGAGGGCCAGGAGGTCGGCGGGGATCTCCTGCGAGATCCGCTCTCGCTCAGCGACCACGCTCTGCCTCTCGGACTCGATATCGGCCCGTTGGTCCCGCACGCGCGAGGCGAGATCGGCGCGCTCCTGCTCCAGGGAGTCCCGTTCACCGATCAACTGCACCACCGCGGCTCGCGCACCCTCGACCCGCTCCATGATCTCGAGCTCGATGTCCTCGAGGTCTGACTGGCGACGGACGAGGTTCTCGAGCTCGGATGAGATCGCCTGCAGTTGCTTGGGATCACCGATGGAGCCGGAGTCCAGGAGCTCCTGGTCCCGGCGGCGACGCTCGCGCACCTGCTCGACATCACGTTCCGCCTGCTGCTGCTCGACCTCGAGGTCACTGACGATCGTCTCAGCTGCCACGACCTGATCACGGGCGCGGACGAGACGCGTCTCCACGTCCGCCAATGCCGCCGCATCGGGCAGGTGCGCGGCCTGGTGCGCAAGCTGAGTGACACGGGTGTCCTGCTGCTGGAGATCGAGCAGGCGCAGCTGGACGGCGGGGTCGGCGTTCAGGACGGGCTCCCTCGATGCAGGGTCCACGGATCGGTGACGATCCGGGACACGTGGACCTCCACCGTAGTGCCGAGAGCCTCGACGTCCGCCCGGAGCGATTCCGCTGCGACCGGGAGCCACGGCCACTCACTGGCCCAATGCGCCACATCGACGAGGGCGCACCCGCCGTCGACGAGGTGGTCCTGCGCACGGTGGTGCCGCAGGTCAGCCGTGACGTACGCGTCCGCCACGGCCGCCGCGTCCGCCAGGAAGGCATCGCCGGATCCGCCGCACACGGCCACGGTCTCGATCAGTCGATCGGCATCCCCCGCGGCACGGACTCCCTGGGTCGTCGCCGGGAGCCGGTCGGCCACTCGTTCGACGAAGGCCGACAAGGTCAGCACCTCGTCCAGCCGCCCAACCCGCCCGGTGCCCACGTGGGGGTTCCCGGACTCCGGTATCAGCGGGACCGTGTCGACCACACCCAGAGCATCGGCAAGGGCATCGGAGACGCCGGGTCGCGCATGATCCGCATTCGTGTGGGCCGCCACCAGCGCAATGCCGTGCGAGATGAGGGTGTGCAGGACGGATCCCCTGTGATCGACAGCGGCAACGGAATGAACACCGCGCAGCAGGAGCGGATGATGGGTGACCACCATGTCGGCCTGCAGCAGGAGAGCCTCATCGACAACGGCCATCACCGGGTCGACAGCGAAGAGCACGCGGGTGACGGAGGCCCGCGGATCCCCGCACACCAGGCCTACGGCGTCCCAATCGGCGGCGAGCTCGGGCGGGTAGCGCCGGTCGAGCAGGTCGACGATCTGGCCGACGGTGGCAGGCATGGCGTCAGGCTACCCAGCGCCCGGCAGGCCGCCCATCGGTCGGTAGCCTCCGTCGGGGCCCATAGCTCAGTTGGCTAGAGCGCCTCCCTTACAAGGAGGATGTCGGCGGTTCGAGTCCGTCTGGGCCCACGAAGGGCGAGTGCACAGCACGAGTCCGCGAGTGGGCCCCAGCAGTCTGGGCCCACGAAGGGCGAGTGCACAGCACGAGTCCGCGAGTGGGCCCCAGCAGTCTGGGCCCACGAAGGGCGAGTGCACAGCACGAGTCCGCGAGTGGGCCCCAGCAGTCTGGGCCCACGAAGGGCGAGTGCGCAGCACGAGTCCGCGAGTGGGCAGCACGAGTCCGCGAGTGGGCCCCAGCAGTCTGGGCCCACGAAGGGCGAGTACG
>CAZQXO010000003.1:61992-84757 GCA_964597445.1 uncultured Bifidobacteriaceae bacterium | reverse complement strand
AGGTAGCCCGTCATGATCTGCGAGTACTCCTCGAACGTGGGCTGGCGGTCCATCTGCGGCATGAAGGCGCTGATGTAGTCGGTGACGAAGCCATCCATCGTCGGCTTGGTGTGCGGAGCCGGTGCGTTCCAGGGCGCCGTGACATCGCCGCCCATCTTCCCCCGGTTGTGATCATCGAGGGTGTTGAACAGCTGGACGTTGGTGTGGAAGTACTCCTCGCCGGAGTCCGGATTCGGCGAGTCCATATCGGTGGCGGCGTGGTACCTCACCACTCCGCTACCGTCCGACGGCTGGTGCTCGGCCCAGGCGGGCACCGGGTTCGACAGGTCCTTGCCAATCACGCCTTCAAAGGTCTTGCCGTCCGCAGGACCGTAGAGGTGGCCGAGCATGTTGTCGAGTGAGCGATTCTCGAACAGCACCAAAATCACGTGGTCCATGGCGTTTTCGTTGGTGTACTTCGACATTGCTTACCTCTCACAGGTCAGGTGGACGCGTGTCCCGACTTCGTCAGCCGGCCCGTGCGGCACGTTAACCCTCTGAATTCCCGGCGAGGTCGCCATGAGGGATTTCCCGCACCGCGCCTCCCCTTGCTGCGCCTGATCGTGCCGGACCCTGCCGCGACCGGTAGCCTCCAAGGCATCCGCGTGAGCAGCGGAGCATTCATCACGAGAGCACCTGTGAGCCGCGCATGAGATCAGGTCGCGTCAGGCTTCTGCCCGAAGCACTGCTGTCCGCGCCGGTCTTCGTCCTTACCCTCATCTGGGTCTTCGTTGTGCAGATCGGGGAATGGGCCGCCAGTGGTGGGGAGTTGTCGGCCCTGCCGGTGCGGCTCGCCCTCGCGAGCGTCGTTCAGGTTCTGATGTTTGCCTTCCCCTACGTCACCTGGCGGGTCATGTGCCCCCGGATGGCGCCCCAGAGCTGGAACTGGATCCTCCTCGCCGCACTGCTGGCGGGAACCGCCGTCCGCGGCATCGCCTTCGGCGTGCTCTTGGACGTCACAGGAGTGACGGATGCCCCGGAACTCGCTTTCAGGGTCGTGGCCTCCGTGAGCCATCTCGCCGTGGTCACAGTGCTCATCTGGCTCGCGGTAAGCGAGGTGCGGGGACTGCACGCCATGCGACGCCAGCTCATCGCTGAGCGAACTCACCTGCTTGATCTCGACGAGATAGCCCAGCAGGATCTGGCGGAACTCAACAGCCAGGCCACGGACGAGATCCGACGAACCATCTTGGAGAGTCTCGGTGTTGTCGGGGGTGCGACTGCTCAGGGGTTTCGAGAGCGCCTTCGCGTCACGATCGATGACGTGGTGCGGCCACTGAGCCACCAGCTGGCCGCCCGGCCGTCAGCATGGGCCCCTCCGCGGCCTGTGGCGGAGACCAAGGGTGTCGACTGGTCACTCGCCGTGAGAGAGGGCCTCGACCCCGCACGCATCCACCCGATCGCCACCCCCGCCCTGCTCGTGTGGATGGGCCTGCCGATCCACACCTTCCTTTATGGGCCGGCGTTGACCCTGGGCTTGGTCGCCACGCTTGTCGTGGCCATTCCCGGATTCTGGCTCGCGCGACGAGCGGCCCTGTGGATCACCGCAGATCGAGGAGCGGGCGCGAAAGCCGCGGCCTTCATCCTCGCCCAGATCGCGGGAGGAGTGTCCCTGGGCCTAGCGACGTTGCCGTACATGCAGGACCAGCCGGTTCCCTTTGTCTTCGTCTTCGTGGCGCCGATGTTTGCGCTCATGATCGGAACCGCCATCGCCATCGCGGAGGCTGCCCGCGATCAGGACCTGGCACTCGAATCCGAGCTGAGGGCCACCACCGAGGATCTGCGTTGGACCCTTGCCCGCACGCGAGAGCGCTTCCGCCAGCGCGAAGGGGCCCTGGCCAGGGCCCTGCATGGACGTCTCCAGGCATCGCTCACTGCCGCATTCCTGCGACTCGATCGGACCATGACTCACGCAGCTGATGACGAGGTTCTTCTGGAGGCGCTCAAGCAGGAGGTCCTTCAAGCCATCGCTGATCTCGATGTCGATGAGGTCACTCCTGACCCGTTGGACACCGTCATCTCGCTGACCGAGAGCAACTGGTCAGGATCAGTGGAGCTCTCCTTCTTTGTCGAGGACTGGGCAAGAGAAGCCATGGCGGCAGACCCTCTGTGTGCCAGGTCAGTCAATGACCTCATTCCCGAGCTCGTCTTCAACGGAGTCCGTCATGGACAGGCGATGTCCATGACGATCAAGCTGGAGGCTCATGATCACCGGACCCTCCTTCTCAGCGTTGCGGATGACGGCGTCCACGACCTCATGACCACGCGCTACGGCCTGGGGTCCGCGATCCTCGACGAGGCATCGATTTCTTGGTCCCGGACTCGGGAGGGCTCATGCACGACCACGACATGCCTGCTGCCCGTGCTCGACCCGCAGCACACGCCTCAACACTTCGCGCCTGGAACCCCCACAGCAAAGAAGAACTGACGCGCAGCCGCCACACGCGGGTTGAGTGACCCCTTCGTGTCGATTCCCAGATCCCGATAGACCTGCTCGAGCCATCGCTCCACCGTCTTGCGGCTCACACCACAGCGGCGGGCGATTTCGTCGTTGTCGTAGCCCTCTGCCAGGAGCCTGAGGGTGCGTGAGCCGTTGGTACCCAGGAATGCGAAGACATCTTCCGTAGCCAGCGGCTCGGGAGCAGCAGGCGCCTGGTCGCGCAAGACCTTCTCCAACGCCTCGACGAGTTGCGCCTCATCGGTCACCCGGTGCTTGTGCAGATAGCCCACCCCCGGAGGCAGGCGCTGCATGTCGCCGCCCGCCGTCGCATCGTCGGGCTGACTCGTGAACACCAGGATCGCGATATCCGGACGAGAGAGGCGGATGGCGTGCGCCAGGTGCAGGCCCGAGGGCCCGTCGCCGAGATTGACGTCCAACAGGAGCACGTCCGGGTCGAAGTCCTCGATCTCACGCTTGGCCTCAGACACATTCCCCGCCGTTCGCACGGCGAACCCGTGCTCCGTCACGACATCCGAGAGGAGGGAGCGCATGAGGGGCTCGTCCTCGACGACGAGAACCCTCCTGCGGTCTATCGGCATGACCCAACGCTACGGACGTGATCCCCGGCTTGCCTCAGCAACCCATCTCCCATCCCCCATCGGCCCTTCCGCCATAGGACGCTGAGGCCCCACGCACTGTCCCGAGAGCACATCCACGTGGCCACCGGCACCCCCACGCTGCGTCCTATCCTTCACGAGCAGCCGGAGACTAGGAGTGTGGACGGCGCGTTCACGCATTCCGAGGGAATTCCCTCGCAGTCCCCTACTCCCCGACGCCGACGGAGTGGATGACGGGAGCTTCGCTCACGGCCGGTTGATCACGGTTCGGAAGTTCTTGGGCGGCGAGATGTCCGATGTCGAGGCGAGATCGATGGCAGTGCACCAGTGAGGTGAGGGATTTCCCCTACCTCGCTGTGATGTCCTCCACCCGTGGCTAGCCTTCCGAGGCATCGCTCGCCCATCGCACGTGCGCGTGGGCTCCCCCAGTTCTCCTCCTCCAGCGCAGGGAAGTGTGAAACTCAGATGAACCGGAAGCTCATGACTCCAGTCACGGCAGTCCTCGCGGTGGTCGCTTTGCTCGGCGCCCCGGGTGCCCAAGCATCCTCAGGTGGTCCATCGGTGCGGCTGGACGGCGCGAACGGAAGCTTCTTTCCCTACTCACCGAACTGCGGCACTGAGTGGTGTTACGGCACGACATGGTTCGGGGGCAGCCTCAACATGGGTACCGTTTACCGTGTCAAGCCCGATGGCACGAGTTACTCGGTCGTGGGAAACTTCGAGGGAGCGAACGGGTTGCAGCCATCGCAGGCTCCCGCCATCTCCTCAGACGGCAAGTCGCTTTACGGCACAACTAGTCAGGGTGGCGACGCGGGATCTGGCGTGATCTATACGGCCGATACCACCACCGGCGCAATCACGGCACTCGCCTCCTTCACCGGACCGAACGGTTCTACCCCTCAGGCGCCTCCGATCATCGTCGGAGAGCAGCTTTTCGGCGTTGCGGGCCAGGGCGGCAAGGGTTCGCGTGGCGTCGTCTGGACCATGCCTCGCTCCGGCGGTGACATCAAGGTGCTGCACTCCTTCGTTGGCGGCAAGAACGACGTTGCCACTCCCTTCGGTGCGCTGACTCTGAACCCCCATGACGGCATGCTGTACGGAATGGCCTTTGCCCAGGCCGCCAATGGCCTCGGAGGCATCTTCAGGGTCAATCCGAAGACTGGGGCCTACAAGTTGATGGCCTCGTTCACCGCTGCCACAGGAGGTGTGCCTCAGACCGGAGCCCTCGTGGTCGGTCCTGACAAGGCTCTCTACGGCAACGGATGGGCGTTGGGCGAAAACAATGGTGGATCCGTCTTTCGCTACAACCCGAAGAGCAACCAGATCACGCCAATCTTCTTCTACGCGCCCACCACAGGAATCCAGCCGTACAGCGGTGTGGCCTTCAGCCCCAGCGGCAAGTGGATCTACTCGCTGACGTGGAGGGGAGGAGAATTCGGCGGAGGAACACTCCTGGCGATCAAGGCCGACGGTTCCGACTACCGAATTCTCCAGCAGTTCGGTCCCAAGACAGGGCTCAACAACACCGCTGCCCCTACGGTCACTCCAGACGGCAAGAGGTTGATCTACACGCAGAACGGTGGGAAGTATCCGCTGGGCGTCCTCTACTCCATGAGGATTCCTGCTGCCGTCCGCTGACGAGTCACCCCGAGCGCGATGTTCTGAATCACGGATGCTGCGTTCCCGGTATCGGCCAGACTTTGGGGCTCAGGGAAGAACGGCCACGGGTGCGTGAAGGCCATGGGCTCAGGGGAATGAGACACGCGAGCCTGATGTCGGAGGAGCCGGTCACGGGATCGCCGTTGGAGCAGCACGTCCATTGACGCGGCCCGAAGACGCACTCCGTGAAGGGAGGAAGCGGTGGGGCGGGTCGGGCTCGAACCGACGACGACCAGATTATGAGTCCGGGGCTCTAACCAGCTGAGCTACCGCCCCCAGCGGTCCTCCTACTTTACGGGGCTCGCTCGGAACGGGGTCCCCGACTACTCCTGCTGGTCTACTGCACCCTCCAGCCGAGTGAAGTCGATCGCGATGTCCTCGCTCGGCTGCACTCGCGTGATGTCCACATGGTCATGAACCGGATGGAGCTCGTCGACCCAGATCCGAGCCGTGACCTGACCCGCGGTGGCGTTGCGCACATGCCCGCCCGTGGCGGCGTCGTGCCCGATCCCATGGAGGTGCAGTCCTGGGATCGTCTGGCCGTCGGAGTCGTCCGGGAATCGGAAGCCGACAAGCGTGCCCTTCCATCGCGCGAAGGAGAAGCGCGTCTCGTCGTCGATGATCTCGCCGAGAGTCTCCCCCTCGTAGGCGGGAGGCGCGACCGTGCGGAGGACGACATCCGTGAAGTCACCGGAGATCTCGACCGCGCACACGACCTGCTCGTGATCGATGTGGGTGGTCTGCAGGAAGGTGTCGAGCGCAGCGAGGATCCCGTCGATGTCGGCGCCCGGGGGGATCTCGATGACATGTTCCCGGCCTCCGTGGGCGGCCACGCCGAAGGCGATCCCCTCGTGGGGGTGGAGTTCGCGCGGACGGCCGTCGACGGGCACCCGCCACGTGGTGCCCCCGACACTGACGATCTCCCCATCGAGGTCATGCATCACGCCAAGGCCGAGCCGGCTGCCACCGAACTCCTCGCCCACCGTCGTGCTCGTCGAGTAGTCCCCGGCGAAGAGCCGACTCGCCGTCCGGGCCTGATCGATGCCGCCGTGCCCACGGAGGCGCTCGTGCAGGGTGCGCCTCAGGTGGGCCAGGGCTCCGTCGTGCATGGCGCGAGCGTACGAGACAGGGAGGTCACGCGTACCTGCTGGCTGAGCCTGCGTAGGGTCGGGGCCGTGACCCCCCTTCACTTCGACGATGCCCAGACAGCCGCCCTGCTCTTCGACTGTGACGGAACCCTTGTCGACACCATGGGGGTGCACCGCGTCATCTGGACGGAGATCTTCGGACGCTACGGGTTCGCGATGACCGACGAGTGGTGGCACGAGTACTGCAATGTCGCTGTCGTGCCCTTCGTCCGAGCGGTCGTCCCGGACGCTTCCGAGGCGCTCTGCGAGCAGCTCAACGCCGAGAGCATGGAGATGTACGTCGACGTGCTTCACCATGTCGAGCCGCTCGAGCACGTCATCGAGATCGCACGCGAGGCCCATGGGCGGCTACCGCTGGCCGTCGTCACCGGGGGCTACCGGCAGATCATCATTCCCACGCTCGATGCCGCGGGAATCACCCATCTCTTCGATGTTGTCGTGACCGCCGACGACGTGATCCACAGCAAGCCCGCCCCTGACGTGTACGCGCGCGCGGCCCACCTCCTGCAGGTGGATCCTGCGCACTGCATCGCCTACGAGGACAGTGAGATCGGTATGGCGTCGGCCCACGCCGCCGGTGTCGGCCGAGTCGTGGACATCCGCCTGCTCTAGACGGACGCGAGGCACGGGGCTGATGCCGACACGCGTCGGGAGCGCGTGAGCCGCCTGCTCGTGGCGGATCTGCCAGAGTGGTCCGGTGACGACGATGGACGCTCGGGGCGTGGTGCGCGCCCCGACGTCGCAGATCATGCTGCGCCTCATCCCCCTGTGGATCCTGTGGGGCGCCACCTACCTCGGCATCGCCCTCCTGCTGCAGTCCATGCCGATCCTCATGGGCAACGGCAGTCGCTTCCTTGTAGCCGGCGTGATCCTGGCCCTGGGACTCATCGTGGTCCGAGGTCCTCGGGTGATGGCCATCACGCGTCAGCAGCTGCGCTCCGTCATCACGATGGGCGTGATGATCCTCAGCGTGGGAATCGGCCTGCTCTCCCTCGCCGAACGGTACGTCCCCTCCGGCATCGCCGCGCTTCTCGTCTCGATCACTCCGCTGCTCATCGTCATCTTCCGACTCCGCGCGGGTGACCGTCCTGCGCGACTCACGCTCATCGGTGTGGCGGTCGGCCTCGCCGGCCTGGCCCTCATGCTCCTGCCCGGGGGAACGGTGCCCGTCTCTGGCACCGACGCCGACGTGGTCCTGTGGTCTGCGGTCATCGTCGTGGGCAGCCTGTCCTGGGCCTACTTCTCGTGGCGCTCCACGTCCTACGACCTTCCGGATGACCCTCTGGCAACGACGGTGTACGAACTGCTGACGGCCGGCATCGTCCTCACCATCGTCGGCTTCCTCCTGGGCGAGCGGTGGGACATCGCCTCGATCACCACGGCCTCCTGGATCGGCTGGGGCTACCTCGTGATCGCCTCGCTGGTCGCCTACGCCGCCTACGTCTGGCTCCTCGACAATGCGCCGATCTCCCTCACCTCGACGTACGCGTATGTCAATCCGGTGGTGGCGGTCATCCTGGGCTCGCTCATCATCGCCGAGCCGCTCAGCCGCGATGTCGTCATCGGCCTGACGATCGTGGTGGGCGGTGTGGTGCTGGTGGTCACCGGCGAGCGTCGTCGGCCGATGGTCGTCGAGGACCCCAGCTGATCTGGCCCATCAGTGCTCTGGCTCGAGCGGGTAGCCGGCCACGAAGCAGAACTCATTGCCCTCCGGATCTGCCATCACGATGAAGGCTCCGGGCGGATCGTCCACGAAGCGCACGCGGGTCGCGCCGAGGCCCTCCGCTCGCGCCGCAGCAGCCTCGAGGTCATCGCACTCGAAGTCGAGGTGACATCGGTTCTTGACCGTCTTCGGCTCAGGCACCTGCTGGAAGCCGAGGATGATCGGATCGGCCCAGATCGTGGCCCATTCGGGTCGCGACTGTCGTGGGCGCCCCTCGACGAGAGCCAGATAGAAGGCCGCGAGCGCAGGCGGATCGGCACAGTCGAGGACCACTTCGGCGATGGGGTGAACCATGGACGCATTCTGCAGCCCGCGCTGATCCGCGCCCTCAAGGACGTGGAACCGTGGTGGCTCCCCCATCTGGACTCGAACCAGAAACCCTTCGATTAACAGTCGAATGCTCTGCCAATTGAGCTATGGGGGATCGTTCGTGCAACCGGCCCGCAGAGAATAGCAAGGCCGGCAGGGGCTGCCGCACGGGCACCGGGTCAGATGCCGAGCGAGTCGCGGAGATCGTCCAGGGCGGCACGGGCCCGGGCCTGCAGCACCGGATCACTGGCATCGACGCCGGCGTCGAAGACCACGCTCCACCGAATGGGGCCGTCGCCGAAGGCCCGTCGAGCGACCATGCGGGCCTGGACGCCCTCGGCCACCTCGACCCGCTCGCTGACGATCACGCTGGCCGTGACCCGGTCCCGAATGGCCGAGGGGAGGTCGCCTGAGTCCTCCACGACCAGGCGGAGGCGGGCACCAGCACCGCCCTCCGGTGTCAGGAGCTCGAGTTCGAGCACCGGCTCCTGCCAGGCCGCACGGCCGACCTCATCCCACCCGTAGGCCGCCTGAGTCGCCTCGACGTAGAGGGCGCGATCCGTGGCGGCGAGCAGGCCGGTGGGTCCCTCGGGCAGGGGGCCCGACCCCCAGGCCAACAGCCGCTCCCCCGAGGGGACTCCCAGCCGCTCCCTGAGGTCCGCCGGCACGCGGCGTCGGCCGGGGAGCAGTCGCCTCACTCGCCACCTCCCAGGGAGATCTGATGCAGGGTTCGCCGGACCTCCTCGAGGGCCAGCAGATCGGCGAAGGCCTGCTGGTGCGCCTCGGGGTCGACCGTCGCATCGATGCGCTGGAGGCGCCCCCGAAGGTCGTCGATGCGCCGGGAGGCGTCGAGCTCCAGGAGCCTGGAGACGACGCCGATGGCGTAGGACGCGTCGCGCCCCTCATCGGCCGGGAGCGGCTCGACCGCGAGCTCCCGCACCAGGCGACGGACCTCGTCGTCGTCGGCGGAGTCGAGGACCGCATCGATCCACGCGATGCCGGTGACGCCGACGCTGGGCAGGCCGGCCGCGGCGATGGCCTCGTGCACCCGGCGGGCGGACGGGTGCGTGAACGCCGCCGGTTCGACGGACTCGTACCACTCGGCCACATGCTCCGGCTGCTGGAGAGCGCACTTGAGAGCCTCGCGCTCGACGATCAGCGCGGGATCCCGGCGCGACGCGCTGCTGGACGGCCGCGGCATCGCGGACGCCGGGGGCCCCGGCGGCTCCTCGACCCGGTTCGGCGACGGCTGGCGCCCCGAGCGCTGGGCCTCCTGGACCGCTCGGGAGACATCCCCGACGTCCATGCCGAGCCAGCCGGCCAGGCGACGCGCATACTCCGGCCGAAGCGCCGCGTCGCGGATGCGCGCGACGATCGGTGCCGCGTCGCGCAGGGCGGATACGCGCCCCTCCGCCGTCTCGAGGTCGTAGGCCGCGAGGGTCGACCGGATGGCGAACTCGAACAGGGGCACGCGTCGGTCGACGAGCGACCGCACGGCGGCATCGCCCTGCTGGATCCGCAGGTCGCAGGGGTCCAGGCCCGACGGCTCGACCGCCACGAAGGTCTGGGACACGAACTTCTGATCCTCGGCGAAGGCCCTCAGGGCGGCCTTCTGGCCCGCCGCATCACCGTCGAAGGTGAAGACCACGCTGCCCTGCATCTGCCCGTCGTCCATGAGAAGGCGGCGCAGGACCCGGATGTGGTCCGCGCCGAACGAGGTCCCGCACGTGGCCACCGCGGACGTGACGCCGGCGAGGTGACACGCCATGACATCGGTGTAGCCCTCGACGATGACGGCCTGCTGACCCTTGGAGATCTCCTTGCGCGCCAGATCGATGCCGTAGAGCACCTGGCTCTTCTTGTAGATCGGCGTCTCCGGCGTGTTCAGGTACTTGGGCCCGTCATCGTCATCGAACAGCTTTCGAGCGCCGAATCCGATGACCTCTCCCCCGAGATCCCGGATGGGCCAGACGAGTCGCCCGCGGAAGCGGTCGTAGGGACCCCGATTGCCCTTGCTCACCAAGCCACCCGTCTCGAGCTCGGCGTCCGTGAAGCCCTTCTGGCGCAGATGAGTGGTGAGGGCGTCCCAGCCCTTGGGCGCGAACCCGACACCGAAATGGGCAGCCGCCTCCGCATCGAAGCCCCGCTCCTGCAGGAAGGTGCGACCGGCCTGTGCCTCGGGCGACGTGAGCTGGTCGACGTAGAACGCCGCTGCCACGCGATGCGCCTCCACCAGACGGGTCCGCTGGCCCTGCTGGCGGTTCACGGCAGCCCCCGCCTCGACGTACCGCAGGTCGACACCCGTGCGCCCGGCCAGCTTCTCCACGACCTCGGCGAAGGTCAGATGATCGATCTTCTGGACGAAGCTGAAGACGTCTCCCCCCTCACCGCAGCCAAAGCAGTACCACATGCTCTTGCTGGGCGTGACGTGGAAACTGGGCGACCGCTCCTCGTGGAACGGGCACAGCCCCTTGAGCGACCCGCCGCCCGCGGACTTCAGGGTGACGTACTCGCGCACCACGTCATCGATCCGGGCACGCTCGCGCACGAGGGCGATGTCCTCGTCGCGAATCCGTCCGGCCATGGCCCCACCCTACGGTCGGGTCTGATCCACTGCCGTCGAGCGCTCGCCCTAGCGGACCAATCGACGGTGCCAGTCCATGATGCTGACATCCGTGAGGCTGGCGACCTGGTCGATCACCACCCGGAGCCGCTCCCCATCGTCCTGCGCGGCCTCGAAGGTCGGCCGGAGCCACGGCTCGATTGAGCGGCCGCCGTCCAGCACGAGGGCGTTGACCAGCTCGGCGATCACCTGCCTCTGGCGGGCGTACTCCTCGTCGGCACCCGGCCGGTTCATCACGTACTGCACGGCGACGGCCTTCATGACCGAGACCTCCGCCCGGACCTCGTCCGGCACCACGAGCTCGGCGGAGTAGCGGGTAAGCGGCCCCGAGCCGTACCGGACCTGCGTCGCCACCTGCGCCGCCTGGGAGAAGCGCGCGATCAACCAGCTCGTGAAGTGCTTGAGCGCGACAAGGTCGCGCATGGACCCGTCGAATCTCCGCGGCCAGTAGTCCAGCGCGACGAGGCGATCCAGCGCCGCCTCCAGCTCCGCAGGGTCACCCTCGTCCGGGAATCGACGATGGGCCGTCTCCACCAGCGCACGACGCTCCTCAGCTGACTCGAACACCGCAAGGGAGGCGATGCCGGAGTGGACGGCGTCCTCGAAGTCGTGCACTGAGTAGGCCACGTCGTCGGCCCAGTTCATGACCTGCTCCTCGATGCACGTCTGCTCCCCGGGAGAGTCCGCTCGGAGCCACATGAACACGGCAAGGTCATCGTCGTAGGCGCCGAACTTGCGCATGCCCGGGCGTCGCGTCCAGGGATACTTGCAGGCCGCATCCAGGGACGCCCGGCTGAGGTTCAGGCCGACACTCTGGTCGGTCTCGGGATCGACGACCTTCGCCTCGAGCCGGCTCAGCACGCGAAGGGACTGCGCGTTGCCCTCGAATCCCCCGATCCGGTCCGCCAGGCGGTCGAGCTCGGACTCCCCGTTGTGGCCATACGGAGGATGCCCGAGGTCATGGGCGAGCCCGGCCACCTCGACCAGATCCGGATCGCATCCCAGTGCCGCGCCGAGCTCGCGGCCGATCTGTGCGACCTCGAGCGTGTGGGTGAGGCGCGTGCGAGGGAAGTCCGAGACGCCGGCGACCATGACCTGCGTCTTCGCCGCGAGGCGGCGCAGGGCGGCCGAGTGCAGGACACGCGCACGATCCCGGGCGAAGGCCGAGCGCACGGACTCCTTGACCGGCTCCGCGATGAGGCGCTCGGCATCGGCGGCGGTGTACCCCTGGGGGATCGGACTCACGACTGCGCCTCATCGGCCAGCACCTGGCCGAGGGCGTTGGCCAGACCGATCGAGTCGGTCGGACCGATGATCCGCGTGGCGATCCGACCCTCACGATCGAGGATGACCGTGCTGGGCAGGGACTTCGGGGGCACACCCGGGATCCCCGCGAGGATCTCGCCCTCCCGATCGACGACCGACGGGAAGGTGATGTCCATCTCGTCCGCGAAGGCCTGGGCCGCCGCCGGATCATCCCCGACATTCAGACCCACCACGGCGATGTCGTCCGGGTCGGACGTGGCAGCGAGGTCGACGAAGGCGGGCATCTCGGTGCGACAGGGAGCACACCACGACGCCCAGGCGTTGATCACGACCACGCGACCCCGCAGATCCGCGAGGTCGACGGCCGAGCCGTCCATGGCCGTGCCCGAGAAGGACAGGACATCCTCACGCGCCTCCTCGGCAACCGCCTCCGTCCCGACGAGGGCGGATGCCGGCTGCTCACGACCGCAGCCCGCCAGCGCGGCGGGGACCAGCAGCAGGGCGCTCGCGGTGAGGACGACACGTCTCATGACGCCATGCTAGGCAGGCACCACGGGCTGGAGTGACCAGCGGGTCAGGGCATGGTGGCGGAGCAGGGCCGCCACCTCGCGACCGACGTACTCCGAGGTCAGAACAGCCGCCGGCCCAGCGGTCACCGGGGAGAGATGCGCGTCGATGCCCAGGGCTGAGGCCGTGGCTCCCGCGCGTGCCGCGTGCGCTGGATCCGTGACGACCGTTGCGCTGGACCACCCGAGGTCACGCATGACCCCGGCGATGACACGCAGGGTCCCGACGGTGTCGGCCCCTGTGTCGAAGGTGACGATGTCACGATCGGGAACTCCGGCCTCGACGAGGATCCGGCGCTCCTCGTCCGCGCCGCGCTGCGGACCCGTGACGATCACGAGGGGCGCCACTCCCTCGCGATACAGCTCGGCCGCGTGCTCGAGCCGCGCATGCATGACCGGCCGGGCATTGCCCCAGTACTGCGCGGGGTCGAGGACGACGATGGCCTGCGTCGTCGAGCGGTCATCGAGCTGCGCCGTGAGGACGACCTGCATCGCTGCACCAGCAGGGAGCAGCAGGAGCAGGGCCAGAGCTCCCGTGACGATGACCGTGACGGCGAGGCGCGACGACCCTTGACCCCGTCGGGCTGCTCCCCCTCCCGACCGCGGCACCGAGGAGGATGCCGGCGCCGCACTCACAGGCTCATCGTCACACGGACCGCAGGACTCCTACGGTTGCGACACCACGGGCTCCCCGATCGCTCCGCACGCGAACGACCGACTGCTGTCAGCGGGTGTCGCTCCTGGACACGTGTCGCTCGATGGCAGCTCGGCCGGCCTCGAGCCGGGCCACCGGCACGCGGAACGGTGAGCAGGAGACATAGTCGAGTCCCACCTCGTCGAAGAAGTGGATCGACTCGGGATCACCCCCGTGCTCGCCGCAGACCCCGCAGTGCAGGTTGTGACGCCGGGCTCGCCCCTTCTCCACCGCGATGCGCACCAGCTCCCCGACCCCCTCGCGGTCGATGGACTCGAAGGGGGAGACTCCGAAGACACCCTTCTCCAGGTACGCGGAGAAGAAGGCGGCCTCGACGTCATCCCGACTGAACCCCCACGTCGTCTGCGTGAGGTCGTTGGTGCCGAAGGAGAAGAACTCGGCCGCCTCAGCGATCTGCCCGGCCGTCAGCGCGGCTCGTGGCAGCTCGATCATCGTCCCGATCGGGAACTTCAGAGTGCAGCCGTGCGCATCGGCGACCTCCTGCAGCACCTGCGCTGCCTCGTCGATCACCAGCTCGAGCTCCTGGATCGACCCGACGAGCGGAATCATGATCTCCGCCCGAGGGTCGCCGCCCAGGCGCTGCCGGAAGCAGGCGGCCTCCGCGATCGCGCGCACCTGCAGGGCGAAGAGGCCGGGCAGCACGAGACCCAGGCGCACGCCGCGCAGGCCCAGCATCGGGTTCTGCTCGTGCAGCCGATTGACGGCCTGAAGCAGGCGCAGGTCAGCCTCATGCTCCTCGCCCCGCGCCTCGGCCAGCGCGACACGCACGGCGAGTTCGGTGAGATCGGGCAGGAACTCGTGCAGCGGCGGATCGATCAGCCGGATGGTGACCGGGAGACCGTCCATGGCCTCGAGGATGCGGATGAAGTCCTTTCGCTGGAGCGGCAGGAGAGCATCCAGAGCAGCACGCCGATCCTCGTCGGAGTTGGCGAGGATGAGCCGCTCGACGTGCGTCCTGCGCTCCCCCAGAAACATGTGCTCCGTGCGCAGGAGCCCGATGCCCTGGGCCCCCATGCGACGAGCCCGCGTGGCATCCTCAGGAGTGTCGGCATTCGCTCGCACGCGCAGCCTTCGCGACGTATCGGCGTGGGCCATGATCCGATCGACAGCACGGATCAGCTCAGCCGTCTCGTCATCCGCACCCGCCAGCGCCGTGTCGAGGCCGGACTCGAAGTAGGTCACCACCGCACTGGGCATGACGGGAACCTCACCGAGGAACACGTCACCGGTGCTGCCGTCGATGGAGATGACGTCGCCTTCCTTGACCACCTCGCCCGCAGCGGTCGTCATCGTCCGCCGCTTGGTGTCGACGTCCAGGGACTCCGCCCCGCAGACCGCGGTCTTGCCCATGCCGCGCGCCACCACGGCAGCGTGCGACGTCTTGCCACCACGACTGGTCAGGATGCCGGCGGCGGCGATCATGCCCTCGAGGTCATCCGGATTCGTCTCACGACGAACCAGGATGACCGACTGCCCGTCCTTGGCCCACGTGACGGCAGTCGACGAGTCGAAGACGACACGGCCCACCGCGGCTCCCGGTGAGGCGTTCATGCCCTTCGCCACCTTGCCATCACCCGATCCGGCCGCGAAGCGGGGGAACATCAGCTGACCGAGCTGGTGCCCGGACACCCGCATGAGGGCCTCGTCCATCGAGATGACGCCCTCATCGACGAGCTGGACGGCGATACGGAAGGCTGCGGCAGCCGTGCGCTTGCCGACACGCGTCTGGAGCATCCAGAGTTTGCCTCGCTCGATGGTGAACTCGATGTCGCACAGGTCGCGGTAGTGCCGCTCAAGCGTGTGCATGATGTCCATGAGCTGCCCGTAGGACCTCGGGTCGATCGTCTCGAGGTCCTGCAGCGGACTGGTGTTGCGGATGCCGGCCACCACATCCTCGCCCTGAGCGTCGGCCAGGTAGTCGCCATAGACGCCGCTGTGCCCCGAGCCCGGGTCGCGCGTGAACGCGACGCCGGTGCCTGAGCCTGGGCCGGCATTGCCGAATGCCATGACCTGCACGTTCACGGCCGTGCCCAGGGTGTGCGGGATGCGCTCCTGTCGCCGGTAGAGGCGGGCACGCTCGGTGTTCCACGAGTGGAAGACGGAACGGATCGCGAGGTCGAGCTGCTGATACGGGTCCTGCGGGAACTCGCGACCCGTCGCCTCCCGGACGATCGACTTGTAGACGTCGACAAGACGACGGAGCGAGTCGACCGGGAGGTCGACATCCGACGTCACGCCCGCCTTGTCCTTGATCTGCTCGAGAACGCTCTCGAACTCCTCGCCGCTGATCTCGAGCACCGTCTTGCCGAACATCTGGATGAGCCGGCGGTAGGAGTCCCAGGCGAAGTGGTCGTCATCAGACATGCGCGCGAGGCCGGCGACGCTGGCGTCGTTCAGCCCGATGTTCAGGACTGTCTCCATCATTCCGGGCATCGAGAAGCGCGCGCCGGAGCGCACAGAGACCAGCAGCGGGTTCTCCGGATCGCCGAGCTTCCGGTCCATCTCGTCCTCGAGGCGGGCGATGTGCTCGGCGATTTGCAGCTGCAGGCCGGTCGGCCCATGACCGTGCTCCAAGAAGTACCGGCATGCTTCGGTGGTGATGGTGAAGCCGGGTGGCACCGGAAGACCGAGCCGGGTCATCTCGGCGAGGTTGGCGCCCTTGCCGCCGAGGAGATCGACCTGAGTGCGGTCGCCGTCGGCGAAGGCGAAGACGAAGGATTGCGGAGCGATCGGACTCGCCGAGGCGGGCGCGGTGACGGTCATGGGATCACCTGACACCCCTGACCGAGGCGATGCAACCATGTGACGACATGTGCGCGCTTACATCCTTGTGACGTCGGCCACGGTCGGGACCAAAGACCCGGCACGTAGGCTCTCCTGCATGACCAAGGGCCAGGGCTACGGCGTATCCGACAGCACGGTGCTGGACTCGGGCGTCACGGAACGCGAACCGGTTCGCAACCGCGGGGCGTACCTCGAGATGCTCATCTCCGCGGTCATCGGACTGATCGCCGCGTTCGTCTTGTCGGTCGAGGCGATCACCCTCGCCGCGGACCCCTTCGCCGACCTCGGATGCGACATCAACGCGGTCCTCTCATGCGGCACCGTGGGCCAGTCCTGGCAGGCCAGCGCCCTGGGATTCCCCAACGCCTTCTTGGGCCTCATCGCCGAGCCCGTCGTGATCACCCTCGCGGTTGCCGCGCTCGGAGGAGCGCGCTTCCCGCGCTGGTTCATGCTCACCGCACAGGCGGTCTACTCGATCGGGCTCATCTTCGCCTACTGGCTGTTCTTCCAGTCCTACTTCGTGATCGGGGCACTCTGCCCGTGGTGCCTCACGATCACGGTGACGACGACACTGGTGTTCGCCAGCATGACGCGCATCAATCTCCTCGATGGCAACATTCGGCTGTCCGAGTCGACCTACCGGACAGTCTCCTCATGGCTGCGCGCCGGTATCGACACCCTGATCGTGATCCTCGTGCTCGCCGTGCTGACCGCGATGATCGTCATCAAGTACGGGTCGGTCCTGTTCGGGGGCTGACCTCCGACGCCTCAGCCTCCGCTGACCGAGATCTCCGCGCGGGCCACCAGCGCTGCGGTCTCCTCATCGAGGTCGCAGGTCAGCAGCCAGCCGTCCGGCAGCGCGGGTCGGCGGTTTCCCGAGGTCCGGCCCCGCGGATTCGCCCCGATGACGGCATCGAAGTCCTGGTCGGCGTCGATCTGCGCGAGCAGGTCGTCCAGTTCCTCGAGAGTGCCGACCGTGGCGAGCGCCTGCCGCACGGGCTGGCGCACGGAGAAGCCCTTCAGGTACCACGCCATGTGCTTGCGGATGTCACGGCAACCCTTGACCTCGCCGTAGTCGTCGGCGAGCAGGTGGGCATGCCGGCGCAGCAGGGACAGGACGCCATCCAGCCGCGGATCGGCAGGGATGGGCCGCCCCTCGAAGGCTGCCGCCAACTGGCCGAACAGCCATGGACGTCCGAGGCAGCCGCGACCGACGACGACCCCGTCGGCGCCCGTCTGCTCGACCATGCGGAGGGCGTCGTGCGCGGTCCAGATGTCTCCGTTGCCGAGCACCGGCGTGCCGAGGGGCGTGAGCTCCTCCTTCAGTCGGGCTATCGACGTCCAGTCGGCCTGACCCGCGTACATCTGGTCCGCCGTGCGTCCGTGCAGGGCGACCCACGCCACACCCTCCTCCGCAGCCGCGCGCCCCGCCTCGAGGTAGGTGAGGTGATCGTCGTCGATGCCCTTGCGCATCTTCACCGAGACCGGGACGCGCCCCTCGGCCGCCGTGACGGCGGCATGCACGATGCTGCGGAAGAGATCGCGCTTCCAGGGGAGGGCGCTGCCTCCGCCCTTGCGCGTCACCTTGGGCACCGGGCACCCGAAATTGAGATCGATGTGATCGGCTCGATCCTCCTCGACGAGAAGCCTGACGGCCGCGGCGACCGTGCCGGGCGCGACGGCGTACAACTGCACTGCACGGGGGGACTCGTCCGGTGCGAATGTGACGAGGTCGAGCGACTCCTCACTTCGCTCCACGAGCGCCCGCGAGGTCACCATCTCCGAGACGTACATGCCGACACCTGACGCACCCGACGCACGCGCGGACTCGCGACAGAGTCGGCGGAACGCCCGGTTCGTGATGCCCGCCATGGGAGCGAGCACCACGGGGGGCGTGAACGGGAGCGGCATGTCGGGATTGTCCCACCCCGGCCATGCGGCAGAATCCGACGCGGATCCGACACATCGTCGGGAACGCGATCAGGGGAGAACCATGTCGATGCCCGCCCAGGAAGCCGGACCCACGCTGACGGGCGGCCGTCGCTGGGCGGCCCTGATCTTCCTCGCCCTGGGCGTGGCCATGATCATCCTCGACGCCACGGTCGTGAACGTCGCGATCCCGACCATGGTGCGCGACCTCGGCCTCACCACGTCGGACGCCGAGTGGGTCTCGGCCGCCTACTCACTCACGTTCGCGTCCCTGCTGATCCTCTGGGGGCGCATCTCCGACCGCTACGGCCGCCGCCTGATGTTCGTGCTCGGTGTCATCGTCTTCGTCGTGGCGAGCGTGCTCGTCGCGATGTCGAACGACTCCGCCACCCTGATCGCCGCCCGCGCGCTCCAGGGCATCGGTGGCGCGATGATCCTGCCGTCCTCCCTCTCGGTGATCAATGCCGTCTTCACGGGCAAGTCCCGTGCCGTCGCCTTCGCCGTGTGGGGCGGCACCATCGGCGGCATGGCGGCTCTCGGGCCCCTCGTAGGAGGATGGCTCACGACGAACGCGTCATGGCACTGGGCCTTCCTGATCAACGTGCCGATCGGCATCATCGTCCTGATCGGCGTCCTGCTGACCGTGCCCGAGACGAGGGCCGTCGGTGGCCCCAAGGGGATCGACGTGCTCGGCACCACCCTCATCACCCTCGGACTCGTCGGCATCGTGTTCGCCCTGATCGAAGGCCAGCGCTACGGGTGGTTCACTCCGCTGCAGCCCTTCTCAGCCGGGGGGTGGACCTGGCCGTCGGACAGCATCTCGATCGTCTTCGTCGCCGCGCTTCTCGGCGTCCTGTCCCTCGTCATCTTCATCCTCGTGGAACTGAGACGCCTCCGCGCCGGCAAGGTCGTCGTGGTCAACCTGCGCCTGTTCCGGATCCGCAGCTTCGGAGCCGGAAACTTCGTCGCACTCATCGTGAGCCTCGGCGAGTTCGGCCTGCTCTTCGCACTTCCCCTCTTCCTGCAGGCCGTACGTGGCTACTCGGCATTGGAGACCGGCGTGATCCTCCTCGCGCTGGCAGGTGGATCCTTCGTCGCCTCCGGACTCGGTGCACCGCTGTCGCAGAGACTCGGACCCGTGCGAGTCCTGCAGATGGGCATGGGATTCGAGGCCATCGGCATCCTCGCACTCGGGTTCTTCCTCAGCGTCACCGTGACCGGATGGGAGATGGCCCCATGGCTGTTCCTCTACGGCCTCGGCGTCGGCTTCGCCACGGCGCAGCTGACCGGCGTCATCCTCAGCGAGGTTCCGGTCGCCGAATCCGGCCAGGGCAGTGCCGTGCAGTCGACCTCGCGGCAGGTGGGCGCGGCCATCGGCACGGCGATCATCGGAGCGACCCTGCTGTTCGGGCTCAACGGCGTGGCCTCGCAGCTCGAGGACAGGGGCGTGCCGGCGGCAGAGGCAGCACAGGTCTCCACTGCCGTCGCCTCGTCCGCGGGCCAGGCCATCCCCGAACTGGCTCAACAGCCCGGAGGGGAGATCCTCGTCGAGGGAGCCTCAGCCGGGTTCGCCGACGCCATCCGTCTCGTGGCCTGGACCGCCGGCGGCTTCGTCCTGCTGGGGCTCCTGGCCAGCCTCCTGCTCCCGAGGAACGCAGCACGCGTGGAGTCCGAGGGGTACGAGCCACCCCGCGAGCACACCCCCGCGTGACCGAGAATCAGCAGGCAGGAAGCCGTGCCGCCAGCCAGCCGGTGAGCTCGTCGATGGCGATGCGCTCCTGCTGCATCGAGTCCCGCTCGCGCACGGTGACTGCGTTGTCGTCCAGTGAGTCGAAGTCGAACGTGACACAGAAGGGCGTGCCGATCTCGTCCTGGCGGCGATAGCGGCGGCCGATCGCCCCGGCATCGTCGAACTCGATGTTCCAGCGGCGCCGGAGGGTCGTCGCCAGCTCCTTCGCCGCCGGGGTCAGCTTCTCGTTCCGCGACAGCGGCAGGACGGCAACCTTCACCGGCGCGAGCCGCGGATCCAGTCGGAGGACGGTGCGCTTGTCGACTCCGCCCTTGGCATTGGGCGCCTCATCCTCGTCGTACGCATCGAGCAGGAAGGCCAGCACCGCTCGGGTCAGGCCGGCTGCCGGCTCGATGACGTAGGGAACCCAGCGCTCCTCCGTCTCCTGGTCGAAGTAGGAGAGGTCGGTGCCGGAGTGCTGGCCGTGTGTGGTGAGATCGAAGTCCGTGCGGTTGGCGATGCCCTCGAGCTCCGCCCACTCGCTGCCGGCGAATCGGAAGCGGTACTCGATGTCGACCGTGCGCTTGGAGTAGTGGCTGAGCTTCTCCTTCGGGTGCTCGAAGAAGCGCATGTTCTCCGGATCCAGCCCGAGATCGACGTACCAGTCCCAGCGCTGCTGCATCCAGTACTCGTGCCACTCCTCATCAGTTCCGGGCTTGACGAAGAACTCCATCTCCATCTGCTCGAACTCGCGCGTGCGGAAGATGAAGTTCCCGGGCGTGATCTCGTTGCGGAAGCTCTTGCCCGTCTGACCGATGCCGAACGGCGGCTTCTTGCGAGCGGAGTTCATCACGTTCAGGTAGTTGACGAAGATGCCCTGCGCGGTCTCGGGTCGCAGGTAGTGGACCGCGCCGGCGTCCTCGACCGGCCCCACGGTGGTGCGGAGCATGCCGTTGAAGTCGCGGGGCTCGGTGAAGTCACCCGTGGTACCGCAGTTGGAGCACACCACATCGGCCAGCCCGTTCGACGGCTCGTGTCCGTGCTTCTCCGCGTAGGCCTCGAGAAGCTGGTCGGCACGCCACCGCTTGTGGCACTTGCGGCACTCCGTCAGCGGGTCGACGAAGGCGTTGACGTGACCGGAGGCCTCCCAGACCTGGGGGGCGAGGATGACCGAGGAGTCCAGCCCGACGACATCGTCACGTCCCCGCACGACCGCCTGCCACCACTGGCGTCGCACGTTCTCCTTCAGCTCGACGCCGAGGGGGCCGTAGTCCCATGCGGAGCGGGTTCCCCCGTAGATCTCCGACGAGGGGAAGACGAACCCACGACGCTTGCTGAGGTTGACGACGGCATCGACGCGATCACTGGCCATAGTCCCAACATCCTAGGACTCGGCGAGAAGCCGGAGCGCCTCCTGCTCGTCGATCGTGTCGAAGTCGACGAAGTGCCAGGCCAGGCTGCGCCGAACCAGCGGCGTCGACACGGCCACGATCTCGTCGTAACGAAGGCTCAGGTCGGCCATGGCCTCCCGCGAGCAGACCGGGACCGCGAGCACGAGCCGCGAGACGCCGCTCTCGCGGAGCATGGGCGCAACCGATCGGGCGACCGTTCCCGTCTCGACACCATCGTCGACCACGATCGCGGTGACGCCCTCCACTCCGTCCAGTCGCGGAACGGCAACACCCTCCTCGCCTCGCTCGACGGGCAGCGCCGACCACGGCAGGGCACAGACCTCGCGGATCCCCCGGGCCACCGGCACTCCGTTGGGAAGCACGGGAAGCAGGGTCGGGGTGACCCAGGAGCCGATGCGTGGCTCTAGCTCCGCTCCGAGTCGTCGCCCGGCATCGGCCAGGGTGGCGAACTCCCTCACGACTCCACCGGCGCAACGGACGGCGCAGCCGCGGAGCCGAGTCGTACCCCACCGGCATCCGCCGCCAGCCCGGACGTCGACGAGACCAGATGCTGTCCGTCCCACTCGCGGATGGTCTCGAAGGCACTCGACTCGTCCACGGCCTGCGACAGGAGGGGCACCACGGTCACCTTCACCTCATATGCCGACAGCGCCTTGCGGTAGGCGCCGACGCCGGCCCACTCGGTGCGAAGGAGGAGGAGATCCGCCTCGTCGGTCGACTGCCCGAGAGAGGCGGCCAAGCAGCCGGCCTGCTGCGCGAGGGTCGTGATCGCGGCGTCCATCACCTGCAGGAAGCTCGACCGCTCCTGCACGCCGATCCGGAACCGACTGATGACGACGAGTCGGTCGGCATGGGCGCTCGCACTAGGGTGGGTCACAGTCAGGAACGTTAGTGCGTCAGGGAGCACAGGCATGGGCGACAACTCACGTGATCGGGGGCAGACCCCGAAGGGGGTCCGCGGCCCCAGCGGACCGCGCTCGGGCTCCGGGGCGCAGCGCCCCTCCCGGGCGCCGGCGACGGGAGGGCGGGCGAGATTCGAGCGTCTGTCGGTTCCCCTGCTCGCACGCCTGCACGCCATGCCGCGCTGGCTGATCGTCGTGATGCCGGCCGTCCTCCTGCTGGTGGGCCTGCTGCTGGGCGACTCGTGGGCATGGCTCGGCGGGATCGTCCTCCTCATCGTCTGGGTCTTCCTCGCCTGGCTCACCGCCCTCTCCTGGCCCGCCCTCGAGCCGCGGTCCCGCTTCTTCCGCCTGCTCGTCGTCGCCGCCTTCGGCGCCATCGTCGTCCTGAAGTTCCTCGGCAGGTTCTGATCCGCGCTATCGCTATTGACTTTCATTGTCAGTAGATCTAGCCTCGGCTCATGGCTCCCACGGTCCGCGCCCTCTCGATCAGCCTCTCCCTCGCCGCGTCGGCTGCCCTGCTGGCCGCCTGCTCATCCAGCCCGGATGCCGCACCCGCCCCGACTGCCGAGGCCGGCAGCGCCTCCGGGGTCACGGTCGTCGCGACCACAACGATGCTCGGGGACGTCGCCGGTCGCATCGCGACCTGCGGAGGTGGGAGCGCCACCACGCTCATGCCGATCGGCACCGACCCCCATGACTTCTCCGCCTCGTCCGAGCAGGTCGCCGACATGGTCGGAGCCGACCTCGTGGTGATCAACGGACTGGGCCTCGAGGCCAGCATGCAGGCATCGATCGACTCGGCGGCCTCCGACGGAGCCCGCATCCTCGCCGTCGGCGACGGGGTCGACCCTCTCCTCGCCGGGAAGGGTGGAGCGCACGCGGACGAGCACGCGGACGAGCACGC
>CAZQXO010000003.1:42030-61892 GCA_964597445.1 uncultured Bifidobacteriaceae bacterium | reverse complement strand
GCACGCGGACGAGCACGCGGACGAGCACGCACACGACGAGCATGCGGATGAGCACGCGCACGACGAGCATGCAGATGAGCACGCGCACGATCACGGTGAGTTCGACCCGCACTTCTGGCTCGACATGCAGCGCATGGCCACCGCAGCCGGACTCATCGGAGAGGAGCTCGCCGAGATCACAGGAGAGCCCGAGTTCCGCACCTGCGGTGAATCGGTGGCAGCCGAGATCCTCGCCGCCGACGCGGAGGTCAGCGCCGTGCTCGAGTCGGTCCCGGTCGAGAGAAGGGTTCTCGTCACCGACCATGACGCCTACGCGTACCTCGCCGATCGCTACGGCTACGAGGTGGTGGGCAGCGTGATCCCATCCACGACGACACTCGCCGAGCCGAGCTCCGCCGATCTCGCGGAACTCGCCGCCACGATGCAGGCCGAGGGCGTCGACGTGATCTTCGCCGACGTGGCCGCTCCCACGGCACTCGCCGAGGCCGTCGCGGCGGAGACGGGCAACGACGTCCGCATCATTCCGCTCTACTCCGGAAGCCTCGGCGGCCCGGACTCCCCCGCAGCCACCTACATCGACTTCATGCGGGCCAACGCCGCCCTCATCGCCGAGGGGCTGGCAGGCTAGCCGCGTGGAGTGGTTCCTCGAGCCGTTCGCCCTCGGCTTCCAGCAGCGTGCCCTCCTCGGAGGCGCGCTGGCCGGGCTGATGACGGCCTTCGTTGGAACCTGGCTCGTCCTGCGGGGCATGAGCTTCTTCGGGGATGCGTTCGTCCACGGCGTGGTCCCGGGTATCGCAGCGGCAATCGTGCTCGACATCAACCCCGTGATCGGTGCAGCGTTCGCCGCTCTCGTGATGGTCGTCGCCATCGAGGTCGTGCATCGCCAGACTGCCCTGAGCGAGGACACGTCGATCGGACTGCTCTTCGTGGGCATGCTTGCACTCGGCGTCGTCATCATCTCCCGGCTCGACAGCTACTCCGGCAGCCTGACGAGCATCCTGTTCGGCGATGCGCTTGGCGTGACCGTTGCCGACCTCGCCTGGCAGGGGGCCCTGGCTGTCGTCGTCATCGGCGTGGCGATCGTGCTCTACCGCCCGCTCCTCACCCTCAGCTTCAACCCGGAGAAGGCCCAGCTCCTCGGGATGCAGCCGAAGCGAACCCACGCCGCACTTCTCGTCCTCATCGCAGCAGCCGTGATCGGGAGTTACCAGTCCGTCGGCACCCTGCTCGTCTTCGGGCTCCTGGTCGGACCTCCCGCAACAGCGAGCCTGCTCGCTCGCACGGTCCCGCGCATGATGGTCTATGCCGCGATCATCTCGCTCGTCTCCGTGTGGCTCGGCCTGACACTGAGCTACCACCTCGGAACGGCCGGCTCGGCGACTATGGCACTCGTGCCGATCGTCATCTTCTTCGTCGTCCTGGCGATCACACGCCTCGCGCCGAGGCGCGCGGTCCCGGAGGTGGCGCATGGCTGATGTCGTCAGCGGTCGCCACGTCATCGTGTCCCGAGGGGATCGTGTTGCGCTTCGTGAGTCGGACTTCACCGTGCCGCACGGTGCCATCACGGCCATCATCGGCCCGAACGGATCGGGCAAGTCGACTCTCCTGCATGCCATCGCGGGACTTCTGCCCATCTCGAGCGGAGCCCTGAGCGTCCTCGGCGCCACTCCCGTCCAGAGCCAGCCCCAGATCGCCTATGTGCTGCAGTACACGACGGTGCCCGCGGGCACGCCCCTCACCGTCGCCGAGGCTGTCGCCATGGGCCGGTACCCGTCGCTCGGATTCCTGCGCCGTCCATCCACCCAGGACCGGGAACGGGTGCGCGAGGCCATGGAGCGCCTCGACATCTCCCACCTCGCCTCACGTCACCTGACCGAGCTCTCAGGCGGGCAGCGGCAGCGCGTCTACGTCGCCCAGGGAATCGCCCAGGACCACAGCCTGCTGCTCCTCGACGAACCGCTGACCGGCCTCGACATCACCTCGGCCAAGACGATCGACTCCATCATCCACGACGAGCCGACCCGCGGATGCTCGGTCATCCTCACCACGCACGATCTCGAGGAGGCCCGGGCCGCCGACCACGTGATCCTCACCGGCGGACGGGTCATCGCGTCCGGGCCTCCCGCGGAGGTCCTGACATCCGCCAACCTCGCCGAGGCCTACGGCCTCGGCGCGCTGCACGCACGTGATGATGCGACCCCGCTGTTCCCAACGGAGCACCATGACCATCCGCACGACCCCGGGAGCGACCGTGGCTTCTGACATCACGAGTGGAATCGGGGTGCGGTCGACACGGCAGCGCTCGGCCGTCATCGTCGCACTCGACGAGGTCGATGACTTCCGATCGAGCCAGGAGCTCCACGACTACCTGCGCCACAAGGGAGAGAACATCGGTCTCTCGACGGTGTACCGCACGCTGACAGCGCTCGCCGCTGCACGTGAGGTGGATGTCATCGTCAGGGAGGACGGCGAGAGCGTCTATCGCAAGTGCAGCGGAACCCACCACCACCATCTCGTGTGCCGCACCTGCGGCCGCACCGTCGAGGTGGCCGGCCCGGCCGTCGAGCGGTGGGCCGACTCCGTCGCCCAGGAGAACGGGTTCACCGAGGTGAACCACACCCTCGAGCTCTTCGGCCTGTGTGCCGAGTGCTCGGCCCGCGCCTGATCAGGCCGGGGGATTCGGGATGGCGCCACCGTAGCGGCGGTCTCGGGACGCGTAGATCTCGCAGGCGTGCCACAGGTGCCGGCGGTCGAAGTCCGGCCAGAGGGTGTCGAGGAAGACCATCTCCGCGTAGGCCGACTGCCAGATCAGGAAGTTGCTGGTCCGCTGCTCCCCCGACGACCTCACGAACAGGTCGACGTCCGGCATGTCCGGTTCGTCGAGGAACCTGGCCACGGTGCGCTCGTCGACGCGACTGGGGTCCAGTCGTCCGGCCTGGACCTCGCGGGCGATGGCAGCCGCCGCGTCCGCGATCTCCGCACGACCCCCGTAGTTGACGCACATCGTCAGCGTCAGGCGACGATTCCCCTGGGTCAGCTCCTCCGCCTCCTCCAGCTCGGAGATGACGCTCCGCCAGAGCTTCGGTCGGCGCCCGGCCCATCGGACCCGCACCCCGAGCTCGTTCATCTCATCGCGGCGACGCCGGATCACGTCTCGGTTGAAGCCCATCAGGAATCGGACCTCGTCCGGCGAGCGCTTCCAGTTCTCCGTCGAGAAGGCGTAGGCGCTGAGCCACTCGATGCCCAGCTCCAGGGCGCCCTCGACGCAGTCGAAGAGGCTGGCTTCACCGGCCTCGTGGCCGGCCGTGCGGGGCAGGCCCCGTTCCTTGGCCCACCGGCCGTTGCCGTCCATCACCACCGCGACGTGACGCGGGACGAGGTCGGCAGGGATTGTCGGGGGTGTCGCCCCGCTGGGATGCGGAGATGGTGGCCGGACGGCCTTACGACGAGCCATGAGGCCATCCTTCCGGGTCCACCGCTCCCAACGGTGTCCGGCGTCCCCGCTCCACCAGCGGCAGCGACCTGAGTCCGCGCTCCACATGCCACTGCAGGAACGCGGCGATCAGGCCGCTCGCCTCCCGGCGGTCCCTGGCCTCGCTGGCATCGGCGGTGTCCCAGTCGCCACTCAGGAGGGCGCCGAGCAGCGTCACGGTCGCCTCCGAGGGCGCCGCGGATCCCGGGGGCCGGCATGCCGGGCACACCATCCCACCGGCCGGAATCGAGAAGGCGCGATGCGGGCCACCGAGCCCGCACCGGGCGCAGTCCGCGAACGACGGCGACCACCCGGCGATCGACAGGGACCGGAGGAGGTACGAGTCGAGGATCAGATCGGAGTCGTGGTCGGCCGCCACGAGGGCCCGGAGGCCCGCGACCAGCAGGACGTACTGAGGGAGCGCCGGTTCCCGCTCCTCGGGCGTGAGGCGTTCCGCGGTCTCGAGCATCGCCGTACCGGCCGTGTAGCGGGCGTAGTCGACGGACAGTCGGGGACCATGGGCCTCGATCGCCTCCACCTGGTTGACCGTGTCCAGCGACCTTCCCTCGTACAGCTGGACGTCGACGTGCGTGAAGGGTTCGAGTCGGGCCCCGATGCGGCTCGTGGTCTTGCGGACACCGCGCGCGACACCGCGCACGCGCCCATGCTGGCGGGTGAGGAGGGTGACGATGCGATCCGCCTCACCGAGCTTCTGGGTGCGCAGCACTATCGCTTCATCGCGGTACACCGGCACGCTAGATTCTTACGCATGGAGCAGGAGGATCCGAGCAACTCGGATTCGACGCGCGCCGAGGCCCCTGTGACGCTGCCGGCGACGGAGCCAGCCCCGGAGTCGCGTCCGACGGAACCCCCCACAGGCTCGCCTGACGAGCCAGCCGCCCCCGTCCTCGTTGCAGCGGACTCCCGGTTCCTGCGCAAGACCCTGGTCATGGTCGTCATCGCGATCCTCGCGCTCCAGGTGATCGCCTACACCTGGGGGGCGCTGGGTGGGTTCCTGTTCAACCTGCTGCTGGCATGGTTGATCGCCATCTCCGTCGATCCCCTCGTGAGCGGACTCACGAATCGGGGCATGCGCCGTGGCGTGGCCACGGCCATCGTGGCCGTGTCGTCCTTCGTGCTGATCGCCATCTTCATCGCCCTCTTCGGAAGCATCCTGGCTCAGCAGGTCACGGAGCTCGTCCTCGCAGTCCCGGCACTGGCGCTGGACATCACGGCCTGGGCGAACTCGACCTTCGACGCGCAGATCGATCCCACGCAACTGACCCAGGGGCTCAACCTCACCTCGCAGCAGATCACCGAGATCGCCTCCTACCTTGCCGGTGGGGTGCTCGGAGTGTTCACCAGCGTCGTCGGCGCCGTGTTCGACCTGGTCACGATCATCGTGTTCTCGTTCTACTTCTCCGCTGACGCTCCGCGGATCAAGCGCTGGATCGCCTCCTGGCTCAAGCCGAGCCGCCAGATCGTCTTCATCAACGTGTGGGACATCTCCGTACAGAAGGCCGGCGGATTCGTCATCTCCCGGCTTGCGCTCGCATCGATCTCCGCCTTCTTCCACTCCCTGTTCTTCGCCCTGATCGACATCCCCTACTGGCTCCCGATGGGCATCTTCGCCGGAGTCGTCAGTCAGTTCATTCCCACGATCGGCACCTACATCGGCGTGGCCCTGCCGGCCCTGTTCGCAGCCTTCGACGACCCGCTCGACATCCTGTGGATCGTCCTGTTCGCCACGGTCTACCAGCAGATCGAGAACTACGTCCTCACACCGCGCATATCCACCCGCACCATGGACATCAACTCCGGCGTCGCCCTCGCGTCCGTCTTCATCGGTGCTGCGCTCTTCGGCCCGATCGGAGCCATCATCGGCATCCCGATGGCCGCCATCGTCATCGCCGTGTCCGACGCGTACGGACACCGATACGAACTGCATCCGTCGGTCACGCGCTGACCGGGCACCTCGCGCGGAGGGTGATCAGAAGCCCAGGCGCCGCAGTTGCTTGGGGTCCTTCTGCCAGTCCTTGGCGACCTTGACCCGGATGTCCAGATAGACCGGAGTGCCGAGGAGTGCCTCGATCTCCCGTCGGGCACGAGTGCCGACCTGCTTGAGGCGGGCACCCCCCTTGCCGATCACGATCGCCTTCTGCGTCTCGCGCTCCACGAAGAGGTTCGCTCGCACGTCGGTCAGCGGCCGATCAGCCGGCCGATCCTCACGGGGCTCAATCTCCTCGACCACCACGGCGATCGAGTGCGGAAGCTCATCCTGGACTCCCTCCAGGGCGGCCTCGCGGATCAACTCTGCGATCGCGATCTCGTCGGTCACCGCATCGTCCTCCCCATCGGGAAAGAGCACGGGACCCTCCGGCAGATGGGCGATCAGCCGCTCGATGAGCACGCCCACGTTCTGACCGACTCGCGCGGACACGGGGACGATCTCGGCCCACTCCAGACCCGTCGCCTGACCCAGTTCAGTGACCTCCATCAGGCGCTCCGCGACCGTCTCCCGGCTGACGGCATCCGTCTTCGTCACGATCGCCACCACCGGCCGGTGGCGCATGCCCGCGAGCTCGCCTGCGATGAAGCGATCACCCGGACCCACCGACTGATCGGCCGGAATGCACAGGCCGACGACATCGACACTGGACCATGTCTCACGGACCTGATCGTTCAGACGCTCTCCCAGCAGGGTGCGGGGCCGATGGAGACCCGGGGTGTCGACGAGCACGAGCTGCCCGTCAGGACGATTGACGATCCCGCGCAGGACCCGCCTCGTGGTCTGTGGTCGATCCGATGTGATCGCGACCTTGCGGCCCACCATGGCGTTGGTGAGCGTCGACTTTCCGGCATTGGGGCGACCCACGAGGCAGGCAAAGCCACTGCGAAACGCGGCGCCCGCATCGGCGGCGTCGTGGGTCATGGAGAGGGCTCCCGTACCAAGGTCGGCTCGGTGCTTCGCGGCGTGTGCCGGTCGGCGATGCCGAGGAGCGCGAGGGCGGCAAGGACGAGGATCGTGCCACTCCAGCCTGCCATGCCCAGCTGCTCCCCCAGCACGACGACACCCAGGATCGTCGCCACCACCGGCTCGAACAGATTGAGGGTCGCGATGTGGCCGGGCTGAAGGCGCTTCAGGCCCATTCCGAAGAGCAGGTAGGCACCGGTCGTCGCCACGAGGCCCAGCCACAGGACCGCCATGACTCCATCCCACGACAGCCACCATGTCGACGTGATGGCCGCAGGAAGGAGGAACAGCGCACCGATGCTGAAGGAGGCCGCCAGCACGGCGCTCGGAGAGCGGCCGACCCGCGCCAGCCGCACGCCGATCACCGTGTACACCGCGTAGCAGGCGCCAGCGCCCAGGGCGAAGAGCATTCCGATCGGCTCCTCGACGTCGAGGTTGCTCGAGACGAGGAGGACGACACCCGCCACGGCGATCACCGTCGACACGACCCACGTCCAGCCCGGCGGCCCCTCCCGAAGGACCCACCCCAGGACGCCCGCGAGGAACGGTGCGACCGCGAGCGAGACGAGAGTCCCCACCGCCACCCCCGCCCGCACGGCGCCCATGAAGAACAGGGCCTGATACCCCGCCACCGCCGCACCCATCAACCAGACGACGGGCAGGCGCCAGAGAGCGAGAAGCTCGCTCCCCCCGCCACGCAGGGCGACCACGACGAGCACGAGGCCCGCCGCACCCACCAGGAGGCGCATCGCCGCCACGCTGGGTCCCGGCGCATCCGGTGCGAGGAGTGCGAGCGTGGTGGCCGATGTGCCGAAGAGCGCTGCCGCGACGAGTACCGCCAGCACCGCGCGCGTCTGGCCGCTCACGCGGAGTGGCCCTCGACCTCGTCTGCGTCTGCACCGGTGGTGACGAGGGGCTCGACGAGCACGCTGCCGATCCGGTTGCGCCGACCAGCACCCTGCTCGGCGCGCAGCTGCCAGCCGTCGACCTCCACCTGGGCGCCCGGGATCGGCACCCGACCGAGTCGCTTCGCCACGAGACCCAGAACCGTGTCGACCCCCTCCTCCTCGGAGTCCACCTCGATGCCGGTCAGCTCGGCCAGGTCGTCGACATGCATGCGGGCCATCACGCGATAGGCGCCTCCGTCGAGGGGCATGACCTCGGGAGCTGCCGTGTCGTACTCATCGGCGATCTCACCCACGATCTCCTCGAGGATGTCCTCGATGGTGACGATGCCCGCTGTGCCGCCGTACTCGTCGATGACGACCGCGAGGTGCACGCGAGCCACCTGCATCTCACGCAGCAGGGCGTCGGCTGGCTTGCTGTCCGGGACGAAGTAGGGAGCCCGCATCAGGCTCTCCACACGCTCGGACGTCTCGGCCTCATGGTGCTCGAACACGCGCCGCACGACGTCCTTGAGGTAGACGATGCCGACGACGTCGTCTGCACCCTCGCCGATCACAGGGATCCGGGAGAAGCCTGAGCGAAGGCCGAGAGACAGCGCCTGACGCAGGGACTTCGTTCGCTCGATGAAGACCATCTCCGTACGAGGGACCATCACCTCGCGCGCGAACGTGTCGCCCAGCTCGAAGACCGAGTGGATCATCTGCCGCTCGTCGTCCTCGATGAGAGCGTCCGCGCCCGCAAGGTCGACCATCTCGCGCAGTTCCGCCTGGCTCGCGAAAGGTCCTTCGCGATAGCCCTTGCCGGGCGTCACGGCATTGCCCAGCACGATCAGCAAGGTGGCCAGAGGGCCCAGGACCGCGGCCAGGATCTGGGCAGTGCGGGCGAAGGCGAGAGACACGGCAAGGGAGTGCTGCCGGCCCAGGGTGCTGCCGGCGACCCCCACGATCACGTACGCCGCGATGACCATGACGACGATCGCGATGAGCAGGGCCACGATGGGGGATCCCCCGCCCTGCACGACCAGGACGTCGACGCTGACGTATCCCACGACGACCGTGGCCGACACGCGCGCCACCGTCGACAGGAAGAGCAGGACGTTGACGTGCCGGGGACGGTCCTCCAGGACGGCACTCAGCGTCGCCGCCCTCCGGTTGCCCTCACGCCGAAGATCGTCGACCGCCCCGCGACTCACCCGACCGATGGCCGTCTCGGCCATGGAGAGGAGCCCGGCGAGGAGCACCAGGAGGAGTGCCAGCAGGAGGAGCCAGACGTCGGAGGTCATGAGGCGGCCCACTCAGCCAGAAGATCGTCCTGCAGGGCGAACATCACCGCGTAGTCCTCCTCGGTCGCGTGGTCGTAGCCCAGAAGATGAAGCACGCCGTGCGTGGTGAGGAACACCAGCTCCTCGTCCAGCGTGCGACCGCGCTCCGCCGCCTGGGCACGCACGAAGTCGGGGCACAGCACGATGTCTCCGAGAGTGCCGCGGGGACAGTCACCACCGGGGGCCGGGCGACGGATCTCGTCCATCGGGAAGGAGAGGACGTCCGTCGGCCCGGGCTCATCCATCCACTCGACATGCAACTGCTCCATCCGCACCGGGTCGACGAGGGTGATGCCGAGAACGCAGCTCGGGCTCAGGCCCAGCCTCGGGATGAGGAAGGCGGCGATGTCCGTCAGCTTCCTCTCGTCACAGGTGATTCCCGACTCGTTGATGACCATGATCGCAGGATGGTCGGTACTGGCAGGCCGCTCCATGGTCAGAAACCTCGCTCTGCGTCGTAGCGCTCGTACGCGTCCACGATGCGCCCCACCAGCCGATGACGCACCACGTCGTGCGAGGTGAGGCGGCAGAACGCGACATCGTCGATGTCCTGGAGGATCTCCGTCACCGCGCGCAGGCCGCTGGTCGTGCCCCCGGGGAGGTCCACCTGCGTGATGTCGCCCGTGACCACGATCGTGGAGCCGAAGCCCAGCCGGGTCAGGAACATCTTCATCTGCTCCGCCGAGGTGTTCTGAGCCTCGTCGAGGATGATGAAGGAGTCGTTGAGCGTGCGACCGCGCATGTAGGCGAGCGGCGCGATCTCGATCGTGCCACTGGTGATGAGACGCGGGATCGAATCCGGGTCGATCATGTCGTGCAGGGCGTCGTAGAGCGGCCGCAAGTAGGGATCGATCTTCTCCGACAGCGTTCCGGGGAGGAAGCCGAGTCGCTCGCCAGCCTCCACCGCCGGGCGAGTGAGAACGATCCGGTTGACGCGCTTGTCCTGGAGGGCCTGCACGGCCTTCGCCACCGCGAGATAGGTCTTGCCCGTGCCAGCAGGACCGATTCCGAACACGATGGTGTTGTTGTCGATGGCATCCACGTAACGCTTCTGGTTCAGGGTCTTCGCGCGGATGGTCCGGCCACGGTTGCTCAGGATGTTCGCCGTGAGCACCTCGGACGGCCGCGCGCCGGAACGCAGCAGGCCGACACTGCGCTCCACCGACTCGACCGTGAGGGGCTGGCCCGTGCGCAGCACGGCGAGCATCTCGGCCACGAGCGTGTCGATCATGGCGACGTCATCCGGGTCACCGGCAACTCGGATCTCGTTGCCGCGCGCCAGGATGTCTGCCTTCGGGAACGAGGCCTCGATCAAGCGCAGGTGCGCGTCCTCAGGACCCAGGAGGGCCACCATCGACGCGGAGGCCGGCACGACGATCGTCGTCGTGGCCTGCGGCCGGTCGGGTGCTGGGTGGGTCATGGGTCTCATCTCTTCCGGGATCATCCTGGGGGCCAGGTCAGGGCCCGGCCTCCGAGCACATGAAGGTGCACGTGCTGCACGCTCTGACCTCCGTCCGCGCCCGTGTTGGTCACGATGCGGTACCCCGACTCCGACACGCCCGCTGCCCCAGCGGCCTCAGCCGCGCGCGCCAGGAGCCGGCCTGCCAGAGCCGGGTCCTGGGCGGCGAGGTCGCCAGCCGTGTCGTGGTGCTCGGTCGGGATGACCAGAAGGTGAACCGGCGCCTGGGGGTCGATGTCGCGGAAGACCACGACCTCCTCATCGCGATGCACGATGTCGGCCGGGATGTCTCCGGCGACGATGGCACAGAACAGGCACGACGAGGTCACGACGACATACTCCCATTCCAGCGCTCCGTGCGGGAGAGGAGTGCGGCGACGGCCGCCATCCCGGCCGACGACGTGCGCAGGACGGTGGGGCCGAGCCGGGTCGGGATCGCGCCCGCGTCCTCGAGTGCCGCGATCTCGTCCGCTGCGATCCCGCCCTCGGGACCGACGATGACCACGACGTCGCCCGAGGTCGGAGTCTCCACGGATCGGAGTGAGCCGTCAGCCTCCTCGTGCAGGAGGAGGGCCAGTCGCGCGCCCCGCACCAGGCCGAGCACCTCCTCCGTCGTGGCCAGCGGGGCCACAGTCGGGAAGCGGGCCCGGCGCGACTGCTTCGCTGCAGCGTGCGCGGCATCGATCCAGCGGCGGTGCCCCCGCTCAGCGCGGTCAGGCGTCCAGCGGGCCACGCAGTTGCGCGCCGCCCACGGGACGATGACGTCAGCGCCGATCTCCGTGAGCAGCTCGACGGCACGCTCCCCTCGATCCCCCTTGGCCAGCGCCTGCACGACCGTGATCGTCGGCTCCGGCATCGCCTCGTCGTGCACGGCCTCCACCTGGACATCGACGCGATCACGTCCCTGCACACGGAGCACAGCACCACTCACGCGACGGCCTCGCCCGTCGACCAGCGCGACGGGCTCACCCGGTGCCAGACGCATGACGCTCGCCGCGTGGCGCCCCTCAGGGCCGTCGAGGGTCACGACCACGTCCGGCGCGGCAGCACCGAGGTCGTCCAGTACGAAGATCGGGGGCGTCACCGGCTGCTGAACGCATCCTTGATGCGCGAGAAGAAGCCGCCGCCCTGCTCCGGGGTCGCGTGACCGACCTGAACCGTCGACTCGGCGCGCATTTCAGCCAGCTGGCGCAGCAGGTCCTCCTGCCGAGAATCGAGAGAGGTGGGAGTCTGGACCGACAGATGGACGTGGAGGTCACCGCGACCCGCCGACCGCAGACGCGAGGCTCCGTGGCCGCGCACGACGACGGACTCCCCTGACTGGGTTCCCGGACGGATCTCGACGGCGACAGGTCCGTCGAGGGTATCGAGGGTGACGCTCGTGCCGAGAGCGGCCGCCGTCATCGGGACCGTGACAAGGCAGTGCAGCTCATCACCACGTCGCTCGTAGAGGTCATGCGGACGCACGACGATCTCGACGAAGAGGTCGCCAGCCGGGCCGCCGTTCGGACCCACCTCCCCCTCGCCGGTCAGCTGGATGCGCGTCCCCGTGTCGACGCCCGGAGGGACCTGCACGGTCAGCGTGCGACGCGTCCGGACGCGTCCGTCACCCGAGCATTCGGTGCACGGATGCGGGATGGTCGTGCCGAATCCCTGGCATGCAGGGCAGGGACGGGACGTCATGACCTGACCGAGGAAGGACCTCTGCACCTGCTGGATCTCGCCGCGGCCCTTGCACATCGCGCACGTCTGGGGAGAAGAGCCCGGAGCCATGCCGGACGCGTCGCAGGACCCGCATGCCACGGCCGTGTCGACGGTCAGCTCGCGTGTGGCGCCGAACACGGCGTCGGAGAGGTCGATCTGGATGCGGATCATCGCGTCCTGGCCCCGCCGCGCCCGCATGCGCGGGCCGCGCGGAGCGCCCCCTCCGAAGAAGGCGTCCATGATGTCGCCGAAGTCGAAACCGCCGGCGCCGAATCCCCCTCGCGACGAGCCCAGGGGATCCCCGCCGAGGTCGTACATCTGGCGCTTCTCCGGATCGCTCAGGACCTCGTAGGCCGCGGTGACGGCCTTGAACTTCTCCTGGTGCTCGGGATCCGGATTGACGTCCGGATGCAGTTCGCGGGCGAGCCGTCGGTAGGCCTTCTTGATCTCCTCGGGTGAGGCATCGCGCGCAACCCCGAGGAGGGCGTAGTAGTCCGTGCTCACCGAGGGTCCCTACTGCTCGTCGAGGATGCGGCTGACGTAGCGGGCCACGGCGTGGACCGCCGCCATCGTGCCGGGGTAGTCCATGTGCGTCGGGCCGACGACACCGAGCGATGCGACCGACTGGTCGCCCCGCGCGTAGCGCGCCGTGACGACACTGGTCGCCTCGAGCCCCTCGATCGGATTCTCGTGACCGATGCGCACGGTCACGCCGGTCTGGGCCGAGGCCTCACCGAGCAGGCGCATGAGCACCACCTGCTCCTCCAGCGCCTCAAGGACGGGCTGGATCGCCAGCGGGAACGCCTGGCCGTACCGGGCGAGGTGCGCCGTGCCTCCCAGGACGATCCGCTCGTCGCTGCGCTCGGCGAGGGTCTCGAGCAGGGTGGCCATCACGGTGCGCAGGACCGGGAGATCCTCCGGTGCCACCGCGTCCTCGAGGCCCTGCAGGGCGGCCGCCGCCTCCGAGAGGCCCTTGCCCGTGAGGGCCACGCCGAGCCGGGACCTCAGGTCGGCGACGACATCCTCCGAGACCGGACCCGCGCACTCGATGAGCCGCTGCTCCACCCGAGCGGTGTCGGTGATGACGATCAGCATGATGCGCGTCGAGCTCATCGGCACGAGCTCGACGTGCTTGATGGAGCTTCGCATCAGCGACGGGTACTGCACCAGAGCCACCTGCTGGGTCACCTGCGCCAGGATCCGCACCGTCCGCGCCATCACGTCGTCGAGGTCGACGGCGTCGTCGAGGAAGTGCTGGATGGCGCGGCGCTCGGCCGCGCTGAGCGGCTTGACCTCTGAGAGCCGATCGACGAAGAGCCGGTACCCGAGGTCGGTGGGCACCCGGCCGGCGCTCGTGTGCGGCTGCGCGATGTAGCCCTCGTCCTCCAGGGCGGCCATGTCGTTGCGGATCGTGGCGGGAGAGACCCCGAGATTGTGCCGCTCCACCAGGGCCTTGGACCCGACCGGCTCATGGGTGGCGACGTAGTCCTCGACGATCGCGCGCAGGACGGCGAGCCGACGCTCCTCCTGCATGCCACCTCCTGGACTTGGCACTCACCTGTTTCGAGTGCCAAGTGTACGCCCCGGAGGGACCCTCGGCCCCTCGGACGCACGGGGCAGGGGCATCAGGGCGAGGGGTCGCCCAGGAGATCACGCACGACCGCGTCCGCCATGAGGCGCCCCGAGCGCGTCAGCACGATGCGTCCGGCGGCCAGGGCCGGACCGTCGACCCACCCGCGGGCTCGGAGGTGCTCCGGCACCACGAGGCCGTCGACCGGGAATCCGTCACGCAGCCGCACGCCGAGCATCACCCGCTCCATCCGGGCCTGCTCCGACGTCAGCTGCTCCCAGCCGTCCTCCGGGGACTCGCGTGCCCGGACCCGCTCCGCGTACGGGAGAGGATGCTTGACGTTCCACCATCGACGACCCGCCACGTGGCTGTGCGCCCCGGGCCCGATCCCCCACCAGTCCTCGCCGCGCCAGTAGCCGAGGTTGTGCTGGCACTCGCCGCCGGGACGGGCCCAGTTCGAGACCTCGTACCACTCGAGCCCGGCCCCGGTGAGCGCGTCGTCGACCATCTCGTAGCGCTCAGCGGCGACGTCGTCGTCCGGCGTCGGCATCTCCCCTCGGCGGATTCGACGGGCCATCGGCGTCCCGTCCTCGACGATGAGCGCGTAGGCGGACACATGATCGACACCCGACGACAGAGCGTCGTCGAGAGAGCGGCGCAGGTCGTCGTCGGTCTCCCCCGGCGTGCCGTAGATCAGGTCCAGGTTCACATGCTCGAAACCCACGTCTCGGGCCAGATGTGCCATCGCGACGCTGGCACCCGGCGTGTGCGTGCGATCGAGGATGCGCAGGACGGCCGACGAGGAGCTCTGCATCCCCAGTGACACCCGGGTGAACCCACCGGTGAGCAACGCGTCGAGCATCGGGGCATCGACCGAATCGGGATTCGCCTCCGTCGTGACCTCGGCGCCGGGCGCCAGGCCGAACTCATCACGGATCGCCGACAGGATGCCGACCAGACCCACGGAACCCAGCAGCGTCGGGGTGCCTCCTCCGACGAAGACCGTGCTCACCGCGCGTTCGTGATCACCGAGCGCCTGCCGCGCCAGCCGGACCTCGTCGATGAGCACCTCGTGGAAGGTGTCCCGGCGAACGGAGTCGCCGAGCTCCGTCGCCGTGTACGTGTTGAAGTCGCAGTAGCCGCATCGAGTGGAGCAGAACGGGACGTGGACGTAGATCCCGAGCCCGGGCCCCGCGCTCGGGCACCCACCCAGCTCGCGGTCCACGGGCTACTTCTTGGGGGGCTCGGTGGTGGAGAGGGCCGCCACGAAAGCCTCCTGGGGCACCTCGACGCGACCGACCATCTTCATCCGCTTCTTGCCCTCCTTCTGCTTCTCCAGGAGCTTGCGCTTGCGGGAGATGTCTCCTCCGTAGCACTTGGCCAGGACGTCCTTGCGGATCGCGCGGATGGTCTCGCGCGTGATGACACGCGAACCGATGGCCGCCTGGATGGGCACCTCGAACTGCTGCCGGGGAATGAGCTCCTTGAGCTTGCTCGTCATCATCGTGCCGTAGCTCATCGCCTTGTCACGATGGACGATGGCGCTGAAGGCATCGACCGGATCGCCGTGCAGCAGGATGTCGACCTTGACGAGGTCGGCCTCCTGCTCCCCTGTCAGTTCGTAGTCGAGTGAGGCGTAGCCGCGCGTGCGGGACTTGAGCGAGTCGAAGAAGTCGAACACGATCTCCGCCAGCGGAAGCGTGTAGCGCATCTCGACGCGATCCTCGGACAGGTAGTCCATGCCCAGCAGGGTCCCCCGCCGCTGCTGGCACAGCTCCATGACCGTCCCGACGAACTCGCTCGGAAGGATGATCGTGGACTTCACGACCGGCTCGAAGATGCGCGACACCTTCTGGGTCGGGAACTCGCTCGGGTTGGTGACCACGACCTCCTTGCCGTCGTCGAGCACCACGCGGTACACGACGTTGGGTGCCGTGGAGATCAGGTCGAGGTTGGCCTCGCGCTCGAGTCGCTCCCGCACGATCTCCATGTGGAGCAGCCCTAGGAAGCCGCACCGGAAGCCGAAGCCGAGTGCCAGTGACGTCTCTGGCTCGTAGACGAGCGCAGCGTCGTTGAGCTTGAGCTTGTCGAGGGCATCGCGCAGTTCGGGGTAGTCCGATCCATCGATCGGATAGAGGCCCGAGAAGACCATCGGCTTGGGATCCTCGTACCCGCTCAGGGGCTCGGTCGCACCGCTGCGCTCGCTCGTGACGGTGTCGCCGACGCGAGACTGGCGGACATCCTTGACCCCGGTGATCAGGTAGCCCACCTCCCCCACTCCGAGACCCGATCCCGGAATCGGCTCGGGCGAGATGACCCCGACCTCGAGGAGTTCGTGCACGGCACCCGTCGACATCATCTCGATGCGCTCGCGGCTCGACAGGTGGCCGTCCACCACGCGCACGTACGTCACAACTCCGCGATAGGTGTCGTACACCGAGTCGAAGATCATCGCCCGCGCCGGCGCATCCGCACGACCGACGGGTGCGGGGATGCGTTCGACGATCCGCTCGAGCAGGGCATCGACTCCGACACCCGTCTTGGCCGACACCAGGAGCACGTCGTCCGGTGGGCACCCGATGAGGTGGGCGAGCTCGGCCGCGTACTTCTCGGGCTGAGCTGCAGGGAGGTCGATCTTGTTCAGCACCGGGATGATCGTCAGATCGGTCGCCAGGGCCAGGTAGAGGTTCGCCAGGGTCTGCGCCTCAATGCCCTGCGCCGCGTCGACCAAGAGCACGGCGCCCTCACAGGCCGCCAGCGAGCGCGAGACCTCGTAGGTGAAGTCCACGTGACCGGGGGTGTCGATCATGTTCAGGACGTAGTCAGAGCCGTCCGGACCGTGATAGGGCAGACGGACCGCCTGCGACTTGATCGTGATGCCCCGTTCGCGCTCGATGTCCATGCGGTCGAGGTACTGGGCCCGCATGGCCCGTTCCTCGACCACCCCGGTCTGCTGCAGCATCCGGTCGGCCAGGGTCGACTTCCCGTGGTCGATGTGGGCGATGATGCAGAAGTTCCGGATCACCGACGGGTCGGTGGATCCGGGCTTCGGGGCAGACGGCTGGGCGGGCACCGGGCTCCTCGTGAGGGGCGGATCCCTCGGTCATGGGGGTGATTTGGGCTGGAGCCCAGCCTACGGGTACTCTTGGGGGTCGCTGCCCACCCGCAGCATCCCCTCGGGGATCCCGTCGTTGTCCCGCACCACAAGCCGAGAAGGTTGACTCCGTGGCGAACATCAAGTCGCAGATGAAGCGCATCCGCACGAACGAGAAGGCGCGCCTGCGCAACAAGTCGGTCAAGTCCGCCCTGAAGACGGCTGTCCGCAAGTTCCACGAGGCCGCCGAGTCCGGCGACGCCGCCCAGGCCACGGCGATGGCCCGCGAGGCCAACCGCGCCCTCGACAAGGCGGTCAGCAAGGGCGTCATCCACGCCAACCAGGCGGCGAACCGCAAGTCCTCGATCGCCCGGAAGGCTGCCGCTCTCTGAGCCAGCCGTACCACGACTCACGCACGGAGGGCGCCCACCGCGGGCGCCCTTCGTCGTTCTCGGGCATACTTCAGAGGTGCCCAAGATCAGCGCACCGACCGTGGCCCTCAACCGGGAGCAGCGCCGCGCCGCGCTCCTGGAGGCGGCGGCCAGCCTGATCCTGCGCGAGGGCACCTTCACCGTCGCGGAGGTCGCCTCCGAGGTGGGCCTGTCCCGCTCGGCGGTCTACGAGTACTACAGCAGTGCGGCGGACCTCATCGCCGATGTGCTGGTCGACGAGCTCGCCGAGTGGAGTGCGGACCTGCAGGCGGCCGTGGAGGCCGAGGATGATGCGGCCTCACGCATTCGCGCCTGGGTCACGGCCGTGCTGGCATACGTCCGCGATGGTCGCCACGCCCTCGTCCGGGCAGCCGGCACCGTGGACCTCCCCCCCACACGCCGCGCGCAGGTGCAGGCCCAGCATCGCGACCTCATCACCCCCCTGACCGTCGCCGTCGGCGATCTCGGCATCCCGGACCCGTCCGCGGTGTCGATGTTCATCTGGGGCGCTGTCGACGCCGCCATCACACGCATCGAGGCCGGCACGACGACCGCCGAGCGTGAGACGGAGCTCGTCCTGGACTTCATCCACGGAGGAGTCGTGCGTCTCGCGCCCGGCGCGTGAGGCGAATCGACGTCCTCCTGCCGCGCTCGCGAGGAGCGCGGCAGGAGTAGGGACGCCTACTTGGTCAGCCGGAACACCTGCGTCGTCACCAGAGGCTTGTAGTTCTTCCCGCCGGTTGAGGTGACGCGAACGGTGCAGGTGCCCTTGTCACTGAGTGCCGTGATGCGGCCGTCCTTGATCTCGCAGCCCGTGGCCGAGACCGAGGGGGCGAGCCCTGACTTCAGCGATACCGTGAACGGGGTCGCCTCGTCGACCGCCAGAGACGGCTTCGCACCCTTGCGCACGTCGGTGCCCGCGAGCGTGACCGTGGCGACATCGTTCGCCCGCTGCGCCTTCACGGGAAGGAAGCTGGTCGGGAACACCCGAAGGTAGGCAGGGTTGGCGGAGTCGCGCCCGGCACCGATGACATAGACAGCGCACGTCGTCGAGCGGGGGTTGCCGGTGCTCGCACGGCAGTCCACGCTCTGGCCGCCGGCATCACCATTGGTGGGGTTCGGGTTCATGCCGTAGAACTCGGCATTCACCTTGATGGGCAGCGTCGCAGTCGCCCGAGCCTCACCGGCGGCCGGAAGGTAGCCGGCCGCACCATCGGACAGGTCGCAGACCGTCGGGGCGGAGCGGGGGTCCTGCGGCACGAGACAGTTGAGGGCGTACAGGCCCACGCCAGCCGGCAGGTTCACGATGTCGACCCTCTGATTGGACGACTGCGAGAGATTCGACAGCAGGCCGAAGTTGCGCTGGCCGGCAACGCTGGCGTTGTAGGCGTCGGCCGCCTGGGCGGGAACGCCGGCGGCCACGGCGGCGAGCACCACGGCCGGGCCGAGGATGGCGGATGCGATCTTCACGGGGGTTCTCCTTCAGTTGATGTGCAGGTGGGATGGAGATGGATTCATGGGCAGGTCAGGGGGACGCCGAGAAGGAGACAGGGACGGCGAGATCGAACCTTCGGTCGCCCGCCCGGGTGTGATCCGCGCGGGTCACGACCGAGCAGGAGGTGCGTCGACAGTCGATGTCCCCGATCATCGGCGACACCGTGATGCGGACGTCGAACTTCCCGCGCGCGCGATACGGAATCGCGAGCGAACGCCCGTAGGCAGGGGGTGTTGAGGAGATCCAGGCCGACGAGGGATCCGACGCTGTGGCGTTCACTCCCCCACCGCAGGGCGACGGCCTCGTTCCACGCGTGGGGGTCACGCACAGGGCGACGTAGACACCCACGGTGCGATCGAACCCGGAGCCGCGCACACGCAACGTCACTCCATCCGACGGCAGACTGCGCACCGGGGTGACGGTGAGCCGAAGATCTCCGGGCCCGCTCGCCTGTCCGACTCCGCTCGGCTCGGCTTGGGCCGGCACGGCCGTCCCGACGACGAGCACGACGGCCATCGCGAGGCAGGCCGTCACGCAGCGCAGGATGGACACCCTCGGAAGATACGAGCCCGCCGCGCGTCTTCGCCTGACACACTGTCGGAGTCATTCCGACGCAGCATCGGCAAGAGCAGTTGCCAGGACGGCGATAATCCGGGGGTGAGTTCGCGCCCGAGGAATGTGACCCTGGTCGTCACCGTCCTGCTCGTCGCCCTGACGGCATGCGCATCCGGCACCACCACGAGCGCGCCCTCGTCACCGTCGTCCCCCTCCGCGACCTCGTCCAGCGCGTCAGTCCCGTTCCCGATCGTGATCACCTCGGCCGAGGTGCCGATGCCCGACACGGCGCCCGCCACGGTCGCCGCCGACGCCCCGGGTCGCATCGTGAGCCTGGCGACGGGCGTGGCGGAATCCCTCGTCGCTCTCGGCCTCGCCGACCGCATCGTCGGACGCGACGAGACCAGCACCGCACCTCAGCTGGAGGATGTCCCCGTCCTCACCAAGGCGCATGCCGTCAGCGCCGAGCGGGTTCTCGCGACGAAGCCGGATCTCGTGCTCGTCGATGCCGCCACGTCGCCCCCCGAGGCCCTCGACCAGATCCGCGCGGCGGGAGTCGACGTGGTCGAGGTGCCCGAGGCGTGGAGCGCACCCGACGTCCTGCCGCGCACGCGGGCCATCGCCTCCGCTGCAGGACTCGATCAGGCGGCTGCCGAGGCAACCGCCTCGGCATGGACTGCCTCGGACAGGCAGCCCGTGACGGCCTCCTCACCGCGAGTCGCCTTCCTCTACCTGCGCGGCACGTCCGCCATCTACCTCATCGGCGGGAAGGGCTCGGGCGCGGATGCCCTGATCGAGGCGGCCGGCGGCGTCGACGTCGGTTCAGCAGCGGGCCTGCCCGAGTTCACGCCTCTCACCGCAGAGGCACTCGCGCAGGAGGA
>CAZQXO010000003.1:38938-41930 GCA_964597445.1 uncultured Bifidobacteriaceae bacterium | reverse complement strand
GGTGTCCTGCTGCAGGGCACGCTGCGCAATCCCCTCGCCGACCCCGCCCTGATCGGCATCTCCTCCGGCGCCGCCCTCGGATGCGTGCTCGGAGCCGCTGTCGGCATCACCCTCGGAACACTCGCCTCCGGCATCGCCGCGACGCTCGGCTCCGGCCTTGCCATGGCCGCCGTGGTGTGGGCCGCCACCCGTCAGGGTCGGCCGGAGGTCGTCACCCTCCTGCTGGCCGGCATCGCCGTGGCCGCATTCTCCACGGCCGCCGTGGCCATCGTCGTGAGTGTCGTGCCGGATGCGGGTGTGCGGTCACTCGCGTTCTGGACCACGGGCAGCCTGGCCCTGTCCACCTGGTCGGCCGTCATCGCCGTGGCACCCTTCGTCCTCCTCGGCCTCCTCGTGGCAGCCAGCGTGGTGCGATCCCTCGACGTGCTCGCGCTCGGTGATCGTGATGCTGCGGCCGTGGGTATCGATGTGAGGCGAGTGCGGGTGCGGGCTCTCGTGGCCGTTGTCCTGCTCATCGGAGCCGGAGTCGCGGCAGTCGGTGTCATCGCCTTCATCGGACTCGTCATCCCGCATGCCGTGCGCATCATCATCGGCCCACGCACCGGACCCGTCCTCGCCGTGAGCAGCGTGGCGGGAGCTCTCCTCCTTCTCGTCGCCGACACCGTGGCGCGCGTCGCCGCAGCCCCCGTCGAGATCCCCGTCGGTGCCATCACCGCCCTCATCGGCGCACCGGTGTTCTTCGTCCTGCTCTGGCGCACTCGCATCCGCCAAGGGGGATGGGCATGACACCCGCTGCGCATCTCATCGACGCAGGACTGACCAGCCAGCAGGTCGTCAGGCTGGCGCAGGCAACGGTGGCGTTCCGATCAGGCGCCGTCACCGCAGTTCTCGGGCGCAACGGCTCCGGCAAGTCGACCCTGCTCGGCCTGCTCGCCGGAGAACTCCTTCCCGACTCCGGGACCATCGAGATCGATGGAGCGGACATCGCCCGCCTCGATGCCCGGGCCCGGGCCCGCCAGCGGGCGCTTCTCGGCCAGGAGCGTCAGGTGTCCTTCGGGTTCACGGTGGAGGAGGTCGTCAGCTGGGGACGAACTCCCTGGCAGGGCACGCCCCAGGCCCGGGAGGACGACGTGATCGTCGACGAGGTGATCGAGGACCACGGTCTGTCGACCATCCGAACTCGACCCGTGACGCTGCTCTCTGGTGGTGAGCGCACCCGCGTGCACCTGGCACGAGTCATGGCCCAACGAGCCCCCCTGCTGCTCCTCGATGAGGCCGATGCCGATCTCGATGTCGTCGGTCGTCACGATCTGGATGCGCGCATGCGCGCCCATGCCGATGCAGGAGGAGCCGTCATCGTCGTCAGCCATGACGTCGCCCGCATGCGCCATGTGTGCGATGACGTCGTGCTGCTGCAAGGTGGACACGTGATCGCTCACGGCAGTGCAGCCGAGGTGATGACTCCTGATGTGCTGCGCGGAGCCTTCGGTATCGACGTCCCGTGGTGACGCGGGGCCTCAGTCGCGCGCCGAACCGGCCACCAGGATCTCCAGGGCCAGCAGCTTCTGCTCGGCATCCAGACTCGATCCCTCGCGGACGCCGCCCTTCATGGCACCGTCAGCATCTGCCAGGGCGACGGCCGAGGCCGCAATGCGCCGCTGATCACCCGACCACCGGGACCACTGACGCTTGAGCTGAGTGACCTTCCAGGGCGGCACACCCGCCTCCCGAGCGATGTCCGCGTCCGACGTGCCGGGCGGCATGCCGCCTACGCGCACGAGGGTTCGAAGGCCGCTGGCCAGGGACGACACCGTGGTGACACCCACCCGGGAACCGTCGGACACCAGCATCGCCTGCCGCAGCGACCTCAGGGCCTCGGCGTAGCGCCGATCCCAGAAGGCGTCGGAGATGGTGAAGGTCGAGACCTCAGCCACGCCGACGAAGCTCTGGCGCACCGCCTCCGCATCGATGACATCGGCCTCCGCGTCAGCGGAGAGCTGCGAGACCGCGGACACGAGCAGGCCGAGGTCGTGACCCACGGCTTCGTACAGGGCCGCCACCCCGTCCGGAGTGGCCTTGCGGCCGTGCCGAGCGAACTCCTTCGTCAGGAAGTCGACCGTGGCCTTGCCCTTCTTCAGGGTCGGACAGTCGATGACATCGGCGCCCGCCTTGCGGATGGCATCGACAAGGGCCTTGCCCTTCATGCCACCCGGATGAGTGAAGACGAGATAGGCCTCCGAGGCAGGGTCGTCCAGCAGTTCGCGGATCGCGGTCGCCAGCGCATCATCCGCGGAATCGATGCCCTCGAGGATGACGATCGTGGTGTCGCCGAAGAGGTTGGGTGCGGCCGCCTCACGCAGTCGGTGCGCCGCGGAGTCGTCGCCGGCATCGATGACCGTCCGCTGCACCTCGGGAGAAGCCTGGCGGACGGCTGCGGTGGCCGATCGCACCGCCCTGTCGACCAGCACGGTCTCAGCGCCGATGGCGAGGGTGAGGCGGGGAGCGGTCATGGTGGGGCCAGCATGCCATCCCGCGTGACCACCCCCAAGCCCCCGGCGGGGCTCTCGACGAGCGCCGCGTCACCGGTGAGGTCGGTGCGGACCACGACGGATCCCTCCCCGGAGAACATCTCGATCGCCTCGGGCGCCGGGTGGCCGTACTCGTTGTCCTCCCCGACGCTGAGGAGCACGATCGGCGCGCGCACCGCACGGGCGAAGTCGGGTGACTGATGGCGGGATCCGTGATGGGGCACCTTCACCACGTCGAAGGAGAGTCCCGACACATCGGGGATAAGGGCCTGCTGCGCCTCCGGCTCGATGTCGCCGGTGAGGAGGAGGCGGTGCCCGGACACCTCGACATCCAGCACGATGCTGGCGTTGTTGGGGATCGAGCCGGAGGTGATCAACCGACGCGGCCAGAGGGTCCGCCACGAGACCTCGCCGACGCGACGGGTGTCGCCGGCCGTGACCGGCTGTGCTGCATGCCCGGTGCC
>CAZQXO010000003.1:36619-38838 GCA_964597445.1 uncultured Bifidobacteriaceae bacterium | reverse complement strand
GCCGCGATGACACGCGCCGGCCATGCCGCGGCGTGGCCGAGCACGCCGGCCAGGTCCGGCGAGACGGGGGCGCTCACCGCAGCCAGCAGACCCAGGACGGTCACGGGGGCGACCGCAGGCATGGCCGCGAGATTGGCCGGGATCGACACCCAGCCGGTGGCGCCACCCATGGCCACGAGCAGCGGCAGGGTGGCCATCTGGGCCGCAAGGGTCACGGACGCCGCCGTGAGGATGATGGGCGGCCATCGCCGGGTGAGACGGGCATGTGCGAGGCGTCGCTGTACGACGGGTGCGAGAAGGACGATCCCGGCGGTCGCGGCAGCGGAGAGAGCAAAGCCCCAGGAGAGCGCCAGGGACGGCTGCAGCAGGACCAGTCCCAGGACACCGGTCGCGAGCACCGCGGGGCCGCCCCGACGTCCTCCGACGAGGACACCGACGAGGACGATGGCGCCCATGACCGAGGCGCGCAGCACGCTGGGCTCGGGGCCGACGAGGAACGCGTAGTAGGCCACTGCGAGCAGACCGACCAGCACGCGCAGCGCGAGACGCAGACGGGCGAGCGTGGCCAGTCCCACGGCCAGACCCACGACGATCGCGACATTGCCGCCACTCACCGCGACGAGGTGCGCCAGACCACTGGCCCGCATGGCGGCCGCGAACTCCTGCGATGATCCGGCATCATCGCCGAGGGCCAGGCCACGCACCAGTGACCCCGCATCCTCCGGAGCATCCGCCACCGCCGCGGCCAGACCGACGCGCATGGCGGTCGCCGACGCGTCGAGCGGACCGGGCGGGCTGCGCACGCTGAGAGCGCGCACGCGAACCTCCGCTGCCACGCCCGCCCGGGCAGGCACCTCCGCCACTCGGCCCACCAGGTCGACGACCGAGCCTCGTGGCGGCACGGTCACATCCGGGCCGAGGCGGAGCTGCAGCGGGACGGATGCGGACAGGGTGACCCCGCGTGCCTCGAGCACCTGCGCATGGAGCCGCACGACCTGCGATCCCTCGGCCCAGGGAGGAGCGCCGGGCGGAGCAGGCATGAGGTGCGGCTCCCCCGCGATGACACCCACGGACGCCACCGTCGCCCTCTCCGACACCCACGCCGGCAGGGGCCCCGGCGACAGTCGCACGACGGACGCGAAGGCGGCACCGGCGCCCACGAGCGAGAACACCACGCCCACGATCACGCTGCTCGAGGGAGCCGCTCGACGCAGCAGTGACGCGCCCGCGACCAGGACGCTGGCCGATCCGAGGATCACCGCCACGGTCGACCACCCGCCGAGCAGGAGCGCGATCGCTCCTGCCCACGCCGCAAGGGCGGGCACGAGCAGCCGAGCGTCGATCACACGCGGACCAGTGGGCGCAGGCGCGCCAGGGTCGCATCGCCGATCCCGGAGACCTCACCGAGTTCATCGATCGAGCGGAAGGCGCCATGCTCCTGCCGCCACGCCACGATCCGCCCAGCGAGCACCGGCCCCACCCCCGGCAGGGAGTCCAGAGCTTCCTCGGTCGCGGTGTTGAGGTCGATCACGGCTCCGACCGCACTGCTCGCGGGCGACCCGCCGCTCTCCGGGGCAGGCGCCGGCGGCGCAGCCCCCGGGCGATCCGAGACGAGGATCTGCTCGCCGTCGATCAGGATCCGTGCGAGGTTGATCGAACTCGCGACGCGGGCGCGGGTAAATCCCCCGGCTCGCTCGATGGCATCGGCGACCCGTGAACCTGCCGGCAGGCGGATCAGACCCGGCTGGCGGACCTGCCCGGCCACATGGACCACCACCTCGGAGGCGGGAGGGGGACCGCTGCTCGCCACCCCCGCCGGCGAGGGTGGCTCGAGCGCCCCGGTGATGGGAGCACCCGAGGAGATGACCTCCGGTGTCGGAACGCCCGATGCCCGCAGAGCACCACTGGTCACCTCGACCACGTCACGCGGTGCGGACTGCCACAGGAGGTAGCCGATCACCACAGCGACAAGGGCCGTGAGCAGGACCAACCCCCGCAGGGCCGGTCCACTCCACGGGCCGAAGGAGATCCGGGTCGGGACGTCCTCCCACTCCCCGGGCTCCCACTCATCAGCAGACGGACGCCACTGGCGCACCACGCCCTGCAGACGACGCTCGGCCTGCTCGCGGGCCCGGTGCGCACGATCGAGGGAGACCATGCTCGGACGCTAGGCAGGACGCTCCCACCGCGGCCCCCGTGCGCGGGCACCCGTGGACGGG
>CAZQXO010000003.1:0-36519 GCA_964597445.1 uncultured Bifidobacteriaceae bacterium | reverse complement strand
CGTCAGTCGCGCAACGACTGCCATGCCTGCCGGATGTTCCGCACATGACGCCACACCACCAGCAGCCCCAGCACCACCGCGAACGCCATGTCCGCGACATCGATCCACCCCAGGAGGTAGCCGATGAGCCCGCTCAGCGTGAGCACCGCGGCACCCGAGACCGCACCGATCCCGACCCGGCGACTCACCGCCACCCCGATGGCGAATCCCACGAGCACCGGAATGGCGAGAAGGGGCTGGACCCCGAGGATGGCACCGAGGGTGGTGGCCACACCCTTTCCCCCGCGTCCTCGCAGGAAGGGCGAGGTGACATGACCGGCCACGGCCGCCACACCGGCGAGCTCCCCGGCCGTCTGGCTGACGAGCAGCCCGAATCCGAAGGCCGGCACGAAACCCTTGAGAATGTCGAGGAAGCCGACGAGAACGGCCCACCGGGGCCCCAGCGCGCGCCCGACGTTCGTCGCCCCGGGATTGCCCGACCCGACCTGCGACAGGTCGACGCCGAAGGCCCGGGCCACCAGCGCCGCGGGGTTGATCGCCCCGATGGCGTATCCCACGACGATCGCAAGCACGGCCCAGGCGACAACCGCCGGATCCGTCATCAGGATGGCTCCACCCGCGGTGCCACGACCACGGCAACCATGCCCGGGCCGACGTGCGCACCCACGACGCCTCCCACTGTTCCCTCGATGATGGTCGCCTGCGGCAGACGCTCACCGAGGGAGGCCGCAAGGGCAGCAGCCCGATCCGGGGCACCCAGGTGCTGGACAGCAAGATCGACTGCCGCACCATCACCATCACCAGCCGCAGCCACCGCCAGTTCGGCCAGCCGTGCCAGGGCCTTGGACGCCGTGCGCACCTGCTCGATCTTCTCGACATGGCCGTCGACGACCTGCAGCAGGGGCTTGACCTGGAGAGCCTGGCCCACGGCGGCGCGGGCCGAACTCACGCGACCACCTCGCCGGAGGTACTCGAGGGTGTCGACGTAGAAGTAGACGTGCGTCGCCGCAGCACGCGTATGCACGACGCGTGCCACGAACTCCCGATCTCGTCCCTCACGTGCCGCGCGGGCACCGCTGACGACCGCGAAGCCCGCTCCCATGGCGATCGAACGAGTGTCGATCACATCAACCGGGATCTGCGCCTCGCGCGACGCCAGCAGGGCGGACTCGTACGTCGCGGACATGGCGGACGAGAGCGTCGCGACGACGATGCTCTGCGCACCCGCGGCCTCAGCATCGCGGAACGCATCAGTGAACCTCGCCGGAGAGGGACGGCTCGTCGTGACCGGCTGCCAGGACTGCAGGGCCTCGGCCACACGCTGCGCCTGAGCGTCCTCGGTCTCGTCGAAGGGCTGTCCGGCGACGATCACCTGCACCGGCACCACTCGGATCCCGAGCTCGGCAGCCCACCCCGGAGGCAGGTAGGACGTGGAATCCGTGATCACGGCCACGCGCTGCTCCGGCATGACCGGCACCCTACCCGCGAGGAGTCACTCCTCCAGGGCCTTGAGGGCCGACCTCAGGCGGGGCGCCATCGCACGGGGAGTGACCTCCCCGACGTGCACTGACGTGCAGCCGACCCAGGTCGCAGCCTCCTGCACTGCCTGTGCAACCCCCGCGATGGCATCCTCCGCCGTGGACTCGAGCGTGACACGACGAGCATGCAGGATCGTCCCGTCACGCTTCGGATCGACTCGAGCGATCAGGCGCCCCCGATGCAGGACCGGCATGGCGAAGTAGCCGTGGACCCTCATCGCAGCCGGCGTGTAGGCCTCGATGCGGTGTCGCATCCCGAAGATGCGCTCGGCACGGTCGCGTTGCCAGACGAGCGGATCGAAGGGGGACAGCAGCGTGGTGCGGTGCCGTACGCGTTCGGATGTCTCGAGCCACGCCAGCGCCGTGGGATGCGCCCACGCCGCCGGCCAGCCGTCGACGACCACGCGGACGAGGCCCGCCCGATCCGCGGCGCGAGCCACGCTGCCGACGGGGAGCCTGTGCACGTCTGCGATGTCAGCTGCGGTGCCGACGCCCATGAGACGGGCACCCGCCTCCACGAGTGCGACCTCGCATTCGTCGTCCGTGAGGTCGTCGTGCAGGAGATCAGCAGGGATGACCCGCTCCGCAAGGTCGTAGGTGCGCCGCCAGCCCTGCCGGTGACCCACGGCCAGCTCCCCGATGTCGAGCAGCCACTCCAGTCCGACCTTCGCGTCCGACCACTGCCACCAGTCCGACCCTGACCGCGCGCCGCCGACCTCCGCCGTCGTGATCGGTCCCTCGGCTCGGATCCGATCGGTGAGCGCACGCAGGTCATGGCGTGGAGGCCCGTGCCAGCGCTCACCCTTGGCCCGGTACTGGCGTCGGCGGAAGGCGAACAGGGGCCAGGAGGAATCCGGGAGGATGCAGGCGGCGTGCGACCAGTACTCGAACGCGCCACCACCCCAGTAGGCGTCCTCGACGGCCTGACGTCGCACTCCGCCGAGTCGCGCGTAGGCGATCAACTCATGCGATCGGGCCAGGACGGAGATGGTGTCCAGCTGGACGGATCCCAGCCGTTGAAGCAGATCACGCACCATGGCGACCTGCTGAGGAGCCGGGGCTCGGACCGCCTGGGCAGGCGTCGGTCTCGACGACAGCAGCCCGGCCGACCAGAGGGCGACCCGACGGGCATCATCTGGCGCGACCTCGATCATCGGTGCGCCGACGACCTCAGGCCGGGACGATGTTGACGAGCTTGGGGGCTCGGATGATCACCGTGCGGATACCCGCCCCGTCGAGTGCCTTGACGACGCCGGGCGAGGCCAGCGCCAGCTCCCGCAGCTCATCCTCACTGATGGTGGGTGACACATCGAGGCGATCACGGACCTTGCCGGCCACCTGCACGATGCATGTCACGGAGTCCTCGACCAGCAGAGCAGGATCGACCTCGGGCCAGCCCGCGAGGAACACCGTGGGCGGATGTCCCAGGCGGGACCACATGTCCTCGGCCGTGTAGGGAGCGACGAGGGAGAGCATGACGGCAACAGCCTCGACGGCTTCACGCACGGCAGGATCGGCCGCTCCGCATCCCGAGTCGATCGCCTTGCGGATGGCGTTGACGAGCTCCATCGTCTTGGCCACGGCCACATTGAAGCGGAACGTCTCGACCGCGAGTGCAGCCTCGTGAACTGCCCGATGCGTGACCTTCCGCAACTCCAGGTTCCCGGAGGCCGGGTCCGCTCCCACCTCACTCGTGACATCGCCCGCCAGTCGCCATGCACGCGCGAGGAACTTCCGAGAACCAGCCGGTGAGACATCCGCCCAGTCGATGTCGTCCTCGGGCGGACCGGCGAAGACCATCGTCAGCCGGATGGCGTCGACGCCGTTCTGGGCGAGCTCGTCGGAGAGTCGCACCAGATTGCCGCGTGACTTGCTCATCGCTGAGCCGTCCATCACGACCATGCCCTGGTTCAGCAGGCGAGTGAAGGGCTCCGTGAAGTCGAGTAGTCCCATGTCGTGCAGGACCTTCGTGAAGAAGCGCGAGTAGAGCAGGTGCAGGATCGCGTGGGTCACGCCTCCGACGTACTGGTCGACAGGCAGCCACTCGCGCACGAGTGCCGGGTCGAAGGCCTCCGACTCGTTCGTCGGATCTGCATAGCGGAGGTAGTACCACGACGAGTCGACGAAGGTGTCCATCGTGTCGGTGTCACGCAGGGCGGGGCCTCCGCACTGGGGGCACGGCGTATTGACCCAGTCCGTGGCGCCACCCAGGGGCGACGTGCCCTTCGGCTTGAGGTCCAGCCCCTGCGCCGGGGGCAGCTGGACGGGCAGTTGATCGTCCGGGACGGGAACCTCACCGCAGGCTTCGCAGTGGATGATGGGGATGGGTGTGCCCCAGTACCGCTGACGTGAGATCAGCCAGTCGCGCAGGCGGTAGTTCACCGCCGGCACACCCGTGCCCCGCTCCCCCAGGATCTCGATGATCCGCGAGATGGCATCCGCCTTGCCGAGCCCATCCAGGGGACCGGAATTCACATGCGGACCGTCGTCCGCCGTCGCGATCCCCGTGACTCGCGGATCCTCGTCCGACTCGACGACGATCCGGACCGGAAGGTCGAAGGCCAGGGCGAAGTCCAAGTCGCGCTGGTCATGGGCCGGCACGGCCATGATGGCTCCCGTGCCGTAGTCCGCGAGGACGTAGTCGGAGGCCCAGATCGGGATGCGCTCGCCGTTGACCGGGTTGATCGCGTAGCGATGGAGGAAGACACCCGTCTTGTCGCGCGAGGAGTCCAGCCGTTCCATCTCCGAGGTCTGCTTGACCCGCTCGAGGTAGGCAGCGAAGTCCTGCTCGGCCTCCGTTCCGGCCGCCAACTCCGCAGCGAGATCGGAGTCCGCTGCCACGACGAAGAAGGTCGCTCCGTACAGGGTGTCGGGACGGGTCGTGTAGACGGTCACGGGCTCGTCACGCCCCTCGACTGCGAACTGCACCTCTGCGCCTGTCGAGCGACCGATCCAGTTCCTCTGCATGAGGAGGACCTTCTCCGGCCACGCTCCCTCGAGCTGCTCCATGTCGTCGAGCAGACGATCCGCGTAGTCGGTGATGCGCAGGTACCACTGCGTCAGCTTCTTCTTCGTCACGGCTGTGTCGCATCGCTCGCACAGTCCCGCCACGACCTGCTCGTTGGCCAGGACCGTCTGGCAGTTCGGGCACCAGTTGACGTTGCTGTCCTTGCGGTAGGCGAGTCCCCGACGGTACATCTGAAGGAAGAACCACTGGTTCCAGCGGTAGTACTCCGGATCACACGTGTTGAAGACGCGATCCCAGTCGAAGGAGCAGGCGTATCGCCGCATGGAAGCCTTCTGCTGGGCGATGTTCTCGTACGTCCAGCGGACGGGGTCCTCACCGTTCTTGATCGCGGCGTTCTCAGCAGGGAGGCCGAAGGCGTCCCAGCCGATGGGGTGCATGACGTTGAAGCCGCGCTGCACCCAGTACCGCGCGATCACGTCGCCGAGGGCGTATGCCTCCGCATGGCCCATGTGGAGATCACCCGACGGGTAGGGGAACATGTCGAGGACGTACTTCTTGGGTCGGTCGTCCCCGGGGCGCCCCGATCGGAACGGTGCGAGCTCGTCCCAGACGGGAAGCCACTTCTCCTGAATGGCCATGACGTCATAGGCGTCGCGCTCACCCTGAGGATCCGTCGTCGTCACCGTGCTCCCTCGTGCTGCGGGGCTGATCGCCCCTCCTGCGTGCCCGCCAACCCTACCCACTAGCGTGCCGGCCATGTCCCGACGCGGTCTGGTGCTGTTCGTCGCACTGGGACTCATCTGGGGCATCCCCTACCTGCTCATCAAGATCGCAGTGGAGTACGTCGATCCGGCGTTCGTCGTGTTCGCCCGCGTGGCCCTGGGTGCCGTGATCCTCATTCCCATCGTCCTCGTCCGTCGACAGCTCAGGCTGCTACGCGGCCACTGGCCCTGGGTGATCGTCTTCGCGCTCGTGGAGCTGACCTTCACACTGCTGGCGCTGTCCTGGGCCGAGCAGCGCATCTCGAGCTCCCTGGCGGCCCTGCTCATCGCGGCGGTCCCCATCGTCGGCACCGTCCTCGCCAATCGCCTGGGCCTCGATGCCCACATCACGCCACGTCGCCTCGTCGGCCTCGCCATCGGCTTCCTCGGCGTGGCCATGCTCGTGGGCCTCGACATCTCCGGGAGCACCGCCCTCGCGATCGCCGCCCTCGGGATCACGGTGCTGGGCTATGCCTTGGGCCCCATCGTGATCGAGAAGAAGCTCCAGGAGGTGCCGCATCTTCCGGTGATCGCCGCGGCCCTGGCCATCAACACCGTGATCTACCTGCCCTTCGGCATCCTCCAGTGGCCGACCGGGACGGTTCCGGTATCCGCATGGCTGTCGCTCGTCGTTCTCGGGGTGGTGTGCACGGCGCTCGCCTTCGTCATGCTCTTCATGCTCATCGCCGAGATCGGCGCCCCGCGAGCGCAGGTGATCACGTACATCAATCCTGCTGTCGCGGTGGTCCTCGGCGTCCTCGTGCTCAGCGAGCCCGTGACCCTCGGCATCGCCATCGGGTTCCCGCTCGTCCTGATCGGCTCCTGGCTGGGCACCCGTTCGGGGCCCGTCGTGGAGGCCGAGCCCCACCCGTAGAGAAGGTCGGTGCAACTCGGGCTGCGGGGTACGGGCTACGCGGATCGCACCGTGGGCGCCACCGGCTCCCCCGCGACTGGGGCTCCCATGATCCACGACAGGGCCGCGCCTCGAGCATCCCCGGCAGAGCCTTCCCTGCACGTGGACCACCGACCCGCAGCACAGCGCTCAGGAACTGCACGGATAGGGACCCAGCGCACCGGACGGACAGGTTGTCCCGGTCCAGGTGCTCGAGGTCATGTTCGCCCCCCGCACATTCGCGCCCGTCAGGTTCGAGTCAGTGATGAGCGCTCGCTCCAGATTCGCCACTTGAAGATTTGCGCTGGTGAAGTTCGACGCGTACAAGTTGGCGCCAGACAGATTCACACCAGGCAGATTGGCGCCGGTGAAGTCAGACTGCACCGCAGAGAACATGTCCATGTTGGCGAGCGACAAGTCCGCCCCCGTCACCTTCGACCCGGAGAAGCTCGATCCCTGCATCAACGCCCCTGCGAAACTCGCCTCAGAGGCATCCATGTTGAGGAAAAAGGACATGGACATCTCCGTGGCCTTCATGTTCACACCCACCGCTGTGCCACCATCCAAGAAGGCTTGAAGCCAACTGGATGCCGACATCACAGCTCCGTTGAGGTTCACGTTCGTGAACCAACATGCGGAACAGTTGACCCCCTGAAGATTCGCTCCGGCGAACGTCAATCCGTTTCCTCGAGCCGCCGTCATGTTCGCGCCCGCCAGATTGGTCCCCGTCAGGTTCGCATCGCCAAGATTCGCGTAGGAGAAGTTGACACCCCGGAGGTCGAACCCGGCGAAGTCCGCACCACTGAAGACCGCACCATTGAGGAGGGCCCCACTGAGGCTGTCCTCTGCGAAGACGACGTCATCGAACGTCACATTGCTGAAGTTCACCGATCCCAGAGTGGTGTCGGAAAGATCCACGTCACTCAACGTGGATCCCGTGAAGTTTGATCCAGAAAGCACCGCACCCGCCGTGCTCACACTCGCCGCGGTCACGCCCGGCGCATAGGCGCTCTGGAGTGTGGTGCCGGCCAAGGCGGCGTTGCTCAGATCAGCCCCTTGCAGGGACGTCCAGGAGCCACGCGCACCAGACAGATCGGCGGTAGAGAGATCAGCGCCATTGAACGTCGTGCTGACCAAGGACGTTCCGGTGAGGTTCGCCCCCGCGAGGATGGCATCCGTGAAGTTGGCTGAGTCCAAGTTCGCGCCCGAGAGATTGGCTCCCGAAAGATTCGCTCCAGTGAAGTTGTATCCCATGAGATTCATGCCGGAGAGATTGGCACCAGAGAGATTCGTCATGCCGAGTGACGTGTACACCGGACTGAACAGCGCCTTATCGAGCTGGAAGTTGAAAGCCTTGCGCTCCGGTAGGTCCTGACGGGAGAAGTCGGCACCTTGCAGGTTCGCGTCGGTCAGATCGACGCCGACCAATTGCGCGCCCGAGAGGTCTGCCCGCTCCAGGATGGCACCCGTCAGATCTGCGCCTGTGAGATTCGCGCCGGAGAGATCAGCCTCACTGAGGTTGGCCCCGTCCGGAATCTTGGGCAGGAGGGCGTCTCTCGATAGGGATCGAGGGGTACGAGCCGCGGGATGAGCCGTCAACAGGGTCCCCCGCAGATCCGCTCCCGCGAGCTTGGCCCGACGCAGGTCGGCGCCACGCAGGTCCACTCCTCGCAGGACGGCCCCTCGAAGATCAGCGTGATGCAGCACTGCCCGCGCCATCGACCCGCCTTGGTGCCGGACACGACGCAAGTCTGCGTGATGGAGCACCGCCCCCGTCAGGTCATGGGCTCGCAGGTCACGTCCAGCCAGATCCCGATGGGCGCATGCGACGCGGTCAGCCCGCAGGTCACAGTCACGCTCCACGCCAAAGGCCGCGGGAGCACCCGACAAGGCAGACACAAGGCCGAACGTCGCTGCCGCGGCAACGGGAACGAGGAATCTCAGCACCTTGGCAGTGTAAAAAGCCGAGGCGCGCTCGCAACCTGAGCGACTCAGCACCTTCTGCTTCCCCGCGCGACCTCGTCGATCAGGCAGATGGGCAAGCTGACGTAGTCGTGGTGGCCCGCGACGGATGGAGGCACCCGGCCCCCGACAGCGCACTGTCGGCGTCCACCCGAGGGACGGCGGCCAGGCACCAGACAAAATCCGAGGCCACGACACACAGATGGCCCCGGACTTCACACGGTGGAGCTGAGGGGACTCGAACCCCTGACCCCCTCCATGCCATGGAGGTGCGCTACCAGCTGCGCTACAGCCCCGTACGGGATTCCGAACGATACACGATGCCCCGACGGTCGATCCGGACACCCACCCGCGTCACCGATCGTCGGCGAGGGCGACGGCGGGAAGCGAACCCGCGTTGTACTCCTGGAGTCGCCACGGTGGCCCATGCCGCTCGCCTCCGGGCCGCGGGACGTTCTCCAGCAGCACGGACCAGGCGCAATTGGTCAGCACCCCGAGAGCAGCCCAGTGATCCGTCGGCAGCCCCAGGAGCGCCCCGGTGGCAGCGCGGGCTGCACCGCCATGGGTGGCAACGATGAGGGTCCGTCCTGCACCGAGTTGGGTCAAGGACTCCCCGATCGCCTCGACCATGCGCTCGGCCACCTCGACCCGAGTCTCGCCGCCCCCCGGACGGATCATCGATCCGGCCGACCAGCTCGCCAGATCGTCACCGAACCTCTGCTCAAGCTCCCGGCGCGTCATGCCCTCCCATGTCCCGGCGAAGGTCTCCCGCAGTCGCTCATCCACCGTCACAGGGACACCCGAGATGCGTGCGAGGCTCTCGGCGGTCTCCCGCGCCCGAGACAGATCGGAGCTGATGATGCACTCGGGCTCGAGTTCGGCCAGCAGGCGGGCGGCCTGCTCCGCCTGCCGGCGCCCCACCTCGTCGAGCGCGATGTCCGACTGACCCTGGAACCTCTGCTCGGCGTTCCACGACGTCCGACCGTGCCGCCACAGAACGATGCGCCGGGGCGTCACGAGCCGGGTGCGTCCGACGCCGGGCCCTCAGTGATCTCCGCCGGCAGGGCGATCATCGGACAGTCCTTCCAGAGGCGCTCGATCGCGTAGTGGATCCGCTCCTCCGCCAGTTGGACATGGACGACGATGTCGCCGTAGTCGAGAAGGACCCAGCGCCCCTCAGCCTCACCCTCACGGCGCAGCGGCTTGGATCCCATTCCATGAAGGCGCTCCTCCACCGCATCGACGATGGCGCGAACCTGACGATCGTTGGCAGCGGAGCAGAGCAGGAAGACGTCGGTGATGGCGAGCTGCTCGCTGACGTCGATCGCCACGATGTCCGTGGCGAACTTGTCCGATGCGGCTGCCGCCGCCGCGATGGTGAGCTCGACGGCTTCGGGGGCAGCGGTCACGAGAGGTCCTCAGGATCGGTTGTGCAGGGATAGGGGGGCTGGGGCGACCGACAGCGTCTCACACTCTCGAGGACGACGTCGGGTCGCTTCCGTAGAGCCCGTACTTGGCGATGAGGTTGGCCACCCCGGAGGGCACGAGATAGCGGATCGGAGCACCGTCGCGCACACGGGTTCGCACATCGGTGGATGAGATCGACAGAGCCGGGATCTCCAGGAGCGAGACCTGCGCGTGAGGCAGCCCCGGGTCCTGGAGGCTGTGACCCGGTCGGGTCACGCCCACGAGGTGCGCGTGCTCGAAGATCTCGTCGGCATCCCTCCACTGCAGGATCTCGGCGAGCGCGTCCGCGCCCGTGATGAAGAACCACTGGATGTCGGCACCCGGACGCGTGATCGCGGCTTCCGACCGCAGGTCGCGCAGAGTGTCCACGGTGTAGGTGGGACCAGGGCGGTCGATGTCGACGCGCGTCACGCGGAATCGCGGATCGGCCGCGGTCGCGACCACCGTCATGAGATACCGGATCTCTGCGGGGGCCCGAGCATCAGCGGGCTTGTGATACGCCTCGCCGGTCGGGCTGAAGATGACCTCATCGAGGTCGAAGCGATGAGCGACCTCCGACGCGGCCACGAGATGGCCGAGATGGATCGGATCGAAGGATCCACCCATGATCCCGACGCGAAGGGTGGTCATGGGCGCCTGGCGCTTGGAGTCAGTCGCCGACCTTGATCATCACGGTGATGACCAGAAGGATGAGCAGCACGATGAGGGCGACTCCGCCGAAGACGTACGGGCTGGTGACGTTGGAACCCTCGGCACCCTCGCTGGCCAGCACGAGGGCGGTGTTCAGGACCGTCATGGAACCTCCGGGTCGGATCGTCGCAGGTCAGGCCTGCAGGGTCACTGTAGCCGGAACCTGGCTCACGTGCGGATGTGGCCGTCACCCGTCACGACATACGTCGTGGTGGTGAGCTCGGGGAGACCCATCGGGCCTCGAGCATGCAGCTTCTGGGTGGAGATTCCGATCTCGGCACCGAACCCGAACTCACCGCCGTCCGTGAACCGGGTCGAGGCGTTCACCATCACGGCCGCGGAGTCGACGCCCGCGATGAACTGCTGGATCGCCGTCTGGCTGTCGCTGACGATCGCCTCGGTGTGGCCACTCGACCACGTGCGAATGTGCTCCAGGGCGTCGTCGATGCTGTCGACGATGCCCGCCGCGAGGTCGAGGGAGTAGTACTCCGCTGCCCAATCCTCGTCGGTGACCGACTCGAAGGCGATGCTCGCTCCGGTGGCGTGAAGCGCGAACCGGTCGTCACCGTGGATGGTGACACCGGCATCGCGCAGCGCCTCGAGAGCACGGGGTAGGAAGGCATCGGCGATGTCGCGATGGACGAGGACGGTCTCCGCGGCGTTGCATACGCTCACTCTCTGCGCCTTGCTGTTCAGCAGGATCGTGACGGCCTTGTCGATGTCGGCATGCTTGTCGATGTACACATGGCAGTTGCCGACGCCGGTCTCGATGACCGGCACCATGGAGTTCTCGACCACGTTGCGGATAAGGCCCTCGCCACCGCGTGGGATCAGGACATCGACCAGCCCGCGTGCCTTCATGAGGTGATCGACGGACTCGTGCGTCTCGCCGGGAACGAGCTGGATCGCATCGGCCGGGAGTCCGACTCCCTCGAGCGCGGCACGCATGACCTCGACCAGCGCCGCGTTGCTGGAGGCGGCGGATGATGATCCGCGCAGGAGGGCGGCGTTGCCGCTCTTCAAGCACAGCCCGGCGGCATCGACCGTCACATTCGGGCGGGCCTCGTAGATCATCCCGACGACTCCGAGGGGCACCCGCACCTGCCTCACCGTCAGGCCATTGGGAAGGGTGTATCCGCGCACCACCTCTCCCACGGGATCGGGGAGAGCAGCGACATCCCGCAGGGCGTGGGCGATCGCCGCGATCCTGGGTCCGGTCAGCGTGAGGCGATCGATGATGGCCTCGGACGTCCCGGCCCCGCGTGCACGGTCGACGTCGTCAGCGTTGGCTGTCACGATCGCGTCGATGCTGCTGTCGAGGGCGTCCGCCATGGCGATCAGGGCTGCATCCTTCTGATTCCGCGTCAGCGTCCGCAACTGGACCGCGGCCGCACGGGCTCGCTCGGCCGTCTGGCGCACCCGCGCGCGTTCGTCCTGCGCCTGGGCAGTCGTCGTGGTCATGGACTCGACCATACCGAGGCTGACAGGTGGCGGGGGATGTGGATCAGAACGGGATCACGCGACCGGCAGCCACGAGTCCCGGCTGCTCGTGGACATGGCGGCCACGGCGGTGGAAGGTCTGTCGATCGACCACCTCGACGCCCACGACCCGCCAGGCGGGGAGTTGAGCCGAGACGATGTGCTCGTCCCAGAGGTGGACGGCCATGCGGAGGGCCGACGAGACGTCCGCCGCCTCCTCCCAGTACCGGACCTCCGCTCGATCGACGGTGTAGCGACCCGAGAGCAGGAACGGGTGCTCATGGCTCAGCCGTTCGAGGGCGGCCTTGATCTCGCCATCCGCGACCGGTGCGCCCGCGACGGTCAGGGTCACGTGCCACATGTGGTCGGGAGGGGCCGGAGGCCCGTCGACGGCCTGCAGGTGCCGGTGCCCTGTGGAGTCCACGGTGCCACCTCCCTGCCGTCGCCTGCTAGTGGCGCATGATCACCAGGTCATCCCGGTGGACGACCTCCCGCTCGTACTCCGGCCCCAGCTCACGTGCGAGGTCGCGTGTGGATCGACCCAGCAGGCCCGGCAGTTCCTGTGCGTCAAAGTTGACCAGACCACGGGCGACCGTGGTGCCGTTTTCGTCCAGAAGCTCGACCGGATCTCCCGCACTGAACGTGCCCTCGACGGCAGTGATGCCCGCCGGAAGCAGTGATGACCGGTTTCGGACGATGGCGCGGACTGCCCCGGCATCCAGGCGCAGACGGCCCTGAGGCGTCGTCGCATGCTCCAGCCAGAGCAGGCGGGTGGAGGCGCGCCGCCCGGTCGGATGGAAGATCGTGCCCGTCTGGGCGTCACCCAGAGCGCGCGTGACCGATGCAGCGGACGTGAGCAGGACGGGAATGCCCGCCGAGCATGCGATGCCTGCAGCATCGACCTTGGTGCTCATGCCCCCCAGCCCGACACCGGCGTCGCCGACTCCGCCGATGCGGATGTCGCGGAGATCGTCCGGACCCCGCACCTCCGCGATCAGGCGTGTGCCCTCGACCGAGGGGGGCCCGTCATAGAGGCCGTCGACGTCCGACAGCAGGATCAACGCCTCGGCCTGGACCACGTGGGCCACGAGCGCCGCGAGTCGGTCGTTGTCGCCGAAGCGGATCTCGTCTGTCGCGACAGTGTCGTTCTCGTTCACGATCGGAATCACACCGAGGTCGAGGAGTCGGAAGAGAGTGCGCTGCGCGTTGCGGTAGTGCGCGCGACGGATGACGTCGTCGGCTGTCACGAGCACCTGGCCGACCGTGAGCCCGTACCGCCCGAAGGACGCGCTGTAGTGCGCCAGCAGCAGGCCCTGACCCACGGAGGCAGCTGCCTGCTGCGTGGCGAGGTCCCGGGGTCGTCGGGTCAGGCCCAGGGCGGGCAGCCCGCTGGCGATGGCGCCGCTCGAGACGAGCACGACCTGGTGCCCGCGCGCCTGGCGCTCGCTGATGCAGGCGACCAGGGCATCCACGCGCTCGTCGTCGATGCCCCCGCCCTTGCGCGTCAGGGAGGAGGAACCGACCTTGACCACGACCCGCGTGGCCCCGGCGATGTCAGCGCGGAGCCGGTCGCCCGCGGAGGACGAACTCACGACTCACCTCCGGGCAGCTCCTCCAGCCGGGCATCGAGACGGACATCGGTGCCGCGCGGACTCGCTTGGGAGGGGGCGCCCGCGATGATCGTCGGGTACCAGTCGAAGACGACAGCGTTCTCCGCCGGCCCGATCATGACCGTGCATCCGGGCTGGGCCCCCACCTCGAGGAGTCGCTCCTCCACCCCGAGTCGGGCGAGACGATCCGCCAGGTAGCCGACGGCCTCGTCATTGCTGAAGTCCGTCTGCCGCACCCAGCGCTCCGGACGACTGCCGCGCACGCGGTACCCGTCGGGCTCAGCGGTCACGGTGAAGCCGCTGTCATCCACCGGCCGGGGCGTCAGCACGATCCGCTCGGCAGCCGCCGGGGTGGATTCACGCCGTGCCTGCATGACGAGTTCGGCCATGGCGAAGGACAGAGGACGCAGCCCCTCGTGAGTCGCTGCGGAGATCTCGAACACCCGGTATCCGCGCTCCTCGAGCGTCGGGCGCACCAGATCCGCCATGGCCCGCCCGTCAGGGACGTCGATCTTGTTCAGCGCGACCAGACGGGGGCGATCCGCCAAGCCGCCGTACTGCTCGAGCTCGCGCTCGATGACGTCGAAGTCCTCGAGCGGATCACGACCGGGCTCCATCGTCGCGCAGTCGAGCACATGGACGAGGACACTGCAGCGCTCGACATGGCGGAGGAACTCGAGTCCCAGCCCCCTGCCCTCGCTGGCCCCCGGGATGAGGCCGGGGACATCGGCCACGGTGAAGACGACCTCCCCTGCCGTGACGACCCCGAGGTTGGGCACCAGCGTCGTGAAGGGGTAATCGGCGATCTTCGGCCGCGCGGCCGACATCGCCGCGATCAGACTGGACTTGCCGGCACTCGGGAACCCGACGAGGGCCACGTCAGCGACCGTCTTCAGCTCGAGGATGACATCGCGCTGCTCCCCCGGTTCACCCAGCAGGGCGAAGCCCGGAGCCTTGCGTCGGGGCGACGAGAGGGCCGCGTTGCCGAGGCCGCCGCGGCCACCCTGCGCGATGACGTAGGTCGCGCCCGGCGCCACGAGGTCGGCGAGGATCTCGCCGTCGGGGGTGGCGATGACGGTCCCGCTGGGGACCCGCAGGACGATGTCCTCGGCCTCGGCCCCGTTGCGATGCCCGCCCTGGCCGGGACGTCCGCTCCCGGCCCGACGATGCGGTCCGTGGTGGAACTCCAGCAGCGTGGTCACGCCGGGATCGACCACGGCGATGACATCGCCGCCGCGCCCCCCGTTCCCGCCGTCGGGACCCCCGAGGGGCTTGAACTTCTCCCGGAGGATGGAGGCGCAGCCGTTGCCGCCGTCACCGCCCTGAGCATGGACGACCACACGATCGACGAAGGTGGCCATGGGCGAATCCTCTCAGGTGCCGCGAGCAAGCTGCCCCGCCGCGCGCAGTGGGGAGCCGATCGACGGCCGAACATGCGAGGAGGGCGAGCCGATCGGCTCGCCCTCCTCCTGGCTGTGGTGCGTCACTACTCCGTGACGATGTTCACGACCCGGCGGCCGCGATGCGTGCCGAACTGCACGGCACCAGCGGCGAGGGCGAAGAGGGTGTCGTCGCCGCCCCGGCCGACGTTGTTGCCCGGGTGGAAGTGGGTTCCGCGCTGGCGGACGATGATCTCGCCGGCGTTGACCTTCTGGCCACCGAAGCGCTTGACACCCAGACGCTGAGCGTTGGAGTCACGGCCGTTGCGGGTGCTGGAGGCGCCCTTCTTGTGTGCCATCTACGTCACTTCCCCGGGGTGATGCCGGTGACCTTGACCGCCGTGAGGTCCTGACGATGACCCTGACGGCGGCGGTAGCCGGTCTTGTTCTTGTACTTCAGGATGTCGATCTTCGGGCCACGACGGTGATCGACGATCTCCGCCTTGACCGAGGCCTTGGCCAGGACCGCCGGATCGGACGTCACCGCGGTGCCGTCGACGAGCAGCAGCACGGGGAGGTCGACGGTGGCGCCGGGCTCACCTGCCTGCCGGTCGAGCACCACGACGTCGCCCACTGCGACCTTCTCCTGCCGGCCGCCGGCGCGAACGATGGCGTACACCACTGACTCCTGTCGTCTGGAACGCGCCCCGGCAGCGGCCGTGGGCACGAGGGTCAAGAATACGGAACGGGGTCACGAGGGGTCAAACCGCCCCCGCGGGGGCCTCCCCACCCCCGTGGGAGGCCTCGTGGGCGTCCCCCTCGGGCTGCTCCACCGCAGCGTCCCCCTCGGGCTGCTCCACCGCAGCGTCCCCCTCGGGCTGCTCCACCGCAGCCAGGGCCCGAGCCGCGGCCTCCGCCGGATCCACGAACCCCGCCGGCTTGCGTCCCTTCGGGGACTCGTGCGCGTGGTCCACGTTGAGCGACACCCGGATACCGCGGCCGTTGCAGTGCTCGCACGTCTCCGAGAAGGACTCCAGGAGACCCGACCCGATGCGCTTGCGCGTCATCTGGACCAGGCCCAGGGACGTCACCTCGGCGACCTGGTGCTTGGTGCGGTCGCGACCCAGGCACTCGACGAGTCGACGCAGGACGAGATCCCGGTTGCTCTCGAGGACCATGTCGATGAAGTCGACGACGATGATGCCGCCGATGTCGCGCAGACGAAGCTGCCGCACGATCTCCTCGGCTGCCTCCAGGTTGTTGCGGGTCACCGTCTGCTCGAGGTTGCCGCCCTGGCCGGTGAACTTGCCGGTGTTGACATCGACCACGGTCATCGCCTCGGTCCGGTCGATCACCAGCGAGCCGCCCGACGGAAGGTGGACCTTGCGGTCCAGCGCCTTCATCAACTGCTCCTCGACGCGGTACTCGGCGAAGACGTCCTTCGGATCGACCCAGTGACGCAGTCGGTCGGCGAGATCCGGCGCCACCGCACCGATGTACTCGCTCAGAGCGGACCATGCGGTGTCGCCCGACACGATCAGGCTGGCGACATCCTCGTTGAAGATGTCGCGCACAACCTTGATCGCCAGATCCGGCTCGCTGTACAGCAGCGCGGGCGGATTGGCAGATGCGGCTGCGGTCGAGATGGACTCCCACTGAGCCTTCAGTCGCTCGACGTCAGCCTCGAGGGCCTCCTCCGGAGCGCCCTCAGCCGCGGTGCGGACGATCACGCCCGCGTCCTCCGGCATGACCCGCTTCAGGACCTTCTTGAGCCGTGAGCGCTCCGTGTCCGGGAGCTTGCGGCTGATCCCGGTCATGGACCCGTCCGGGACGTAGACAAGGAAGCGCCCTGGCAGGGAGACCTGGCTGGTGAGACGAGCGCCCTTCTGCCCCACCGGATCCTTCGTCACCTGCACCAGGACGGGATCCCCGGACTTGAGGGCGAACTCGATCCGCTTCGGCTGACCCTCCAGTCCCGCGGCATCCCAGTTCACCTCGCCCGCGTACAGCACGGCATTGCGGCCACGACCGATGTCGACGAAGGCCGCCTCCATGCTCGGCAGGACGTTCTGCACCCGACCGAGGTAGACATTGCCGACCATCGATCCGGACGTGCCGCGCGTCACGTAGTGCTCGACGAGGACTCCGTCCTCGAGCACGGCGATCTGCGTGCGGTCACCCTGCTGACGGACCACCATGACGCGGTCGACCGACTCGCGCCGGGCGAGGAACTCCGCCTCCGTGAGGATGGGTGCACGTCGGCGGCCAGCCTCACGTCCCTCACGGCGCCGCTGCTTCTTGGCCTCGAGTCGAGTCGACCCCTTCAGGCTCGCGACATCGTCGCCGCCCCTCGACCGCGGCTCGCGCACGCGCGTGACCGTGTTCGGCGGGTCGTCCGTCGAGCCTTCTCCGTCATCGGAGGAGCCGCGGCGACGCCGGCGGCGACGGCGACGCACGCCCGTGCCCTCCTCGCCCTCGGACTCGTCGTCCCCCGACTCGGTCTCGTCGTCCTCGCCCGTGCCCTCGGCCTCGCCCTCATCACCCGAGCGGCGACGTCGACGGCCGCCCCGACGGCGACGGCGACGGCGACCGCCCTCATCACCCTCGGACTCGTCATCGGGAGCGTCGGACGACGCTTCTGCCGCATCGGCCGCTGACTCCGCATCGGTCGTCGCCTCGGTGTCGGGCGCGGCCGCACGGCGCCGCGTGCGACGGCCACGGGGTGCCTCATCGGTTTCCTCCTCGGCGGACGCCGCAGCGTCCGGCGCCTGGAAGAGCGGGGCGACGAAGGCCGGGGCGGCCATGCGAGGAGTCGCACCGGCTCCCTCGGCTGCGTCGACCTCGACGGTGTCGGCCACGGCCACGGCCTTCTTCGTCGACTTGCGGGTCGCCTTCTTGGCCTTCGGCGCCTCCGCGTCGGCGTCGTCGGCCGCCGCGGCCACAGCCTTCTTCGTCGACTTGCGAGTCGCCTTCTTCGCCTTCGGCGCCTCCGCGTCGTCGGCCACGGCCGGGGCCTTGCGCGTCCGCTTGGGCTCGGTGGCCGGCTCCTCGACGACGACGGGTGGCCCCGCGGGGCGGGAGGCGGCACGGCGGCGCGTGCGCTTGACCTCAGCCGAGGAGGCCGCCGGTGTGCCGTCCGAGGGATCAGGGGTGGTGATGTCGTCGACCATGGGTCGCACTCCTTCGTGGCGAGATCCGGGACGCGCCCGGCCTCAGCCGATGTCTGGAGGGGCGAACCCCTCACGAAGTCTGGTCAGTGCGGGACCCTGAGCGCGCCTCGTGCGCCGCTCACCGGCCCCGCCGGCAGCGCCCTGTCACCGGTCGGTCGAGTCCGCAGACCCCGCAGCCCGGTCGGGCTCCAGCGGGTCGAGGACCGAGGTGCCGGCCGCATCGAGTGGCCCCTGCGCCAGCCGGGTCACCCTCGGGGGGACCGGCGGCACGAGTTCGGCCACACGCCGCAGCGCGGACAGGACGTCGTCGGGTCGTACGGACGGTGTTCCGTTTCGGACGACCATAGTGAGTATGGCACAGGGCCCCGGCCCGGAGTCCTCCACGCTGCAGGACGCGCGGATGACGGCCCCCCGGGCATCGAAGACCCTCATGCCGTTCTTGGTCATGCGCTCGACCGCCACCTCGGACGCCGCCATCAGGAGGTCGACCGCCCGACTGAGGTCCGCCTCCGGGACCTCCGGGAGCTCGACCCTCCACAGCGAGGCCTCCAGCCGGGGCGCGAAGTCCGAGGTCCGGGCCACCACGACGTCGAGCACGTCCAGTCCCGGGGGGAGGGCGGCATCCAGGGCACGCTGCACCGCCGCCGGATCGCACTCCTGGCTCACGCCGAGCTCGACGTACTCCGCCTCACTCGCCACGCCTGTCGCCGCCGAGTTCGCGTAGGAGATCTTCGGGTGCGGGGAGAAGCCGGCGCTGTAGGCCATCGGGATGCGCGCGCGACGCAGGGCGCGCTCCAGCGCGCGCTGGAAGTCCCGGTGACTCGAGAACCGCAGGCGTCCGCGCTTGGCGTACCGCAGTCGCAGGCGCTGCACGGTGGGCGCGACATCGCGCGCCGGAGGCTGAGGTGCCACAGGTCAGGATTCCCGCGCCGCCAGCACCGGCGACGGCGGGAGGGACGGCATCGGCAGGCTCACGACCCCCGTGGGCCCGATCTGGATCTCCGTGTCGAGCTGATCGCAGACCCCGCAGTCGAAGCACGGCGTCCAGCGGCAGTCATCGACAGGGATCTCCGCGAGGGCGTCCTGCCAGTCGTCCCAGAGCCACTCGATGTCCAGCCCGGAATCGAGGTGCTCCCACGGCAGCACCTCGCTGCGCTCGCGCTCGCGCGTCGTGAACCAGTCGACCGACACCGGCTGGTTCGCCAGGGCGCTCTCGGCTGCCGCCATCCAGCGATCGAACGAGAAGTGCTCGCTCCAGCCGTCGAATCGCGCACCATCGCGCCAAGCCTGGTGGATGACCGAGCCGACCCGCCGATCACCACGCGAGAGGAGCCCCTCGACGATGCCGGGCTTGCCATCGTGGTAACGCATGCCGATCGACTTGCCGAACTCCCGATCGTTGCGGATGGCGTCCTTCAGCTTGCGCAGCCGCGCGTCCGTGGACTCGTGGTCGAGCTGGGCCGCCCACTGGAACGGCGTGTGCGGCTTCGGCACGAACCCGCCGATCGAGACCGTGCACCGGATGTCCTTGCGACCCGTCACCTCGCGCCCCGCGCGAATGACCTCGCGGGCGAGGGAGGCGATCTGCAGGACGTCCTCGTCGGTCTCCGTGGGCAGCCCGCACATGAAGTAGAGCTTCACCTGGCGCCATCCGCCGGCGTAGGCCGTGGTCACCGTGCGAATGAGGTCCTCTTCGGTCACCTGCTTGTTGATGACCTTGCGCATGCGCTCGCTGCCCCCCTCGGGGGCGAAGGTGAGTCCGCTGCGCCGACCGTTGCGGGACAGCTCGTTCGCCAGGTCCACGTTGAAGGCATCCACCCGAGTGCTCGGGAGGGACAGCGACACCTGGCTGGACTCGTACTGGTCGGCGAGGTTGCGTGCGACGTCAGCGATCTCCGAGTGATCGGCACTGGAGAGCGACAGCAGCCCGACCTCCTCGTAGCCCGTCTTCTCCAGCCCGTTCTCGACGATCTGGGCGATTCCCGTGATGCTGCGCTCGCGCACGGGGCGCGTGATCATGCCGGCCTGGCAGAACCGGCACCCGCGCGTGCAGCCGCGGAAGATCTCCACGCTCATGCGCTCGTGGACGGTCTCCGCCAAGGGCACGAGCGGGTTCTTCGGGTAGGCCCACTCGTCAAGATCCATGAGGGTGTGCTTGCGCACGCGCCACGGGATGTCGGGATCGTTCGGCGTCACGCGCTTGATGCGACCGTCCTCGAGGTACTCGACGTCGTAGAAGCGCGGGACGTAGATGACACCGGTCAGGGCCAGTTCACGCAGCAGCCCGGTTCGACCGCCGGGCCGCCCCGCTTCCTTCCACGTCTTGATGATGTCGGTGATGAGGAGGACGGCCTCCTCGCCGTCACCGAGCACAGCAGCATCGATGAAGTCCGCGATGGGCTCCGGGTTGAAGGCGGCATGGCCGCCGGCGACGACGATCGGATCGGACTCTCCGCGGTCGCACGCCTGCAGCGGGATGCCCGCGAGATCGAGGGCGGTGAGCATGTTGGTGTACCCGAGCTCGGTGCTGAACGACAGGCCGAGCACGTCGAAGTCCCCGACGGGTCGATGCGCATCGACGGTGAACTGGGGCACGTCGTTGGCGCGCATGAGGGCCTCGAGATCCGGCCACACCGCATACGTGCGCTCGGCCAGCACATCCGGCCGCTCGTTCAGGACCTCGTAGAGGATCTGGACGCCCTGGTTCGGGGCACCGACCTCGTAGGCGTCCGGGTACATCAGCGCCCAACGGACCTCGACGTCGTCCCAGGCCTTCGTGACGGCGTTGACCTCACCGCCGATGTACTGGATCGGCTTGGACACGAAGGGCAGGAGCCGCTCGAGGCGGTCGAAGACGCTGGCGCCGGGAGTTGTCACGCGAGGAGGATACCTGCGCTTCCCCCGGCGCCCGCCCCCGCGACGGTCAGGAGCCTGCGCGAACAGCGTGCAGGCGCACGTTCTGGAGCAGGCCGATGGCGATCCACGTCGCCATCATGGAGGTTCCCCCCGCCGACACCAGGGGCAGAGGGATGCCGGTGATGGGCATGATCCCGAGGTTCATCCCCACGTTCTCGAACATCTGGAAGCCGAACCACGCGACGATGCCCGTGGCGACGAGGCGTCCGTACATGTCGTCGGCGCGGAAGGCGATCATGACCGCCCTCCAGAGGATCACGCCGAGGAGCAGGAGGAGAAGGGCGCTGCCCACGAAGCCGAGCTCCTCCCCCACCACCGTGAAGATGAAGTCGCTCTCGTTGACCGGCACGAACTTGCCCTGCGTCTGCGGACCCTCGAAGAGTCCGTAACCCGACCAGCCTCCTCCACCAATGGCGATGCGGGCCTGATTCGCGTTGTAGGCCGCACTCGTGACATCGTCACCCGGATTGATGAACGAGGTGAGCCGCTGGACCTGATACTCCTTCAGCAGGCCGAGCTGCACGGCGATGAGCACGCCTCCGATGGCCCCCGCGAAGAGTCCGACCAGCCAGCGGGTTCGCGCACCCGAGACGGCGATGAGCGACAGTGCGACCGCACCCATCACGAGGACGGTGCCGGTGTCGTTCTGCACCAGGATGATGAGGATGGGCAGGAGCGCGACGCCCAGCGACAGGATGATGTCGCGGTCTCGCGGCTCGCTCTCGATGTCGCGTCGCTCCGACAGCAGCACAGCCATCATCATGATGACGGCCACCTTGGCGAACTCCGAGGGCTGGATGGTCATCCCGCCTGGGAGGTCGATCCATGCACGCGCACCGGCGATGGTGGTGCCGAGCCCGGGCACGAAGGGCAGCAGCAGCAGGAACACCGACCCCCCGTAGATGATCGGGGTGTAGGCCCGCAGCCATCGGTAGTCGAGTCGGGACGCGAACCACCCGAGAGCGAGGCCGATGACGATGTTGATGACGTGACGCTTCAGGTAGGACTGCGGATCCCCCGGCGAGGCCATGTCGGCACGGCTTGCAGACCACACCAGCATCGACCCGAACACCGTGGTGGCCAGCGCAGCGATGAGCAGGATCCAATCGAGATCACGCCAGTAGCCGCTCTGCCGCGTCAGGGTCCGGACGCCGGGATCCGTGGTCAGGATTCCGCTCATGGTTGCGATCCTGACGCACGGACGTCCGCCACACCAGCCTGCCGCCCGCGGGGACCGACGGGGATTCCGTCCGAGCCGACCTCCGGCAGGGCGCTCTGGGGAGCGCCGCCGATGAGCACGCTCGACCGGGGGTCGATCGCCGAGCCCCGGACCCCGAAGAGTGCCTCGAAGATCTTGCGGACGCTCGGACCGGAGGTCTTGGACCCCGTCCCGCCCTCCGTCACCATCATGACCACCGCGTACTTGGGATCGTTGGCCGGCGCGTACGACGCGAACCACGACGTCGACGCCTTGTCCCCTGTCACCTGCGCGGATCCGGTCTTGGACGCGATCGGGATGCGGTCCAGGGGGAAGCCGATGAACGGTGTCTCACCGGAGCCCTCCGTCGTCACGCCGGGGAGCGAGTCGCGCAGGAAGCGCAGGGCCTTCCTCGATACGTCGACCCGCCGCGTGACGATGGGGGCGAACGTGTCGACCACCTCGCCTTCCGCGGAGATGATCCCCTTGGCCACCTGCGGCTGGTAGAGCGTGCCCCCGTTGGCGATGGCCGCGTAGACCATGGCCATCTGAAGGGGGGTGACCGTCGTGTCGCCCTGCCCGATCGCGGCGTTCAGGGCATCGCCGGCGCGCCACTGGTACCCGTCCGTGCAGTTCTCCCGATCCAGCGCTGTGTAGTAGTCGGCCATCTTCGGATCGGTCTTGCGGGTCTCCGGGTAGCCCTCCTCGGCATTGCGGCACCAGGTGTCCTTCTTCTCCTCCCAGTTCTCGTACTTGAAGGCGCGGCTGGCCACCCGACCCGCGGACTCGCCCGGCAGGTCGATGCCCGTGCGGGCGCCGAGGCCGAACGAGGTCGCCGCCTCGGCCACGGGATCGGGGGCATCGATGCCCGCATCGGGACCCCCGGCCTCCTGCCACATGCGACGGGCGATGTCGTAGAAGACGGTGTTGCACGACACCTCGAGGGCGCGGGTCAGCGAGATCGGGCCGTAGGCGTTGGACTCGTAGTTGCGGAAGGTCTGCCCGCCGACCTTCACCCGGGAAGGGCACGGGTAGATCCCATACAGGTCGAAGTTGTCCATGCCCGCCGCTGCCGTGCTGATGGCCTTGAAGGTCGAGCCGGGCGCGAACTGGCCCTGGTACGCATTCGACGAGAGGGACTCATCATCGATGAGCTGCTGGAACTGCTTCTTGGTCACCCCGCCGATCCAGATGGAGGGGTCGTAGGTGGGGTAGCTGGCCATGGCCAGCACTCGTCCCGTGTCGACCTCGACTACGACCGCGGCACCGGAGGAACCCGCGTACCCCTGCGACTGGGCGCGCCGCACGGCGGCGAGGAGCTGCTGCTCGACGACGGACTGCAGCTTCGCATCGATGCTGGTGACGAGGTAGTCACCGGGCTCGGGGGCGCGCTCGTCCAGGGTTCCGGTGACACGGCCGGCGGTATCGACCGCGAGGGTCGTGATGCCCGGCTTGCCGCGCAGCACCTCGTCATACTGCCGCTCGAGCCCGGACCGTCCCACCACATCCGTGCGACGGAGCCGGTCGAACGCCTCGGTGTCACCCTGGTCGGCGATCTGCTCCTCGGTCACGGGCCCCAGGTAGCCGAGGATGTGCGCCGCGTTGACGTTGAAGGGAGCCGGGTACTCACGCACCGCCTCCAGCTTCGCCGAGATCCCCGGGAACTCCCGACGACGTTCCATGATGCTCAGTGCCGTCTGGGTGTCGACGTCGCTGGCGACAGGAACAGGTTGGTACGTCGAGCCGTTCCAGCAGATCGGCGGCGGCTTCGCTCCCTCGGCACCACAGGTGAGGAGACGCTCCTGGATCTTCTCGCGAGGGGTGTCCAGGATCTTGGCGAGCCGCGTGATCACCGCAGCACCGCCGTTCGGCTCCTGTGCCAGGGCCTGACGGTCAACGGTGACCACGACCGTCGTCCGATTGGACACCAGAGGGCGGCCCGCCTGGTCGAGGACGATGCCGCGGACCGCCGGCTCCGCCACCTCGCGGACCGTGTTGTCGGCGGCCGCTGCGCGGTACTCCGCCCCCTCCATCACCTGCAGGTAGAAGGCCCGGGCCACGAGAGTCCCCAGGAGGGACACCATGAGGACCGCCAGGACGAGCAGGCGCAGGTTGGAGCGCTCGCTCACCGACGCACCTCCCGTCCTGCTCTGCTGCCCGGTCGGATCGTCCCGACCTGCCGTCCCCCGGAGACGACGGTACGACGCGATGGCAGCAGGACCCGTTCCGACTGACCCGTTTCGTCCGGTTTAGGGTGAAAAATCCCGGAGCCACGGACGTGTCCGTCAGACGTCGACCGCCACCTCCGGGGTCGCCTTCCGGACCACGGCGCGCGTCAGCAGGATGACGAGCGGGGCCAGGATCACGCCGTACAGCGCCGACGTGAGGGTCAGGACGGGGATCTGCTCCCAGTCCACGCGATCGCTGCCCAGCATCGTGTCGAGCCCGGCGATCAGGAGCACAGCCGCCCCCGTCGACAGGCCGACCATGCCCATCATGACCGGAATGGTGCGATCGCGGGGATCGACCGCGATTCCCGTCACGAAGCCGATACCCACGTACACGAGGGCGTTCACGCCGATGAGGGTGTCGCCGGGAGGGGCCATGTCGAGAAGCACGCCGGCGACGAAGCCCGCGACGGCCCCCTGGACCGGGCCCATGGTGAGGGCGAGGGCGACCACGGTCACGACGACGAGGTCCGGCGTTGCTCCGGGGATGCCCAGACGCGACAGCAGGGTGATCTCGACGAGCACCGCCATCAGCACGAACGTGCCGATGATGATGGCCTGCCGCCAGATCACGGCACCGGCTCCTCGACGGGAACCGCTGCCGTCTCCTCCTCCGGAGCGGCCGGGACACCGGGATCGGCGAGGTTGGGCACAGGGACCTCAGCGTCGCCGTCACCGCCGAGGGGCGCCGGACTCGGGAGGACGTCGATGCCCTCCGAGGCGGGGAGGACGGAGTCCCGGGGGTCGGTCCGCGGGGGCTTCGTGACCACGCCCACGACGCTGATCCGGGACATGTCGGCGTAGGGGCGCACGCGGGCGATGCGCGTCAGCTGGCCACCCGTGCCGCGGACCTCGACCACCTCGCCGATCGGGAGGCCCGGCGCGTAGGGGCGACCGCCCTTGGAGCCGAAGGTGACGAGCGCGTCGCCCACCCGCACGTCGGCAAGCGGGTCGAGCAGTTCGAACTCGAGCTCGTCCTGTCGCCCGGTGCCCGAGACGATGCCGATCTCACCGGTGCCGGCGATGCGACCGCCCACCGCGGATCCCTGGTCCACGAGGAGGACCACCGTGCTGGTGTCGGCGGTGGTCTTCAGCACCCGGCCGACGAGTCCGGCACCGTTGATCACGGACATGTCGGGCTCGATGCCGTCGTTGCGTCCCGCGTCGATGGTCAGCGTCCACGAGAAGTCCTGGGCCGGGCCGATCGCGATGACTTCCCCCGGGACGAACCGATACTGACCCACTCCCGCGACCTTGAGGAGACCATCGAGGGCAGCCGCCCGCGACCGATCGCTCTCCAGGGTCTGCAGCTGCCCGCGAAGTGACTCGTTCTCGCGGGTGAGGGTCTCGATCTGGCCGGCCTGATCGCGCATCGTCGACCACCAGCTCCCCGCACCGGTGATCGGGGAGAACACCGTCGCCGCGACCCGCTCGAGGCCCCCCAGCACATTCGCTCCCGCGTTCCGGACGCTCGCGAAGGGCCCCTCCCCACCACGCAGGTCGAGGATCATGAAGGTCAGCGAGGCCACCACGAGCACCCCGAGGAGGAGGCGCGTGCGGCGGGAGAACATGGGAGAAGTCTGGCCTGCCTTGCCGGGGGCCGCGCGCAGACCCCGGGGGAACTACCGGCGCGGCTCGGAGATGAGGACCTGCTGGAGGGCGTCGAACTCCTCGACGCACTTGCCCGAGCCGAGCGCAACGCAGTCCAGCGGTCGGTCGGCGATGATGATGGGCATGCCTGTCTCGTGACGCAGGCGCTCATCGAGGCCCCGCAGGAGGGCGCCGCCGCCGGTCAGGACGATGCCGCGGTCCATGATGTCGCCCGAGAGCTCCGGCGGCGTCCGGTCGAGAGTCGCCTTGACGGCGTCCACGATCGCATGCACCGGCTCATCGATGGCCCGACGGATCTCCTCCGCCGAGACGACGATCGTTCGCGGGAGGCCCGTGATCAGGTCGCGCCCGCGGATCTCCGCATGCGGCTCGTCCGGCATCGGGAACGCCGAGCCGATGGCGACCTTGATCTCCTCCGCGGTGCGCTCCCCCAGCATGAGGGAGTACTCCTTCTTGACGTACTGGATGATCGCGTTGTCGAGCTCATCCCCGCCGACGCGCACGGAGAGCGAGCACACGATGCCGCCGAGGGAGATGACGGCGACCTCGGACGTGCCGCCGCCGATGTCGACCACCATGTTGCCGGTCGGCTCGTGCACCGGCAGCCCCGCGCCGATCGCCGCGGCCATCGGCTCCTCGATGATGAACACCTTGCGTGCGCCTGCGGCATAGCCGGCGTCCTTGACCGCGCGCTGCTCGACTCCGGTGATGCCGGACGGAACACACACGATGAGACGCGGCTTCGCCAGATGTCGACGGCGGTGAACCTTCTGGATGAAGTACCGAAGCATGCGCTCGGTGGTGTCGAAGTCGGCGATGACGCCGTCCTTGAGCGGACGGATGGCGACGATGTTGCCCGGCGTCCGGCCGATCATCCGCTTGGCCTCCGACCCCACAGCGAGGATGCCGCCCGTGTTGCTGTTGATGGCAACCACCGACGGCTCGTTCAGGACGATGCCACGGCCGCGCACGTACACGAGGGTGTTGGCCGTGCCCAGATCGACGGCCATGTCGCGGCCGACGAACGATGAGCCGCCGAAGGCGGATGAAGCAGCCATGGGGAAGTGGCCCTTCCTCGTGGGGCGGAAAGCCCGCGGTGAACCACCACAGTCTAGCCGTAGTGAGGGATTCCCCCGACCGGCGGCTACGCCTCGCCCAGCCGCTGGGCCCGCTCCACCTCGGTGCGCCGCAGGTACGCCTCGAGGCGTTCGGAGGTGGCCGGGTCCGACGGCAGGTCGAATGCCATGGTCGTGACGGCACCGAGGTCAGCCCGGTAGTCGTGCCCGAGGCTCTCGAACAGGCCGGGCCGGACATGCGTGGCGAACATCGTGTCGACGAAGGCCTGGGCGTAGGTGATCCCCGGCTTCCACGTCATCGAGGCCGGGATGTTGCGCCCGCGCCGGCCGTCGCGCGGAAGCCACGGGGGCCGATGCAGCAGGAGCAGGGGCCGGAAGCGCACGACGGGATCGCCGTCGTGCTCGAGGAACCACACCCGCGGCCGCGGTGACGGAACGGGATCGGGAAGCTGCTCCGGCCGGTCGACGGTGTAGGACTCCCCTCCACACAGGGCATGGAAGACGTCGGCCCGCTCCCCTCCGGGCGTGCCGACCCACAGTGCTGCGGAGATCCCGTAGTGGTCGAGGTCGAGGGGTCCGGCAGGGATGGCCGACTGCTGCACCTCGGCACCGAGGCTCTCTCCGTAGACGAGGAGGCGCGGCCGGTTCGTCCGGCCCTGCAGTTCGTCGTGGATCGCATCGAGCAGCAGCTTCTGCGTGCGGGCCCCCTCTCCCACCTTGCCCAAGGAGAGGAAGGACGGCAGGAGTCCGTAGGCGATCGAGACGGCAGCGCAGTCACCACGCGTGAGCAGTTCGAGGACGTCGACCGGGAACGAGTTCGCATAGCCGGTGCCGGCGGGCGCCTCGATGAGGAGCGTGCCGCGGTCGAAGGCACCCGTGCGACGAAGCTCGGCCATGGCCAGGCCCACGCGCTGCTCGGGGGACGGCGCCGCATCGACGCCGACGAACACCCGTACGGGGGTCGCCACCGGCTCGGCACCCGTCACCTCCCGGATGGCGTCCGGGGTTGAGACGTAGTTGACGAACCGGGCACCCTCACGCCCCAGTTCGCGGACCGTCACGACCGAGGAGGGACTGCCGGAGACGTCAGGGTCGTCCGGGGGCTCGGTGTAGGCCTCATCGAGGTCACGCCCCTGCTCGACGAGCCCACCGAGCACCCGCCGGGCCGCGATGTTCCCGGCCACCGCGACACCGGCCGCCACGGCACCGACCACGACGACGGGAGCGAGGGAGGTGACCGGACCCGGTCCACGCCCCGAGGCCGCGCGCAGGAGCGAGAGCGTCGTGCCCGTCTTCACCCCGGCAACGCCGCCGGCGAGGCCGCCGAGCACGAACGGGAAGGCTCGACGAACGGGAGCAGGCCACTCGACGAGCGTCGGACCGCGCGAGGCGAGGGCGACCACGGTGCCCACAGCGGCACCGACACCCAGGCCGATCACGGCGGGCTTCATCGCTGCTACAGACCCGGGAAGAACAGTGCGACCTCGCGGGCCGCCGACTCCGGGGAGTCCGAGCCGTGGGTGACGTTGTTCTGCATCTCCGTGGCGAGATCACCGCGGATGGTGCCCATCTCGGCCTTGGCCGGATTCGTCGCACCCATCATGGTGCGCCACTGCACGATCGCGTCCGGGCCCTCGATGACCGCCGCCACGAGCGGCCCGCCGGTGATGAACTCGACGAGATCGGCGAAGAACGGCTTGTCGCGGTGCTCGCCGTAGTGCGCCTCGGCGATCTCGCGCGTCAGAGTGCGCATCTCCATGGCGACGATGCGGAATCCCTTGCGCTCGATCCGACCGATCACCTCTCCCACGAGGCCACGGGCCACGCCGTCGGGCTTGATCAGGACGAGGGTGCGCTCGGACACGGGGATCTCCTCGGGGATGCGGGTCGCACTGGGCTTCAGCGCTTCCGCATCCTAACCAGCACTAGGACGTGGCCCGCTCGGCCAGCACTAGGACGTGGCCCGCTCGGCCTTCGCCCGGTCGACTCGGGAGCCCAGGTGGATCGCGGTCGCCCACAGGGCGACGAAGATGACCCCGATCACAATCATGGTCCACCCGACGACCACGGCACTGAGCAGGACGAGCAGCTGCAGGATCCATCCGAACGTGATCCCGCCACGGCGCCCCACCATCCCCGCTCCCAGGACAAGCAGGAGCATGAGAGCGATGCCCACTCCCCACGCCGCTCCCCTGTTGTCCACGGTGAAGTTGGACGTCACCAGGGCCGTCGCCAACAGGACGACGATGACCTCGATGCCGAGGACGGAGGAGCACAGGACGCGCATGTCAGCCCTTCCCACCCGATGTGTCGAGCAATCGGCGCACGTCGCCCACGAGGACGACGGATCCGGTCACGAGGACACCCGCTCCCTCGTAGGCACCGGACTCCTCCGCAAGTCCCATGGCGCGGTCGAGCGCCTCGGGCAGCTCCGGCTCGACGAACACCCGATCGTCGCTGAACACCTCGACCGCCACCGACGCGAGCGCGTCGGGGTCCATGGCGCGAGCCGATGCAGGAGCTGTCAGGACGACCAGGTCGAGCACCGGCTCCAGCGCCGTCAGGATGCCGAGGGCGTCCTTGTCCGAGAGCACGCCCACGACACCCACCAGGCGAACGAAGTCGAAGGAGTCCGTGATGGCGTGCGCGAGGGCCTGGGCTCCGTGAGGGTTGTGCGCCGCGTCGACGACCACCGTGGGTCCGCGGCGCAGGACCTCCAGCCGACCCGGCGAGGTGACCGTCGCGAACCCCTCGCGCACGAGGTCCTCATCCAGGCGTCCGACCCCGCCGAGGAAGGCCTCCGTCGCCGCCAGGGCCACCGCCGCGTTGTGCGCCTGGTGCTCACCGAACAACGGCAGGAAGACGTCGGGGTACTCCCCCGCGAGCCCCTTCAGGGTGAGCACCTGCCCGCCCACGGCCATCCCCCGCGAGAGGACGCCGAACTCGATGCCCTCGCGCGCGACCGTGGCATCCACCTCCGCCGCGCGCTCCAGCAGGACCTCGGCCACCGGCAGTTCCTGCTGAGCGAGCACGGCGATGCACCCGGGCTTGATGATCCCCGACTTCTCCGCTGCGATCTCCTCCACCGTGTCGCCCAGGTACTCGCGATGATCGAGTCCGACCGGGGTGATGACACTGACAGCTCCGCGCACCACGTTCGTGGAGTCCCATCCGCCGCCCATGCCCACCTCGATGACAGCGACGTCGACCGGGGCATCGGCGAATGCGGCGAGCCCCAGGGCGGTCATGACCTCGAAATACGAGAGCGGGACACCGCCGTCGGCCGTCGAGTTCGCGTCCACCACGTCCACGAGCGGGGCGATCTGCGTCCACGCGTCGAGGATGCGCTCGGCCGAGATCGGCTGGCCGTCGAGGCAGATCCGCTCGCGGGCATCGACGAGGTGAGGGGACGTGAACAGGCCGGTGCGCAGGCCGTAGGAGCGCAGGAGCGACTCGATCATCCGCGCGGTCGAGGTCTTGCCGTTGGTGCCCGTGACATGGATGACCGGGTAGGAGTCCTGAGGCGATCCCATGAGATCGGTCAGCGCGGCGATGCGGGAGAGAGTCGGCTCGATCCTGCTCTCCGGCCAGCGCTTCTCGAGCTGGTCCCACAGGAGGACGAGGTCCCTGCCGTCGTCCGCGGGGGTCTGCTGGGCTGCCACGATCGCGAGTCTACGGACCCCCGGTGAATAGACTCGCCGCCCATGAGCCCGAACTCCCTGCCCGACAAGCCCACCCTCGACGGGATCGAGGCGCGCTGGGCCGGGGTATGGGAGGAGCAGGGCACCTACCGGTTCGACCGGTCCAAGACGCGCAGCGAGGTCTACTCGATCGACACTCCGCCGCCCACCGTCAGCGGCTCCCTGCACGTCGGCCACGTCTTCTCGTACACGCACACCGACTGCATGGCCCGCTACAAGCGGATGCGCGGGTTCGAGGTCTTCTACCCGATGGGCTGGGACGACAACGGCCTGCCGACGGAGCGTCGCGTGCAGAACTACTTCGGCGTGCGCTGCGACCCGAGCCTGCCCTACGACCCCGACTTCACTCCCCCGGAGAAGCCGGACGAGAAGAACCAGGTTCCCATCTCACGGCGCAACTTCGTCGAGCTCTGCGAGCGCCTCACGGTCGAGGACGAGGTCGCCTTCGAGGAGCTCTGGCGTCGCATGGGGCTGAGCATCGACTGGAGCCAGACGTACCAGACGATCGACACCAACGCCCAGCGCGTCAGCCAGCTCGCCTTCCTGCGCAACCTGGCTCGGGGCGAGGCCTACCAGACCGAGGCGCCGACGCTCTGGGACGTCACCTTCCGCACCGCCGTCGCCCAGGCCGAACTCGAGGACCGCGAACGTCCGGGCGCCTATCACCGCATCGGGTTCCCGACGACCGCCGACCCCTCCACGAAGGTCTTCATCGAGACGACGCGGCCCGAGCTCCTCGCCGCGTGCGTCGCGCTCGTGGCGCATCCGGACGATGAGCGGTACCAGCCGCTCTTCGGCACCACCGTGACTACTCCCGCCTTCGGTGTCGAGGTGCCCGTCGTCGCCCACCACCTGGCTGATCCGGAGAAGGGCTCCGGCATCGCCATGATCTGCACCTTCGGTGACCTCACGGACGTCACCTGGTGGCGTGAGCTCCAGCTTCCGACGCGCCCCATCATCGGATGGGACGGCCGCATCCTGCGCGAGTCGCCCGAGTGGATCACGTCGGACTCCGGTCAGGCCCACTACGAGGCCATCGCCGGGGCGACCAGTCACTCGGCGAAGGAGCGGATGGTCGAGATCCTCCGGGAGACCGGCGACCTCGTCGGTGACCCCCGACCCATCACGCACCCCGTCAAGTTCTTCGAGAAGGGCGACAAGCCGCTCGAGATCGTGACCACGCGCCAGTGGTACATCACCAACGGCGGTCGCGAACCCGTGCTCCGCGAGCAGCTCATCGAGCGCGGACGCGAACTCGTCTGGCACCCCCCGCACATGCAGGTGCGGTACGAGAACTGGGTCGACGGCCTCAACGGGGACTGGCTCATCTCCCGCCAGCGCTTCTTCGGCGTCCCGATCCCGCTCTGGTACCCGATCGACGACGACGGCAACCCGGTCTACGACCGCCCTCTCGTGCCGGACGAGGCAGACCTGCCGATCGATCCGAGCAGTGACGCCCCCGCCGGCTACACCGAGGCGCAGCGTGGCCAGGCCGGTGGCTTCCTCGGCGATCCCGATGTCATGGACACCTGGGCCACCAGCTCGCTCAGCCCCCAGATCGCGGGCGGCTGGGAGCGGGACCCGGACCTGTGGAGCCGGGTCTTCCCCATGGACGTGCGCCCCCAGGCTCACGAGATCATCCGCACCTGGCTGTTCTCGTCCGTGGTCCGCGCGCACCTCGAGGACGACTGCCTGCCGTGGTCGCACGCAGCGATCTCGGGGTGGATCCTCGACCCGGACCGCAAGAAGATGAGCAAGTCCAAGGGCAACGTCGTCACACCCATGGACCTCCTCGACGAGTACTCGTCCGATGCGGTCCGCTACTGGGCCGCCTCCGGCCGCCCCGGCACCGACACGGCATTCGACATCGGCCAGATGAAGATCGGCCGTCGGCTAGCGATCAAGATCCTCAATGCGAGCAAGTTCGCGCTGATGCAGGACGCCCGCGAGGACGACGCGGCGATCACCGAGCCTCTCGACCGCGCCCTGCTCGCCCGGCTCGCGGAGACCGTGCGCCAGGCGACCGACGCGTTCGAGGACTACAACTACACGCGCGCTCTCGAGGTCGCCGAGACGTTCTTCTGGAACTTCACCGATGACTACGTCGAGCTCGTCAAGGAGCGCGCCTACGGGGCCCAGGGCGGGGCGCCCGCTGCCTCAGCCAAGGCGACGCTCGCGACCGCTCTGCATGTGCAACTGCGACTCTTCGCACCGTTCCTCCCATTCACGACGGAGGAGGTCTGGTCATGGTGGCAGGAGGGATCGATCCACCGACGCGAGTGGCCCGACGCCGATGCGCTCGCGGCGCTTGCCGGCGATGCCGACCCTGCGCTCATCGACGATGTGGCCGCGGTGCTCACGCTCGTGCGCCGGGCGAAGTCCGATGCCAAGGCGTCCATGCGGGCCGACATCAGCAACGCGACCGTCACAGCACCGGCCGACTCCCTCGCGCGGATCGAGCTGGCTCGCGCCGATATCGCGGCCGCCGGACGGATCGCCGATCTCGCTCTGGCGCCCGGCGACACCATCGGGGTTGACGCGACGCTCGTGGACGAGGGCTGACACCGGCGTCACTGCGGGAAACTGATGCCGACGTAGAGGTCGACAAGCGGCGTTCCGACGAGCGCGCCCAGCAGCGCTCCTGCCAGCAGTGCCGGGCCGAACGGCAGAGCCGTTCGGCGATCGGCACGCCGCGTCACCAGCAGCACGATGCTGACCGCTGCGCCGAGGAGGAACGCCAGCACAAGCCCGGCGACCGCCACGGGGACGGAGATCCACCCGAGCGTGGCACCCAGCACCGGCGCCAGCTTCACGTCGCCGAAGCCCATGCCGCGCCCCCCGCTCACCAGCCATGGCACGCCCACGACGACTGTCCAAACGCCGGCTCCAGCCAAGGCGGACCACACGGCCCACCTGCCCGAGAGGAGTCCGGCGACACCCAGCCCGACCACCGTCACCGGGTAGAGCGGCAGGACGATCATGTCGGGCAGGCGATGGTGATGGAGGTCGATCACCGTGAGCACCACCCCCGCCGCCGCCAGCGCCAGGAGCACGGGCAGCAGCGGGAGGGAGACCCATCCGGCGACGGCCGCGCCCGCCAGCAGCGCCCAGAGGCCACCCGTCACGAGGGCGACGACCCCGCGTGACGGACTCGGACACGCGGGCCAGGAGCCGACCCGACCGGTGAGAAGGGTCGTCGCGAGCGTCCGTCCCACGGCGGCCCCCAGGGCGGCCAGGAGGATGATCAGGGCGGAAGCCACCCACGTCACGGGTCGACCGCCCGTGCGGCACGCGCCGGTGTCGGCGTGCCCAGACCCTGCTGCGGTGCCCGAACCTGCTCGCCCGAGGCCGGCATGACGCGCCGGACGCCCAGGAAGTTCTCGGCGGCGGTGCCCCAGAACGGCGCCACGTGTGCCACGCCTCCGCACTCGTTCGTGTGGGCCATGTAGGCGGGGCCGCCCGGCTCGAGCGGCCCGAGGTACATCACGACATGGCGGTAGGGGCACACCTCGCCGGCCGGACACGTGTCGTAGAGGACGAGATCACCGGGCTTGATGCGGTCGGGGTCGATGCGCGCGTAATGCGGATCCAGCCCAGCACCGTCCCACGGCAGCATGGTGCGCGTGGAGGGCGCCCAGCCCGACGTGGCCGTGGCCAGACCCGCACCCTCGGCGTAGGCGCGGGACACGTAGGACGAGCAGTCGTAACGCCAGGGGGCCAGGCGTCCGACACCGTCGCAGGCATAGGGCGCACCCAGCCGGACGAGCGCCCACTTGACGGCGAACGCCGCCTGCGGGGTGCCGGCTCCCTTCACCGCCCGTCGGCACAGGTCGGTGACGTCCACGCCCGGGGGAACCGTGCCATCGAGCACGGAGGTGGGACACCCTCCGCTGCCGACCACGGTCTGCGGTGCCGCCGCGGCGATCAGCGCGTCGAGTTCCTCGCGGTCGCCCGCCAGTCGGGCGCGCACGTCCTGCAGGGATGCTTCCAGGGCCCCGACCCGCGCCTCGGCCTGATGGAGCAGCGACGTCGACAGGATCACCGCGGATGCCGCGTCTGTCGCCGCGCGCTGGGTGGCGAGGAACTCGATGTTCTCCGCGTCTGTGGCGGTGTCGAGGTAGATCAGGGAGTCGAGCGTGTTCAGCAGGTCATCGGGCTCACTGCCGAGGACCCCGACCACGACATCGACGTCGGTGCTGCCGGAGATGTAGAGGTCCTTCGCCGCGGTGTCGAGCTGGCCGGAGGCATCGGCAAAGGCGACATCGGCGCGATTGCGGACGCGTACGACGAGTCCACGGTCACCGGACGCCGATTCGCGCAGTGCCCGAGCTTGGGCGAGACGCTCCGTCAGCCGCGCGACACGATCCATGCCCGCCTCGATCGCCCGCCACAGGCGGGAGTAGTCGTCCACGAACCCGGGCCTGAGCGGGGGCGCCGCATCCGCCTGAGCCCGGCGCACCGCTTCGCGATCCGGCGCCGGCCGGCGACCCTCCCCGACCTCGGAGACGGGCGGCGGCAGGCGGGTGCTCGGCGTGAGCCCGAGAAGGAACTCCGGAGACGTCGGGTCGACCCAGCCGGGGGGCGCCTCCACGGGAGTCGCACTCGGCTCGACGACGGACTGGGTCCCGGACGGGGGCTCGTCATCCGCGACCACCGGGGTCGCGGTCAGGCCGGCGAGAAGTGCCGTGGCGGCTCCCGCTGCGACGAGCACACCCCCACGACCGCAACGCATGGGCGCATTATGTCCAAGCCTTGCGGCGAGGAACCATGTGACCGTGCGGGACTGGGGAGGACCTATCGAGGCGAGCCGGCCGCCGCCCAGGCGGCCTTGAGCTCAGGCGCGACGCGGCCTCGCTCGGTGACGGCCATGCCGTTGGCCCGGGCCCACGCCCGGATGATGGCCGCCTCGGTGGGGGCCTTCGCCGATCCGCGGGGCTTGCGCGCGACGCGTGTCGTGCGCGTTCGCGACGGCGCCGCCGCCCGAGCGCGACCGGAGCCGGTCTGGCGAGCCACCCTGATGAACGGCTTCAGCGCGCTGCGCAGCGCCGCGAACGAGCCATCGGTGAGATCGATCTCGTAGTCGGTGCCATCCAGAGAGAAGTACCGCGTCCTGGCCCCCGTGTCACCTGAGATGTCATCGATGATCAATGTCTGCTTGGCCATGGGAATATCCTGTCAGAAAAGAAAAGGCGAGCGAAAGATATTCGCGCCGATAATTCGGGAATATCCCGCGATTAGCGGCCGAGCATTACCGGTGCGTGGCGTCAGGCGGACTTGTCGCGACGCTCGCGACGCGAGGGGGCCGTACGCGGCACGATGGTCGGGTTGACCTTCTCCCGGACGACCTCGTCGGTGATGACCACCCGGTCGACGTCATCACGGCTCGGGACATCGAACATCACGTTGAGGAGGACCTCCTCGAGGATGGCGCGGAGACCGCGAGCACCCGTGCCCCGCGCCAGCGCCTGGTCGGCGACCTCGTCGAGGGCCTCCGGCGAGAACTCGAGGGTGACCCCGTCGAGCTCGAACAGCCGCTGATACTGCTTGACCAAGGCGTTCTTCGGCTCCGTGAGCACGGCCACGAGCGCAGCGCGATCGAGCTTGGAGACTGCGGTGAACACCGGCAAGCGGCCGATGAACTCAGGGATGAGCCCGAAGCGCAGCAGGTCCTCCGGCATGACGTGGCTGAAGATGTCCGCCGGATCCCGCTCCGTTCCGACCCGCTCGCCGTCGACGAGATCGAAAGTGAAGCCGAGCTGCTTCTGGCCAAGCCGCTCCTCGACGATGTGGTCGAGTCCGGCGAAGGCACCGCCCACGATGAAGAGGACATTCGTGGTGTCGATCTGGATGAACTCCTGGTGCGGGTGCTTGCG
>CAZQXO010000002.1:7006-110743 GCA_964597445.1 uncultured Bifidobacteriaceae bacterium | reverse complement strand
GAGGTCGCCCGGCGGGCCGTGGTGATCCAGTCGGAGGTGCGCGACGCCCGACTGCGACTGCTCGCGGACGACCTGGTCGCGCTGCGTGCCGCACTGGAGGCCGAGGTCGCCGACGAGACGGCCCTGCGTCAGCGCCAGGACGAGGTCGACGCGCGGATGACGGAGCTGACCGCGCGGATGACGGACGCCGAGGCTGAGGCGGCTGCCGATGCACCGCGCATCACCCGGGCGCAGGAGACATGGTTCTCCCTCAACGGCCTTCGCGAGCGGTTCCACGGTCTCACTCAGGTGGCGGCGGAGCGTGTCCGTCACCTCCAGCCGGAGCCTGAGGAGGAGGACAGCGGGCGCGACCCGGAGCAGATCGATGCCGAGGCCCGCTCCCTTCGGGCGGAGGAGTTCGATCTCAGCCGGCTCGTCGAGTCCTCCCGCGATGCCCTCTCCTCGGCGGAGACCGCGCGGATGGCGGCGGAGGCCTCGGCCGCGGCCGAGGAGAAGCGCGTCGCCGAGGTGGAGCGCGCCGCGGCGGATCGTCGTGAGGGGCTTGCCCGACTCACGGGTCAGGTCAATGCGGCCCGGTCGCGGATGGACGCGCGCAGCGCGGAGATCGAGCGGTTGGCCCGGCAGATCGCGGAGGCCCGGGAGCGCGGGGAGACCGCGCAGCAGGAGTTCACGCGGATCGAGATGGACGCGGCGGGGCTCGACGCGGGTGAGGTCGACCTCGATCGTGAGCACGATCGGGCCGAGGCGACGCTCGTGCAGGCGGACGCCGAGGTGGAGCGCCTGCGCTCGGACGAGGCTTTCGCCGAACGCCGTCGTGCCGCTCTCGCGGCCCGCCGGGAGGCCCTGGAGATCGGTCTCCAGCGCAAGGACGCGGGTGCGCGGCTCGTCGGTGGGGAGGTGCCCGTTCCCGGTGTGCTCGGAACGCTGGCATCCGTCCTGCATGTCGAGCCGGGCGCGCAGACCGCCGTCGCCGCAGCGCTGGGGGACATCGCCGATGCCGTGGTCGTCGCGGGCATGGATGCGGCGATGCAGGCGGTCGTGCTGCTCAAGGACGAGGAGGCCGGACGCGCCGCCATCGTCGTCGCGGATGCCCTGCCGCCACGGACGCCGCGGCCGCACGTGCGGGAGGCTGGCCGACCGCTGATCGAGACGGTTCGATGCGAGCCCGTGGTCCAGCCCGTTCTCGATCAGCTGCTGGATCGCTGGATGCTCGTGAGCGACCTCACTGAGGCCGTCGACCTGGCAGCGCACCACCCTGGGCTGTCCTTCGTCACCCCGCACGGTGACGTGCTGGCTGCGGGCGTCGTGCACGGAGGGTCGTCCCACGCTCCGAGCCTGCTCGAGGCCCAGGCTGCCTACGATGAGACGGTCGCTGACCTCGAAGCCGTGACGTCCGACCTCGAGCGCCTGCGTTTCGCGCTCGCGGGAGCCAGGGACCGGCAGGCGCGGGCGGCTCAGGCGGTCGAGGCGACGCTGTCGCGGCTGCATGAGTCGGACGCGCGCATGGCGGCCGTGGCGGAGCAGTTGGGTCAGCTCGGCCAGGTGGCCCGTGCAGCCCTCGCCGAGGCGGAGCGGCTCGGCTCGGCTCATGCGGCGGCAGAGGCGGCGCTGCGGGAGGACGGTCAGCAGTTCGAGCAGCTGCGCGCCCGGATGGAGGCGGCTTCGGTCGAGCCCGAGATCGATGGGGGCGCCGACAACCGCGAGCACCTCAATGCCGTTGCGTCCGCGGCACGTCGGCATGAGGTCGATGGGCGTCTGGCCCTGCGCACCGCCGAGGAGCGCGTTGCGGCCGTGGGTGCACGGGCACTGCAGTTGGAGCGGGCAGCCGAGGCCGAGCGTCAGGCCCGAGCCGCCGCGATCGAGCGCCGTGAGCGACGCGCTCGTGAACTGGTCGTGGCGCAGGCCATCCTTGACGCTGCTCGCATCGTGTCGTCCCGCATGGACGTGTCCGTCGCGGTTGCGGGGCGCGAGCGAACCTCCCTGGAGCGCTCGGCCAAGGAGCGCGAGGCTCTGCTGTCGACCCTGCGCGCCCAGGTGCGCGAGCTGGCGATCGAGTTGGACCGGCTCAAGGACTCCGTCCACCGGGATGAGGTGGCCAGGGCTGAGCAGAGGCTGCGCATCGAGCAGCTCGAGGATCGCGTCATGGAGGAGTTCGGCATCGAGTCGACCGTGCTCCTGGCGGAGTACGGTCCGGAGCAGCTGGTGCCACCGACACCCCCGTCACCGGGTGACGAGGTGCCTGACGAGGAGCCGACCCCCTACCCCTTCGTGCGGGTCGAGCAGGAGAAGCGCCTCAAGTCAGCCGAACGCGACCTCGCTCTGCTCGGGAAGGTGAACCCGCTGGCACTGGAGGAGTTCTCCGCCATGGAGGAGCGCCACCGTTTCCTCAGCGAGCAGCTCGATGACCTGCGTCGCACCCGCGACGACCTCCTCGACATCGTCAAGGAAGTAGACGAGCGCGTGCAGCAGGTGTTCGCCGAGGCCTATGCGGAGGTCGAGCGGGAGTTCGAGGGAGTCTTCAGCCGTCTCTTCCCCGGTGGCGAGGGGCGTCTCGTGCTGACCGATCCCTCGGACATGCTGAACACGGGTGTCGACGTCGAGGCGCGGCCGCCGGGCAAGAAGGTCAAGCGACTGTCCCTGCTGTCCGGTGGCGAGCGGTCGCTGACGGCAGTGGCGTTCCTCGTGGCGCTGTTCAAGGCCCGGCCGAGTCCGTTCTATGTGCTCGACGAGGTCGAGGCGGCGCTCGATGATGTCAACCTCGGTCGTCTGATCGACATCATCGCTGAGCTCCAGTCCACCTCCCAGCTCATCGTCATCACCCACCAGAAGCGCACGATGGAGATCGCTGACGCTCTCTACGGGGTGTCGATGCGAGGTGACGGGGTCTCGCAGGTGATCGGTCAGCGACTGCGTGAGTCCGTCAGCGCCTGATCTGCTCGTGCCCTGCGAAGGTCGTTGACTCCGGTCACGAGGCCCAGGGCGATCAGTCCCTGTCCAGCCGTGTAGGTGAGCATGATCATCGCGTCGACGGTGGGTGATCCTGCGATCACGTCCGTTACCGTGACGCCGATCATGACGTCCGAGATCCAGAAGAGCGCAGCGCCTCCGACCGTGACCCACGCGGGCCGGGCGGGCATCCTCCCGACGAGGTTGAGCGCGACCAGGACCATCGCGGTCAGGGCCGTCCCGTAGACCACCACGGGGAGTCGGAGACCTCCTGCCTCGGGCCAGAGGAGCCAGGCGAATCCGATCAGGACGACGGCGAACGGGAGGACGAGGATGCGATGCCGGGACACCACGCCCGGAACGGGTTCGGGGCCGGGCACGAGGATGCCTCTGCGGAAGCGGAGTCCGCGCACCCGAGTGAAGGCGATCAGGTACGAGAGCTGCGTCACGAGGAAGGCAGCCATGCCGAGCAGCAGCGCGAGGTCGCCGGAGCCCAGCAGGACGAGGTCGCCGACCCAGGCGGCCGTGAGACCGGCGAGCAGCCACGTCAGCGGGGTCGACCAGTGCCGGCGGGACTCCGCGATGAGCCAGCCGGCGAGCAGCGGCATGAGGAGCGGCTTGGTGAGTTGCTCCCCGGATGTGTTGCCGGTGGCCACGGCGATGACGTTCAGGACGGAGATCAGCACATAGGCGGAGAGCAGGGATCGCGCGGCCACGCGCCCATCCTGCCCTCCCTACTCCCGTGGAAGGATGCGGAACATGGATTCCGTCCTCCTCTATGGCGTTCTCGCGATCGTCCTCCTGCTCGTCGTCATCACGGTGACCATCACCCTCGTGCGCGGGGGGCGACGGCGCGTGGAGACTCGGCCCCGTCCGGGCATCGACTACGCACCGGGTGTCGGTGACGATGACTCGGTTCCCCGAGACACGGCCCGTCGCTCCGTCGATGTGGTGGATGTCGGGGGAGTCCTCGGAGCGCCTCCGGTCGAGGCGGCGACGCAGGTCGACGACGCCACGGCGGCAGTGGGAGCGGAGGCTCCGACGGTCGAGGATCTCGAGGGACTGCTCGAGGTCGAGGTGCCCGAGCCCGCCACGGGTCGCATGCAGCGGCTGCGGGCCCGCCTCGCCCGTTCGCAGAACGTGGTGGGCCGGGGTCTGCTCACGCTGCTCAGCAGGGACGTCATCGATGAGTCGACGTGGGAGGAGGTCGAGGAGATCCTGCTCACCGCGGATCTCGGCGTTGCCCCGACCATGGAGCTGATGGAGAACCTCCGATCCCGTGTGCGGGTGGAGGGAGCGGCGGACCCGGAGCGCGTGCAGGCCATTCTCCGCCAGGAGCTTCTTGCCCTCGTGGATCCGACCATGGACCGGCATGTGCGAGCGGAGCGCGTGGGTGATCGCCCGGGCGTCGTGCTGGTCGTCGGAGTCAACGGCACGGGCAAGACGACGACCACCGGGAAGCTCGCGCGCCTGGCCGTGGCGAATGACCAGGCGGTGGTCCTCGGGGCAGCAGACACCTTCCGGGCCGCTGCTGCCGATCAGCTGCAGACCTGGGGCGATCGCGTGGGCGCCGCTGTCGTCCGCGGGCCCGAAGGGGGCGATCCGGCCGCCGTCGCGTTCGATGCGGTGGCGACGGGTGCCGCGGCCGATGTCGACACCGTGATCATCGACACGGCAGGCAGGCTCCATACCAAGACGGGGCTCATGGATGAGCTCGGCAAGGTGAAGAGGGTGGTCGAGAAGCAGTCACCGATCGACGAGGTGCTGCTCGTCCTCGATGCCACGACGGGTCAGAACGGTCTCCAGCAGGCGAGGGTCTTCGCGGAGGTCGTGCAGGTCACCGGCATCGTCCTCACGAAGCTCGATGGCACGGCCAAGGGGGGAATCGTCGTCGCGGTCCAGCGCGACCTGGGTGTCCCGGTGAAGCTCGTGGGACTCGGTGAGGGTCCCGATGACCTCGCGCCCTTCGAGCCCGAGACCTTCGTGGATGCGCTGATCCGCGCCTGACAGGACATCCGGGGCCGTAACGCGGAGTTAACCTCACGTCCCCGCGCGTCACCTCCGCGAAACGCGCAGGCCGATCCCTCGAAACCTCCCGCCGGGAGTGTCCTCCTCGCGAGGTGGAGACACCACTGGAGGGAGAGACGCATGGAGTCGATGCTCAATACGGGCAACACCGCCTGGGTGCTGACCGCAGCAGCCCTGGTGCTGCTCATGATCCCCGGACTGGCCTTCTTCTATGGCGGCATGGTCCGCTCGAAGGCCGTCCTCAACATGCTCATGATGGTCATGGGTGCGGCCTTCGTGGTCATGATCCTGTGGGTCCTGTTCGGCTACTCGATGGCCTTCGGGACGGATCAGGGCGGCCTCATCGGCGACCCGACCGAGTTCCTGGGACTCGAGGGCCTTATGGCGGATGATCCCGAGGCGGCGCTGCCCGCCATGGCCTTCGTCGCCTTTCAGGCGATGTTCGCCGCCCTCACCGTGGGCCTGATCGCCGGGGCGATCGCCGACCGAGCCAAGTTCGGTGCGTGGCTCGTCTTCGGCGGCATCTGGGCGATCCTCGTCTACTTCCCGGTCGCTCACTGGGTCTGGGCCTCCGGAGGCTGGATCTTCGAACTCGGCGTCATCGACTTCGCGGGAGGCACCGCGGTCCACATCAATGCCGGAGCCGCAGCGCTCGCCCTGGCACTGGTTCTCGGCCGACGGATCGGCTGGCCGAGGACGCCGATGCGCCCGCACAACCTGACCCTGGTCATGATCGGGGCGGCACTGCTGTGGTTCGGGTGGTTCGGCTTCAACGCCGGCAGCGCCCTGGCGGCCAACAACACGGCGGCGGTCGTGTTCCTCAACACCTTCGTCGCCACCGCAGGGGCCGGACTGGCCTGGCTGCTCGTCGAGAAGATCCGCGACGGTCACGCCACCAGCCTGGGCGCCGCCTCGGGCATCGTCGCCGGACTCGTGGCGATCACCCCGGCCTGCTCGGCCGTCACCCCGATCGGCGCCATCATCATCGGTGTCATCGCAGGCGTGCTCTGCGCCCTCGCGGTCGGCCTGAAGTACCGGCTCGGCTACGACGACTCGCTCGATGTCGTGGGCGTTCACCTAGTGGGTGGCCTCGTCGGAACGCTGCTCATCGGGTTCCTGGCCACGGAGGCAGCACCGGCCGGCGTGAACGGCCTGCTCTTCGGTGGTGGTGCCGAGCTGCTGGGCAAGCAGGCTGTGGGTGCCTTCGCGGTGATGTTCTACTCGTTCATCGTGGCGGCGATCATCGCGATCATCATCAAGGCTGCACGTGGGTTCCGTGTCGATCCCGAGGTGGAGATCTCGGGCATCGACCTGGCGATCCATGCGGAGTCGGCATACGAACTGGGTGACTCGGGTGGTGGCGGCGTCTTCGCGGGCGTCGGGCATGCTGCTCGCAACAAGGAGGTGCAGGGATGAAGCTCATCACGGCGATCATCAAGCCTTTCAAGCTCGAGGACGTGAAGTCCGCGCTGGAGGGCCAGGGGGTCCAGGGCCTGACCGTCTCGGAGGTGTCCGGCTTCGGACGCCAGAAGGGGCATACCGAGGTCTACCGCGGTGCTGAGTACACCGTCGATCTGGTGCCGAAGGTGCGCATCGAGATCGTGGCGGAGGACAGCGCGGCGGAGGGCATCGTCGATGCCATCGTGTCGGCGGCCCAGACCGGGAAGATCGGCGACGGCAAGGTGTGGGTGAGCCCTGTCGACTCGATCGTCCGGGTCCGCACCGGCGAGCGCGGGGCAGAAGCGCTCTAGGAGGCGGACAGCATGGAGTCGCGGGAGTACGCCTCCCTGCGAGCCGAGGCGGTGCGTCGGCCCGGGTTGACTGGCCCGGGTCGGCGCGCCGCCTTGTCGGCTCTCACGGATCAGTGGCTGGCGAGCCTGTTCGAGGAGACTCAGGCGACCGTGTCCTCGCCACTGTGCCTGGTGGCCGTCGGCGGCTACGGCCGCGCCGAACTGACGTGGGGAAGCGATCTGGATCTCGTGCTCCTCCACCGCGGAGGGGAGGCCGAGGCGGCGCACGCCGCCGACAGGCTCTGGTACCCGATCTGGGACTCCGGTGTCCGGCTCGACCACAGCGTGCGCACGGTGGCCGAGGCGCGCCGGGTCGCGGCCGAGGACGTTCGCGCCGCCCTGGGGCTTCTGGATCTGCGGGTGATCGCGGGTGACACGGACCTCGCCGCGAGCCTCTCCGCCGGCGTGCTGGCGGACTGGCGAGCCATGGCCGATCGCCGTCTCCCGGCCCTGCACGGCCTGGTGACGGAGCGTCGTGCGCGCTTCGGGGAGCTGGCGCAGGTGGGAGAGCCCAACCTCAAGGAGTCCTATGGCGGACTCCGCGACGCGACCATCCTCAGGGGCATTGCTGCCTCGTGGTTGACCGATGTCCCGCACACCGGCTGGCAGGAGGCGGTCGACTTCCTGCTCGACGTCCGTGAGTCGCTGCATCGCCTTGCAGCAGGATCCGACGACACGCTGCGCATGCAGGAGCAGGCAGCCGTCGCGGAGGACCTCATCGGGGAGCCCGATCCGGACGCGCTGCTGCGCGCGGTCTATGGCAGCGCACGCGCGATCGCCTATGCCAGTGACGTCTCCTGGCACCGTGTCGACCGGGTGACCGGGAGTCGTCAGCGACGGTCGCTGCGACCGATGCGTCGTCGCGGACCGGTGCGCCTGCCTCTTGCGGAGGGAGTCGTGCTGCACGACGGGGAGGCGGTTCTCGCCCTCGACGCGGATCCGGGGACGGATGCGGGACTCGCCCTGCGGGCAGCCGCAGCGGCGGCGCAGGCAGGTGTGCCGCTCTCGCCGCACACGGTCGATCGCCTCGCCTCCGAGTCGGCGCCGCCGCCCGAGCCGTGGACCAGAGAGATGCGCGAGTCGTTCGTCTCACTGCTGGGGTCCGGCTCCGGCCTCCTGGCGGTGTGGGAGGCCCTCGATCAGGTCGGACTCATCGTCACGTGGCTCCCCGAGTGGTCTGTTGTGCGCTCCGCACCGCAGCGCAATGCCCTGCATCGGTTCACGGTCGACCGTCACCTGGTCGAGGCGACCCGGCAGGCAAGTGCGCTCACGCGGAACGTGACGCGACCGGACCTGCTGCTCGTGGGAGCCCTGCTGCACGACATCGGGAAGGCGCGCGGGGGTGACCACAGCATCGTCGGAGCGGACATCGCTCGGCAGCAGGCCGAGCGGATGGGCTTCCCCGCGGCGGACGTCGATGTGATCGAGTGCCTCGTTCGACTGCACCTCCTGCTGCCGGACACGGCCACCCGTCGGGATCTCGAGGAGCCAGTCGTCATTGCGGAGGTGGCTGCGGCAGTCGGATCGCGCGAGGTGCTCGACCTCCTCCATGAACTGTCGATCGCCGATGCTCTGGCGACGGGTCCGAGCGTGTGCTCGGAATGGCGATTCGGTCTCATCTCGGACCTGGTGGCTCGTGTCAGGGGCGCTCTGGCGGGCGAGCCCGCTCCTGAGCCGCCAGGCCTGTCGGACGAGCAGCGCACGGCGCTCGCGCATGAGGGCGTGTGGGTCATGATGGAGGAGGGTGATGGGTCGTGGCGCATCTCGGTGACGTCGCGGGATCAGCTGGGCCTGCTCGGCACGGTGGCCGGCGTGCTGTCCCTCAACCGGCTCAACGTCCTCGGTGCGCGGGTGACGACCATGGACGGCCGAGCGGTGCAGGAGTGGACCGTTCGACCGGAGTTCGGCGATCCACCCTCGGCAGCGCAGCTCAGCGATGACGTGCGTCGCGCGGTCGAGGGGACGTTCGACGTCGCCGAGCGGCTTGCGCGACGTGAGGCGGACTACGCCACGTCACCGCCCCCTGGAGGATTCCCTGCTCCATCGGTGACGGTCGTGCGTGGTGCTGGATCCAGCGGCAGTGTGATCGAGGTGCGAGCGCATGATGCCCCCGGGCTGCTGTTCCGTGTCGCCCGGGCTGTCTCGGCGGCGGACGTGGACATCGTGGGTGCGAAGGTCGACACTCTCGGCTCTGACGTCGTGGACGTCTTCTTCGTGCGCGATCCCGGTGGCCGGCCACTGACGCCGGAGCGCGAGGCGGCGCTGCGTGTCACGGTGCTGTCGGCCCTCGCCTGACCCGAAGGTAGGGTGACGGACGTGTTCGCGAGCCTGTCCGACCGTCTGGCGTCGACCTTCAAGGGGCTGCGAGGCAAGGGCCGCCTGAGTGAGGCCGACGTCGATGCGACCGTGCGCGAGATCCGCACCGCCCTGCTCGAGGCGGACGTCGCACTGCCTGTGGTGCGGCAGTTCACAGCGACGGTGCGTGAGCGTGCGCTGTCCGCCGAGGTGTCGGGTGCGCTGAATCCCGCGCAGCAGGTCGTCAAGATCGTGCACGAGGAACTCGTCGCCGTGCTCGGAGGCGAGACCGCCCGTCTCTCGATGGCGAAGTCCGGTCCGACCGTCATCCTGCTCGCTGGGCTCCAGGGCGCGGGCAAGACGACCCTCGCGGGCAAGCTCGCCCTCCATCTCAAGGAGCAGGGGCACACCCCGCTGCTGGTCGCCGCGGACCTGCAGCGCCCGAATGCCGTGGACCAGCTCAGGGTCGTGGGCGAGCGCGCGGGTGTCGCTGTCTTCGCCCCGGAGCCGGGCAACGGCGTGGGCGATCCGGTCGCCGTCACGCGGCAGGCGCGCGACTTCGCGGTCGCCAAGGTCCATGACGTCGTCATCGTCGACACGGCAGGACGACTCGCGGTCGACCCCGAGCTCATGCAGCAGCTGCGCGATGTGCGAGATGCGGCGCAGCCGGACGACGTGCTGCTCGTCGTCGACGCCATGATCGGTCAGGACGCGGTGCGCACGGCAGAGGAGTTCCAGTCCGGCGTCGGATTCGACGCGGTGGTGCTCACGAAGCTCGATGGAGACGCGCGTGGTGGCGCCGCGCTCTCGGTCGTGACGGTCACGGGTCGCCCGATCATGTTCGCCTCCGTCGGCGAGAAGCTCACGGACTTCGAGACCTTCCACCCCGATCGCATGGCCTCGCGCATCCTCGATATGGGCGACATGCTGACGCTGATCGAGCAGGCGGAACGGGCGTTCGATGCGGACCAGGCCGAGCGGATGGCGAAGAAGCTCTCTGCCGGGCAGGACTTCACGCTCGAGGACTTCCTCGAGCAGATGCAGGCCGTCAAGAAGATGGGATCCCTCGGCAAGATCCTGGGCATGCTGCCCGGCATGGGCGACATGAAGGCCCAGCTCGATCAGGTCGACGATCGGGAGCTCGATCGGGTGGCGGCCATCATCCAGTCGATGACCCCGGGGGAGCGTCGGGACCCGAAGATCCTCAACGCCTCCCGCCGCGCGCGCATCGCTGCCGGCTCGGGGACGACCGTCAGCGATGTCAACGGCCTGATCGACCGGTTCGCCCAAGCGCAGAAGATGATGCGCCAGATGGGCCCCGGGGGCATGCCCGGTATGGGAGGGATGCCCGGATTCCCCGGGATGGGGGGCAGCAAGAAGGCCAAGGGACGGACGGCGAAGGCCGCCAAGCCGGCCAAGGGCAAGCGGCAGAGCGGCAACCCGGCCAAGCGAGCCCAGGTGGAGGAGGCGGGGCCCCCCGAGGGCGGCTCGGGCGAGTTCGATCCGGCCTCGCTGCCGAAGGAACTGCGCGACCTGCTGGGCTGACGGGGTGATGTCTCCCGTCGGACACCCATCTGGCAGACTACGACGGCACTCGTCGCCCGGTCGGCCCTCTACCCGGCCGGAACGACGGTCAACAGGTCAGCTGGTGGGCATGCCCCACGTGATCGCACCAGCTGTCCGACCCTCACCTCAGGAGATAAGCCACCCGTGGCCGTCAAGATCAAGTTGAAGCGCGTCGGCAAGATCCACGCGCCCCAGTACCGCATCGTCGTCGCCGACTCCCGCACTGCCCGCAACGGCCGTGCCATCGAGGAGGTCGGCATCTACCAGCCGCTCGACAACCCCAGCGTCATCAAGGTCGAGTCCGAGCGCATCCAGTACTGGCTGGGAGTCGGCGCACAGCCGACCGAGGCCGTGACGGCGATCCTCAAGGTGACCGGCGACTGGCAGAGGTTCAAGGGCCTGCCGGGCGCCGAGGGCACGCTCGAGGTCAAGGAGGCCAAGCCGAGCAAGCTGATCGCCTTCGAGGCTGCGGTCAAGGCGGCGGGCGAGGAGCCCAAGGCCAAGCCCGCCGCGAAGCCGAAGCTCGCTGCGGAGGCCCCTGCGGCCGACGTGGTCACGGAGGAGGTCGCTGCTGCCGACGAGGTCGTCGCGGAGGCCGTGGCCGAGACTGCCGCAGTGGAGGCCGTCGTGGCCGATGAGGCCGCGGCCGAGGCTCTCGAGAACGCTGCTGATGCCGTGGCGGCCGAGGCGGCGGAGGAGAGCTCCTGATGCTCGAGGAGGCCCTCGCCCATCTCGTGCGGGGCATCGTCGACCATCCTGACGACGTCGATGTCCGGATGCGCAACGGTCGCCGGGGCACGTCCCTGGACGTGCGCGTGCATCCGGACGACATGGGGCGCGTGATCGGGCGCGGAGGTCGCACGGCGACAGCTCTGCGCACCGTGATCACGGCCCTGAACGACGATCGCGCGGTGCGCATCGACTTCCTCGACGTCGCCGAGCGCTAGCCGTCATGCGCGTGGTCGTCGGACGCGTCGGTCGCCCGCACGGCATCCGCGGAGAGGTGACGGTCGAGCCGAGGACCGACGAGCCGGAGGTTCGCTTCGCCCCCGGCTCCGCCCTCCTGGTGGCCGGGTCGGATGATCACCTCGTCGTGACGCGGCTGCACTGGCACGCGAATCGCCTGCTGGTGACTTTCGAGGGCGTGGAGGATCGCACCGGGGCGGAGGCTCTGCGTGGCCTCCTCCTCGAGGTCGATCGTCCAGACGACGCTGCTCCGGAGGATCCGGACGAGTACTACGACAGTGCGCTCATCGGATGTGCGGTCGTCCTGGCGGACGGAAGTCCGATCGGCACCCTCACGGAGGTCGCTCACCTGCCGGGACAGGATCTGCTGGTCGTCGATCGCGGATCCTCCGAGGTCCTCATCCCCTTCGTGGAGCAGATGGTCCCGGATGTGGACCTCGGGCGACGCCGAATCGTCATCGCACCGCCCCCGGGGCTGCTCGATGACGAGGTCCCCGATGCGCATTGACATCGTCTCCATCTTCCCCGCCTACCTGGAACCGCTGCGGCTGTCCCTCGTCGGCCGGGCGATCGAGACGGGAACCATCTCGCTGGGCGTGCATGACCTCCGTGAGGCCGCGCACGATCGTCATCGCACCGTTGATGACACGCCCTACGGGGGCGGGCCCGGCATGGTGATGCGGCCAGAGCCCTGGGGGGAGATGCTCGACTCCCTCCGCGCGGCCGGCCCGGGAACGAGCGCCCCGATCCTGGTGATCCCGACCCCGTCAGGCCCGCGGTTCGATCAGGCGACCGCGGTGGAGTGGAGCGGGACGGACTGGCTGATCTTCGCCTGCGGACGATACGAGGGCATCGACTCCCGCGTGGCCGCGCACTACGCGACCCGGGAGGACTGGGCCGGTGTCCGCGAGGTCTCCGTGGGGGACTACGTCCTCGCGGGAGGAGAGGCGGCGGTGCTCGTCATGGTGGAGGCGGTCGCGCGGCTCCTGCCCGGAGTGCTGGGCAACGAGCGCAGTGCGCGGGAGGATTCCTTCGCTCCGGGCGAGATGTCCCAGCTCGTCGAGGGGCCCGTCTTCACCAAGCCCCCCGAGTGGCGGGGTCTGGCGGTACCGGAGGTGCTGCTGAGCGGCCACCACGGACGGATCTCCGAATGGCGTCGGCACGAGGCGGAGGCCAGGACCGCGCGCAACCGCCCCGATCTGGGCCAGGACGGCGAGGCTGGCCTCGCCCGCTGAACCTCCCGCGGCCGACCCGGGTGGTCCCCGGGGACCGGCCGCGTGGCAGACTACGCAGGCCCGATGTTCGGGCGGCGACCTGCCGCCCCCGGTCCGCCCCGCCACAGGGGCAGCGGTCCGGACAGGGCAGCGGCTGCGGTCGCGTTGCGTGACCCCTCCCCACAACCGTGGGCGACCTGTGGCGCCTGCAGGAAGCGACTGATCATGAAGACTCTGGATGCCCTCGATGCGGCTTCGCTCAAGACCGACGTCCCGGATTTCCGTCCCGGTGACACCGTCAAGGTGCACGTCAAGGTCGTGGAAGGCAACAAGACCCGCGTTCAGGTGTTCCAGGGCGTGGTGATCGCGCGCTCAGGATCCGGGGTGGGCGAGACCTACACCGTCCGCAAGGTGTCCTACGGCGTCGGTGTCGAGCGGACCTTCCCGGTGCACACCCCGATCGTCGAGAAGATCGAGGTCGTGACCCGCGGCGATGTCCGTCGGGCGAAGCTGTACTACCTGCGCGATCTGCGTGGCAAGAAGGCGAAGATCCGCGAGCGTCGCGAGAACGTCAAGTCCGAGGACTGATCCCGGCCTGTCCGGCTGACCGGAGGGCGAGAGGATCCAGGTCGTGAGTTCGTCGAGGGATCGTCGTCAGTCGTGGTGGGACATCCCCGTCACGATCGCGATCGCGATCGGCGTCGTGCTGATCGTCACGACGTTCATCGCGAAGCCGTTCTCCATCCCGACGGGCTCCATGGAGCAGACGCTCCAGGTCGGTGACCGCATCCTCGTCAACCGGCTCGTGTACCTCACGCGTGACATCGAGCGCGGAGACGTCGTGGTCTTCGACGGCTCCGACAGCTTCGTGCCGGCATCCGACCGGCCTGAGCGCAATCCGGTTGCCGGGGCTGCGGCATGGGTCGGCCAGTCCCTGGGCCTGATGACCCCGGACTCCACGGACTTCGTCAAGCGCGTGATCGGAGTGGGTGGCGATCGCGTCCAGTGCTGCGATGCCGAGGGCCGCGTGACCGTGAACGGAATCCCCCTCGACGAATCCGCCTACCTCTACCCGGGTGACTCGCCGAGCCTGCAGGAGTTCGACGTCGAGGTGCCGGAAGGCCTCCTCTGGGTGATGGGCGACCACCGCAGCAACTCGGCAGACTCACGAGCCCACCTGGGTGATCCCGGCGGCGGCTTCGTTCCCGAGTCGAAGGTGGTGGGTCGGTCCATGGCCGTGCTGTGGCCCCTCAGCCGACTCGGCTCGGTCGACGTGCCGGACGTCTTCGCGACCATTCCTGCCCCGGACGCGGCGCCCTGATGGCGCGTCCGGCGCCTGACCCCCAGGAGGATGATCGCGAGGCCCCGCGGGGGGACGAGGAGTCCTCGGACGAGCGGTCCTCGGGAGTCGGCCGCTGGCTCGCCGAGACGACCATCATCGTCGTCTCGGCCCTGATCCTGTCCGCTCTGGTGCGGGCCTTCCTGGTGCAGGCGTTCTACGTCCCGAGTGCCTCCATGGAGGACACCCTCGCGGTCAGTGATCGACTGATCGCCTCCAAGATCTCGACGGATCTGGGCGGGGTCAGCCGGGGTGAGGTGGTCGTGTTCAAGGACCCGGGCGACTGGCTTCCGGATCCTCCTCCACCGGCGGAGGGCTGGCGCGGTGCCCTGCAGTCGGCCCTGACGTTCGTCGGCCTCCTGCCGAGCGACTCGGGCAACGATCTGGTCAAGCGCGTGATCGCCGTCGAGGGAGATCGGATCGCCTGCTGCGACGCGGCCGGCCGGATCATGCTCAACGGCGCGCCCCTCGATGAGGACTACATCATCGGGCCCACGAACCAGGTGCTCTTCGATGTCGTGGTGCCTCCGGGCGGGGTCTTCGTCATGGGCGACAATCGCGGCAACTCCCGAGACTCCCGGTATCACCTCGAGGTGGCCGACGGGGCCGTCCCGGTCGATGACGTGGTGGGCCGGGTGGTTCTGGTCATCTGGCCGCTCAGCCGCATCTCGACGGTGCCCATCCCGGACGTCTTCGACGACATCGGCCCCACGGGCCCTCAAGGCTCCTGAGTGTTATGGCTGTCTCGCCCACCCTGCGCCTCGAGCGGACCCTGCTGGCTGACGGTGCCGCATCGGTATGCGGCATGGACGAGGTCGGGCGAGGCGCGCTGAGCGGACCGGTGTCCGTGGGCGCTGTCGTCGTGGACGGTCGGACGCGATCCCTGCCGGGAGTCCGCGACAGCAAGCAGCTCTCTCCCACCTCTCGGGAGCAGCTTGAGCCGCGGATCCGTTCCTGGGCGGTGTCGGCCGCCGTGGGCCATGCGTCGTCGGAGGAGATCGACCAGCTCGGCATCATCGCGGCCCTGGCGCTCGCCGGCCGACGGGCTCTCGATTCCCTGAACGCCAAGCCGGACGTGATCCTCCTCGACGGCGCCCATGACTGGCTGGGGTCATCCGGCGAGGGATCGCTGTGGGGAGATCCCGGCGCCGATCTCCCGCCGGTGCGCATGCAGGTCAAGGCCGATGTCTCCTGCACCTCCGTTGCCGCTGCCAGCGTGCTGGCCAAGGTCGAGCGGGATCGTCTGATGATCCAGTGGCATGACGTCTATCCGTCCTACGACTGGTCGAGCAACAAGGGGTATGCGTCACCGACGCACCTCGAGGCGCTGCGGCAGAACGGACCGAGCCCCCAGCATCGCCGCAGCTGGAACCTGCCGGGCGTGACCTGACGCGCGCTGACGGCACAGGCGTCGCTCCGCTGGCTCTCCACAGGGACCAGGGTCCGGGGTCATGGTCCACAGCGACGGTGCGCGCCGGAAGCATCCGGCCGTCCGAGAGCAGGGTGGGCGCCGGAGGTGGTGATGATGCACGCCAAGGACGCTCTCGGACGCTACGGCGAGGATCTCGCGGTGCGACTGCTGCGGGATCGTGGCATGACGATCCTGTCCCGCAATTGGCGCTGCGCGGTGGGGGAGCTCGACATCGTCGCTCGCGACGGCGACTGCCTCGTCGTCTGCGAGGTCAAGACACGACGGAGCGTGAGTCACGGCTCTCCCGCTGAGGCCGTCGGACCGCGCAAGATGCGCCGCCTCCGTGAACTGTCGATGCACTGGCTCGACGCCCACGGCATCTACGTGCCCACGGTCCGCTTCGACGTCGTCGGAGTCGTGCAGCCCCGAGCGGGTTCGCCCATCGTGCAGTACCTGCGCGGGGTGGAGTGATGCCCCTCGCCACGGCTCACGGTGTGGTGATCGACGGTGTCTCCGGCGTGATCGTGCGGGTCGAGGTGTCGGTGGCCGATGGCCTGCCGGGATTCGGGGTCGTGGGTCTCCCCGATGCCTCGGTCGCGGAGGCTCGGTGGCGTGCCCGGTGCGCAGTCGAGGCGAGCGGACAGGCATGGCCGAACCGGCGCATCACCGTCAGCCTGTCACCTGCGGAGGTGCGCAAGCACGGTGCGGGCCTGGATCTCCCCATCGCTGTGGGAGTGCTGGCCGCTGCCGGACGTCTTCCGGCGAGCGCCCTGTCGACAACGGTGTTCATCGGAGAGCTGGGCCTCGACGGTCGACTGCGTGCATCGCGTGGACTGCTCGCGGCTGTTCTCGCCGCGCGAGCCGCCGGATTCAGCACAGTGGTGGTTCCCTGCGAGGGCACGCAGGATCTCGCCGAGGTTCCCCGCATGCACGTCACCCGAGCGATCTCCCTGGCGCATGCCTGCGCGGCGCTGACGGGTGATGACGACGGGCGAGCGATCTCGGGCTGCGCGGAGGACGTGCTGTCGGACCCGCAGGATCCGAGCAGGGGGAGCGGCCCCGCTCCGAGGCGGGAGGCTCCGCCAGATCTCGTGGACGTGCGCGGCCATGAGTTCGCGCGGTGGGCGCTGGAAGTGGCCGCCGCGGGAGGGCATCACCTCGCGATGTCGGGCGCACCCGGAGTCGGCAAGACACTCCTGGCGACCCGACTGCCCGGGCTCCTGCCCGCACTGCAGGACGATCAGGCGTGGGAGGTCGCTTCGATCCACTCCGTGGCGGGTCTGGCTCGGGCACCCGAGGAGCGCGCGATCCCGCCACTGCTGGCCCCGCACCACTCCTCGTCGGCGGCTGCTCTCCTGGGTTCGGTGAACGGTTCCCGGGTGGTTCCGGGTGCCGTCACCCTCGCGCATCACGGGGTGCTCTTCCTCGACGAGGCGCCGGAGTTCGCACGACCGGCGCTCGAAGGACTTCGCCAGCCGATGGAGTCGGGCGTGGTGACCCTGGGTCGAACGGGATGGATGGGCACCCTCCCGGCACGGTTCCAGCTCGTGATCGCGGCGAATCCGTGTCCCTGCGGCAGGCGCGTCGGCACGGGAGCCGAGTGCTCATGCTCGGCGAGCATGATCCGTCGCTACGCCTCGAAGCTGTCCGGCCCGATCCTCGACCGAGTCGATATCCGGCTCGCGATCGAGCGGCCCCGGGTGGAGGGATGCGGCTCGGGGGAGGTCCCCGAGTCGTCCTCGTGCGTGGCGGATCGCGTCCGCGTGGCACGGGAGTGCGCGGCATCCCGCTTCGCCGGTCACCCATGGCGCGTGAACGCGGAGGTTCCCGCAGGGGAACTGCGTCGACAGTGGATGCCCACCGCCGACGGTGCCGACCTGCTGCAGGACATCGAACGGCGATCGGTCAACCTGCGGGGTGTCGACCGCGTGCTGCGCATGGCGTGGACCCTGGCGGACCTCAGGGGCGCAGCGGCGCCGGGACGCGACGATGTCGCCGGTGCCCTGGCCCTGCGTGGCGGCCACCTCGGGTGGTCCTCGTGAGTGCGGATGCGTGGATCGCGCTGGCGCACGCCGCGGAGCCGGGCGATGAGGCTGTCGGCGCCCTCGCGGTCGACCTTGGCCCGCAGGCGGCACTGGAGGCCATCGAGTCGGGGTGCTCGGGTCTGCGGCACGAGGAGGGCATGCGCGCGCGACTCGAGGGCGTGTCGCCGTCGGACGCCCGCGATCGTGCGGCCGCCGTGGGGGCACGCGTCCTCACGCCGGAGGATCACGAGTGGCCCCGTGCTCTCGATGCGCTTGGAGCTCGGCGTCCGCTGGCGCTGTGGGTGGCCGGCACCGCCGACCTGCGCCTGCTGGCCCTGCGGGCCGTGTCGATCGTCGGAGCACGGGCCTCCTCGCCCTATGGGGAGGAGGTGGCGAGGTCCTGGGCCGGAGCGCTGGCCGCGAGCGGGTGGACCGTCGTGTCGGGTGGCGCCTTCGGCATCGATGCGGCCGCTCACCGAGGAGCACTGCGTGCGGGTGGCATGACCGTCGCCGTCATGGCCGGCGGTGTCGATGTCGCGTATCCGCGTGCGCACGCGGCCCTCCTGGCGGCGATCGCCGACCAGGGGCTGGTGATCAGCGAGGTCCCCTTGGGAGAGCAGGTGCGCCGGCAGCGGTTCCTGGCGCGCAACCGCCTCATCGCTGCCCTGGGCCGCACCACGGTGGTCGTCGAGGCGGCCGAGCGGTCCGGGACGACGGCGACGGCTCGATCGGCAGCCCAGATGGCCCGTCCCGTGCTGGCCGTGCCCGGTCCCGTGACCTCCCCTGCGTCGGCCGGATGCCATCGCATGCTGCAGGACGGACTGGCGGTCGTGGCAGCGGACTGGACCGACGTGCTCGCGGCGGCCGACCTCGAGGCATGGAGCCGGGCCCAGCCCGGTTCGGCCAGCGCCGCTCGAGGGGCCCTGTCCGGGCGGTGCTCCGGGGCCGGCGATCCCCGGGATCGGTGGGCCGAGCGCGAGGTCCGCCTGCTGGACGCCCTCCCCGTGCGGGGCTGGATGGATCTTGCCTCCCTCAGGCGCGCCAGCGGTCTGGATGCGCGGGACGTGCTCGCCGGCGCGGCGCTACTGGTGACGGAGGGCTGGGTGGAGCAGGGAGCCGCCGGGTGGCGCCGCGTCCGCGTGCCTCCCCGGGACACCCGTCGGTAGTTGCGACGATGGAGGGGTGTCCCGTTCCCCTGCCGCCGAGGAGACGGAGCAGGGATCCGCGCTCCGGGAGGCGGCCGCGGGATTCGTGTCACACCTGGCCGATGAGCGTCGCTTCAGTGCGCACACGGTGCGTGCCTACGCGGGGGATGTCTCCTCGCTGATGGACAGCGCGGCTGCCTCCGGGCTGGCGTCCCCGGGTGACCTGACCCTGGCGACGCTGCGCGCCTGGCTGGCCGAGCAGAGTGCGATGGGACTGTCCCGGGCGACCCTCGCGAGGCGTGTCGCCTCGATCCGGGCCTTCACGGCCTGGTGCCACCGGCGTGCCCTCATCGCGGCGGATCCGGGTGTGCGCCTCGCCAGTCCACGTGTCGCGCGCGTCCTGCCGACGGTCCTGCAGGTCGAGGAGGCGGCTGCCCTGATGGGCCACGCGGAAGTGGCGGCGGACGACGGCACCGCCCTCGGCGCCCGGGACCGGGCCATCATCGAGGTGCTCTACGGCACAGGCATCCGCGTGTCAGAGCTCTGCGCCCTCGACCTCGCCGGAGTCGACCGCCTCCATCGGACGATGCGGGTGCGGGGCAAGGGGGATCGCGAGCGCACCGTGCCCTACGGAGGCCCTGCTGCACGGGCGCTCGAGGCGTGGTGGGAGCGGCGCGAGGAGGTGGTCACGGAGCGATCCGGCCAGGCGCTGTTCCTCGGGTCGCGCGGGGGGCGCATCGATCCGCGGGTGGTCCGGGGCATCGTCCATCGGCTGAGCCGCGAGGCGGGTGGGCCGGAGGTCGCCCCGCACGCCCTCCGGCACTCGGCGGCCACCCATGTCCTGGAGGGGGGCGCCGACCTGCGCAGTGTCCAGGAGCTTCTCGGCCATGCCACCCTCGCGACGACGCAGCGCTACACCCATGTCTCGGTCGAACGGCTCCGGGCCACCTACGCCCAGGCCCACCCCCGGGCGCTGGCGGACGACGACGCCGAGGGCTGAGCCGGGCGGCTCGAGCGGCACGAGGATGGCCGGTCGTCGCACGAGCAGGAGGGGGTCGAGGTACTCGTCCCCGCGCTTGAGGCCCAGGTGCAGGCATCCGGCGAGACCCCCGCAGTGCCCGCCGGACGCGGCCACGTGTCCGAGCAGTGCCCCGGTGACGACGATGGAGCCCGACGCGACCGCGGCGTGGACGGGCTCGTAGGTGACCCGCCGCCCGTCCGCCAGCAGGACCGTGACGACGGGCTTGCCCGCGATCGTCCCGGCGAACCCCACGCGACCGGGCGTCATCGACCGCACGGGCTGCCCGGTCGTGGCAGCCAGGTCGATGCCTCGATGGCCCGCGCCCCACGGATGGTCGGGAGGATCGAACCGCTCGAGGACGGCCGTGGGCTGCACCGGCCAGGGCACCGGGGGTGCGGAGAGCCCGAGAGCGAAGCTGAACAGGACGATCGAGCAGGAGAGCATGCCGCCAGCCTGCGGGGCGGTTGTCCGAGAGGGGCGGCCTGCTGTGGGGGGTGGGGGTGGATGGCCGCCGTGGGTGGCTCCTGGGGAGGACGAGGCCGGGGACGAAGCAGGGGGAGGCAGGCCCTAGACTGGGGGGACCTTCCGGGGGCCGACCTTGGAGGGAATTCGCACGGCCTGAGCCCGAGAGGGACGAAGTCCGGTCGGTCCCGCCTCCGGGTGGGCCCGGACTCCGAGGCCGTCAGGGGCCCGGCCGCCTGGCCGGAGCCGACAACCGACAGGCCACCACGCGTGGCCGCTAGGAGTGCGCACCATGGCAGTTGTGACGATGCGTCAACTGCTCGAGAGCGGCGTCCACTTCGGGCATCAGACCCGTCGCTGGAACCCGAAGATGAAGCGATTCATCTTCACCGAGCGCAATGGCATCTACATCATCGATCTTCAGCAGTCGCTGTCGTTCATCGATCGGGCCTTCGAGTTCGTCAAGGAGACCGTCGCTCGCGGTGGCTCCGTGATGTTCGTCGGCACCAAGAAGCAGGGCCAGGAGGCCATCGCCGAGCAGGCGACCCGCGTGGGGATGCCCTACGTGAATCAGCGCTGGCTCGGTGGCATGCTGACCAACTTCAACACCGTGCACAAGCGCCTTCAGCGCATGAAGGAGCTCGAGGAGATGGATCTCGAGACGGTGGCAGCCTCCGGCTTCACGAAGAAGGAGCTGCTGATGATGCGCCGCGAGAAGGAGAAGCTCGAGCGCACGCTCGGCGGTATCCGCGACATGGCCAAGCTCCCGAGTGCTGTCTGGGTCGTCGACACCAAGAAGGAGCACATCGCCGTCGGCGAGGCCCGCAAGCTCGGCATCCCGGTCATCGCGATCCTCGACACCAACTGCGATCCCGACGAGGTCGACTTCCCGATCCCCGGCAACGATGACGCGATCCGCTCGGTCGCCCTCCTGACCCGGGTCATCGCGGATGCTGTCGCCGAGGGCTTGATCGCCCGCGCGAGCGGTGGTTCCGCCACGGTCGAGGAGCCCCTGGCGGAGTGGGAGCGCGAGCTCCTGGCCGGCAGCGCGGCGGAGGAGGCCGTCGTGGTCGAGGCCGCCGTCGACGCGGAGCCCGCAGCCGAATAGTCGCCTGCAGGACCCCGGTTCGCGCCGCACGCGCGCACCGGGGTCGCCTGCGGCCCACACCCACCCACGATCTGGAGGCATCACCATGGCGACCATCTCGGCCGCAGACGTCAAGAAGCTCCGCGACATCACCTCCGCGGGCATGATGGAGTGCAAGAAGGCGCTCGAGGAGTCCGGTGGCGACTTCGACAAGGCCGTGGAGATCCTCCGGATCTCCGGTGCTGCCAAGGCGGCCAAGCGCGGTGCTGAGCGGGAGGCCTCGAACGGCCTCGTCGCCGCCGACGGCAGTGCCCTCGTCGAGGTCCTGTGTGAGACGGACTTCGTCGCGAAGAACGCTGACTTCCTCGCCCTGGCGGCGCAGATCGCAGCGGTGGCGAACGCCGGGGGTCTCGGCTCGCGTGACGAGGTGCTCGCCGCTGTCCTCCCCGACGGCCGCACGGTCGAGGCCGCGACGACGGAGATGGCTGGCGTGATCGGCGAGAAGATCGAGCTGGGTCGGGTGGCCGTTCTCGGCGGCACGGTGGCGACGTACCTGCATCACCGGGCGTCGGACCTGCCCCCGCAGGTGGGTGTCATCGTCGCCTACTCGGGCGACGAGGCCGCTGCGCGTGGAGCCGCGATGCAGATCGCGGCGATGCGGCCGCAGTTCCTCTCGCGCGACGACGTCCCGGCGGACATCGTCGACAACGAGCGGCGGATCGCCGAGGCCACGGCCAAGGAGGAGGGCAAGCCGGAGGCGGCGCTGCCGAAGATCGTCGAGGGCCGGGTGAACTCGTTCTTCAAGGACAACGTCCTGCTGGAGCAGCCGAGCGTGGTCGACAACAAGAAGACGGTCGCCCAGGTCCTGCAGGAGGCCGGCACCACGGTCACGGGCTTCGCGCGATTCGAGCCCGGCCAGGCCTGATTGCCGGATACTCGGGATCGCAATCGCAGGTCGGCGTCGGACGGAGGTCTCACATGACGGGTCAGTCCGGCGCTGTCCAGCCCACTCTCGAGGGCACCATCGACACCTGGCCCCAGGCGCCTGAGGGGGGGTGGCATCGGGTCCTGCTGAAGCTGTCTGGTGAGGCGTTCGCGGGGGGTCAGGGCCTCGGAGTCGATCCGGACGTGGTGGCGTCGATCGCCTCGCAGATCGCCGACGTCGTGCGTTCGGGGACCGAGGTGGCCGTGGTCATCGGCGGAGGCAACTACTTCCGCGGTGCCATGCTGTCGGAGCGGGGGATGGACCGGGCTCGCGCCGACTACATCGGCATGCTGGGCACGGTGATGAACTGCCTCGCCCTGCAGGACTTCTGCGAGAAGGCTGGGGTCGAGACGCGCGTCCAGACCGCGATCACCATGGGCCAGGTGGCCGAGCCCTACTACCCTCGACGAGCTGTTCGACATCTGGAGAAGGGCCGCGTCGTCATCTTCGGCGCCGGCATGGGCCTGCCCTACTTCTCCACCGACACCACGGCTGCCCAGCGAGCCCTGGAGATCGGCGCCGAGGTCGTGCTCATGGCCAAGGGTGTCGATGGGGTGTACGACTCCGATCCTCGGACCAATCCGGATGCGGTGAGGTTCACCCACCTGACGCCGGCTGAGGTGCTCGCGCGCAATCTCAAGGTGGCCGATGCGACAGCCATCAGCCTGTGCCAGGACAACGATCTGCCCATCGTGGTCTTCAACCTCCTGGTCGAGGGCAACATCGCCCGGGCGGTTCGGGGCGAGACGATCGGCACGCTAGTGTCGACGAACAACTGAGGACGAACGGGAGCACACGTGAGCGAGCAGATCGATGTCATCCTTCTCGACGCCGAGGAGAAGATGGACAAGGCCATCTCCGTGGCACGTGAGGACTTCGGCACCATCCGCACGGGGCGCGCGACATCGGCCATGTTCAACAAGGTCGTCGTTGACTACTACGGGGCGATGACCCCGGTGAACCAGCTGGCCTCGATCCAGATTCCCGAGGCACGGATGATCATCATCTCCCCATACGACAAGGGGTCGATGACGGCGATCGAGAAGGCGCTCCGCGACAGCGACCTCGGCCTCAACCCGAACAACGATGGCGACGTCATCCGGATCAACCTGCCGCAGCTCACCGAGGAGCGCCGCAAGGAGTACATCAAGATCGCGAAGAGCAAGGCAGAGGATGCCCGCGTCTCGGTGAGGAACATCCGTCGCCATGCCAAGGACGCACTCGATCGGCTGCAGAAGGACGGCGAGGCTGGCGAGGACGATGTCCGGCGGGCGGAGAAGCTTCTCGATGAGGTCACCCACAAGCACGTGGAGCACATCGACGAGGTCCTCAAGCACAAAGAAGCCGAACTCCTCGAGGTCTGAGGTCCTGCATGGCTGAGGCAGCCTCGTCCGCTCCGTCGTCGCGCGCCGGACGCAACCTTCCGGCGGCGATCGCGTCGGGCGTCGTGCTCGGTGTCCTCGTCATCGTGAGCCTGGCCTTCCTCCCGTGGCTCTTCGTCATCGTCGTGATCGCGACGATGCTCGTCGCCGTGCACGAGGTCGTCTCGGCCTTCGCGGGCGTCGGCGTTCGCGTAGCCCGCACGCCGGCCTTCGCGGCCACGGTGGTCGTGCCGGCCGTCGCCTATGTGTGGGGGCCTGTTGCCCTCGTCGCTGCCACGGGCGTGGCCATCATCAGCGTCCTGATCTGGCGCATGCGCCGCGGCTACGAGGGCTATGTGCGGGACGTCACGGCGAGCGTGTTCACCATCGCCTACCTGCCCTTCATGGCGGGGTTCCTGAGCCTGACGCTGTCGGCGGACGACGGCCCGGCCCGCATTGTCGTCTTCATCCTGCTCACCATCAGCAACGACATCGGCGGGTACGCCACCGGTGTCCTCTTCGGCCGTCACCCGATCGCCCCGCAGATCAGCCCCAAGAAGTCGTGGGAGGGCCTTGCCGGCTCCGTTCTCCTGCAGGCAGTCGTGGGAGCCCTGTGCTTCGTCCTCATCTTCGAGGCGCCGTGGTGGCAGGGCGTCGTGGTCGGGCTCATCATGACGATCAGTGCGACGGCCGGTGACTTCGCGGAGAGTGCCATCAAGCGTGACCTCGGCGTCAAGGACATGGGTTCGTTCCTGCCGGGTCACGGCGGGATGATGGATCGCTTCGACTCCCTCATCCCGAACGCCTTCGTATCCTGGGCGCTCTTCACCTGGTTCCTCGGCAGCGGAACCGGGATCGGCTGATCATGCCCGAGCCGGGAGAGCTCGTCTTCGAGGCTCCGCGTCGCGGGAAGCCGCCCCTGCACCTGCTCGACCTTGATCCGGCGGAGCGCAAGGCCGCTGTGGTGGACCTCGGTCTGCCGGGGTTCCGTGCCGATCAGGTGTCCCGACAGTGGATGGGGCGCCTCAGCGACGATCCGCAGGAGTGGACCGACCTGCCGGCCCAGGACCGCGACGCCATCGTGGAGGCCCTGCTCCCGACCCTCCTGACCTCCGTCCGGGACGTCTCGTGCGATGACGGAACGACGGTGAAGTCCGTGTGGCGCCTGCATGACGGAGCCCTCGTGGAGAGCGTCCTGATGCGCTATCCCGACCGCGTCACGATGTGCATCTCGTCGCAGGCGGGATGCGGGATGAACTGCCCCTTCTGCGCGACCGGCCAGGCTGGCCTGACACGAAACCTATCGACAGCGGAGATCGTCGAGCAGGTCATGTCGGGAGCTCGATCCCTGGCTCGGGGCGAAGTCGAGGGAGGCCCGGGTCGTGTCAGCAACATCGTCTTCATGGGGATGGGGGAGCCTCTGGCGAACTATCGCGCCGTGGTGGGAGCTCTACGGCGCCTCACGGAACCGGCGCCTGCGGGCCTCGGCATGAGCGCTCGCGGGATCACGGTCTCGACCGTCGGGCTGGTGCCCCGTATCCGTGATCTCGCCGGTGAGGGGCTCCCGGTGACCCTTGCGGTCTCCCTGCATGCCCCCGACGACGAGCTCCGCGACACTCTCGTGCCGGTCAACACCCGGTGGAAGGTCAGCGAGGTGCTCGAATCGGCGTGGGAGTACGCCGATGCGACCCATCGGCGGGTGAGCATCGAGTACGCGCTCATCAAAGACGTCAACGATCAGCGATGGCGCGCGGAACTGCTCGGCGACCTCCTGGCCGGCCATCTGGTGCACGTCAACCTGATTCCCCTCAACCCGACACCGGGCTCGGCGTGGACGGCCTCCCGGCCGGAGGACGAGCGGGCCTTCGTGCGAGCGCTGCGCGAGCGAGGTGTCGCGGTCACGGTGCGCGACACGCGGGGACGTGAGATCGACGGAGCCTGCGGGCAGCTCGCCGCTACGACGGCCTGAGAACCCCCGTCGTCGCCCACGGCCGTGGCAGACTCGCGCCATGGCGACGGACGAGGTGGCTCCCCTCCACCAGCACGTGCCCCGCGGTGTCCTGGTCCTGGCACTCCTGATCACCGCGGGTCGTCTGGCGCTCGGCGCACTGCTGATCGTGGTGATGCTGTCCTTCGTCCCCAGCTCGTCGGACGGGAGCATGGTGGTTCCCGTGATCGTGGCTCTGGTCGGGGCGGCGCTCTACGCGTACTTCTTCCGGCGGCAGCTGCGGAGGATCTCGCATTCGCGGTTCCCCATGCTCGAGGCCTCCGAGGCGCTGGTGCTCCTGGCGTCGCTGTTCCTGGGTGTCTTCGCCATGATCTACGTGGCGATCTCGCTGAATGACCCGGGAGCCTTCACCGAGCCGCTGGACGCCTTCACGTCCTACTACTTCGCCCTCACGGTCCTGGCCACCGTGGGCTTCGGCGACATCACGCCGGTCACGACCCTCGCGCGGTCCTTCACGATGGTCCAGATGGCCCTGGACCTGGTGTTCATCGCTGTCCTGATCCGGATCGTCAGCTCGGCGGCGCGCAAGGTGATCGTGAACCGGGGTTCTGCGGGGGAGGGCGGCGCCTCGGCGGCATCCTGAGGGCGTGGACGAGGACGCCTCAGATTGTATACATTCCTGTCCATTTTGGATACAATCCGCGTATGCCCGGTGCCCTCGACGGCCTTCTCGTCGCCGACTTCTCGCGGGTGCTGGCCGGGCCCTACGCGACGATGCTCCTGGGCGATCTGGGCGCGACCGTGATCAAGGTGGAGCGCCCGGGCACGGGTGACGACACCCGGTCCTGGGGCCCTCCCTTCAGTGCGGACGGGCAGTCGACGTACTTCCAGGCGGTGAATCGCAACAAGCTCTCCCTCGCCCTCGATCTGAGCGATCCGGCCGATGCGGCCATCGCCGGGCGGCTGGCTCAGGCGTGCGACGTCCTCGTCGAGAACCTCCGTCCCGGTCAGCTCGGCCGGTGGGGACTCGGGTACGACCAGGTCTCTGCTGTCCATCCGGAGGTCATCTACTGCAGCATCTCCGGCTTCGGTGGCGCAGGGGGAGCCGAACTCCCCGGCTACGACCTGCTGGTGCAGGCGCTGGGCGGCCTCATGAGCATCACCGGCACGCATGAGCCGACCAAGGCAGGAGTCGCGGTCGTCGATGTCCTGACCGGGCTCCACAGTGCGGTCGCGATCCTCGCGGCACTGCATCATCGCGATCGCACGGGGGAGGGGCAGCACCTCGACATCAGCCTGCTGGGCAGCCTGCAGTCGTCGCTCGTGAACCAGATCTCGGCCGTCCTGGGTGCGGGGGCCGTGCCCCGCTTCCTCGGCAATGCCCATCCGTCCATCGCTCCGTACGAGGTGTTCCCGACGGCCGATCGACCCCTGGTCCTCGCGGTCGGCAACGATGCCCAGTTCCGGCATCTCATGTCCGCGCTCGGTCACCCCGAGGTCGGCGCCGACCCTCGATACGCGACGAACGAGGAACGGGTGCGCAACCGAGATGCACTCGTGGGCCTGCTCGCGGCCGTGCTCGCCACCAGATCAGCAGACGACTGGCAGGGCATCATCGCCGCGGCTGGCGTGCCCTGCGGGCCGATCAACGACATTGCGCAGGGCATCGACCTGGCAGAGTCGCTCGGGCTCGATCCGGTCGTGGAGATCGACGATCCCAGGCGAGCGGCCACTCAGCGACATGCGGCCAATCCGGTGCGCTACTCGCGAACCCCACCCACCTACCGCTCCGCGCCCCCCGAGATCGACGAGGATCGGCGCGCCGTCCTTGATCTGATCGACTCGCGGGTCGGCCAGGCTGGGGTGGCGCGATGAATCGCCGACCAACGGCGCAGGACGCCGTGCTCGCCGCCCTGCGCGAGGACATCCTGACCGGCGTGCTCGAGCCCGGTGACCAGCTCGTGCAGGAGGCCCTGGCGGAGCGCTACGGCGTGTCGCGCGTTCCCCTGCGCGAGGCGCTGAAGATGCTGGAGTCGGAGGGGCAGGTGGTGAACCACCCGCACCGCGGCTACTTCGTGTCAGAACTGAGCGTCGCCGACCTCCGCGAGGTGTATCACCTTCGCGGCCTCCTCGAGCGGGCAGCGCTGACCGCCGCCGTTCCCCTGCTCGACGAGGTCGATATCGAGGACATCGCGAGACTGGGTGACGACGTCGCAGCGGTCGCCCAGGACGGCGACGTGCTGGCGATGGCCGAGGCGAATCGCCGTTTCCACTTCGCCCTGTTCGATGCAGCGGCCATGCCGCGTCTCTCCCGGCTCCTTCGCCAGCTCTGGGAGGCGACGGACGCCTATCGGGCGCTGTACTACCAGCAGCCGGTGAACCGCAGCCGCGTGCTCGAGGAGCACGAGTCCATGGTCGCGGCCCTCCGGGCCCGGGACGCCGACCGTGTCGTCGCCCTTCATGACGAGCACCGGGCGCAGTCCGTCGCTGCCGTCGAGTCCATGCTGACGTCCCACCGTCGCAGCACCCCCGCTCGTCGTCCGCTCGATCCGTCCTCACCCTCCCTGGAGATCACATGACCGGCTCGCCTCAGACCCCCGCCGAGCTCTTCGCCATCGACGGACTCCTCTCCGAGGAGGAGCGCGCGATCCGCGATGTCGTCCGGGACTACGTCGACCGGCGGATTCGCCCCGAGATCGCGGACTGGTTCGAGTCGGGGGAGATCCCGGCCCGTGAGCTGGCCCGTGAGCTCGGTGAGCTCGGAGTCCTAGGCATGCACCTGGAGGGATACGGCTGCCAGGGGACGTCAGCGGTCGCGTACGGCCTCGCCTGCCTCGAGCTGGAGGCCGGCGATTCAGGCATCCGCTCGCTGGTCAGCGTTCAGGGCTCGCTCGCCATGTACGCGATCCACGAGTTCGGATCGGAGGAGCAGAAGCAGGAGTGGCTGCCCCGCATGGCGGCGGGTGAGGCCATCGGATGCTTCGGGTTGACCGAGGCGGATTTCGGCTCCAATCCGTCGGGCATGCGCACGAGCGCTCGACGAGACGGTGACGACTGGGTGCTGGACGGCTCGAAGATGTGGATCACGAACGGCAACGTGGCTGACGTCGCCGTGGTGTGGGCTCGGACCGACGCGGGCATACGCGGCTTCGTCGTCCCGACCGACACGCCGGGATTCTCGGCGAACCTCATCCACAGGAAGATGTCGCTTCGCGCCTCGGTGACGAGCGAACTGGTCCTGGAGGGTGTCCGCCTCCCCGCTGCCGCGGTCCTGCCGGAGGTGGCGAGCCTGCGCGGCCCGCTCTCTTGCCTGAACGAGGCGCGCTACGGGATCGTCTTCGGGACTCTGGGTGCGGCGAGGGATTGCCTGCAGACCGCTATCGACTACTCGCGTGACCGGGTTCAGTTCGACAAGCCCATTGCCGGATACCAGCTGACGCAGAAGAAGCTCGCGGACATGGCGCTGGAGTGGGGCAAGGGGATGCTGCTCGCACTGCATCTGGGCCGGCTCAAGGATGCGCACCAGATCCGCCCCGAACAGGTCAGCGTCGGCAAGCTGAACAACGCCCGGGAGTCACTGGCGATCGCGCGTGAATGCCGGAGCATCCTCGGCGGCAACGGCATCACGCTGGAGTACCCGGTCATCCGGCACATGAACAATCTCGAGTCCGTCTTCACCTATGAGGGCACGAACGAGATGCACACGCTCGTGGTGGGCGAGGCACTCACGGGTCTGGCCGCCTACCGATGAGCGTGCGCACCTTCACGTCCGTCGTCGCCGGCAGGCCCGTCCCGGCGGGCGCAGAGCGAGTGAACGCGAACCCCTCAGACGTCCGCGACGTGGTGGGCGTGGCCCACCTCGCCGATGCTGCGACGGCGCATGCGGCGATCGACGCCGCGGCCTCCGCATTCCCCGCCTGGTCGCGCAGCACGCCTTGGGAGCGCTCGTCCGTCCTCGACCGAGCGGGGAGTGAGGTCCTCGCGCGGGCGGACGAACTGGGGGATCTGCTCGCCCGGGAGGAGGGGAAGACGTACCCCGAGGCCCGGGCCGAGGTCGTTCGCGCCGCCCAGATCCTGAAGTACTTCGCCGGTGCGGCACTCCAGCCCCACGGACTCGCTCTCGACTCCGTGCGCCCCGGCATCGACGTGACCGTCACACGTGAGCCGGTGGGCGTCGTCAGCGTCATCACGCCCTGGAACTTCCCCATCGCGATTCCGGCATGGAAGATCGCACCCGCCCTTGCCTTCGGCAACACGGTCGTCTTCAAGCCTGCCGACCTCGTGCCGGCGAGTGCATGGGAGCTGGTCGACATCCTCAACCGGGCAGGGCTGCCGGCAGGAGCGCTGAATCTCATCCTCGGCCGAGGATCCGAGGTCGGCCCCGTTCTCACCACGGCTCCGGGTGTCGATGCCGTCACGTTCACCGGATCCGTCCTCACCGGTCGCGGCATCCTGGGTGACACCGTCCTCACAGGGGCCAAGGTGCAGCTCGAGCTGGGCGGCAAGAATCCCCTGGTCATCACGGAGCACGCGGACCTCGCGACCGCTGTCGAGTCGGCCGTCCAGGGGGGATTCGGGTCCACGGGTCAGCGATGCACGGCGTCGTCGATCCTCGTCGTCACCGAGGGCATCCACGATCGATTCGTCGACGCGATGACCCGACGCATGGAGACCTGGCGCGTCGGTGACGCGCGCGCCGAGGGAGTGGACATGGGGCCCGTCGTCGACGCCGCACAGCTCACGCAGGACGAGGACTACCTCCGGATCGCGCGCGACGAGGGCGCCGAGATCATCGGAGGTGAGCGAGTCGTTCGCGAGGCTGACGGCTTCTATCTCTCACCTGCGCTGGCGCTGGGCACTCAGGTCGGTGATCGCATCAATGCCGAGGAGGTCTTCGGGCCTGTCATGTCCGTGATCCGGGTTACCGACTACGAGGCCGCCCTCGCTGCGGCCAACGCCAGCACGATGAACCTCTCGGCGGGGATCGTGACCACCGACCTGGCCGAAGCATCGCACTTCCGTCGCAACTCCAAGGCCGGCATGGTGATGGTCAACCTGCCCACGGCGGGTGTCGACTTCCATGTCCCGTTCGGCGGCCGGGGCGAGAGCAGTCACGGGCCTCGTGAGCAGGGCACCGCAGCAGTGGAGTTCTTCACCACGACCAAGACCGCATACACATCACCCGGTCAGCCCTGACGACTCTGACGGCTCCCCGTCCGCCGGGTGCTCAGTGGCCGAGCTTGCGGGCGAAGAGAGCAGCGCGCCGGGATCGGCGACCCGTGCGTGCCTCGGTGTCATCCGCGGCGGTCATGACCCTGATGCCGACGTTGGTGCCGAGCCAGCGGAAGGGTTCGGGCTCCCAGTGACGCGACCGGTGGTTCACCCACGGGAGCGTGACGAGATCGGAGTCGGTTCCGGTGATGAGGTCGGCGAGGGTGCGGCCGCCGAGATTCGACGTCGTCACGCCGTCCCCGACGTAGCCACCTGACCAGGCGAGGCCCGTGCGTCGATCCAGCCCGCACGAGGCCCACCAGTCACGGGGGATGCCCAGGGGGCCTCCCCACGTGTGGGTCACGGACGACCGATGAACGGCCGGGAGCATGTCGACGAGGACCTCCCAGAGTGCGGCATGCACGGCGGGATTGCGATCCTGCTCGGGGGAGATGCGCGAGCCGAAGGCGTAGGGCGCGCCTCGTCCACCGAAGGCGATGCGGTCATCCGCAGTGCGCTGGCCGTAGATGATGAGGTTGCGTCCGTCGGAGAAGGTTGCACGCCCGGACAGTCCGATCTCCTCCCACACGTCTGGCGGGAGCGGTTCGGTGGCCAGCATCATCGAGTACACGGGAGCGAGAGTGCGGCGTTGGCCGGCAAGGGTGCGGGTGTAACCCTCGGTTGCCCGCACGATCACCTCCGCGCGAACATCCCCGTGCTCCGTCCGGACGACACCTGGTTCGCATGACTGCACCCGAGTGTGCTCGTGGATGCGCACCCCCGATCGATGGACGGCGAACGCCAGCTCGCGCACGAGGCGCGCGGGATCGATCGCCGCACAGTGGGGCGTGTAGGTGGCGCCGATCACGTCGGTGGCGTTGAGCGCAGTCCGGGCCTCGGAACGATCCAGGAGGCGAAGGTCATCGTCTCCGAAGCCCCACGCGCGACTGTGGGATACCTCCTCCTGCGCGGTCCTCCACTGCAGAGGTGTCCGGGCTGCGACGACGGTGCCACCCTGGGTCCAGTCGATGTCCCAGGCCTCGAGCTGCGCCACTCGGTTGATCTCGGCGATGGAGGAGATCATCGTGCGCTTCATGCGCACGGCCTCCTCCCGTGACGAGGCGCGCGCGAGCGCATCGAGCGAGGCCGGGAAGAGAGCTGACGCCCAGCCTCCATTGCGTCCGCTCGCTCCGAACCCCGCCTCCTCCGCCTCCAGCACGACGATCCGCAGGGTCGGATCGCGTCGAGCGAGGTAGTAGGCGGTCCACAGTCCGGTGAAGCCTGCACCGATGATGGCGACGTCCACGTCCGTCCTGCCGGGAAGAGGCGGTCCCACGGGGCGGCAGAGGCGATCGGGCAACTGGTCCCACCAGAGCGACAGCTGCCGCAGACGGTGGGTCATCGGTGCCACTCGGTGACGTAACCGGGGACGGGGATGTCATCGGGGCAGTCGGCTGCGCGCCGAGGAGGTCCGAAGGACTCCCGGAGCGGGACGACCCCGGCCCAGATGCTGCCGTAGACCTCGTGGCCGATGTCGGACTCGTCATCCTCGGGATCGCTGCTGCTGATCTTCAGCGACCACTGCTCCAGGGGCAGGGACAGGGTCATGGTCGCCGCGCGTTCTCTCTCATTGGGGTGCCGGCACTCCTGCCAGCGTCCCGGCAGCAGGTGCTCCGTGATCGCCTGCAGGGCATCGAGCTCATCGTCGCCGACCAGTCGGCGCGCTGTTCCGAGCACCATGGCGGAGCGGTAGTGCATGCTGGATTCGAATGCGCTGCGCGCCAGGACGAGTCCGTCGACGAGCGTCACGGTCAGGCAGGTCGGTGCGCCGGCCGCGAGGCTCCGGAAGAGCCGTGAACCGGTGGACCCGTGGAAGAGGACGTCATCGCCGCGACGCGCATAGGCGACGGGGATGGCCAGCGGCAGGTCCTCATCCATGACGGTGACGTGCGCGACCATCCCGGAGTCCAGCACGCGCTCGAGCTCAAGGCGGTCATGCGACGCCTTCTGGGGAAGGCGGCGGATCTGGGTGCGGTCCGCTGCAGGGCTCACAGTCGGGTCCAGGCCTCGGTCAGGACGCTTCGGAGGATCTGCTCGATCTCGTCGAACTCCTGCTGGCCGATGATCAGTGGCGGTGCCAGTTGGACGACGGGATCGCCACGATCGTCGGCCCTGCAGTAGAGCCCGTTCTCGAACAGGGCGGACGACAGGTATCCGCGGAGCACGCGCTCGGACTGCTCGTCGGTCAGGGTCGCCCGGGTGGCTCGATCCTGGACGAGTTCGATGCCGTAGAAGTAGCCGGCGCCGCGCACATCGCCCACGATGGGCAGGTCGCGCAGGCGGTCGAGGGTGGCCCGGAAGGGTTCCTCGTGGTCGCGCACGTGCTGCAGGACGCCCTCGCGGTCGAAGATGTCGAGGTTCGCGAGGGCGGCAGCTGCGCCCACGGGATGCCCGGACCAGGTGAAGCCGTGGAGGAAGGAGGCCGTGCCCGAGCGGAAGGGCTCGAAGAGGCGGTCACTCGCGATCATGGCGCCCATGGGGGAGTAGCCGGAGGTCATGCCCTTCGCGCACGTGATGATGTCGGGTGTCACGCCGAACCGACCCATCGCGAAGGTGTCGCCGATCCGCCCGAAGGCGGTGATCGTCTCGTCGGCGACGAACAGCACGTCGTAGGCGTCGCAGATCTCCCGCACTCGCTCGAGATAGCCCGGGGGAGGCGGAAAGCAGCCGCCCGAGTTCTGGACGGGCTCGAGGAACACGGCCGCCACGGTCTCCGGGCCCTCGAACTCGATGGCCTCGGCGATGCGGTCAGCGGCCCATCGGCCGAAAGCCTTCTCGTCGTCGCGCAGCTCGTCAGGAGCCCGGTAGATGTTGGTGTTCGGGACGCGCACCGTGCTCGGCACCAAGGGTTCGAACGGCTCCTTGGCGGCAGGGATGCCCGTGATGGACAGGGCGCCCTGGGGTGTTCCGTGATAGGCGACCGCGCGGGAGATCACCTTGTGCTTGCCCGGGCGCCCGGTCAGCCGGAAGTACTGCTTCGCCAGCTTCCAGGCGGACTCGACGGCCTCGCCTCCGCCGCTTGTGAAGAACACTCGGGACAGGTCACCGGGGGCGAGGTGCGCGAGCCGCTCGGCGAGCTCGATCGCCTTGGGGTGGGCATAGGACCAGATCGGGAAGAACGCGAGCTCGGACGCCTGCGCGGCCATCGCGTCGCCGATCTCCTGGCGGCCGTGTCCCACCTGGACGGTGAAGAGACCGGAGAGCCCGTCGAGGTAGCGGCGCCCCCGCTCATCCCAGACGTAGGCCCCCTCGCCGCGAACGATGATCGGCACCTCACCGCCGGCGTCGTAGACCGAATGACGCGTGAACGGCATCCACAGGTGTCGCTGGGCGCGCTGGGAGAGGCTGCCCTCCGTGTTCAGTGTCATGGTGCCACCGTCCTACCTGGTGCCCCAGGTGTAGATCTGCTTGCGCAGACGCAGGTAGACGAACGTCTCCGTGGCGCGTACGCCCGGGATCGCCCGGATTCGGCCGTTGATGACGTCGAGGAGGTGGTCGTCATCCTCCGCGACAACCTCCGCGAGGATGTCGAAACTTCCCGCGCACACCACGAGGTAGTCGACCTCCGGCATGCCGGCGAGGGCGTCGGCCACGGCCTCCACATCGCCCTCGACGTGGACCCCGATCATGGCCGACCGCGCGAATCCCACCTGCACCGGGTCGGTGACCGCGACGATCTGGATGACGCCGGCATCCTGCAGTCGTTGGACCCGCTGACGGACCGCCGCCTCGGAGAGGCCCACGGCCCGACCGATGGTGGCGTAGGGCCGTCGCCCGTCCTGCTGGAGCTGCTCGATGATCGCCTTGGACGTGTCGTCGATGGCCGGAGTGGGCCGGCTTCGCGGGGCCATAGGGCATGGTGTCGCAGCCTGCCGCCCGAATTCAAGCGAATTCCGCGGAAAGACGGGACATCTGCCACGGAATCCGCATAGGCTGAGCGAGATTGTATGCAATCCTGGCGACGGGACGTGAGCCCGGGAGCACCAGGAGCACGGACCAGGCGACGACAGGCGCCGCTGCGCACAGCAGCGTGACCATCAGGAGGACGACATGAGCGAGCGCATCATCCCCAATGTCATCGGAGGCGAGCGCTCCGGCGCATCCGACGGTGCGACCAGCGAGTTGGTGAACCCGACGACGGGCGAGGTCTTCGCACTGGCGCCGGTCTCCACGCCCGAGGACGTGGATCGCGCCTATCGGGTAGCACAGGAGGCCTTCGTCTCGTGGCGTGACAGCACACCGTCCGAGCGGCAGGGCGCACTTCTGGCCATCGCCGACCTGATCGAGGCGAATGCCGAGGACCTTGTCGCGCTGGAGAGCGAGAACACCGGCAAGCCCATCGCCGTCACCTCATCGGAGGAGATTCCCCCGATGGTGGATCAGATCCGCTTCTTCGCCGGTGCGGCACGAGTCCTCGAGGGTCGAGCCGCGGGCGAGTACATGAAGGGCTTCACGTCGATCATCCGCCGCGAGCCCATCGGCGTGATCGGTCAGGTGACGCCGTGGAACTACCCGATGATGATGGCCGTCTGGAAGTTCGCCCCGGCGATCGCCGCAGGCAACACGGTGGTCCTCAAGCCCAGTGACACCACCCCGGTGACGACGGTGCGGATGGCGGAACTGATCGCCGACGCCGGCATCCTCCCGGCGGGCGTCTTCAACGTGGTGTGCGGCGATCGAGGCACGGGCCGATCCCTCGTGGAGCACCGCATCCCTCAGATGGTGTCGATTACCGGCTCGGTTCGCGCCGGCATGCAGGTCGCGGAGTCTGCGGCGAAGGACGTGAAGCGGGTGCACCTCGAACTGGGTGGCAAGGCGCCTGTCGTCGTCTTCGATGACGCTGATGTCGAGGCTGCCGCCGAGTGGCTCGCGGTGGCCGGCTACTTCAACGCAGGCCAGGACTGCACCGCGGCCACGCGCATGATCGTGGGGGCCGGAGTCTATGACTCGTTCGTGGCAGCCATGGCGGAGCAGGCGTCCGCGACAGGCACCACGTTCGAGGACGGCCCCGGTGGAGAGGCCCTCGTGCCTCCGGTGAACAACGCCAGCCAGCTCGAGCGGGTGCTGGGCTTCCTGGAGCGCGCTCCCAAGCACGCGGAGATCGTTGCGGGCGGGGCTCGTCAGGGAGACCGGGGCTTCTTCATCGCTCCCACCGTGGTCGCCGGGCTGCAGCAGGATGACGAGATGGTCCAGAACGAGATCTTCGGCCCGGTCATCACCGTGCAGCGGTTCACGGACGAGGAGCAGGCCCTCGCCTGGGCCAACGGTGTCAACTACGGGCTCGCGTCGAGCGTCTGGACGAAGGACTTCGGCCGCGCCATGCGCATGGCGAAGGGACTGGACTTCGGCACGGTGTGGATCAACACCCACATCCCGCTCGTCGCGGAGATGCCCCATGGTGGGTTCAAGCACTCGGGGTACGGAAAGGACCTCTCGATGTACGGGTTCGAGGACTACACGCGCATCAAGCACGTCATGGCGAACATCGACTCGTGACCCCCGTGCCGGGGGAACGTGAAGGGTGGTCAACGAAGGAGGGGCCCGGGGATGACCCCGGGCCCCTCCTTCGTGCGATGGATCAGTTGCCGCCCTCGTTGAGGGTGACGCTGATCGGGGCGAAGGCATCCCCTGTGGTGTTCAGGCCCTCGGCCGTGAGCTGCTCGTTCGCGGCCACGGCGTACTGGTTGGTCCAAGAGCCCTCAGCCGGCTCGGCCGTGATGACCGTCGAGCCCTCGAGGTTCTTGGTGTTGAGCGAGATCGCCACGGTCTGAGCCCAGGCATCCGGGTTCATCACGCCCACGCCGGCCGGGGAGGGCCAGATGAGCTTGTTGACCTCGTTCATCATCCACAGCTGGTGGCTGGCACCGAGCTTGGAGCCCGCCGCCGTGACCAGGGTCGCGCACTCCTCGGCGTTGTCGCGGCAGTGGATCCAGCCCTGGAGGGACGCGGTCACGAAGCGCTGCGTGATGTCCTGATACGCCGTATCCGCCAGGCGCTCCTCCGATGCCCAGATGGAGTCCTGAAGCATGCCCACGCCGACCTCCTCGTAGGAGATGACGTTGAAGTCCTCAGGCTTGTAGAGCTCACCTGTCTCGGGGTTCTTCGTCTCGAGCAGCTGGGCGTACTCGTTGTAGGTCATGGCCTCAGCCGCATCGATCTCGCGGTTGAGCAGGCCCTGCATGTCGAACTGCTGCTGCACGAGCTCGACATCCGTGGCCGGGTCGAGACCGGCCTCGGTGATGGCTGCGAAGACCTCGAACTCGTTGCCGAAGCCCCAGTTTCCGATCTTCTTGCCCTTGAAGTCCGCCGGCGTGGTGATGCCGGAGTCTGCCCACGCGACCTGCAGCGTGCCGGAGCGCTGGAACACCTGCGCCACGTTCACGATGCCGGCGCCCTGCTCCCGCGATGCGAGGGCCTTGGGAACCCAGGCGATCGCGAAGTCGGTGTTGCCCTGAGCGAGAGCCGTCTGCGGGACGATGTCCACGCCACCCTCGAGGATCGTGACATCGAGGCACTGGGCCTCGTAGTAGCCCTTGTCCTTGGCTGCGTAGTAGCCGGCGAACTGGGCCTGGGCGAACCACTGGAGCTGCAGGCTCACGGGTGTGAGCTCGGTGCACTCACCACTGGCGGCGGCGTCCGTTGCGGGAGCCTCCTCGGCAGGGGCCTCCTCAGCCGGCGCAGAAGCGGCGGGCTCCTCCGTGGAGCCTGAGTCGCTGCTGCAGGCGGTGAGGGCAAGTGCCCCGGCGATGACGACGCCGGTGGCGGCGACCCATCGACTGCGTGCGGTCTTGCGCATACTTCCTCCTCTAGGTTGTCAGGCCGAACGTGATCGACCCGTCCACGGTGCCGCCCAGCGCTCGGCCAGCAGGACTACCAGGTAGAACAGCAGTCCCGTGATGATCGCTGCGACGACGTATGCCCACGCTCGGCCGTAGGCAGTGTTGGCAGCCGATGACGCGATCCGGCTGCCAAGTCCGAGTTGCGGCCCTCCGAAGTACTCGGCAACGAGGGCGGCGATCACGGCCATGGGTGCGGTGATCTTCATGGCCGTGAAGAAGAAGGGGATGGCGTTCGGGATGCGCAGCAGCCGAAGGACCGTCCGAGGCTGGGCGCTCATCGAGCGCATGAGTTCGAGCTGCACCGGCTGCACCTGGACCAGGCCCCGCGTGACGTTCACGAACACGGGGAAGAAGACGATGATCGCGGTCACCAGCACCCTGGGCGTTCGACTGGTGATGTCGAACATGTTGTTGAGGATCGGCGTGAGGGCGACGATGGGCACGGCGGCGAGTCCGGCGGCCAGGGGGGTGACCATGTTGTTGACCACGATGAATCTCTGGGCGAGGAAGGCAGCCAGGAGTCCTGCAGCCGTGCCGAAGACGAGGCCGAGCAGCGCCGTGACCGCGGTGTAGATGGCCGTGGACCACATCAGGTCCATGTTCCCGAAGAAGTTCTCCCCGATGAGGCTGGGCGCAGGCAGCAGGTACGGCTGGATGTCGCGACTCACCACGAGCAGCTGCCAGGCACCCAGGAACAGGACACCCACAAGGATGGGTGGCCAGATGAGGTTGATGCGCCGGGTCACGTTCAGACCTCGCCCACCCGAGCCCGAACGTCGCTGCCGGACGAACCCCTGTGGGGATGGCCCCGGAGAGCCTCCCGCACGGCCGTCACGCCGGCGTAGAACGCCTCGGCCTCGCGGGTGTCCTCGTTCCGATCGCCGAGAGTGATCGGGACGATGTCCGTGATGCGACCGGGACGGGGAGACATCACCACGACCCGGTCGGAGAGGTAGACCGCCTCGGGAATCGAGTGGGTCACGAAGATGATGCTCTTGCCGGTCTCCCGACGGATCCTCAGGAGCTCGTTCTGCATGCGCTCCCGGGTCATCTCGTCCAGGGCACCGAAGGGCTCGTCCATGAGCAGGAGCGGGGGATCGACGGCCAGGGACCGTGCGATGGCGACCCGCTGCTGCATGCCGCCGGAGAGCTCCCAGGGGCGGTGGTCGGCGAAGTCCGCGAGCTGCACCATCTCGAGCAGTTCCAGTGCCCTCGCCGATCGACGGGACTTGTCCCAGCCCTGGAGCTCCAGCGGGAGTTCGACGTTGCGGCGCACCGTGCGCCAGTCGAAGAGCGCGGCCTGCTGGAAGGCCATGCCGTACTTCTGCTGCTGGCGCGCATCAGCGGCCGAGAGTCCCGCCACCTGCATGTCGCCACGCGTCGCATGGGTGAGGTCGGCGATGACCCGGAGCAGGGTGCTCTTGCCACAGCCAGATGGGCCGATGAGCGAGACGAACTCGCCCTCGGCGACGTCGATCGTGACGTCCTGCAGGGCGGTGACCTCATTGGGCTGACCCTCGTTGAAGATCTTCCAGACCCCCGTGGCGCTGACGGCCGGGTGTCCGGTGGGCGAGGTCATGCTCATGCCGACCCTTCCTTGGGGAGATTGCGGGTGATGTAGGTGTCGAACAGCGCGACGATTCCCGCGGCGATGAGGCCGAGGAGGATGGCGCCGAACACGGCGACATAGACCTTGGCGGGCTGTGCCGTGGCCTCTCGGGCGTACTCGACGATGAGGCGCCCGATGCCGCCGCGCACGCCGGTGGAGATCTCCGCCACGACCGTGCCGACGACGGACGCTGCCGCGGAGACCTTCAAGGCCGGGACGAGGTACGGCACGGAGGAGGGGAAGCGGAGCTTCCAGAGCATCTGGCGCGGCGTTGCGGCGTAGGACCGCATGAGTTCGAGTGCCGTCGCAGAGGGGGCCTTGAGTCCGCGTAGTGCGCCCACGCTCATCGGGAAGAAGGCCAGGTAGGCCGCGATGAACATGACCGACTGGGTCGTGCCCCACTGGAAGGGCCCGATGCTGATGCGATTGCCGATCCCGACGATGAGCGGGGCCAGTGCGATGAGCGGGACGGTCTGGGACGCGATCACGAACGGCAGGAGACCGCGCTCCATGAAGGCGAAACGCTGCATGACGATCGCGAGGAGGAGGCCGATCGAGACCCCGATCAGGAACCCCCCGAATGCGATCAGGAGCGAGTACAGCGTGGCGAGGGCAACCGCCTGCAGGACAGTCGTGTCCGACCCCCGCACCTCCGGCTGGCCGAAGCCCTGCACCATCGTCCAGACATGGGGCATGGCCGTGTCGTTCGTGCGGAAGGGGAGCTCGATGGCGGTCCCGAGCAGCTTGACGAGCTCCCACATGAGCACCACGAGCACCACTCCGGCCAAGGCCCACAGCAGTCCGATGGCACCTCGTCGCAGGCGTCGACGGATCGTGCCGGTGGGACGGGGCCGAGCCGCCGCGGATTCCTCGGACGTGACGACCGGTCCGGCGGGGTTCGACACGTGCGAAGGATCCCCCAGCGTCATGTCGTGCCTGCTGCGCATACGTCAACCGATATCAAGTCGTGACCCACGCGGTCACTCCTTGGCCTTCAGGTGCTCCTGCACGGCCGGGATGATCTTCTCCCCGTATGCGGCGAGGGTGTGGTCCTTGTCGTCGTGCTGGAGGTACACCGCGAACTGGTCGACGCCCAGGGCCTTCAGCTCCTCGAGGCGCCTGATGTGCTCCTCCGGGGGTCCGATGATGCAGAACCGGTCGACGATGTCGTCGGGCACGAAGTCGGTGTGGCTGTTCCCGGCCTGCCCGTGCTCGTTGTAGTCGTACCCCTGGCGGTTCTTGATGTAGTCGGTCAGCGCTTGGGGCACGGCCCCGCCGTTCTCGCCGTAGCGCGCGACGATGTCGGCGACGTGGTTGCCGACCATGCCGCCGAACCACCTCAGCTGGTCACGGGCATGGGCGAGGGCCTCGGGGGAGCCGTCGGTGACGTAGGCGGGGGCTGCGACGCAGATGTAGACCTCGTCCGGGTCCCGGCCGGCGGCCGAGGCGGCATCACGCACCGCCTGGATGGTCCACGCGGCGATGGAGGGATCCGCCAGCTGGAGGATGAACCCGTCGCCCACCTCGCCGGTGAGGGCGAGCACCTTCGGCCCGTAGGCCGCCACCCAGACGTCGGTGCGCGAGGCCCCCGCCCAGGGCAGGCGCAGGTGGTTGCCCTTGTACTCGATCGCCTCGCCGTTGACCAGGCCCTTGATGTCGACGACGGCCTCGCGCAGCTCCGCGACGCTGACGGGCTTGCCGTTGGTGACGCGGACAGCAGAGTCACCTCGGCCGATGCCGATGACCGTCCGGTTGCCGTACATCTCGTTGAGCGTGGCGAACACGGAGGCCGTCACGGTGATGTCCCGGGTCGCCGGGTTGGTCACCATCGGTCCGACGATGACCTTGCGCGTCTCATCGAGGATCTTGCTGTAGATCACGTACGGCTCCTCCCACAGGATGTGGGAGTCGAATGTCCACACATAGGAGAAGCCGTAGGTCTCCGACCGCTTGGCGAGGTCGACCACCCGGGCCGCCGGTGGTGTGCACTGCAGAACGACGCCGATATCCATGTGCTGCCTTCCGGTGGAGGGGTGAGGGGTCAGCGAGTCCGGGGGAAGCCGAGGTCGACCGAGGAGGTCGACGGATCCGGCCAGCGTGACGTGACCGTCTTTGTCCGCGTGTAGAAGTCGATGCCGGCGGGTCCGTAGATGTTCGAGTCACCGAAGATCGATGCCTTCCAGCCTCCGAAGCTGTAGTAGGCAACCGGAACAGGGATCGGCACGTTGATCCCGACCATGCCGACCTGGATGTCGAACTGGAACTGCCGGGCGGCTCCGCCGTCGCGCGTGAAGATGGCCGTGCCGTTGCCGTACTGGTGGCGGTTGATCAGGTCGACCGCCTCCTCGTAGGTGTTGACCCGGATCACGGAGAGCACGGGCCCGAAGATCTCGTCGTCGTAGGCGGCCATGCCGGGCTTGACGTCGTCGAGCAGTGACGGAGCGAGGAAGAAGCCGTCGGCAGGCAGGTTGTTGTCGCGGCCGTCGACGACGACCCGGGCTCCCTCATCCGGTGCGCCGGCGATGTACGAGGCGACCTTGTCTCGGTGCTCGCGCGTGATGAGAGGACCCATCTCCGCCGTCGGATCGGTGCCGGGACCCACCTTGAGCTGGGGGAGTCGGGCGGCGGGGGGCGCCGCCCCGCGGAGGGCCCCCCCCCCCCCCCCCCCCCCCACCCACAAGACCAAGAACCCCCCCACCCCCCCGGTGTCTGGGGGGCGGGCCCCCACCTGCGGGGGGGGGTGGCGGGGGGCGACCCCCCCCCGGTGCCTCCCCCCGACCCCGCCCACGGCCACGACGACCGAGATCGCCATGCACCGCTCACCGGCGGAGCCGTACCCGGCACTGACAGCTGCATCGGCAGCCATGTCGATGTCGGCATCCGGAAGCACGACCATGTGGTTCTTGGCGCCGCCGAGCGCCTGGACGCGCTTGCCGTTCGCCGTGCCCGTCGAGTAGATGTACTTCGCGATCGGCGTTGATCCGACGAAGCTGACGGCGGCGATGTCCGGATGCTCGAGGATGCGATCGACAGCGACCTTGTCGCCCTGGACGACGTTGAAGACCCCGTCGGGCAGTCCCGCCTGCTTGAGCAGATCCGCGAGGAGGATCGCCACGGACGGGTCCTTCTCGCTCGGCTTGAGCACGAACGTGTTTCCGCAGGCGATGGCGTTCGCGAACATCCACATGGGGACCATGGCGGGGAAGTTGAACGGCGTGATGCCGGCGACCACGCCCAGGGGCTGCCGGATGGAGTACACGTCCACGCCAGTCGAGGCCTGCTCGCTGAAGCCTCCCTTCATGAGCTGGGGGATGCCGCAGGCGAACTCGATGTTCTCGATACCCCGGGCGAGCTCGCCTGCCGCGTCACTGGGCACCTTGCCGTGCTCGGACGAGAGCAGCGCGGCGATCTCGTCGCGATGCTGGACGACGAGCTCATGGAACCGGAACATCACCTCGGCGCGCTTCGAGAGCGATGCGGACCGCCAGGTGCGGAAGGCGGTGGCCGCGGCGGCGACGGCGTCGTCGACCTCCTCGGCACTGGCGAGGCCCACCACGGCCTGCTGCTGGCCGGTCGCGGGGTCGTAGACGGGGCCGCTGCGCCCCGATGTCGAGGGGACGGTCGATCCCTTGATCCAGTGGTCGATGGTGCGCACGGGTGCTCCTGATTCGTCGTGGTGCTGGGGCGGGGCCTGGGTCTCTGTCGAGAGCGAGAGAGCGAGGGTCAGAGCAGGTACTGGGACAGTCCGCGCTTGAGGAACTGGCCGTCGCCCTTGGTCCCGAGGTACTGGTTGTCGTCGACGACCACCTTGCCGCGCGACAGCACGGTGTCCACATGGCCGTCGATGACGAACCCCTCGTAGGCGGAGTGATCCATGTTCATGTGGTGGGTCTTCCCGACGCCGATCTCGGTGCGTCCTGCCGGGTCGTAGATGACGATGTCGGCATCGAACCCGGGTCGAATGTCGCCCTTGCGGCCGTAGAGACCGAACATGCGTGCCGGCGTGGTGGAGCAGAGCTCGACCCAGCGCTCGCGGGAGATCTTCCCCTCGACGACGCCCTGGTAGATGAGGTCCATCCGATGCTCGACTCCGCCGATGCCGTTCGGGATCCTCGAGAAGTCGCCGAGCCCCATCTCCTTCTGCTCCTTGAAGCAGAAGGGGCAGTGGTCGGTGCTGATGACGGACAGGTCGTTCGTGCGCAGGTAGCGCCACAGCTCGTCCTGATGGTGCTCGGCCCGCTCGCGCAGGGGTGTCGAGCAGACCCACTTGGCGCCCTCGAATCCCGCCTGCGCGAGGTGCTCCTCCACCGAGAGGTACAGGTACTGCGGGCAGGTCTCGCCGAAGACGTTCCAGCCCTCGTCGCGGTGCTTCTGCAGGACCTCCACTGCCTGCTTGGCCGACATGTGGACGATGTAGAGGGGCGCCCCGGTCATGCGGGCGAGCATCACGGCACGGTTGACCGCCTCCGCCTCCGTCTCCCAGGGTCGGGTGAGCGAGTGGTACTTGGGATCGGTCTTGCCCTCGGCGAGGGCCTGAGCCACGAGGACGTCGATGGCGCTGCCGTTCTCGGCGTGCATCATGATCATCGAGCCGTTGCTCGCCGCCTGCTGCATGGCCTGCAGGATCTGGCCGTCCGAGCTCAGGAACACCCCCGGGTAGGCCATGAAGAGCTTGAAGGTCGTCACCCCCTCGTCGACGAGCTCGTCCATCGCCTTGAGGGAATCGCTGTCGACGCCGCCGATGACCTGGTGGAAGCCGTAGTCGATGGCGCAGTTCCCGGCGGCCTTCCGGTGCCACTCTGCGAGGCAGTCCTGCACGCGCTCGCCCTGCTTCTGGACGGCGAAGTCGATGATCGTGGTCGTGCCACCCCAGGCGGCGGCCCGGGTTCCGGTCTCGAAGGTGTCGGAGGCGACCGTGCCACCGAAGGGCATCTCCATGTGCGTGTGCCCGTCGACGCCGCCGGGCACGACGTACTTGCCGGTTGCGTCGATCACGCGATCCGCGCTGCGGGCGAGATCGGCTCCGAGCGACGTGTCCCCCGGAGCGAGGACGGCAGCGATGGTCTCGCCGTCGACCAGCACGTCGGCACGGGTGCTGCCCTGAGCCGAGATCACGGTGCCGTTGGTGATGAGGATGGTCATGACTGATCCCTTCGAGTGGCGTGCGGGGTTCGTGCTGCCTAGGGGCGGACGAGATCGTCGTAGGCGTCCGGGCGGCGGTCCCGGTAGAACTGCCAGCGGTTGCGCACCTCAGTCAGGAGGTCCATGTTCAGGTCCCGGACGATGAGCTCGGAGGCGTACGGATCGCCCTTGTCGCCGACGTAGCTGCCCTCGGGATCGACGAAGTAGGACTGGCCGTAGAAGTCATCGTCGCCGAGGGGCTCGACACCGACGCGGTTGATGGCACCCACGAAGTACTCGTTGGCCACGGCTGCGGCAGGCTGCTCGATGCTCCAGAGGTACTGGGACAGGCCGCGTGACGTGGCCGAGGGATTGAAGACGATTTGGGCCCCGTTCAGGCCCAGGGCACGCCAGCCCTCGGGGAAGTGCCGGTCGTAGCAGATGTACACGCCGATCTTGCCCACGGCCGTGTCGAAGACCGGGTAGCCGCCGTTGCCGGGACGGAAGTAGAACTTCTCCCAGAATCCGGCGACGTGCGGGATGTGCTGCTTGCGGTACTTGCCGAGGTAGCTGCCGTCCGCATCGATGACGGCAGCCGTGTTGTAGAGGACGCCGGGCTGCTCCTCCTCGTACATGGGCAGCACCATGACCATGCCGAGTTCCTTGGCCAGTGCCTGGAACCGCTCCGTGATCGGGCCGGGGATCGCCTCGGCGTACTCGTAGAACTGCTTGTCCTGCACCTGGCAGAAGTAGGGGCCGTAGAAGAGCTCCTGGAAGCAGATGACCTGAGCCCCCTGCGCGGCGGCCTCCCGTGCGTAGTCCTCGTGCTTGACGATCATGGACTCCTTGTCGCCGGTCCAGTCCGTCTGGACGAGGGCTGCACGGATGACGGTCATGGATTCCTCCTCGTGGCGATGATGCGATCATCGAAACCGGTGCGGGATGTGTGATTCCGGACTCTAGACAATCGGATCTCTGTTACAACGGCTTTTCAACAAAGAGACGGTCAGGTGCCCGAGCGTGCGGGGGAGGTGCGATGAGCCTGGATGCGGTGTCGGACGACAGTGCCCTGCTCGATGTGGTGGCGGCCGCCGTCAGCGACCGCTCCCCTCGGGGCATCGCTGCCGGCGTCCATCGACTGATCCGTGCCGGTCACCTGACCACGGGTGACCGGCTGCCCACCGTCCGGGTCCTCGCGCGCGAACTCGCGGTGAGTCCGGCGACGGTCAGCGAGGCCTGGCAGGCGCTGGCCGCGGTGGGGGCCATCCAGGCGCGCGGTCGAGCGGGAACCTTCGTCCTGGAGTCAGCGGAGCCGACCCGGCCGATCCGCTACCTGGGGATCGGCGGCGCCCCGATGTCCGAGGGGATCAACCTGTCGTCCGGCACTCCGGATCCCTCCCTGCTCCCTCCTCTGCGCGAGGCGGTCGAACGCGTGCTCGCCGGCTCGGCCGACTGGACCACGAGCTATCTCGACGATCCCGTCCTGCCCGCCCTCGAGGAGGTGCTGCGAGCCGACTGGCCGTTCCCGCCCCAGCGCCTGACCGTGGTCGACGGCGCGCTCGATGCCCTCTCCCGCGTCGTCGACCAGCTCGTGCGCCTCGGGGATCGCGTCGCCATGGAGAATCCGGGGTTCCCGCCTCTCATCGACCTGCTCGAGCGCGCCGGCGCAGAGATCCTGCCCCTCGAGATGGATGCCGAGGGCGTGGTCGTCAGCAGCCTCCGCGAGGCGCTTCTCGCGGAACCCGTGGCGGTGTTCCTCCAGCCGCGAGCCCAGAACCCCACCGGGATCAGCATGAGCCTGATCCGAGCATCGGACCTGGCCGAGGCCATGGCCGGGTCCTCGGCCTGGGTGATCGAGGACGATCACTCGGGCACGATCGCCACTGGCGAGGACGTCAGCATGGGCCGGTACCTGCCGGATCGCACCGTGCACATCCGCAGCTACTCGAAGTCCCATGGGCCGGACCTCCGCATCGCCGCTGTCGCAGGAGCCGCGGAGGTGCTGGATCCACTCGTCGCGCGGCGCATGCTGGGACCGGGCTGGACCAGCCGTCTCCTGCAGGCGGTCCTGCTCGAGCTGCTGACGGATCCGGCTGCCATCGCCGCTGTCGGGCGGGCCCGGAGCGCCTATGCCATGCGCGGACTGGCACTCCGGGCGGGCCTGGCCGGGAGGGGCGTGGAGAGCACGACGGGCGATGGGATCAATGCTTGGGTCCGCGTGGCGGACGAGCGCTCGGCGCTGATCACGCTGGCCGCGCTCGGGGTTCGGGTGTCACCCGGCTCTCCCTTCATGGTGCGACCCGAGGCGGGGTCCGGGCACGTCCGCGTCACGACCGGGATCCTCGATGAGCACGACACCACCCTCCTGTCGCATGTCATCGACGCGCTCGCGACCGCGGCGGCCACCGGTCCCACGCTGAGGGGAGTCTGACCCCTCCTGCCACGCAATCCGTCGCCTCGCGGACTGACGTCGCGGGAATCCTCGGCGAATTCCTTGCTGGCAGGCGATTCGCGTGGTTCGATGGCAAGCACCGCACGCCGGGCAATCCCGCGGCGCGGAGAAGGCGCCGGTCGGACCGACACGGCCCAGCAGCAGCCGAAGCGAAGGGACGGAGCACCGAGCCCATGACGAAGGCCGTGTTCGTCGCGGGGGCCCCTCGGGCGGGATCCTCGGACGCCGTCGGTCACGTGGTCGATCCCGCCACCGCGGAGGTACTGGACTCCTTCACCTGGGCTGACCCGTCGGACGTGGATGCTGCGGTCTCCGCTGCTCGGAGCGCCTTCCCGGAGTGGTCCTCCGCAGCCCCCGTCGAACGATCGTCGGCCCTGCTGCGACTCGCCGACCGGCTCGGCACGCGCGCGGCCGAGTACGCCGAGACGGAGACCCGGCAGACGGGCAAGCCCATCCGGCTCACGACGGAGTTCGACGTCCCGGGGTCGATCGACAACGTCGCCTTCTTCGCCGGCGCTGCTCGGCGGCTGGAGGGCAAGGCCTCGGCCGAGTGGGACGGGGTGCACACGTCACTCATCCGGCGCGAGGCCATCGGGGTCGTGGGCTCCATCGCGCCGTGGAACTACCCCCTCCAGATGGCCATGTGGAAGATGCTGCCCGCCATCGCGGCCGGGAACACCATCGTGCTCAAGCCTGCGGAGATCACGCCGCTCACCACGCTGCTCCTGGCCGAGGACTGCGCGGCGGTCGGCATCCCGCCGGGCGTCGTCAACGTGGTGGTGGGCCCGGGTCCGACCGTCGGGGAGCACCTGGTCTCGCATCCTGACGTCGACATGGTGTCCTTCACAGGGTCGACGCCCGTGGGTCAGCGGGTCATGGAGCTCGCCACGGGGGGGATCAAGCGGGTCCATCTGGAACTGGGCGGCAAGGCACCCTTCGTCGTCTTCGACGATGCCGATCTCGAGGCGGCCGTCCATGGCGCCGTCGCGGCCAGCCTGATCAACTCCGGACAGGACTGCACGGCCGCGACGCGGGCCTATGTCCAGAGGCCGCTCTACCAGGCCTTCGTGGACGGCGTCGCAGATCTGTACCGCACGATCCGGGTCGGACCCCCGGAAGATCCGGCAACGGACCTCGGTCCTCTGGTGTCCCAGCGTCAGGCCGATCGCGTGGCGGGATTCGTCGACCGCGCCCGCGCGTCGGGAGCCAGCATCGTGACGGGCGGGGCCGCACCGGGTGGAGAGCTCGCGCGGGGCGCCTACTACCTGCCGACCCTCATCACGGGGGCGGGCCAGGACTCGGAGATCGTGCGGGACGAGGTCTTCGGACCTGTCCTCGCTGCGCTGCCCTTCGGCTCGGACGACGAGGGTCTGGCCCTGGCCAACGACACGGTCTACGGACTGGCGGCCTCGGCCTGGACGCGTGACGTGTTCCGGGCGCTGCGCGCCCAGCGCGAGATCCGCGCTGGCTGCGTGTGGATCAACGACCACATCCCGATCGTGAGCGAGATGCCCCATGGCGGGTACGGCCAGTCCGGCTTCGGCAAGGACATGTCCGACTACTCATTCGAGGAGTACACCCACGTGAAGCACGTCTCCCTCGACATCACGGGTGTGGCGCGCAAGCCATGGCACCGCACGATCTTCACCGACACCGCGTAACGTTCGCTCCAGCACTCTCCCGTACGACCCGACCACAGCATCCGATCCGACCGCAGGAGGACTCATGAGCAACCACCGTTCGCAGGCCATCGCCGCCATCGCCGGGACGATGCGGTCATCCGTCTCCCGACGGCGGCTTCTGCAGGCCGCGGGGATCGGAAGCGCGGCCATGGTTGCCGCCGCCTGTGGTGCCGGCGGTGACAGCGGCACCGGCACGGCGGGAGAGGCGGCGGCGGCCGAGGATCTGAGCGACACCGACAAGACGCTGAACTGGTCGACGTGGGTGGCCTACCTCGATGTCGACGAGGCGACCGGCTCGCGGCCGACCCTGGAGGCCTTCCAGGAGCAGACCGGCATCACGGTCACCTACACCGAGGATGTCAACGACAACAACGAGTTCTTCGCCAAGGTGCGCACGCAGCTCGAGCAGGGCCAGGACATCGGCCGCGACCTCGTCGTGCTCACCGACTGGATGGCGGCGCTGTGGATTCAGAACGGCTACGCGCAGAAGCTGGATCCGGCACTCATTCCCAACTCCGCGAACCTGCTCCCCGCCTGGCAGGGCGTGTCGTTCGATCCCAACCGCGAGTACACCCTTCCGTGGCAGTCCGGATTCGGTGCCCTGGGCTGGAACAAGTCCGGACTCCAGGCGGCCATCGGCACCGACACCATGAACTCGCTCGACCAGCTCTTCGATCCGGCTCTGAAGGGCCGGATCACAGTGCTGTCGGAGATGCGCGACACCATGGGCATCCTCATGGCCTACCAGGGAGCCGATCCGACGAGCTTCACCGATGACGAGTTCAGCGCCGCGATCGAGCTGCTGACCCAGCAGGTCGACAGCGGCCAGATCCGACAGGTGACCGGCAACGATTACCTCGCGGCGCTCGAGAGCGGCGACGTGATCGCGGTCATCGGCTGGTCGGGCGACATGATCCAGCTCGGTGAGGACTACGGCGTGGCCCTTCCCGAGACCGGTGCCACCCTGTGGACCGACAACATGCTCGTTCCCGCCATGGCCCAGCACAAGAAGAACGCTGAGCTCGCGATGAACTACTACTACGACCCGGTGGTGGCGGCCCAGGTTGCTGCCTACGTGCAGTACATCACCCCGGTGAAGGGTGCCAAGGAGGCCATGGCGGAGGTCGATCCCTCGCTCGTGGACAACCAGTGGATCTTCCCCTCCGACGAGACGCTCTCGAACAGCTACGTGTTCATGACTCTCACCCCGGAGCAGAACGAGAAGTACGAGCGGGAGTTCCAGTCGGCTATCGGCAACTAGGCCGCCGAGCAACGGTCGATCAGGAGGGCAGGGCTCGTGACGAACAAGGATCGGCAGGTGGAGGATCTCCACCTGCGGAATCTCACCAAGAGCTTCGGGGACTTCGTCGCCGTGGACGATCTGACGCTGACGATTCCTGCAGGATCCTTCTTCGCCCTACTTGGTGCGTCCGGGTGCGGCAAGACCACGACGCTGCGGATGGTTGCCGGCCTGGAGGACCCCACGGCCGGCTCCATCCGCATCGGTGATCGGGACGTGACGCGCCTCCGGGCCTTCGAGCGCCCGGTCAACACGGTGTTCCAGTCCTATGCGCTCTTCCCGCACCTCGACATCTTCGAGAACGTCGCCTTCGGTCTGAGGCGGCGCGGGATCAAGGATGTCCGCCCTCAGGTCGAGGCGATGCTCGATCTGGTCGAACTCGGGCCGCTCGCTCGACGCAAGCCGGCCCAGCTGTCGGGTGGCCAGCAGCAGCGCGTGGCGGTGGCGAGGGCGCTGATCAACCAGCCGGACGTGCTCCTCCTCGATGAGCCCTTGGGCGCGCTGGACCTCAAGCTGCGTCGTCAGATGCAGATCGAGCTCAAGCGGATCCAGGTGGACGTGGGGACCACCTTCGTTCACGTCACCCACGACCAGGAGGAGGCCATGACGATGGCCGACACCGTGGCCGTCATGAACGCGGGACGGATCGAGCAGATGGGGCACCCAGCGGACATCTACGAGACGCCGCGCACGGTGTTCGTGGCCAACTTCCTGGGCCAGTCCAACCTGATCCCCGGGCGACGGTCCGGTCCCTCGGGAGGCACGACTCTCGTCGAGGCGCATGGAGTCACGTTCGCGGTGCCGAACGACCGGTGCTTCAGCACGGGATCCGAGGTGATCGTCGGGGTGCGGCCCGAGAAGATCACGGTCCTCGACCGCGTGGATGCCCACCGTGTCCCGGATGGTCACAACCGGCTGGAGGGCAAGGTCACGGACGTCTCCTACACGGGCGTCTCGACGCAGTACCTGGTCGAGACAGCGTGGGGCCAGGAACTCATCGTGTTCGAGCAGAACGTGATCGTGGGGGACAGGTGCGACGTCGGCGATGACGTCACAGTCCACTGGGCACCGGAGCACACCTTCGGCCTCGACTCCGCTCCGGGCGTGAATGCCGGTCGCGATCCTCAGGAGGTCGAGGCGGAGCGGGTCAGCACACAGCTGCTGTCCGACGAGGTCGGTGCCTGACGATGGTCGCTGTCGTCCCGACGACGGGGTCGAGCACGTCGCCTCCCGCACGTGCGCAGCGATCGTCCCGAACGGGCTACCTGCTCCTCTTCCCGGGAATCGCGTGGCTCGCCATCTTCTTCGCGATCCCTTTCGTCACGCTGTTCCTCACGAGTCTTCAGCAGCCCGTGCCCGGGCAGTCCGGCCGCTACATGTTCGGCCTGGAGTTCGGGAACTACGCCAGCGCTCTCGCCGAGTACTGGCCCCTGTTCGTGCGCTCCTTCCTCTACGCGGGCATCGCCACCGTCCTGGCTCTCGTGATCGCGTACCCACTGGCCTACTTCATCGCCTTCCGGGGCGGAAGGTGGCGTTCCCTCCTGCTGGTGCTCGTGATCGCTCCCTCGTTCGCCTCCTTCCTCCTGCGCACCTACGCCTGGAAGACGATCCTGTCGGACGAGGGCTTCATCACCGGGATCCTCAATGCCATGCACCTGCTGCCGGATGATCGGGTCCTGAACACGGGGATAGCCGTGGTCGCCGGGCTCACCTACAACTTCCTGCCCTTCATGATCCTGCCCCTGTATGCCGCGCTCGAGAAGATCGACCCGCGCCTGATCGAGGCTGCCGGTGACCTCTACGCCTCGCCCAGGACGGCCTTCCGCAAGGTGACCTGGCCGCTCTCGATGCCAGGTGTGGTGGCAGGCACGCTGCTCACGTTCATCCCGGCATCCGGTGACTACATCAATGCGGCCCTGCTGGGTTCGACAGGCAATCGCATGATCGGCAACGCCATCCAGATCAACTTCATCCAGTTCCGCGACTATCCGACCGCAAGTGCCCTGTCCTTCGTGCTCATGGCGGCCATCGTCCTGCTGGTCTTCTTCTACATCCGACGCTCCGGCACCGAGGACCTCGTCTGATGCGCTGGCTAAGGAGGAATCTCGTCGGCATCGCTGCTTTCGCGGTGCTCGTCTACCTGTTCATCCCGATCGCCGTCATCATTGTGCTGTCGTTCAACAAGCCGTCAGGCAAGTACAACCTCAGCTGGAACGAGTTCTCGCTCGAGGCGTGGACGAATCTCTGCGGTGTTCCCGGTGTCTGCTCCTCGTTCGTGACGAGCATCCAGATCGGCATCGTCTCGACACTGGTGGCCACCCTCCTGGGGTCGATGATCGCCTTCGCGCTCGTCCGCTATCGGTTCCGGGGCAGGAGCACGACGAACCTGCTGATCTTCCTGCCCATGGCGACCCCGGAGGTGGTGATGGGTGCGAGCCTGCTCGCCCTCTTCCTCAATCTCCGCTTCCCGCTCGGCGAGATCACCGTCATCATCGCCCACATCATGTTCATCATCTCCTTCGTGGTCGTGACCGTGAAGGCGCGTCTGCAGGGCATGGATCCGAGGCTTGAGGAGGCGGCGAGGGATCTCTACGCCAACCCCCGGGCGGTGTTCCGGTACGTGACCTTCCCCCTCGTTCTGCCCGGGATCGCGGGCGCAGCGCTGCTCGGCTTCTCCCTGTCGTTCGACGACTTCATCATCAGCTTCTTCAACGCGGGAACCCTGGTCACCTTCCCGATCTACATCTGGGGTGCCGCGCAGCGCGGTATCCCGGTCCAGGTGAATGCCCTGGCCACGATCGTGTTCGTCGTCGCGCTGGCCATCGTGCTCACGGCACAGTTCGTGAACCATCGGCGCCGCAAGTCACTCGAGTCCCTGCCGACCGCAGCCGCCGACGCGGCGCTTCCCCGTTCGTAGCCTCGGGTGGCTCCCCGACTGACGCGGCGACGGCTCCTGTGGACGGCTGCCCTGGGAGGTGCGGCTGCGGCCTCGAGCGCCTGTGGAGCAGGTGCCGGAGCTCCGGAGGCCCCATCAACGGCCGGAGCGACACCGTCCCCGCTACCGGAGGAGACGGACGCCCTCGTGCGGTTCTCCAACTGGCCGGGCTATATCGACGAGTCCGAGGACGGGGAGCCGACGACGCTCGAGGACTTCACGGCGTCCTCCGGAATCGACGTCGTGTACACCTCTGACATCAATGACGGCAACGAGTTCCTGGCCAAGGTGCGCACGCCCCTCGAGCAGGGACAGGACATCGACCGCGACATCGTCGTCCTGTCCGAGGAGACCGCTCGGGAGTTCATCGAGCTGGGCTTCGCGGCTCCGCTGGACTACGCCCGCATTCCCAACGCGGTCAACCTCCTCCCCAGGCTTCAGGAGGCGTCCTTCGATCCGGATCGGCGCTACACGCTCCCGTGGCAGTCGGGGTTCACCGGCATCGGCTGGAACGGCTCCCTGCTCCAGGAGCGCATGGGAATCGATCGCCTCGAGTCCCTCGATCAGTTCTTCGATCCTCGTCTGGCCGGCCGGGTGTCGGTCCTGTCCGAGACGATGGACACGATGGGTCTGATGCTGGCCTGGGCGGGATTCGATCCGTCAGCCTTCACCGATGCCGAGTTCGATCGGGCTCTCGGGCTGCTGCAGCAGCAGGTCGACTCGGGCCAGATCCGCCAGGTCACGGGCAACGACTACATCGGTGGCCTCGCCTCGGGTGATCTCATCGCCGTGCTCGGATGGTCAGGAGACGTGCTCGCCCTGGGGGAGAACTTCGGTTTCGGCCTTCCCGAGAGCGGGGGGCTGGTCTGGGCGGACTCCATGCTCATCCCCGCCGTCTCGCCGAACAAGGCCAGTGCCGAGTCGCTGATGGACTTCTACTACGACCCCGAGGTCGCCGCGCGCCTGGCGTCGTGGATCCAGTACGTGTGTCCGGTGAACGGAGCCCGGGAGGTCATGGCGAGGATCGATCCGGCGCTCGCGGACGATCCGTGGATCTTCCCGCCGCAGGACGTTCTGGACTCCTGCTTCGTCACCGAGGCCCTGACGGTGGAGCGATCGGTCGCGCTCGACCGTGCCTTCGACACCGTCGTCTCCGGCTGACGAGGTAGTCTGGGGGCACCTGCTCACGCGGAAGGGACTGGTGGGACGACGGGGCGCGACGGCCCCGCTCTCCGATCCGCTACGTCCAGGCGCCGATGCGCCCGCAGGAGAATCATGGAGTTCGCGCAGCATCCCACCCCTCAGGCCCGGGCAGCCGTGGCGCACGCTCGCAGGTCCGTCTTCTGGCTCGATCGTGATGATCGGCCCGACTCCCTTCCTCCGTTGGACGGGGATACGGCAACGGACCTTCTCGTGGTGGGAGGAGGCTTCACGGGACTCTGGACGGCTCTGCAGGCGAAGGAGCGCGACCCGGATCGAGACGTCCTGCTCGTCGAGGGCGGGCGCGTGGCTGAAGGGGCGACAGGGCGCAACGGAGGATTCGTCGCGGCCTCACTGACGCACGGCTTCGCCAACGGCATGGAGCGCTGGCCTGGGGACATGCCCACACTGCTGCGTCTGGGTCGTGACAACCTCGAGGGAATCGAGAGGACGATTCACGAGTTCGGCATCGAATGCGACTTCGTCCGCACGGGTGAGATCGACGTCGCCGTGGCCCCGCACCAGATCGAGGGCCTTCGAGAGTTCGTCTCCGCCGCCTCGGGCATGGGGGAGTCCGTCGAGTTCCTCGACCAGCGGGAGGTGCAGTCGAGGGTCGCATCGCCCTCGTATCTCGCTGGGGCCTATGACCGGTCCGGCGTGGCGCTGGTGGATCCGGCCCGTCTCGCGTGGGGCCTCCAGCGCGCCTGTCGGGAGAGGGGCGTCCGGATCGCCGAGGGCACTCCGGTTCGCCACCTGGAGGCGACGCCCGGGGACCTGCTCGCTCGCACCGATCGTGGTGTGATCCGGGCGTCGAAGGTCGCCCTCGGCACGAACGCCTACCCGCCGCTCCTGCGGCGACTCTCGTACCTCGTCGTGCCGGTCTACGACTATGTCCTCGTCACGGAGCCCTTGAGCGACGACGACTGGAGTCGGATCGGCTGGTCCGGTCGTGAGGGCGTGAGTGACAGCGGCAACCGGTTCCACTACTACCGCGTGACAGCTGACGGACGCATCCTGTGGGGTGGCTATGACGCGATCTACCACGCGGGACGTGGTTTCCGTCGTGAGCACGAGAATCGCGAGGAGTCCTACGAGCTGCTGGCAGAGCACTTCCTTCAGACGTTTCCCCAGCTCATGGATGTGCGCTTCTCGCATGCGTGGGGCGGTGCCATCGACACCTGTTCGCGCTTCAGCTCCTTCTGGGGAACCGCCTATGCCGGTCGGCTCGCCTACGTTGCGGGCTACACCGGCCTCGGCGTGGGGGCATCCCGGTTCGGCGCGGCAACGATGCTCGACCTGATCGATGGACTGTCGACCGAGCGCACGGCGCTGGAGATGGTGCGCTCCATGCCGGTGCCCTTCCCGCCCGAGCCCCTGCGCGGCTGGGGAATCCGGCTGACGACCGCTGCGCTGCAGCGTGCGGACCGCAACGAGGGACGCAGAGACCTGTGGCTGCGGACCCTGGATCGACTCGGCATGGGCTTCGACTCGTGATGTCGTGCAGCCCGTGTCACCGTCCTCACCCGGCCGTGACGACGTAACGTGGCGTAGATGACAGCAGCCGTGTGCTGCCCCGAGCGATCAAGGAGTGGTGATGCGGATCCTCATCGTGGGAGCGGGTGGCGTGGGGACCTCTGCGGCTCTCATCGCCGCGCGACGGGACTTCTTCGAGCACATCGTCATCGCCGACTACGACCTCGAGCGGTCGCAGTCGGTGGTCGCTCGCGTCGATGATGCGCGATTCGCGGCAGCCCAGGTGGACGCCTCGAGTGCGAAGTCCGTTGCCGCCCTGTGCCGGGAGCACCGCATCACCCATGTCCTCAATGTGGTGGATCCGCGATTCGTGATGCCCATCTTCGAGGGAGCCTTCGAGGCGGGAGCCGACTACCTCGACACGGCGATGAGCCTCTCGCGACCGCATGCCACCGATGCCTACTCGCAGGTGGGGGTGAAGTTGGGTGACGAGCAGTTCGCGCAGGAGCAGGCCTGGATCGGTGCCGGTCGGCTCGCGCTGTGCGGAATGGGGGTCGAGCCCGGTCTCGCCGACGTGTTCGCCCGTTATGCGGCGGATCACCTCTTCCGCGAGATCGACGAGATCGGCATTCGGGATGGTGCGAATCTCCTGGTCGAGGGTCATGACTTCGCCCCCTCGTTCTCCATCTGGACGACGATCGAGGAATGCCTGAACCCTCCGGTCATCTGGGAGCGCGAGCGCGGCTGGTTCACCACCGAGCCCTTCTCTGAGCCTGAGGTCTTCGACTTCCCCGAGGGCATCGGGCCGGTCGAGGTCATCAACGTCGAGCACGAGGAGGTGCTCCTCGTGCCACGGTGGATCGACTGCAGGCGGGTCACCTTCAAGTACGGTCTCGGCGAGGAGTTCATCGACGTCCTCCGAACCCTGCACAAGCTCGGGCTCGACCGAACCGACCCGGTGACGGTCAAGGGCGTGCCGGTGAGTCCTCGCGATGTCGTAGCGGCCGTGCTCCCCGACCCCGCGACGCTGGGCGACCGCATGAGCGGCAAGACGTGCGCCGGCACGTGGGTGACGGGCACGGGCCTCGATGGCGAGCCGCGCGAGGTCTACCTCTACCACGTGGCGGACAACGAGTGGACCATGCGCGAGTACGGAACGCAGGCGGTCGTATGGCAGACGGCCATGAATCCGGTGATCGCCCTGGAACTGCTGGCGACCGGGGCTTGGACTGGAGTGGGGGTGCTGGGTCCGGAGGCCTTCGATGCCGTCCCCTATCTGCAGCTCATGGAGAGCGGCTACGGGCAGTCCTTCGGCCTCAGGGAGATGTCCGCGTCGGGGTGAAGCTCACCCGGAGGAGTGCCTGATCGCCGTCGGCCACGATGCGGTACTCCGCGGTGCCGGAGCACCAGTCGCCGTGATGGCAGTAGGGGTTGATCGTCAGTTCAGCGCGGCCGTCGAGGTCCGTGCGAACGGTGTCCTCGGTCACCCAGCCTCCCGACTGCTGGACCTGGAGTCGCACGGTCCGACCGGCTGCTGCTGGAGCGCTCGCGACCGCGATCCTCGGCAGGCGTGACCAGACGCCGTAGCGCGCCTCGTTCAGGGTTCGGTCGCGCGATGTCGAGCCGTCGCTCCACTCCCAGAACCAGGAGGGCCGCTCACGTGCCTCCGCGGACGGGATCCAGGGCCCCGGGACGAGGAGCAGTCCGCTGCTCGCCAGGGACAGCACCGCCCACACCCGGAATCGCGCCACACGGTGACCGTATGTCGACGTGGCATCGCCACGACACCGGCGTCCTGCGGCCTGTGGACAGGACTGCCGATCAGGTCTGCGCGGACTCGAACGCCTGCTCCAGGATCGAGAGCGCCTCCTCGAGCAGGTGCCGCGGCATCGTCAGCGGGGGAAGGAAGCGGAACACGTTCCCGTGCGTTCCGGTCGTCAGGGTGACGACGCCGTGCTGGTGGCAGAAGCGGTTGAGGGTGGCGGCGAGGTCTGCATCCGGATCCATGGTTCCCGGGACCACCAGCTCGATGGCGATCATCGCGCCTCGTCCGCGGATGTCTCCGATGGCGGGGTAGCGCAGAGCCATGTCGCGCAGGCGGGGCATCATGACGGCCTCGATGTCGCGGGCGAGGGCGGGGGCGTCGTTGCGCTCCATCCAGTCGATGGCGGCGAGGGCTGCGGCGCACGCCACGGGGTTGCCGCCGTACGTCCCGCCCAGCCCGCCGGCGTGCACCGAGTCCATGATCTCGGCGCGTCCGGTGACGGCCGCGAGCGGCATGCCGTCAGCGATGCCCTTGGCCGTCGTGATGAGGTCGGGCACGACGTCCTCGTACTCCGACGCGAACCACTGTCCCGTACGGCAGAAGCCCGACTGGATCTCGTCGGCGATGAAGACGATGCCGTGTGCGGCGGCGAAGTCCGCCATGGCCCGGAAATAGCCCGGATCGGGGACGATGAAGCCACCTTCGCCCTGAACCGGCTCGATCACGATTGCTGCGACGTTGGAGGCACCCAGCTCGCGCTCGATCCGCGTGATCGCGATCTGAGCCATCTCAGGGCCCTTGAGGCCACGGTCGCGGTAGGGGTAGGACGCGGGCACGCGGTAGATCTCGGGCGCGAAGGGTCCGAAGGACTGCTTGTAGGGCATGTTCTTCGCGGTCATGCCCATGGTGAGGTTGGTGCGACCGTGATACCCGTGCTCCACGACGACGACGGCCTGCCGACGGGTATGGGCGCGGGCGATCTTGACGGCGTTCTCGACAGCCTCGGCTCCAGAGTTGAAGAGGGCTGAGCGCTTGTCGTGATCACCGGGAGTCACGCGATTCAAGGCCTCGCACACCTCGACGTATCCGGCGTAGGGGGTGACCATGAAGCAGGTGTGCGTGAACTCCGCCACCTGGGCCTGGACCGCGGAGACGACCTCCGGATTCGCGTTGCCGACGGTGGTCACGGCGATGCCCGACCCCATGTCGATCAGCGAGTTTCCGTCAGCGTCGACGAGGACTCCGCCCCCTGCCCGGACGACGTACACGGGGAGGGTGACGCCGACGCCGTTCGACACGGCGGCGACCTTGCGGGCCTGGAGCGCCTGCGACCGGGGTCCGGGGATCGCGGTGACGAGGCGACGCTCCTGGACGAGCTCGGTGGGGGTGGCGACGGGGGACATCGGGCTCCTCGGGTCCGGGCGCAGGAGGGCGCTGCCCTCAGGGTAGAGGGAGACCGGACGCATGCGAGGTGCCGATGTGGAACATAGGGCACCCTAGGGTTGTCCAGAACGTAGGAGGATGAGGTGACGATCACGCTCTCTCAGGTGGTGGATCTCGCCGAGCTGGCGCTGCGGCCGGTGACCCGGTCGGCTGACCTGGATCGGCCGCTGCGGTGGGTCGCCGTGTCCGAGCAGGTGGATCCGACGCCGTGGATCGAGGCGGGCGATCTCGTCCTGACCACGGGGCTGACCCTCTCAGGTGCCCGCGAGGAGTGCCGGGCCTATGTCGATCGCCTCCACCGCGCTGATGCCGCTGGCATCGGCTTCGGCATCGGCCTGCACCACGCGCAGGTGCCGAAGGAGCTCATCGTGGCGGCGGAGTCCGCGGGGCTGCCCGTGGTCGAGGTGGGCGAGCCCGTGCCCTTCGTCGCCGTGAGCCGTGCCGTGTCCCGGCTGCTCGCTGCCGAGGAGTACGCGGACGCGGGTGCGTCGTTCACCAGTCAGCGACGCATGATCCGGTCCCTTCTCTCGGTTCCCGCAGGCGAGGAGTCCGGATCGCGGGTCCGCGCGCTGCTCGCGGTCGTGAGTCGTCACGTGCGGGGGTTCGCCCTGCACCTCGCACCCTCGGGGGATGTCCTGGGCGCCCATCCGCCGGATGCCGCAGCGCGGGCGGGTGAGCTCCTCGGGGAGATCGATCGCCTGCGCCCCCGCGGCCTGCTGGCCTCCGGGTCCCTCGCTCGCGCGGATGAGCACGTGTCCCTCGTCCCTGTGGGCGAGCACGACACGGTCCGGGGCTTCCTCGTGGTGGGCAGCCCTCGACCGCTGAGTCCCGGCGACCAGGCCGTGATGAACCTGGCCGTCTCCCTCCTCTCGTGGGAGGTGGGGGATGCCTCGCATCGCGGCGGCCCGATGGGCGCCTGGCATGCCCTCCTCATCGCTCATGCGCAGTCCGGCGCCCTGACCAGCGAGGTGCTGGCCTCGATCGACCTCGGCGACCTCGCCGCCGGATCGGCGGTGGCCGTGGCCGTCATGCCGGGCACGGCGGGGCCGGTCACCGTGCCCGCCATCCCAGGAGCCGTCCTGGGCCCGGACGGTGACGGTGGTGTCGTGGGATTCGTCCCGGTCGACGACGACGGATCGCCGACGTCGGCTGCCCGTGCCGTCCTCGAGGGAGGGGGCGGCCGCTCCGTCGGCGTCTCCGAGCCGATCCGGATCACCTCTCCTCATCAGGTGCGCACGGCTCTGGTTCAGGCCCGCACTGCCGCGCGCACCGGACGCGGGTGGACGCGGCACGGTGACGTGCCGGGTCGCAGCATGGACTCGCTGATCGATGGCGATGTGGCCGTGGCCTGGGCGAACGCGTGCCTGGGTGCCCTCCTGTCGACCTCCGACGGCACCGACATGGTGGCCACCCTGCGCGCCTGGCTGTCGCATCATGGCCAGGTCGATGCGACCGCGCAGGAGCTCGGCATCCACCGCCACACGGTGCGGCATCGCCTTCGTCGCATCGAGGCCGTGCTCGGTCGATCACTCGAGGACACCACGGTCCGGGCGGACCTGTGGTTCGCCATCCGGGTACGGGACGCCCATGGCGGGTGGGAGAGCGCGGGCGCCGACTGCGACCAGCCTGCGGGGTAGCCTGCGAGCATGACCGAGCGTCGGCGCATCGTGATCCTCGGCAGCACGGGATCGATCGGTACGCAGAGCCTGGACGTGGCGAGGAGGCACCCCGACCGGTTCGAGATCGTCGGGCTCTCTGCCGGAGCATCGAGACTGGAGGACGTGGCCGCACAGGCGATCGAGTTCGGTGTCGAGGTCGTCGGTGTTCCGGATGAGCGTGCAGCATCGCGACTGCGAGATCTCCTCGAGGCCCGGACGCCCACCGGCGGCGATGTCCGCCTCGTCACCGGCCCGCAGGCGAACGACCTCGTCGCGGCATGGGACTGCCACACGGTCGTGAATGGCCTGGCCGGAGCGGCAGGACTGACTCCGACCCTCGCGGCCCTGGAGGCGGGACGCACGGTGGCTCTGGCCAACAAGGAGTCCCTGATCATCGGGGGCCCGCTTGTGAAGGGCCTGGCGCGTCCGGGGCAGATCATCCCGGTGGACTCCGAGCACTCGGCGCTGGCGCAGTGCCTGCTGGCAGGGGAGCCGAACGAGGTCCAGCGCCTCGTCCTGACGGCGAGCGGAGGGCCCTTTCGAGGGCGATCGCGCGCGTCCCTGTCAGGCGTCACGGCGCAGGAGGCGCTGGCCCATCCGACGTGGACGATGGGGCCCCTGGTCACGATCAACTCCGCGACCCTCGTCAACAAGGGCCTCGAGGTCATCGAGGCGCACCTCCTCTTCGATGTCCCGTTCACCCGCATCGACGTGGTCGTGCACCCGCAGTCGGTGGTCCACTCGATGGTGGAGTTCGTGGACGGGTCCACCGTGCTGCAGGCGAGTCCCCCGGACATGCGCATCCCGATCGCGTGGGGAATGGGGTGGCCTGAGCGCGTGCCGGAGGCGGCACCGGCGTGCGATTGGTCGCAGGCCACGACGTGGGAGTTCCTCCCCCTCGACGAGGAGGCGTTCCCCGCCGTGCACTGGGCTCGAACGGCCGGATCAGCGGGCGGCACGGCTCCGGCGGTCTTCAATGCGGCCGATGAGGCCAGTGTCGGCGCGTTCCTCGCCGGGGATCTCCCCTTCACCGGAATCGTCGACACGGTCGCTCGCGTGCTGGACGAGCACCTGCAGGGGTCAGGTAACGAGGACGGTGCCTGCTGGGTCGACGGGAACGCCACGACCCTCGCGGACGTCCTCTCTGCAGACGCCTGGGCTCGCCGGCGCGCGGACGAGCTGATCCGCGAGGGAGCGGGATCCCTGAGGGCAGGAGGGTGACATGCTCGAGCTGCTGGGCATCCTGATCTTCGTCCTCCTCATCGGCCTGTCGATCGCCCTGCACGAGTGGGGGCACCTGTGGCCGGCGAAGCGGTTCGGCGTCAAGGTGACCGACTACATGATCGGCTTCGGCCCGACTCTCTGGTCGCGCGTGCGCGGGGAGACGCGCTACGGCATCAAGGCCATCCCGGTCGGCGGCTACATCCGCATGATCGGCATGCTCCCCCCGGCACCGGGTGATCCGGAGGGCACGGCCCGATCGATGACGACCGGGCGCTTCGCGACCATGGTGGCGCAGGCGCGTCAGCAGTCCCTCGAGGAGATTGGGCCGGGGGATGCCGATCGAGTCTTCTACCGGCTGCCGGTGCGCAAGCGCATGGTGATCATGCTCGGCGGCCCGGTCATGAACCTGATCTTCGGCTTCGTCCTGTTCACCATCCTGCTGATGGTCGTGGGCATCCCGACACCGTCGATGGAGGTGGCCTCCGTTGGTCGGTGCACGCCCACGGTGGCGCAGCCCGCCGGGGAGCCGCTCCCGTCCGGGGAGTGTCCGACGGGCAGCGTGGCCGCGCCCGCCGCCGCAGCAGGCTTCCAGCCGGGTGACGTCATCGTCAGCATCAACGGCACGCCGTACACGGACTGGGAGGCCGCGACGGACTGGATCCGCGCCCATCCCGGGGCGACGGTCACGGTCGCCGTGGAGCGCGACGGCCAGCCGGTCGATCTGGGCGTCACGATCGGTGAGGCGACGCGCCCGGTCTACGACGAGTCCGGTGCGCCGACGGATGAGGTGGTCACGGCGGGATTCGTCGGCCTCGCGCCCGTGGCGGCCTGGGAGCTCCAGTCCTGGACGGCTGTTCCCGGCTACATGTGGGACATCACGGTCCGCTCGGTCGAAGCGCTGGTCTCCTTGCCGGTCCGCCTGTACGAGCTGGTCACCGAGACGCTCGTGGGGGGTGGCGAGCGCCAGGTGGACAGCCCGGTGAGCGTGGTCGGCGTGAGCCGCATCGGAGGTGAGGTGGCTGCGATGGATCAGCCCCTGCGCGCCAAGGTGGCCACGTTCCTGGGACTCGCGGCCTCCCTGAACCTGTTCCTCTTCCTCTTCAACCTGCTGCCGATCCTGCCGCTCGACGGAGGCCATGTCGCGGGAGCGGCGTACGAGGGCGTGCGACGCCGGATCGCCCGCGCGATGGGCCGACCCGATCCCGGTCCTGTGGACACCGCCCGGCTCCTGCCGGTGGCCTACGTCATGGCGGGGGTCCTGCTCGCGATGGGCGTCATCGTGATCTGGGCGGATCTCATCAAGCCGATCTCCCTCGGCTGATCCACGCACGGTACGGGCGCCGCGGTGCAGCAGTCCGGCGGACCACCGCGTCCCGCGGCATAATGAGGAGGTGTCCGTCTCCCTCGGCATGCCTGCCGCCCCGCCTCCGGTCGTGTCCCCTCGACGGGTGTCGCGTCAGATCCTGCTGCGCCACCCGACCCATCCGGTGCGGGTGGGAGGCGATGCACCGGTCAGCGTCCAGTCGATGTGCACCACGCTCACGTCGGATGTCAACGCGACATTGCAGCAGATCGCGGAGCTGACGGCTGCCGGGTGCCAGGTGGTGCGGGTTGCGGTTCCCAGCCAGGACGATGCGGATGCGCTCCCGCAGATCGCGCGCAAGAGCGGCATCCCCGTCGTCGCCGACATCCACTTCCAGCCGAAGTACGTCTTCGCGGCCATCGACGCGGGCTGTGCCGGCGTGCGTGTCAATCCGGGCAACATCAAGCAGTTCGATGACAAGGTCGGCGAGATCGCCCGAGCGGCGAAGGACGCCGGCACGCCCATCCGCATTGGCGTCAACGCAGGCTCGCTGGACAAGCGGCTGCTGGAGAAGTACGGCAAGGCCACTCCCGAAGCGCTGGTGGAGTCTGCGCTGTGGGAGGCCTCGCTGTTCGAGGAGCATGACTTCCGCGACATCAAGATCTCGGTGAAGCATCACGATCCGGTGATCATGATGCAGGCGTACATGCAGTTGGCGGAGCAGTGCGACTACCCGCTGCATTTGGGAGTGACGGAGGCCGGTCCGGCCTTTCAGGGGACCATCAAGTCGGCGGTGGCCTTCGGAGGGCTTCTGAGCCGTGGCATCGGCGACACCATCCGCGTCTCGCTCTCGGCGCCGCCGGTCGAGGAGGTCAAGGTCGGAATCGCGATCCTCGAATCCCTCAACCTGCGCCAGCGCGGCTTGGAGATCGTGTCGTGCCCGTCCTGCGGTCGAGCCCAGGTGGACGTGTACACGCTGGCCGAGCAGGTCACGGCGGGCCTCGAGGGTCTTGATGTCCCCCTGCGCGTGGCCGTCATGGGCTGCGTCGTCAATGGCCCGGGGGAGGCGCGCGAAGCGGATCTCGGCGTCGCCTCGGGCAACGGCAAGGGACAGATCTTCGTCCGCGGAGAGGTGATCGCCACGGTCCCGGAGTCTCAGATCGTCGAGACCCTCATCGAGCAGGCCATGATCCTGGCCGAGGGCATGGCGGGCGAGACGGGCGATCCCATCGTGACGGTCGACTGACATGACGGTCACCGCCGACATCGCGTCAGTTCGGACCCTGTCGGCCAAGGACCTCCCGTCCATCGAGCACGTCCTGGCGCGGGATCCGGTGGCCCACTGCTTCGTGGCCTCCCGGGTGCGTTCGGGAGATGTGGACCCCTGGCGCATGGGTGGTGAACTCCTGGGCTACGTCGAGCGTGGCACGGTGGTGTCCCTTCTCTACTGCGGCGCCAACCTCGTGCCGGTGGGCACGAACGACGAGGCGCGCGAGGCATTCGCCCAGCGACTGCGGCAGACGGGCCGGCGATGCTCGTCCATCGTGGGCCCCCGCGAGGAGGTCCTGGATCTGTGGCGCCGTCTGGAGCCTCGATGGGGCCGCGCCCGGGAGGTGCGTGCGTCGCAGCCGCTCATGGCGACCAGCGGACCTCCGGTGGTCGAGCCTGATCCGGCGGTGAGGTTCAGCGAGAACGCGGACCTAGAGATGCTGCTGCCCGCCTGCATCGACATGTTCCTGGGCGAGGTCGGGGTGTCGCCGGTGGCCGGGGGGATGTCGGCCGCCTATCGGGCACGCATCGCCGAACTCATCGCGCAGCGTCGGTCCTTCATCCGCAGCGATGCGGGTGCGGTGACCTTCAAGGCTGAGGTCGGTGCCTCCACCGATCAGGCATGCCAGGTGCAGGGAGTCTGGGTCGCTCACGAACGGCGCGGGACGGGGATCTCGGAGCCGGCGATGGCTGCGGTGGTCGCCCTGGCGCACCAGTGGATCGCGCCGACCGTCTCCCTCTATGTCAACGACTTCAACATCCCTGCCCGACGCTGCTACGAGGCCGTGGGCTTCCGGCAGTGCGGCGAGTTCGCCACAGTCCTGTTCTAGCCGAGCCAGAGCCGCAGCGTCGGCCCGGCGCCCGCGTCCGGGGTGGCTAGGGTGACCCCGTGATCCTGCGGATGTCGACCCTGTTCCTGCGCACCCTGCGTGACGATCCTGCCGATGCCGAGGTTCCGAGTCATCGCCTTCTCGTGCGCGGGGGATACGTCCGTCGAGTGGCGCCGGGGGTGTTCACCTGGCTGCCGCTGGGCCATCTTGTCTACCGCAATGTCGAGGCGATCGTGCGCGATGAGATGAATCGGGCCGGCTTCCAGGAGGTGCACTTCCCCGCTCTCCTTCCGCGGGAGCCCTACGAGCAGACCCACCGGTGGACCGAGTACGGCGACACTCTCTTCCGCCTCCAGGACCGCAAGGGGGCCGACTACCTGCTCGGGCCCACGCACGAGGAGATGTTCACCCTCCTCGTGAAGGGGGAGTACTCGTCCTACAAGGACCTTCCCCTCGTGATCTATCAGATTCAGACGAAGTACCGAGATGAGGCGCGGCCCCGCGCGGGAATCCTCCGCGGCCGTGAGTTCGTCATGAAGGATTCGTACTCCTTCGACGTCGATGATGCCGGTCTCGCGGTGTCATACGGGCGGCATCGCGACGCGTACATCGCCACGTTCACGAGGCTGGGGCTCGAGTTCGTCATCGTGTCGGCGATGTCGGGGGCCATGGGGGGATCGGCGAGCGAGGAGTTCCTCGCCCCGACGGAGGTGGGAGAGGACTCCTTCGTGCGATGCACGTCGTGCTCCTACGCCGCCAATGTCGAGGCGGTGCGCACGACGGCGCCGCCTCCGTCGGCACCCGGGGAGGTCCCAGCGGCGCATGCGGAGGACACCCCGGACACGGCGACGATCGAGACCCTCGTGGCACTCGCCAACGCGCGACCGGACCTGGCTCGACAGGATCGTGACTGGACCGCCGAGGACACGCTCAAGAACGTGCTCTTCATGGTGACGGCACCGGATGGCACGCGTGAGGCGCTGGCCGTGGGTGTTCCGGGTGATCGGGAGGTCGACCTGAAGAGGCTGGAGGCAGTCCTGCAGCCGGGAGTCGCCTCGGTGTTCGACGAGGCCGACTTCGCGGCGCACCCGTCGCTCGTCAAGGGGTACATCGGACCGGGAGTGCTCGGTCGGGCATCGGATTCAGGAGTTCGGTATCTCCTCGACCCGAGGGTCGTCGAGGGCAGCCGTTGGATCACGGGAGCCAACGTCGCCGGTCGTCACGTGTTCGACCTCGTCGCGGGGCGTGACTTCACCGGTGATGGCGTCATCGACGTCGCCGAGGTGAGGGAGGGTGATGCCTGCCCTGAGTGCGGGGGATCGCTCACCCTCGCTCGGGGAATCGAGATCGGTCACATCTTCCAGTTGGGCCGCAAGTATGCCGAGGCGCTGGACCTCAAGGTCCTCGACGAGAACGGCCGGCTCGTGACGGTGACAATGGGCTCGTACGGCATCGGGGTGTCCCGTGCCGTCGCCGCCATTGCGGAGCAATCGCACGACGATCGCGGTCTGATCTGGCCACGGGAAGTGGCCCCTGCCGACGTGCATCTCGTGGCGACCGGGAAGTCGGATGAGGCCTTCGATGCCGCCGAGGCGCTGGCGCAGGAACTCGACTCCCTCGGCGTTCGGGTGCTCTACGACGATCGTCGAGGGGTGTCCCCCGGAGTGAAGTTCAACGACTCGGAGCTCCTCGGAGTGCCCACCATCGTGGTGGTCGGTAAGCGTCTGGCCGAGGGCTTCGTCGAGATCAAGGATCGCCGCTCCGGCGACCGGGTCGATGTGCCCGTCGGTGATGCGGCTCAGGAGATCCGGGCTCTCGTGGGCTCGTGACGACCAGGTCTGTGGTGGACATCCGAGCTGTCGTCTTCGACTGGGGCGGGACGCTCACGCCCTGGCACGACATCGACCTCGTGTCGCAGTGGTACGCCTACGCCGAGATCTACGACCCGGAGAACGCGCGTCCCCTGGCCCACCGACTGGCCGATGCCGAGCTGCGTCGCTGGCAGGATCAGCGCGATTCCGGCGGTTCGAGGTCGGCGGGCGCACTTGACCAGATCTTCCTCGATGAGGGCATCGACATCGGCGGTGCACGCCACCTGCGCGCCCTGGGCAGCTACCTGGACTTCTGGGCCCCGCACACGTGCGCGGATCCGGATGCCCGTCCGCTTCTCGAGGCCCTTCGTGCTGACGGTCTGCGGATCGGCGTCCTGAGCAACACGCTGTGGCCGAGCAGTCACCATCGCGAGGTCTTCGAACGAGATGACCTGGCCGATCTCATCGATGCGGCCTGCTACACGAGCGAGATGCCCGTGGCCAAGCCTCATGCGGAGGCCTTCACCTCCGCTGTCGACGCCTTGGGCGTCCCGATCTCCACGGTGGTCTTCGTCGGGGATCGACTGTGGGACGACATCGCGGGGGCTGCCGGCGTGGGCATGCGCACGATCTGGGTGCCGCACTCGCGAGTCCCCGCCGAGGAGGTCCCGGACGCGTCGGCTCGACCTGACGCCACCGTCGAGCGCCTGGCGGACGTCGCCGCCGTGGTGCGTGCCTGGAGAGCCGGCACGGTGCCGGGGCTGTACACCGGTGCCTAGCCGTGGATCCGTTCGCCCTGCCTGACGCGGGCACCGTGGCCCTGCTCGTCGCGGTCGCCTTCGTGGCGGGCTGGGTCGATGCTGTGGCCGGGGGCGGAGGGCTCCTGCAGCTGCCGACCCTCCTGCTCGTCGTGCCTGAGGCGACGCCGGTCCAGGCCCTTGCGACGAACAAGATGTCGAGCATCGGGGGCACCGCTGCCGCTACGGCCACCTACGCGAGCCGGGTCAGACCGGACGTGCGCACGGCCGTGCCTATGGTGGCAGCGGCCATCGTGGGCAGCGCCCTGGGTGCGGTGACCGCCCGCAGCCTGCCGGCGGAGGTCTTTCGCCCGATCATCGTCGTGCTGCTCGCGGCGGTCTGGCTCTGGACGCTCCTGCGGCCAGCGATGGGCATGGAGCAGAGGCTCCGATGGGCGGGGCGCCCCCGCCACTACTGGGTTGCCGCCCTCGGTGGACTCGGCATCGGCTTCTACGACGGCATGCTCGGGCCGGGCACGGGCTCGTTCCTGCTCATCCTGCTCGTCGGCCTCCTGGGCTACTCGTTCCTGAGCGCCTCCTCGACGGCCAAGGTCGTGAACCTCGGCACCAACGCTGCCGCCATGATCGTGTTCGCGCTGTCCGGCTCCGTCCTGTGGGTGCTCGGTCTGGCCATGGCTGCGGGCAATGTGCTGGGGGGCGCCATCGGCGCCCGAACCGCGGTGCGCCGGGGCAGCGGCTTCGTCCGCGTGGTCTTCCTCGCCGTCGTCGGCGTGCTGATCCTGCGGCTGGGCTGGGACCTCGTGGCCTGAGCGGAAGGAGTCACCCCTCGGGCAGCGCCGGGAAGGCCTGCGTGGGTGCGCCCCAGGACACCGCAGCCGCTGCGCACTCGGCTGCGGAGCGAGCGGCCCACCTCCGATCCTCACCCTCGCTCGCTGCGGCGGCATCCGCGTACACCCCGACGAGTGCGAGGTCGACCTCGGCGAGCAGCGCGCGGGCCACGCGGGGGCGACGCAGGCGCGGGGGGAGGGCGAAGACATCCGATGCGGGCGGGGCCGTCCCGCCTGCCGCCGTGACGGCCTCGGCTGCCCGGGTGCGGCGTCGGCGATGGGCGTCCAGGCCCGATTGAGCGAAACGGCGGTCGGATCCGGAGAGCTGGGCACCGGCGATGCCGTAGGCCCGCACGGCCGCGTCCTCGCCGACGACGACGGCCGTCCAGGCCTCGACCTCGGTCAGGGACGCCATCGAGGTCCCGTCATGCCAGTGCCCGCAGTGCTGCGGCGTGCCCGGCCTCGGAGGCCCCCAGGAGGGCGAGCACGCGAGCGAGCTCCTGATCCGATGCCTCGAGGCAGGCGCTGACGCGGCTTCTGCTGGCACGTCGCTCGGCCGCGATGAGGTCGCGGCGCGACACGGGAACGGCCATGACGTCGACGGGGAGGGGAGCGTCCGTCAGGGCGGCGTGGTGGGCCGCGTGCTCGCCTCGGATCCGTTCCAGGAGGGTCCGTTCCTGCGATGGCCCGGTGGGCAGGGCGGAGAGCGCCGCGTCGTAGAGGGCGATCATCTCGGCCTCCTCGGCCGCCACGCCGCTTGCGGGACTCGCGGGATTCGAGGGATTCGGGGCCTCGCCGGAAGCGCTCGCCGTGGGCCCGCTCCCGGTGTCCGAGCCGCAGGCTGCGAGGAGTCCGATGGGTCCGAGCAGGGTCAGCAGCGCAAGCCCGTGGCGGCGCGTGAACTCCTGGCGGCCGACGGAGGGGGTGACCATCAGCGGCCTCGGAAGCCCTGCGCTCGGCATGTGCCAAGGATGGCATGCACTCGGTACAGTGGTGAACGCTCGTTGACTGACTCGCACCCACAACCGCTTCACGACAACAGGATTCGGGAGGATCGATGTCCGTGCGCCAAGGGTTGCGGGAGGGACTCGACGGTCCGCTCCGGGAACTGGGCGTGGACCTCGAGGACGTCGAGGTGGCCAGGGCCGGTCGGCGGGACCTCGTCCGGATCATCATCGACCGCGATGGCGGCGTCGATCTCGACCTCGTCGCCAGCGTGAGCCAGCGGGTCTCCGGGCTGCTCGACGAGCCGCCACTCAATGCCCTGCTGTCGGGGCCCTTCGTGCTCGAGGTGACGTCCCCGGGCGTCGATCGGCCGCTGACGGACGTGCGCCATTGGCGTCGAGCCCTCGACCGTCGCGTGCGAGTCGAGCATGCTGATGCGAGTGTGATCGAAGGGCGCATCGTCTCGGTCGGGGACGACGGGCTGGTGGAGCTCGACGTCGACGGTTCACCCGTGAGCATCGCTCCCTCGCAGGTGGCCCGCGCGGTGGTGCAGGTGGAGTTCACGCGTCCGACATCGGCCGACGAGGATGCCGCGATGCCGTCAGCACGGGAGGAGTGACCATGGATATCGACGTCAGTGCCCTCAAGGCCCTTGTGCGCGAGAAGGACCTGTCACTGGACCTGGTGGTGGAGAGCATCGAGCAGGCCCTTCTCGTCGCGTATCACCGCACCGAGGGCGCAGCGTCCCGGGCCAGGGCGGTGCTCGATCGCAAGACCGGGCATGTGACGGTGTGGGCAGCGGAGACCGACGAGGACGGAGTCGTCCTCCGTGAGTTCGACGACACTCCCGACGGTTTCGGGCGCATCGCGGCGACGACGGCGAAGCAGGTGCTCCTCACGCGTCTGCGCGAGGCTGAGGGCGACGTCACCATGACGGAGTTCACCGGCCGCGAGGGGGATCTCGTCTCCGGTGTCGTGCAGCAGTCCAGCAACCCACGCATGGTCCGCGTCGACATCGGCAAGGTCGAGGCCAATCTCCCGCCCGAGGAGCAGCCGCCGGGGGAGTCATACCCGCACGGCACGCGGATCAAGGCCGTGGTGACGGGGGTCCGACGTGGCTTCAAGGGCCCTCAGGTGACGGTGTCCCGGACGCACCCGGCGCTCGTCAAGCAGCTCTTCGCCCTCGAGGTGCCCGAGATCGCCGACGGCACCGTGGAGATCACGGCCATCGCTCGCGAGGCGGGTCACCGGACGAAGATCGCGGTCCGCTCGCACGCCCCCGGTGTCAATGCCAAGGGGGCCTGCATCGGTCCTCTCGGCCAGCGGGTCCGGCAGGTCATGTCGGAGCTCAACGGAGAGAAGATCGACATCGTCGACAGCAGCGATGACCCGGCGGAGATGATCGCTCACGCCCTGTCACCCGCGCGCGTGGTGGGAGTGCAGATCGTGGACCCCGTGGCTCGGGCAGCTCGGGTGATCGTCCCGGACTACCAGCTGTCGCTCGCCATCGGCCGGGAGGGCCAGAATGCCCGGCTGGCCGCCCGGCTCACGGGGTGGCGCATCGACATTCGGCCGGACACGGCGGTCGAGGATCCCGCTGCGCGGGGCTCGGACGTCCCTCCTGCAGCGTCGGTGGACTGAGCGAGGTGGCTGGAGGAGTACACTCGGCGACGGTCGCCCCAGTCGGGTTCCTGCGCATGTGCGTGGGATGTCGGGTCAGGGACGATGCGGCGACGCTCATCAGGGTCGTGGCGCAGTTGGGCAGGGTCGTCCCAGATCCCGCTCGACGGCTGCCGGGTCGCGGTGCTCACGTGCACCCCTCCCTGCAGTGCCTCGATCGAGCGGAACGTGCCAGGGCCTGGGGCCGGGCGCTGCGAGTGGAGGGACCGCTGGACACCAGCGCCCTCCGCGCGGTCCTCGTCCTCGGGAGCGGACACGAGAACGACCGGCTCGAGCACCCGCTCGGGCCGCACGTCACCGGCGATGGTCGCCGGTCGAACGGACCGGGAGTTCGAGGATGAACACCCCATGAGCGCGCGACGATGAACGTGTCTCACGTGCACTGACGGTCCGGAGCACCCTGCCCGGACCAAGACAGGAGAGTTGTGTCGAAGGTTCGGGTCCATGAGCTCGCCAAGGAGCTCGGGGTAACCAGCAAGGATGTCCTCGCCAAACTGCAGGACATGGGCGAGTTCGTGAAGTCCGCCTCGTCCACGGTCGAGGCGCCCGTCGCGCGACGACTCCGCGAGGCCATGCCCCCGGCGGAGGCCAAGCCCGCGGCGAAGAAGACGGCAGCCAAGAAGGCCACCGCCGCGAAGACGACCACCGTGCCGAGCGCTCCGGAGGAGACTCCCGCCCCACCGGTGGCGGCGGAGCCTGCTCCCGTTCCTGCTCCCGCACCCGCCGCCGTCCCCGTCCCTCCGACGCCCCCTGCTGCCGCTCCCGCAGCCGAGGCGACCGACGCTGCGACGGCGGAGGCTCCCGCAGCTGCCCCGGGCGCCGAGTCCGCTCCGCGGCCGGCACCCCGCCCGGCCGGACCCCGTCCGGGCAACAATCCGTTCGGCACCGGCACCGGCATGGGCCGCCCGGCCGGACCCCGTCCGGGCAACAACCCCTTCAGCAGCGGCCCTGGCACGGGCATGGGTCGCCCGGCTCCCGCGGTGCCGGGGGCGCCGCGCCCGAATCCCGGCATGATGCCTCCACGCCCCGCACGCCCGGGCGGTCCCGCAGGTCCAGGGGCCCGTCCCGGTGGCCCGGGTGCTCGACCCGGTGGACCGGGTGGGCCCGGTGGCTACGGTCGCGGTCCCGGTGGCCCGGGTGCCCGTCCCGGTGGCCCGGGTGGGCCCGGTGGCTACGGTCGCGGCCCGGCAGGCCCGGGCGGTCCGGGCGCGCCCGGTGGTCCCGGCGGTCGTCCCGGTGGTCCCGGCGGTCGTCCCGGTGGCCCGGGCGGTCGTGGAACGACGGCGGGCGCCTTCGGCAAGCCCGGCGGTCGGCCGTCGCGAGGACGGAAGTCCAAGCGCGCGAAGCGCCAGGAGTTCGACAACATGCAGGCGCCCATCATGGATGGCGTTCGCATCAAGCGGGGCAGTGGCGAGACCGTGCGCCTTCCGCGCGGTGCCAGCCTGACCGATTTCGCTGAGCGCATCGACGCTCTTCCGGCGGACCTCGTCAAGGTGCTGATCGGCCTGGGTGAGATGGTCACCGCAACGCAGTCCATCGACGATGACACGCTTCGCCTGCTGGGCAGCGAACTCAACTACGACGTTCAGGTCGTCTCGCCCGAGGACGAGGACCGCGAACTGCTGGAGTCCTTCGATCTGGAGTTCGGAGAGCACGAGGGCGAGGACGAGGATCTCGAGATCCGCCCGCCGGTCGTCACGGTCATGGGTCACGTCGACCATGGCAAGACGAAGCTCCTCGATGCGATCCGTTCGACGAACGTCGTCAGCGGCGAGGCTGGCGGGATCACCCAGCACATCGGGGCCTACCAGGTCGGGACGCGCACGTCCGAGGGCGTGGAGCGTCGGATCACCTTCATCGACACCCCGGGACACGAGGCCTTCACGGCGATGCGCGCTCGAGGTGCGCAGGTGACCGACATCTCGATCCTCGTGGTGGCCGCGGATGACGGCGTGAAGCCTCAGACCATCGAGGCGCTGAACCATGCTCAGGCAGCAGGCGTGCCGATTGTGGTGGCGGTCAACAAGATCGACAAGGAGGGCGCAGACCCGCAGAAGGTGCGTGGTCAGCTCACGGAGTACGGGCTCGTGGCGGAGGAGTACGGCGGCGACACGATGTTCGTCGATGTCTCGGCAACGAAGGGCACGGGCCTGGAGGAGCTGCTTGAGGCGGTCCTCCTCACGGCGGACGCGGCTCTCGATCTGCGGGCGAACCCGGACCAGGACGCCCAGGGTGTGGCCATCGAGGCCCACCTCGACCGCGGTCGTGGCCCCGTGGCGACGGTGCTCGTCCAGCGTGGCACGCTGCGTCCTGGCGACTCGATCGTGGCGGGCGATGCCTTCGGTCGTGTGCGCGCCATGCTCGACGATGACGGCAACCCGGTCGAGGAGGCGGGTCCGTCCATGCCGGTGCAGGTGCTCGGTCTCACCTCGGTGCCGGGTGCTGGTGACAGTTTCATGGTCGTGGCTGAGGATCGGGTCGCTCGCCAGATCGCCCAGACCCGTCAGGCGCGGGAGCGCAATGCGCTGCTGGCGCGGAACCGGGTGAAGCGGTCCCTCGAGGACTTCCTGGAGTCCCTCGAGAAGGGAGAGGTCGCCGAGCTCACGCTGATCATCAAGGGCGACGTCTCCGGCTCCGTCGAGGCTCTCGAGGATGCCCTGCTCAAGATCGACGTCGGCGACGAGGTCAACCTGCGCGTCATCCATCGTGGCGTCGGTGCCATCAACAAGAACGATGTGACCCTGGCCAGTGCGTCCAAGGCCGTCATCATCGGATTCAACGTCCGCCCAGAGGGCAAGGTCGCCGAGCTGGCCGCCGAGGAGGGCGTGGATGTGCGCTACTACAGCGTCATCTACCAGGCGATCGAGGAGGTCGAGGCGGCCCTGCGCGGCATGCTGAAGCCGGAGTTCGAAGAGGTGCAGCTCGGTACTGCCGAGGTGCGTGAGGTGTTCAAGTCGTCGAAGTTCGGCACGATCGCCGGCTGCATCGTGAAGTCGGGTGAGGTGCGTCGCAATGCGAAGGCCCGGCTCATCCGCGACGGTGCGGTGGTCGCTGACGACCTCACTCTCGCGGGCCTGCGTCGCTTCAAGGACGATGTCACGGAGGTGCGTGAGGGCTTCGAGTGCGGCATCAACCTCGGCAACTACCAGGACCTCAAGGTCGACGACGTGATCGAGACCTTCGAGATGCGTGAGAAGCCCAGGAAGGTCTGACCGTGGCAAGCGAGGCTCGTCAGCGGAAGCTGGCCGATCGGATCAAGGTCATCGTGGCGGAGACGCTGGAGATGAAGATCAAGGATCCCCGTCTGGGCTTCATCACGGTCACCGATGTTCGGGTCACGCCGGACCTCCGCGAGGCGTCCGTCTTCTACACCGTCCTCGGCGATGACGAGGCGCGGCAGGCGACAGCGGCTGCCTTGGAGTCCGCACGCGGCATCCTCCGGTCGGAGGTGGGCCGGCAGACGGGAATCAAGTTCACGCCGACCCTGGCATTCATCCCGGATGCGATCCCCGACACCGCACGGCACGTTGAGGACCTCCTCCGCCAAGCGGCCGAGTCGGACGCCGCCGTCCACGAGCTGGCCGCCCACGCGACTCCCGCGGGTGAGGCCGACCCCTACCGGCACCCCCACGAGGAGCGGATCGAGGAGTGAGCGACTCGGGGCCGTCCGGGCTGCTCGTGATCGACAAGCCGGAGGGCATCACGTCGCACGGGGTGGTCGGGATCGTGCGGCGCTCGCTCGGCACCCGCAAGGTCGGGCATGCGGGCACTCTCGATCCGATGGCCACGGGCGTTCTCCTGGTGGGAGTGGGGCGCGCCACGCGGCTCCTGGGCCATCTCGCCCTGCGCGACAAGGACTACGTCGCCACGATCAGGCTCGGTGCGACCACGGTCACGGATGATCGCGAGGGTGACGTCCTCGCTGTGGCCAATGAGGCTGCGCTGTCCGCTGTCACCCGCGAGTCCCTCGATCGCGGGGTCGCCTCCCTCACCGGCGACATCGATCAGGTGCCCACGGCGGTCAGCGCCATCAAGGTCGAGGGCAAGCGCGCGCACGCGCTCGTGCGGGCCGGGGAGAAGGTGGAGCTCGCGGCCCGCCGCGTGCGTGTCGATCGCTTCGAGATCCTCTCTGTCGACCGCTCGCCGGGTGCTCTCGATGTCGAGGTGAGCGTCACGTGCAGCACGGGCACCTACGTCCGAGCCCTTGCCCGGGATCTCGGGGCCATGCTGGGTGTGGGCGGTCACCTCACGGCGCTGCGGCGCACGCGTGTCGGAGGGTGGCATGTCGATGAGGCCTGCTCGCTGGAAGAGTTGACCTCGGCAGTGCGACCGCAGGACCTGCTCCTCCCGCTCGGGGAGTTGGCGCGACGTGCCTTCCCGGTCGTGACCGTGCCGACGACGGGTGCGGACGGGATCCGCCACGGACGACCCCTGGCCGATCTTCTCCCTGCGACGATCACCGCACCGACGGCGGTGCTGTCGGCGGGTGGGGAGCTCCTGGCTCTCGTGGGCCCGTCCCCGCAAGGCCCGGTCTACCTGGCTGTCTTCGTGTCGTGACCTCCTACAGTGGCGCCGTGGCCCAGGGGAGCGTGCTGACGATCGGCGTCTTCGACGGGGTGCACCGTGGGCATCGGGCGCTCATCGCCGAGGGTCGTCGGCATGCGGATCGTCTGGGGCTGCCCCTCGTGGCGGTGACCTTCGATCCCCATCCGATGTCCGTCGTGGGTCCCCGCGTCGCACCGGAGTCCCTCGCGACCCTCGCGCACCGGTGCGAGCTGCTGCGCTCGGCGGGGGCGGACGAGGTCGCGGTGCTGGGCTTCGACGCGTCCCTGGCGTCCATGCCTCCTGAGGAGTTCGCCCGTGACGTGCTGGTGGGCTCGCTCGCTGCCCGACACATCGTCGTGGGGGAGGACTTCCGGTTCGGTCGTGGGGCTGCCGGATCGGTGGCAACGCTGGAGGAGCTGGGCAGGGGTGAGGGCTTCACGGTGACCGGGCTGGGGCTGGTCGGTGAGGACGGCGACCGATGGTCGTCCACGGGGATCCGGGCCCTGATCGAGCAGGGACGCGTGAAGGAGGCGGGCGTGGCGCTCGACCGTCCCTATGCACTCGACGGCGACGTCGTCCACGGGGATCACCGGGGCCGGGAGCTCGGCTACCCCACGGCCAACCTCTCGTGGTCCGATGACCCCGTCCTGCCAGCGGACGGGGTGTATGCCGGCTGGCTGACCGAAGGTCGGGACCGCCTCCCGGCGGCGATCTCGGTGGGCACCAATCCCCAGTTCGACGGGCGGGAGACGAGGGTCGAGGCCTACGTGCTGGATCGGGCCGACCTGGACCTCTACGGCCGCGCCGTGCGGCTGGAGTTCCTCGAACGGCTGCGTGGACAGCAGCGCTTCGACGACGTGGACGCCCTCGTGGACCAGATGAGCCGCGACGTCGCCGCGGCCCGGAGCCTGCTGGCCACCTGACCGGTGTCGGTCGCCCGGGCCCCGTGCTGGTAGCCTCGGGGCTCCGACGGCCACCGGGCTCACCCGAGCGCAGTGGTTCGTGTCATCTCGACCGCCCTCCGGGGCGAGTGAAGGAATTCCTATGCCGCTCGACAGCGCCACGAAGCAGCAGATCATCGCCGAGTTCGGCTCCAAGCCCGGAGACACGGGCAGCCCTGAGGTCCAGATCGCGATGCTGACCCGTCGCATCTCCGACCTGACGGAGCACCTGAAGCAGCACAAGCACGATCACCACAGTCGTCGTGGCCTGCTGATCCTCGTGGGCCAGCGCCGCCGCCTGCTGCAGTACCTGACCAAGACCGACATCGAGCGCTACCGGGCGATCATCGAGAAGCTCGGCCTGCGTCGCTAGTTCCGACGGTCGGGCCGACTCCGGTGGGCCTGACCGCACCACAACTCCATAGCCAAGAACCAGGAGCCGACAATCAGGCTCGTACCGGATCCGGGGCGTCGCAACGAGCGCGCCAGTCGTCGGTCCTCGGTAGTGACCTCCGGGAGCATCGTGATGCGCCCGTGGGCCTCGATCGAAGACCGCCACCGGTCGCCCAGCGTGACGTCCCTGTTCCCCTCTCGTGAACAGGAGGCACCCGTGGAGGGTTCCCAGATCTCAACCACCGAGGCCGTCATCGACAATGGCGCGCTCGGCACTCGCACGATCCGCTTCGAGACCGGGCGGCTCGCCCGCCAGGCAGCCGGCTCGGTCGCTGTCTACCTCGATGACGACACGATGCTGCTCTCGGCCACGACGGCCGGCAAGCAGCCGAAGGACCAGTTCGACTTCTTCCCGCTGACGGTCGACGTCGAGGAGCGGATGTACTCCGTCGGTCGCATCCCCGGTTCCTTCTTCCGGCGCGAGGGACGGCCCTCGGAGGATGCCATCCTCACCTGCCGCCTCATCGACCGCCCGCTGCGCCCGACCTTCACCAAGGGCCTGCGCAATGAGGTCCAGGTCGTCATCACCGTCATGGCCCTCAATCCGCAGGATCTCTACGACGTGGTGGCGATCAACGCGGCATCCGCGTCGACCCAGCTGGCCGGCCTGCCCTTCAGTGGTCCGGTCGGCGGAGTGCGCGTGGCTCTCATCCGCGGTCAGTGGGTGGCCTTCCCGACCCACGCACAGCTCGAGGAGGCCGTGTTCGACATGGTCGTCGCGGGTCGGATCGCGGGCGACGATGTCGCCATCATGATGGTCGAGGCCGAGGCCACTGACCGCACCATCGAGCTGATCGCGGGCGGTGCCACGGCGCCGACCGAGGAGGTCGTCGCGCAGGGGCTCGACGCCTCGAAGGCGTTCATCCGCGTGCTGTGCGAGGCGCAGATCGAGCTGGCGAAGGTCGCAGCCAAGCCGACGGCGGACTTCCCGCTCTTCCTGGACTACCAGGCCGATGTCTACGACGCGGTGGAGCGACTGTCGCTCGCTGACATCCGCGAGGCGATGACGATCGTGAGCAAGGCCGATCGTGAGGCGCGTCTCGACGACATCAAGAAGGTCGTCACGGCGGAGTTGGCCGTCGAGTTCGAGGGCCGTGAGAAGGAGATCTCGGCTGCGGTCCGCTCGGTCACGAAGAAGGTCGTCCGTGATCGCGTGCTGCGCGACAAGGTGCGCATCGACGGTCGCGGCATCACCGACATCCGCACCCTCGGCGCCGAGGTCGACGTCCTCCCGCGCGTCCACGGCTCGGCCCTGTTCGAGCGCGGCGAGACCCAGATCCTGGGAGTCACGACACTCAACATGCTGCGCATGGAGCAGCAGCTCGACACCCTCAATCCGGACAACCGCAAGCGCTACATGCACAACTACAACTTCCCGCCGTACTCCACGGGTGAGACGGGTCGCGTGGGTTCGCCCAAGCGTCGCGAGATCGGCCATGGCGCGCTCGCCGAGCGGGCGCTCCTGCCCGTGCTGCCGTCACGTGAGGAGTTCCCGTACGCCATCCGGCAGGTCTCGGAGGCGCTGGGGTCCAACGGATCCACCTCGATGGGCTCGGTCTGTGCCTCCACCATGTCCCTGCTGAACGCTGGTGTGCCCCTGAGGGCACCTGTGGCGGGCATCGCCATGGGCCTGATCTCGGGCGACGTCGACGGCTCCACGGAGTACGTGGCGATCACCGACATCCTCGGTGCCGAGGATGCCTTCGGCGACATGGACTTCAAGGTCGCCGGCACCCGTGACTTCGTCACGGCGCTCCAGCTCGACACCAAGCTGGACGGCATCCCCGCCGAGGTCCTGGGCGAGGCGCTCCAGCAGGCGCGCGATGCACGCATGACGATCCTCGATGTCATGACCGAGGCGATCGACGCCCCCGACGAGATGGCGCCGACGGCACCGCGAGTCATCAGCATCACCGTGCCCGTCGACAAGATCGGCGAGGTGATCGGGCCCAAGGGCAAGATCATCAACCAGATCCAGGAGGACACTGGCGCTGACATCACCATCGAGGACGACGGCACGATCTACATCGGTGCCGTGGACGGCCCGTCTGCAGAGGCCGCTCGGGCTGCCATCAATGCGATCGCCAACCCGACCATGCCCGAGGTGGGGGAGCGCTACCTGGGCACGGTCGTTAAGACCACCACGTTCGGCGCATTCGTGTCCCTGATGCCGGGCAAGGACGGACTCCTGCACATCACCGAGATCAAGAAGCTGAACGGTGGCAAGCGCGTCGAGAACGTCGAGGACGTCCTCTCCGTGGGCACCAAGCTCGAGGTCGAGATCAAGGAGATCGACTCGCGAGGCAAGCTGTCGCTGGTGCCGGTCGTCGAGGAAGGCGCTGCTGGCGCCGATGCCTAGGGCGCAGACTCGCACACTCCTGCGGGAGGGTGATGGCGGCATCGTCCGCCGCACCCTCCTGCCGGGTGGCCTCAGGGTCATCACGGAGCAGGTGCCCGGTGTGCGCTCCGTCGCCTTCGGCATCTGGGTCAATGCCGGCTCCAGGGATGAGACGGCAGCACAGATGGGTTCTGCGCACTACCTCGAGCACCTCCTGTTCAAGGGGACGGCTCGCCGGTCAGCGATGGACATCTCATCCTCGATCGAGGCCGTGGGAGGTGACCTCAACGCCTTCACCACCAAGGAGTACACGTGCTACTACGCACGCGTACTGGACGAGGACGCCGATCTGGCCATCGACGTCGTGTCGGACGTGGTCATCGGCGCCCTGCTCCGATCCGGGGATGTGGAAGCCGAACGTGGTGTGATCCTCGAGGAGATCGCCATGCACGAGGACGATCCGGGTGACGTCGTGCACGACCTCTTCGCCCAGGCGATGTTCGGTGACTCGCCCCTGGGACGTCCGATCCTCGGGACCGTGGACACGATCGAGGGGATCTCCCGCGGGACGATCAGCCGCTTCTATCGCAAGCACTACCGACCGGAGTCGATGGTCGTCTCGGCGGCGGGCAATGTCGATCATGACAAGGTGGTTCGCCGGGTCCGGGCGGCCTTCTCGGATGTCCTGGACGGCATGTCCGAGCCCGACGGGCCGCGGGCGGCTCGACCTCTGACCCGGGAGCCCGCCGGCACGGCGGTCACCTCTCGTGCCACGGAGCAGGCGCACGTGGTGCTGGGCGTTCCTGGACTCACCCGGTCAGACCCGCGGCGCTACGCGCTGTCGGTGCTCTCGACGGCGTTGGGCGGCGGCATGAGCAGTCGCCTGTTCCAGGAGGTGCGCGAGAAGCGCGGACTGGCCTACTCCGTCTACTCCTACGCCCAGGGATTCTCCGACGACGGCATGTTCGGGGTCTACGCGGGATGCCTGCCGTCCAAGGTCGACACGGTGCTGGATGTGTGCATGAGCCAGCTCGACGACGTTGCCCGACACGGGCTGACGGCGGATGAGATCCGTCGGGGCAAGGGGCAGGTGCGTGGCGCCACTGTCCTCGGCCAGGAGGACACCGGATCGCGCATGAGCCGCATCGCGAAGAGCGAACTGCTCCATGAGCCGCTGCTGGCCGTCGATGAGGTCCTTCGCCGGGTGGATGCCGTCGAGTCGGACGACATCAGGGCAGTCGCGCAGGACCTCCTGGAGGCGCCGAGGACCCTGGCCGTCATCGGCCCCTTCGACGAGGGCGCCGCCTTCGCTGCAGTGAGTTGAGCCTCCCGGGCTCGTGCCCGCGGGTCGGTAGGCTGCGGTCGTGATCAAGGTTGCGGTCGTCGGTGCGCGCGGGCGCATGGGTGAGGCGTGCGTGAGGGCGGTCGAGACTGCGGAGGACATGCAGGTGGTCGCGGCGATCGACATAGGCGTGCCCATCTCGGCGGTCGTGGAGGCCGCACCGGAAGTCGTCATCGACTTCACGACTCCCGATGCTGTGATGACGACCCTGCGCGCGTGCATCGCGAGCGGAATCCACTGCGTGGTGGGCACGACCGGCTTCACTCCCGATCGCCTGCAGGAGGTTCGGGACCTCTGCGCCCAGCACCCTGAGGTCGGTGTCCTCATCGCTCCGAACTTCGGCATCGGAGCGGTGCTCATGATGCGTTTCGCGGCGATGGCGGCGCCCTACTTCGAGTCGGTGGAGGTGGTTGAGCTCCACCACCCCGACAAGGTCGATGCGCCCTCCGGCACGGCTGTGCACACCGCCCGTGCGATCGCGGAGGCACGCACTCATCTGCCGTCGCAGCCTGACGCCACCGCGAGTGCCATGGAGGGCGCGCGCGGGGCCTCGGTCGAAGGCGTGCCTGTGCACTCGATCCGCCTCCGGGGCCTCGTGGCCCACCAGGAGATCCTGTTCGGAGGGGACGGCGAGATCCTGTCCCTGCGTCACGACTCCCTCGACCGCTCCTCCTTCATGCCGGGCGTGCTGCTGGGCGTTCGCGAGGTGACGGCACGACCGGGCCTGACGGTCGGCCTGGACAACTACCTCGACCTCCCATGAGCGCGCGCACGATCGCGTGGATCCTGGCGCTTGCCGTCGGGGTGTACCTGATCTTCGTCGCAGCCCGTGCGTGGGTCCTCATCTCGTCCGGTGATCCGGTTCCTGTGCTGCTGGGCATCAGCGTCATCGTGATCCCGGTGCTGGGGGCGTGGATGCTGGGTCGGGAGCTGATGTTCGGCGTACGGTCGCAGCACCTCGGCCGCACCCTTGCGGCGGAGGGAGGTCTGCCGCGCGATGATCTGCCCCGCACGCCCTCGGGGCGCATCGAGCGCGAGGCGGCCGACCAGCGTTTCGAGGAGTGCCGGGTGGAGGTCGCGGCGGCGCCAGACGACTGGCGGGGCTGGTACCGGTTGGCCATCGCCTACGACGATGCACGTGATCGGCGCCGCGCGCGGGAGGCGATGCGCACCGCCATTCGGCTCTTCTCCACCCCGGCCTGAGCACCCGGGTTGCAGGTCAGGCGCGGGAGGCCCAGTTCTTCAGGCGTTCGCAGGCGATCGTGAAGGACTCCGGCCGCCAGAGGAGGTCGGGGGAGGTGCTCTGCACATGCGTCTCGACGGTCTGCCCGGACGTGGTGCGCAGGACCACCCGGCGTCCAGGAACCCGCAGGGGTGAACCGAGCAGGCGCGCGCGGCCGTCGAGGCAGGCCACGGATGACACAGCACTCCAGGGGATGCGCTGACGTCGCAGGAGCCTGTCCACGACGACCTCGTCATCGTTGACGTAGGTCCCCACGACCCAGCCACGCAGGACGAGGCCCACGCAGGTGGCTGCGATGCCTGCAGACACGAAGGTGGCCGCACTGAGCGGTGCGGCGATGGCGGTGAGCAGGGAGGCCGTCGTCAGGAACACCGTGAGGATGGTGCCGAGTCCCAGCGCCAGGAGGCGGAACGGGCCTCGCGGAGTGATGCGCACCAGTCGCGCTTGACGGTAGTCGTGATCCACGGGCGCATGGGGATCGGGTGATGGCCACAGGAAGCCGAAGATGGGACGCTGGTGACGCTTCATGCGGCCCACCCCAGCGCGCGAAGTCCCGCGGCAGTGACGCCGGCCAAGATGACCACCGCCAAGAAGGGTGCTCGAAGGATGAGCGCCACAACGGCCACGGCCAAGCCTGCTGCACGGGCATCGAGGGTGAGGGTCGTCCCTGTGGCGAAGGTCTGGACCGCCACCAGCGCTGCAAGCAGGGCGACTGGCATGAGCCCGAAGATGCGACGCAGGGCGGGGTTCTCGGCGACGCTCGCAGGAAGCAGGTAGCCCACGAGCTTCTCCAGGTAGCAGCCGAGCGAGCCGGCAATCACCCCTGCCCACATCATCGAGTGCTCCCGCGACCACCGAGGGTGCCCGCGGCGAGGGCCACGAGGGCGGCGGCAAGGACGGGCAGGCCCGGCTGCAGCACGGGTGTGAGCACGACGGCGACACCCGCGGCGGCCAGGGCGACGGCCCACATCTGCCGGTCGATGAGGCGCGGCCAGAGCAGCGCTAGGAGCGCGGCAGCCGTTGCTGCGTCCAGGCCGAGGGTGCTCGGATCTCCGATGGCGTGGGCTGTGATGGCCCCGATCAGGGTCCCGAGATTCCACAGGACGTAGATGAGGATGCCCGTGCTCCAGAACGCGTACCTCGCTGCCTCCGGTGGGTCAGGATGCGCGAGGGCCATGGCTGTGGACTCGTCGATCGTGAGCTGGGCTGCGAGCAGGCGCCGTGGTCCCCTCGGGCGCAGGACAGGACCGAGACCGACCGCGTACATGCTGTTCCGCGCACCGAGCAGCCAAGCCGTCAGGACGGCAGCGACGATCCCACCGCCTGCGCCGACGATCCCGACGAACGCGAACTGTGATGCTCCCGTGAACATGAGCAGTGACATCGCCTGCGTCTGCCAGACGTCGAGACCCGTCGACACGGAGATTGCCCCGAAGGAGAGGGCGTAGGCGCCTGTGGCGATCGCGATGCTCGAGGCCTGCGTTCGGATGCGCTGGCGCTGACTTGCGTTCGCGTCCCGGCCCACCATCGGACCGTATCGGGCGGGGGGACTCTGGCGCGCGGGTATGCCAGAGTGAGCGCATGGCCCCGGGTGTCTCGGCCCCCGTACTCCGCCGGAGTGTCGGGTTGCGCGATGAGGATCGTGAACGGCGACGCTCGGGATCCCGTGCACGAGTGCTGACAGCGGAGCAGGCCGTGCGTCGCGGCCTTGTTCCAGCGGCGGTCCTGTGGCAGTTGCTGTGGATCCTGGCTCAGCCGACGCTGTGGCCCTGGGCGCAGCCGACCGTCGCCGCGGGACTGGCCATCGTCTCGATTCCCATCGCCGCGGTCGTCCTTCTGGGAGCGCATCTTCTGGGGCCCGTGTCAGCGGGTCGACGCATGGCGACGGTGGATGCGTCCGTCGTCCTGGTGGCGACCATCGTCGTGAATGTGGGTCAGGCCAGCGCGACGGTGCCCAATTGGCACGGCGTGGCGGAGCTGGCTGCGCTGGCAGCGGGCATCGCCGGCTTGCTGCTGTCCTTCCGCTGGAGCCTCATCGCGACAGCGGCGATGACGGCGCTGCTGGCGAAGGACACGCTCATCCCTGATGTGGCGGAGGGTCTTCAGCTCTCCTTCGAGGTGTTCCTCGACCCGGTTTACGTCCTAGCGGTCGGGATCTCCAGCGCTGTAGCGCGTCGAGCCCTGCTCGTGCACGCGCGTGCTGCTGACGACGCTGTCATGGCCGCGCTCGCGATGGAGCAGGAGCGCCGCACAGCCGACCTGGTGGAGCAGGGCCTCCGCTCAACAGAGCGAACCTTGCACGAGTCGGTTCTCAATACGCTCGTGGCCGTTGCTCGGGGTGGGCTCGACGATGCCATGACTCGGCGGCTCCGACATCGATGTGGCGAGGTGAGCCGACTCCTGGCTGCGCTGCGAAGCCGATCGATGCCGCCGGTGCTCGACGACCCGTGGAGCGGTGGTCTCGTGGAGGACCTCGCTCCTGTCCTGGTCGATCTTCGGGATTCGGGCGTCGAGGTGATCATCGTCGACGAGGGTCGGGAGATGCCGAGCGCTGTACGCGCGGCAATGCGCACCGCAGCCACGGAAGCGCTGATCAACGTGGGTCGACATGCGCAGGCGAGTGTCGTGACGGTTCGTATCGGCTATGCGCGATCTCGTTCAGCAGATGTGCACACCGTACGAGTGACGGACGACGGGATCGGCTTGCCGGCAGAGCCGCCCGAGGGCAGGTTCGGCATCGCTGATGCCATCGTGGGCTCGATGGCCGAGGTCGGAGGGTCCGCTGATGTCCGGCGTGGCTCTGATGTCGGCACGGAGGTCGTTCTGACGTCTCGTGTGCGTGACGACGATGCACCGGGACTGGATGCCTTCCTCGTGCCTGCGCCTGCGGATCTCGCGATCCCGGTTCTCGGAGCGATGATCCTGTACGCGGCGGCTCTGGTGCTGGGCACTCGCGTCGATGTGGTGTCCGTGGGCGTGAATGCCGGAGCCTTCGTCCTCTGGCTTCTCCTCGCCCTGCTCGTGGCATGGATGAGCACACGCGGGCAGCTCGGGGTCCCGGTCCTGATGGCATCGGCCGTCGGCGGCTGGCTCGTGTACGTGATGCAGGAGTCGTCCCTGGCGCCGGGTTCAGCAGGGGGATGGTCGTCTCCCGCCATCGCAGGACTTTTCCTCGTGGTGGCAGCGGCAGGGCCACGGTGGGGATGGATCCTCCTTCTCGTCACCTGGCTCGTCTTCCAGGGTGACCCGCTGTTCGAGCTGACGCAGGCCGGGACAGCGATGATCTTCATCGGCGCGCTGCTCGGTCGGAGTCTGCGACGCAATGCGCAGATCGCGTGGCAGCAGCGCTCGGAGGAGATGCGACAGAGCGACGCGGCTCAGGTGGCACGTCAGGCGATCGAACGTGTGCACACCCGGTATCGGGCGCTGTCGGATTCGGCTGCCCCGGAGCTGCTGGCGGCGATAGCCGAGGGAGGGGCGGATCCGACAACCGACGGTGTCCGCGAGGCAGCTGCCCTCGAGGAGCGGTTCATTCGCAATGTGATGAGGCTCGATCCGCAGGGAGGCTCCTATCACCACCTCGCATCGACCCTGGTCGCCGTCGCCCATCGACGTCGCTGCCTGCTCGACGTGGAGGTAGGGCCCGACGTGCCGTTGACTCGTGGCATGGATCCGGAGGGGGAGGCTCGGCTCGTCGCCCTCATGGGTGGCGCGTGCGGGACGAGGTTCCGTGACGGGCAGAGCGTGGGCTCGACTGCCCGCTTCTCGGTCCGCCATGAGGGTGATGGCGTGGCGGTCAGGCTGCTAGTCCCGCTGTGCGATGCCCCGGACATCGACGAGGAGCGTGCTCGCATGCGCGTGCTCCTCGTCGACCCCGATGATCCGGCTGGGCCCCTGTGGCTGTGCGAGACTGTGGTCCACACGGATCAGGGGGACTCGTGACACGGCTTGCCATCATTGATGACCACGAACTGGTGCGCGAGGGTCTCAGGGCCCTGCTCACCTCGGGTGCGGGCGGCAGCCATGGCGGCTACGCGGTGAGCTACTCCGGTGACTCGGTGGGGGATGCGATCGCGAGCGGGGCAGATGTCGCGCTGCTCGATGTCGAGCTCGGGGCCGACCAGCCGGATGTCGCCACGAACTGCCGCGCTCTTGCTGCTGCCGACGTGGGGGTACTGCTGATCAGTGCCTTCGATGAGCCTGCGGCGATCCGCGCAGGTCTGGCGTCAGGTGCCCTCGGTTTCGTGCCCAAGCGCGTGTCCCTCGATGACCTGCTCGAGGCACTTCGCTCTGTCGCGGCGGACGAGATGTACCTCTCGGTCGATCTCGCGGCCCTGCTCGCCTCGGGCCCGGAGGTTCCTGAGCTGAGTCCGCGTGAGCGTGATGCCCTGCGGCTGTACGCATCCGGGCTCAAACTCACGGCGGTGGCGCGTCGCATGGAGATCTCACCGCACACCGTCAAGGAGTACCTGGACCGTGTTCGTGCGAAGTACCAGCAGGTCGGTCGACCGGCGCGCACGCGGACGGAGCTCTACGCCGAGGCCAGTCGGGACGGACTGCTCCTCGAGCCGCTCGACCGGTCCTGACCGGGACATGTCCGGGATGTCCCCTCGCCGGGGGACAGGTGAGGGTGTCAGCATCGCGCGGCGGTGCCTCAGGATGAGGGAGGCCGGCGAGGGCGGGGGACTCGCCGGCCGTGGTGTGCGCGGGAAACCCCGGCGACGGCGCCCGGGACGTGGAGCGCTCAGGCTCCCGTGCGGATGTCCGTCACGAGTCGTGCTTCGCGGAGAACGGCATCGTCCGCGGGGGCGCCGGGGATCTCGAGGTCGCGCAGGGCGGAGTCCGGTGCCCAGCCGGCGGACTGCAGGAAGGCGCGACGCACCTCGTCGGCCACTGGGCACCACACCGACATCTCCTCGAACCCTGACTGGCGGGCGAGATCCACGGCAGCGGTCATGAGTCGCGATCCATGGCCGGCTCGGTGGTGACGTGGGTCGACCTCCAGGGCGAGGAGCTCGCTGGTTCGGGGTTCCGCGTCCGGGTCTGATGACGGGCCGATGGCCGCGTAGCCGACAACCGCATCCGTCGTGACGGCGACGAGGAGACGATGCGCGGGTGACGGCGGGTTGATGAGGGCGCCGGCCCAGGCCAGGGCGAGGTCGGGTGCGCTCAGGGAGTCCAGGACCGCGCTGGGGAGGATGGCGCGCAGTCGAGCCTGCCACGCGTCCACGTTGATCTCCCCGACCCGCTCGCAGTCGAGCATCGAGGCGAGACGCACGGTGTCCGCTGGGTTCGTGGGGGGCGGGGCTTCCGACATGCCAACATTGTCGTCGTCGCCTGGGGTCCGAGCGAATCGGCGCTCGGTAGGGTTCCTTCGTGACCGATGACGACAGGATCTCCTTCCGCAGTGATGTGACAGTCGAGCTGGTGAGGGCCAGCGCGTCCGATGCGGACGTCGTGTACGCCGCACGTGTCTCCACCGTGGGGGAGCAGTCCCTCGAGGACGTCGACGCGGATGCCCAGCGCTCGAGCGGGCTCATCAATTACCTCATGCGCGAGAGGCACGGCAGCCCCTTTGAGCACAACTCGCTCACGTTCTTCGTCCAGGCTCCGATCTTCGTGTGGCGTGAGCACATGCGCCATCGGATCGCCAGCTACAACGAGGAGTCGGGCCGTTACCGGGAGCTCGAGCCAGTCTTCTACGTACCCGCGCGGGATCGGGCGATCGTCCAGGTGGGCAAGACGGGAGCGTACGAGTTCCTCGCCGGAGACGCAGGTCAGTACGACCTGATCGAGAAGCGCATGCGCGAGGCCTGTTCATCGTCCTATCGGGCCTACAAGGACATGCTGGACGCAGGTATCGCGCGGGAGGTGGCCCGAATGGTGCTTCCCGTGTCGATCTACTCCAGCGCCTATGTGACCCTCAACGCACGATCGCTCATGAACTTTCTCTCCCTGCGCCGGAAGGCGGACGGCTCGCACTTCCCGTCCTACCCGCAGCGTGAGATCGAGATGGTGGCCGAGCGTTACGAGGAGGAGTGGTCTCGGCTGATGCCGCTCACGCACACGGCATTCGTGGCCAACGGCAGGGTGGCTCCGTAGCGGCCCACGGTAGCCTTCGCCCATGCCCGGTCCCATGAGTCCGTCTCAGCCGTTCGGTGTTCTGCTGACGGCGATGGTGAGCCCCTTCCACCCCGATGGCTCCCTCGATCTCGACGGGGCGCAGGCGCTGGCTGCTCATCTCGTCGATGATCTTGCTCATGACGGTCTCGTGGTCAACGGCACCACGGGGGAGTCGGCCACCAAGTCCGATGAAGAGGACCTCGCGGTCCTGCGGGCCGTGCTCGGTGCTGTCGGTGACCGGGCGACGGTCGTGGCTGGTGTCGGCACGAACGACACCCGTCACTCCGTGGAAGCTGCCCGTGCGGCCGCTCGAGCGGGTGCCCACGGCGTCATGGCTGTCACGCCGTACTACAACCGGCCCCCTCAGGAGGGCCTCCTGCGGCACTTCACGGCGATCGCCGATGCGACCGACCTGCCGATGATCACGTACGACATCCCCAAGCGCACGGGGACGGCGATCGAGTTGAGCACCCTCCAGAGGCTGGCGGAGCACCCGCGCATCGTGGCGAACAAGGACGCGAAAGGTGATCTCGAGTTCGCCCAGTGGGGCATGGCCACCACCGGCCTGGCGTGGTACTCCGGCGATGACATCCTCAACCTGCCGCTCCTGTCGGTCGGTGCGGCCGGAATGATCTCGGTCGTCGGACACCTGGTGGGCGATCGCCTCAAGGCGATGGCCGAGGCGATGGCCGCCGGCGATCGTGCCCGAGCAGCCGAGATCAACCGAGGGCTCCTGCCGGTCTACACCGGGTGCTTCCGTACGCAGGGCGTCATCCTGACCAAGGCCGCACTCGACATGCAGGGTCTCCCGGCGGGCCCCGTGCGACTTCCGCTCGTCGATGCCACCCCCGAGCAGCGTGAAGTGCTGCGTGCCGATCTCGCGGCCGGCGGTGTCGTGGGCTTCACTCCCTGAAAGGGCGTCTCATGAGTCACGTCACGCTGCCTGCCCCTCCCGAGCTCCGCGAAGGAGCACTTCGCATCTATGCCCTTGGTGGGCTCGGTGAGATCGGTCGCAACATGACGGTCTTCGAGTGCGATGGGCGTCTGCTCATCGTCGACTGCGGGGTGCTGTTCCCCGAGGAGAACCAACCGGGCGTCGATCTCATCCTCCCCGACTTCGGTCCCATCAAGGATCGCCTGGACGACATCGTCGCCGTCGTCCTGACTCATGGCCACGAGGACCACATCGGTGCTCTGCCCTACCTGCTCCGCCTGCGAGCGGACATCCCCGTCGTGGGTTCGACTCTGACCCTCGCCCTGGTCGAGGCGAAGATGCGCGAGCACAGGATCTCCCCGGATCTCCGGACGGTCACCGACGGCGAGACGGCGACCTGGGGCCCCTTCACCGTCGAGTTCCTCGCGGTGAATCACTCGATCCCCGATGCCATGGCGCTCGCCATCCGCACCCCGGGCGGACTCGTGCTGCACACAGGTGACTTCAAGATGGACCAACTTCCTCTCGACGGGCGCGTGACCGATCTCAACGGTTTCGCACGGCTCGGTGACGAGGGCGTCGATCTGCTCATGGTCGACAGCACCAATGCGGAGGTGCCCGGGTTCGTTGACAGTGAGCGTGACATCGTTCCGGTGCTGGATGCCGTGTTCCTCCGCGCTGAGGGGCGCATCATCGTGGCGTCCTTCGCATCCCACGTCCATCGCATCCAGCAGATCATCGACATGGCCGCGCTTCACGGACGCAAGATCGCCTTCGTGGGACGTTCCATGGTTCGCAACATGGGCATCGCTCGAGACCTCGGGTACCTGACGATTCCGGGGGGCATGCTCGTGGCCTCCGATGATCTCCCGAACCTTCCTGACGACGAGGCGGTGCTGATCTGCACGGGGTCGCAGGGGGAGCCCATGGCGGTGCTGTCACGCATCGCCAACCGAGACCATCCGATCAGTGTGGGCCCGAGCGACACTGTCGTCCTGGCGTCGTCCCTGATTCCCGGGAACGAGAACGCCGTCTTCCGTGTGATCAACGGGCTGACGAGACTGGGTGCTCATGTCGTGCACAAGGGCAACGCACTTGTCCATGTCTCCGGCCATGCGGCAGCCGGTGAGCTGCGCTACGTCTACAACATCGTCAAGCCTCGCAACGTCCTGCCCATCCACGGCGAATGGCGGCACATGAGAGCCAATGCCGAGGTGGCCTCCAGTGTCGGCATCCCGCGCGAGCGCATCACGATCGCCGAGGACGGCACTGTCATGGACCTGGTCGACGGGCGACTCGAGGTCGTCGGTCAGCATCCCGTCGGTTTCGTCTACGTCGATGGCTCGGGGGTCGGTGACGTGACAGAGACCTCATTGAAGGATCGACGCGTGCTCGGCGAGGAGGGCTTCATCTCCGTCTTCGTCGCCGTCGACATCGTCGACGGGGCCATCGTCGCGGGACCGGAGATCCACGCTCGGGGATTCGGCCCGGATGACGCGCTGTCAGCGGAGTTGGTGGAACAGGTGACGCAGGCGGTCCAGCGGGCACTGGATGACGGAGCCGACGAGACGCACGAGCTGCAGCAGCGCATCCGGCGAGTGGTCGGCAAGTGGGCGAACTCGGCCCATCGGCGCCGGCCCATGATCATTCCGGTCGTGGTGGAGGCCTAGGGCTCTGCCAGCGGGGGATCGTGGCGGAGGCCTAGGGCTCTGCCACCGGGAGATCGTGGTGGAGGCCTGGGGCTCCGCCAGCGGAGGCTCGGGGTGAGGGGGAGATCTCCGGGCCTCGGGGACACGCGGGTCCCCTGAGGCGCGTGTGACTACCGTGACACGTGGGATTTCCCCGCTAGTGTCGCCCCATGGCTTCCCGCACGTCTGCCCCCGCGCGCCCCAAGCGACCCGCCGCCCGGCGGTCGGCGTCATCCCGAGCGAGCACGCGCCCTTCCGGGCGTTCCTCGTCGTCCCGGAGCCGGTCGTCGGGTCCGGGGCCTCTCGTGCGCGGGGTGTCCGCGCTCGGCCGGGGGCTGCGGCAGGCCTGGCTGGCGCTCGCGCACCTGCTGGGCTCGGGCGCTCGGGCCTTCGGCCGGGGCGCTCGGGATCTCGATCCGGCGCACCGGCGCGATGGCCTCGGCCTGACCCTGATCGTGGTGGCCGCCGCGCTGGTGGCCGCCACCTGGTTCGGCGTGGACGGCTGGTTCCTCGCGTGGGCCGACATGGTGGTCACGGCCATCGTCGGATCCCTGGCGTGGCTCGCCCCGCTGCTCTGCCTCGGGCTGGCGTGGCGCTTCCTGCGACACCCGGACCAGAACGCCACGACGGGGCGTCTGGCCATCGGTGCCGCCTCGGTGCTCGTCGGCGTGATCGGCCTGTGGCACTTGGTCATGGGGGCGGCCACGCCGAGCGATGGCGCCGAGGCCATGTCATCCGGTGGCGGCGTGGTCGGCTGGCTGGCCACGGCGCCCGTGGTCTCGGCCGTCGGCCCGATCGTGGCAGCGCTTGGTCTGGTCGTCCTTATCGCCTTCGGTCTCATGGTGCTGACCGCCACACCCGTCCAGACGGTGCGCGAGCGCATCGTCACGTCCCTCCGGTGGATGGGTCGCCTCCTGCGTCGTGGCCACGGCCGCACGTTGCAGGAGGCGACCTCCGCGGGGGATGACGTCGAGGAGGACGGACGCGAGCGGCTGCAGGCACCGTGGGAGCAGCCCTTCGGGGCCCCTGCGGGTGCCGAGGATGACGAGATGGGCGAGCCCGTGTTCGTCGAGCACCACACAGTGATCCTCGAGGACGAGGAGCGCCCCGCCGCGGTGCTGATGTCGGGCGTGACCCCCCGCGAGGAGGAGACGGTCGAGCCCCAGGGCCATCCTGCACGGCAGGACACGGTCATCGTGTCGGCCGAGAGTCCGTCGGCGTCGCCCGCTCGCCGAGCCCCGCGTCGCACGGCCTACCGACTGCCCAAGAAGGACCTTCTGTCGTCCGGACCGGCTCATCGCAAGGCGACCCGCTCGAACGACCAGGTCGTCGCGGCGCTGACGGAGGTGCTGGAGCAGTTCGGCATCGACGCCGAGGTCACCGGCTTCATGCGGGGTCCCACGGTGACGCGGTACGAGATCGAGCTGGGTCCGAGCGTCAAGGTGGAGCGGGTCACGGCGCTGTCCAAGAACATCGCCTACGCCGTCGCGAGTGCTGATGTCCGCATTCTGAGTCCGATTCCGGGCAAGAAGGCCATCGGTGTCGAGATCCCGAACGCCGATCGCGAGCTTGTTGCGCTGGGCGACGTCCTGCGCAGCAGCACGGCCACGAGCGATCAGCACCCCATGGCCGTTGCCCTGGGCAAGGACGTCGAGGGCGGATTCGTCATCGCCAACCTCGCGCGCATGCCGCACGTGCTCGTCGCGGGTGCCACGGGGGCTGGCAAGTCCAGCTGCATCAACAGTCTCATCACGAGCATCCTCATCCGGGCGACACCCGACGAGGTGCGCATGATCCTCGTCGATCCCAAGCGGGTGGAGCTGTCGGCGTACGAGGGGGTACCCCACCTGATCACGCCGATCATCACGAACCCCAAGAAGGCAGCGGATGCCCTCCAGTGGGTCGTCAAGGAGATGGATCGCCGGTACGACGACCTCGCGCATTTCGGCTTCCGGCACATCGATGAGTTCAACAAGGCCGTGCGAAGTGGCAAGGTCACGCCGCTCCCGGGCAGCGAGCGCGTCGTCGAGCCCTATCCCTACCTGCTCGTGATCGTCGATGAGCTTGCGGACCTCATGATGGTGGCCCCTCGTGATGTCGAGGATGCCATCGTCCGCATCACGCAGCTGGCCCGCGCCGCTGGCATCCACCTGGTGCTGGCCACCCAGCGTCCGAGCGTCGATGTCGTGACCGGACTGATCAAGGCCAACGTGCCGAGTCGGCTCGCGTTCGCCACATCGAGCCTGGCCGACAGTCGGGTCATCCTCGACCAGCCCGGGGCGGAGAAGCTCGTGGGGCAGGGGGACGGGCTCTTCCTCCCGATGGGTGCCAATAAGCCGCTGCGGATCCAGGGCGCGTACGTGTCCGAGTCCGAGATCGCTGCCGTGGTCGCCCACTGCCGCCAGCAGGGTGAGGCTGAGTACCTGGAGGAGGTCGTGGCGGCACCCTCCTCGTCGAAGGAGATCGACGAGGAGATCGGGGATGACCTCGATCTGCTCCTCCAGGCCGTCGAGCTCGTCGTGTCGACCCAGTTCGGATCGACCTCCATGCTGCAGCGCAAGCTCCGGGTGGGGTTCGCGAAGGCCGGTCGACTCATGGACCTCATGGAGAGCCGCGGCGTCGTGGGTCCCAGCGAGGGCAGCAAGGCACGCGAGGTGCTCGTGACGGCAGACGACCTCCCCGGCCTGATCCTGACGCTGCGCGGGGGCGGGGAGTAGAACGGCCACGCCTCGGCCTCCTGAGTTCGGGGGACGTGGGCGAGTCCGGTATCAACTTGGACAGCGCTCCTCGCCCAATGGCCGTAGCATCGGAGGCGGGGCGAGCCCGGGAGGTGGCGATGTCGGCTGGTGCGATGATGCACGCGGCCCGGGAGTCGGCGGGCATGACCCTGGACGACGTCGCGAGTGCCACCAAGGTTCGGGCATCGATCCTGGCGGCCATGGAGCAGGACGATTTCTCCCACTGCGGCGGCGATGTCTATGCCCGCGGTCAGCTTCGTTCCATCGCCGCCGTCATCGGCCTGGATCCTGAGGAGCTCGTGCTCGCCTACGAGCGCAGCGCCTAGCACTAAGGCCCTCGGGTCGTGGTTCGGCCCACTCCGTAGGCTGGTGTGGTGACCGATGCTCCGAACCCGCCCAAGGTCGCATTCGTCACCCTGGGCTGTGCCCGCAACGAGGTGGACTCCGAGGAGCTCGCGGGTCGCCTGACGGAGGCGGGATGGCTGATCGTCGACGAGCCGGATGACGCCGACACTGTCCTCGTCAACACATGCGGGTTCGTCGACGTCGCGAAGAAGGACTCGATCGACACCATCCTCGCAGCAGCCGAGCTGAAGGGTGAGGGTGGTGGGCCCACGTCCGTGGTCGCGGTGGGCTGCCTGGCCGAGCGGTACGGACGCGATCTCGCCGCCAGTCTGCCGGAGGCCGATGCGGTACTGGGATTCGACTCCTACGGCGACATCGATGCCCGATTGCGGAGCGTCCTCGCGGGCGACTCGGTCCAGGCGCACGCGCCGCGGGATCGCCGCACCCTGCTTCCGCTCACGCCCGTGGAGCGTCCGGCGGCCGCAAGCGGCATCCCCGGCCATGGTCAGCGGCAGGAGGTCTCACCGCTCGAGGCATCAGTGGGATGGTCCCCTCCCGTCCTGAGGCGGCGCCTCGACGGCAGCCCCGTCGCGCCGGTGAAGCTGGCGTCCGGCTGCGACCGACGCTGCTCCTTCTGCGCGATTCCCACGTTCCGCGGGTCCTTCGTGTCACGGCCCCCTCAGGACGTCCTCGCCGAGATGCGCTGGCTCGCGTCCGAGGGAGTCAGCGAGGTGGTTCTCGTGAGTGAGAACTCGACGTCCTACGGAAAGGACCTCGGGGACATCCGACTCCTCGAAGGTCTGCTGGCGCAGGTGGAGGCGACCGGCATGGAGCGGGTGCGCGTCGCCTATCTGCAGCCGGCCGAGGTGCGACCGGGTCTCCTCGAGGTGATGGCCCGCGAGGCGCGTGTCGCTGACTACTTCGACCTGTCGTTCCAGCACGCGAGTCCCACGCTCCTGCGGCGCATGCGCCGGTTCGGCGGCCGCTCCGAGTTCCTCGACCTGATCGCGCAGATCCGCCATCTCGCCCCGACGGCGGGAATCCGCAGCAACGTCATCGTGGGCTTTCCCGGGGAGACGGATGAGGAGTTCGCGGATCTGGTCGGCTTCCTCGAGGAGGCGCACCTCGACGCGGTGGGCGTCTTCGGCTACAGCGATGAGGAAGGCACGGAGGCGGCCACGCTCCCGGGCAAGCTCTCCGAGTCGGTGATCGCCGAGCGGGTGGAGACGGTGACCGGGTTGGTGGAGGAGCTCATGGCACAGCGGGCCGAGGAGCGCGTGGGGGAGTCGGTCCACGTTCTCGTGGAGTCGATCGAGTCGGACGACTCCGGCGCGCGTGTCGCGGTGGGCCGGGCCGGTCACCAGGGCCCCGACGACGGGTCGACGGTCCTCGTGGGTGACGTCGACACCCTTGCGGTGGGATCCCTCGTGGCCGCTGTTGTCGTGGACACCGAGGGCGTCGACCTCGTCGCGGAACGCGTGGCGGATGCGGAGGCGGTCCGGTCGTGAGGCCTCCGGTTCCGGACCCGGCGGGGGCGCCTGCCACCAGCACCAGGATCGTCAACCTGCCGAATGCCCTGACGGTCCTGCGCGTCCTGCTCGTCCCCGTCATCGCGTGGCTGCTGTGGAGGTCGGCCGACGGGAATGAGGCGGCCCGCGATGCTGCGGCACTCCTGTTCGTGCTGGCGGCAGTGACCGACCTGGCGGACGGGGCGATAGCGCGGCGCTACGGCCTCGTCACCACCTTCGGCAAGGTCGCCGATCCGATCGCCGACAAGGCGCTGACGGGCGTCGCGCTCATCGGTCTCTCGCTCCTCGGCCAACTGCCGTGGTGGGTGACGGTCGTCATCCTCGTCCGCGAGGTGGGCGTGACCGTGCTGCGGTTCTGGGTGCTCGAGCACGGCGTCATCCCGGCCAGTCGCGGTGGCAAGGCGAAGACGCTGGTCCAGACGATCGCCATCGCGATGTACTTGGCCGATGTTCCTTGGGCCTGGTGGGATGTCACGCGCTCGGTCGTGATGGGTGCCGCTGTTGTCCTGACGGTCGCCACCGGCATCGACTACGCCGTTCGGGCCTGGCGACTGCGACGGGAGGCCGTGAGTGTCACCTGACCTGGCTGTCGTGGAGGTGGAGGACGCCGCACGGCGAGCGATCGACCTGCTGCGCCTGCGGGGATGGACGGTCGCGACGGCGGAGTCCCTGACGGCGGGGCTCCTGGGTTCGACCCTGGCGGAGGTGCCGGGATGCTCGGACGTGCTGCGAGGAGGTGTCATCGCCTACCAGCCTGACGTCAAGACCATCGTCCTCGGCGTGCCCCGCGCCGAGGTCGACGCGGGTGTCGTGCGACAGCAGGTCGCGGAGGAGATGGCCCGAGGCGCACGTGCGCTCCTGGGGGCCGATGTCGCCCTGGCCACGACGGGTGTTGCGGGGCCCGACGCCCACGCCGGGGAGCCGGTCGGCTCCGTCTGGATCGCCGTCGCGACTCCGTCCGGGGTCGTCAGTGCGCATCATGACCTGACGGGCGATCGAGACTCGATCCGACGGGGAACGGTGTCGGCGAGCCTGAACCTCCTGCTCCGACAGCTCGCCTGATCCTGGATCCCGGAATACCGGCCGGGGACCCCGTGTTGCGGCTCATGAGGCACGATGCCCGGCCGGACCGAGGGGCACCCTGCCCACCTGCGAGGTACCCTGAAGGCCCACGGTTGCGGAGAGGAGGCGACATGATCGTCCTGCGTCAGGTCATCGGTGACGAACTTCGTCGTCGCCGTCAGGATCAGGGACGCACCCTTCGAGACGTCTCCGGAGCCGCAGCCGTCTCCCTCGGGTACCTCTCCGAGGTGGAGCGGGGGCAGAAGGAGGCGTCGAGCGAGTTGCTCGCGGCCATCTGCGACGCGCTGGAGGTCTCGCTGTCCGACGTGCTGGCGTCGGTGAGCAGCCAGGTGGCCGAGGCGGAGTCGACGCCCCGAACCCTCACCTCCGTCTGACGCCGCGGTCAGCGCGGGCGATGCGGCAGACTGCCGACGTGCGGCTGACGGACTTCTGGGAGCGAATGGACCTCGTGTTCGGGTCCGAGTACGCGCGATCCTGGTCTCGGGACGTCGTGCTCCCGGTCCTGGGCGTCACCGTGGAGGATGCCCTCGCGGCGGGTATCGACACCCGTGAGGTCTGGCGCGCCGTGTGTGCGACGGTCGAGGTCCCGGGGACCCTCGCATGAGGCGTGGGAGCGAGGACGCGCGATACCTGACCGTGGTGACGTACGGGCGCACGGGCAGCACGGCCCTGCAGTCCATGCTCAACGCGCTGCCGGGTGTCGTGGTCCGAGGCGAGAACTACGGGGCCGTGCGCGGCCTCCACGACTACGTCCAGGCGATAGCCGAGACGGCGGATCGGCATCACGCCGGCAATCCCGCACATCCCTGGTTCGGCTCGGCTCGCCTGGAGCCCGACGACGTCGTCGGCAGCCTGCGTGAGCATCTGCTCTCCACGGTCCTGCGGCCGCCACGGGGCACGCGCTGGACCGGCTTCAAGGAGGTGCGATACGAGCCCGGTCACTTCCCCGACTACGACGAGCTCCTCCAGTACCTGCTGTTCCTCGATCTGCTGCTTCCCGGCATCGTCTTCCTGGTGAACGTGCGGGATCCGCAGGAGGTGGCTCGGAGCGGCTGGTGGCCCGATCACGGAGACGCCCCGTCGGTCCTCCGGACGACGCAGGACCGACTCGTGCGCGCGGCAGGGGATCTCGCCGAGGCGTTCGGACCGGATCGGGTCGCCCTCCTCGACTACGCGGAGTGGTCCACGGATCCGATGCGCCTGGCGTCGGAGCTGGAGCGGGTGGGCCTGCCGCGCGACGACGATGCCCTGCTGGGCGCTTGGCGGACCCGCCTCGACCACGGAGCGCACGGGGATCCGGCATGACGACGACGGTGGTGGGGGCCCTCCCCACTCCCGAGGACGCCACCGACCCCGGTCGCTGGGGGGTGGTCGGGTCCGCCCCGGCGTGTCGCATGCATTCGAACATGCGTTCGATGTAGTTTCACGGGTGTCGCCCCATCGCGTCGGCCCTCCACCGGTCGCCTCGGTGAGGCGGGGATGTCAGGCCCCCGGCCTAGCGTGCCCCGTGCACGACCCGCGAGATGTCCATCCGACGACAGGAGACCAGCATGGCCACCGCAGCCCAGGACCGCGAGAAGGCCCTCGACGCCGCCCTCGCCCAGATCGAGCGTCAGTTCGGCAAGGGGTCGGTCATGCGACTCGGCGACGAGGGGCGCGCACCGATCGATGTCATCCCGACCGGATCCATCGCCCTCGACATCGCCCTCGGGATCGGAGGCCTGCCGCGCGGGCGCATCGTCGAGATCTACGGCCCGGAGTCCTCGGGCAAGACGACCGTCGCGCTCCACGCCATCGCCAATGTCCAGGCGCAGGGCGGCCTGGCGGCCTTCATCGACGCCGAGCACGCTCTTGATCCGGACTACGCGCAGCGCCTGGGTGTCGATCTCGACAACCTGTACGTCTCGCAGCCGGACACGGGCGAGCAGGCCCTCGAGATCGCCGACACTCTCGTGCGCTCGGGTGCCATCGACCTCATCGTCATCGACTCGGTGGCGGCCCTCGTGCCGCGGGCGGAGATCGAGGGCGAGATGGGCGACTCCCATGTGGGCCTGCAGGCTCGACTCATGAGCCAGGCCCTGCGCAAGATGGCGGGCGCGCTGTCGAACACCGGCACAACCGCCATCTTCATCAATCAGCTGCGCGAGAAGATCGGCGTCATGTTCGGCTCGCCCGAGACGACCACGGGCGGCAAGGCGCTGAAGTTCTACTCCTCGGTCCGCCTCGACGTCCGTCGTATCGAGACCCTCAAGGGCGGCACGGAGGCCGTGGGTAACCGCACGCGCATCAAGGTCGTCAAGAACAAGGTCGCCCCGCCGTTCAAGCAGGCGGAGTTCGACATCCTCTACGGGGAGGGAATCTCCCGCGAGGGCTCCCTGATCGATATCGGCGTCGACGCGGGCATCGTCCGCAAGTCCGGTGCCTGGTACACCTACGAGGGCGACCAGCTCGGTCAGGGCAAGGAGAACGCTCGCGCCTTCCTCAAGGACAATCCGGATCTGGCCAATGAGATCGAGAAGCGGATCAAGGAGTCCCTCGGTATCGGAGCTCAGGTCGACGCACCGGCTGAGGAGGCTCCTGCGCCGGCTCCGATCGACTAGTGGCGCGGCCCCGCGCCTCGGAGCCGACACCGGGTTCCCCCGCTGATCGACAGCCAGAGGCTGATCCGGAGCAGGTGGCTCGGACGATCCTGTTGCGGCGCCTGACGGCTTCACCTCGCACGCGTGCGGATCTTCGCGGCGATCTCCTGACGAGGGGGATACCCGCGGACGTGGCGGACCGGGTCCTCGATCGTTTCGTCGAGGTGGGCCTCGTCGACGACGCGGCCTTCGCGTCCCTCTGGGTGGAGTCCCGGCATCGCACTCGCGGAGCCGCGCGCTCGGTGCTCCGCCAGGAGTTGCGGCGCAAGGGCGTGTCGCCGGAGTTGGCTGAGGAGGCGGTGTCGTCCGTGTCGGCGGAGGCCGAGCGCGAGCGGGCCGTCCAGCTGGTGCGGGTCAAGGCGCGGAGTCTGACGCGGCTGGAGCCGGAGGCCCGGGTTCGTCGCCTCGTGGGCATGCTCCAGCGTCGGGGGTACTCCGCCGGGGTGGCGTACGCCGTGGTGCGCGACGTGGTGCGCGACGACGCGCGGGATGACGACACTGATGTGGGGGTCGGTGAGTTCTCGCTCGTCGAGGACGCCGAGGGGTGAGGCCACCCGACACCCGTGCCGGCCGGCCGGCTGGCGGGCTGGTCGGGTGTCAGGACGGCGCAGCGGTTCCGCCCAGGAGCAGAAGAGGCAGGACGACCCGATCGACGATGTGCTCCACCTCCTCCTCAGACGGGCAGGAGCCGGTCAGGACGAGCCGGTACATCACGAGTGCGGCAGGAAGCTGCACGACGTAGGGGTCGATCGCCTGCGGAGGAATGTCGCCGCGGGTGATCGCCAGGTGGAGCATGGTGACGAGTTCGGCCTGCTTGGGGAGACCGAAGCGCGTCTGGAACTCAGCGACGAGCGACGGGTCATGGGCACCCTCGGAGATCAGCTCCCGGAGCACGACGCCGAGATCGCCCTCGAGTTCGCGCGCCAAGGTCGTCATGGAGGTGAGGAGGTCCTGACGCAGGCTTCCACTGGTGGCCTCGGGGGAGGGCAAGGTCTCCTTCATCGTGTCGATGAAGACGTCCAGCGCCAGCGCACGCACGTCGTCCCAGCGTCGGTACAGCGAGGACTTCCCCGTTCCGGCGCGGCGCGCGATGCCCTCCATGGAGGCGCCCCGGAGCCCCTTCTCGGCGATCTCCGCGAGGGTCGCCGCCCTGACCGCCTGCTGGAACGCCGCACCGCGACGACGCACGGAGGCGCTCGCGAGGGGAGAGGCGGGGGGAGGCACGGACGCAGGCTAACAGTGGGAGTGGACGGTGTCGTTCTCTGATTTGACACCGAGGGGACGGTAGCGTTCGCTAGTCGTACGCAGTGACGTTCGATGTCCCCCGTCCCGGAAGAGGCCACATGCCTGTCCTGTCCGCCTGGGCCGTGCGCCGGCCCGTGCTCGCCCTGATCTCGTGGTTCGTGGCCCTGGTCGCCCTTCTGGGGCTGGGCACCCAGCTCGGAGGCGCGTTCAACGACTCCTTCGACCTGCCCGATACCGAGTCGAAGGTGGCCACCGACCTGCTGATCTCCAGCGGCACCGACACCAGTCGAGTGGATGGCGGCGCCACCGTGGTGTGGTCGCCGGATTCGGGCACGGCGATCGATGCGGCCACGGCGGAGCGCGTCGTGCCGGTGCTGGAGGAGATCGCGGCACTGCCCTCCGTGACGTGCGTGACCAATCCCTTCGATCCCCAGGGCGCATCCCTGGGCTCGGGCTGCCCGGCGCCGGCGATCGACGCGGCCGCGCTGTCCGCTCTGACACCGGAGGAGATGCAGGTCCTCGGCCGGCAGTTCTCCACGGTCAGCCCCGACGGCACCGTCGCCTATGCGCAGGTCAACTTCGTGACGGGGCCGAACGGCGAGCTCGAGGTGGGAGCGGATGACGCGAAGGCGATCATCGCCGCGGTCGACGGTCTCAACGCCGACGGGCTGCGGGCCGGTGCCCAGGGCCAGGTGCTCGACTTCGTCGACCAGCAGCCCCCGAGCAGCGAGGCGATCGGCCTTCTGGTGGCCATCATCATCCTGCTGGCGGCCTTCGGCTCGATCGTCGCAGCGGGCATGCCGATCGTCGTCGCCCTGATCGGTCTCACGATGGGCCAGATGGGCGTCCTGCTCGTCGCCAACTTCCTGGACGTCGCGACGTTCGCACCCACACTGGCGGCCATGATCGGCCTGGGCGTCGGCATCGACTACGCGCTGTTCGTCGTGAATCGCTACCGGCAGGCCCTGCTCCATGGGCGTGAGCCGAAGCGCGCTGCCATGGAGGCGGTCGAGACGGCAGGTCGTGCGGTGCTGTTCGCCGGCACCACCGTGATCATCGCCCTGCTCGGTCTGTTCGTCCTCGGGATCAACTTCTTCAACGGCCTCGCCGTGGGAGCCGCTGTCACGGTCCTCGCCGTGATGCTCTCCGCCCTGTGGATGCTCCCGGCCCTGCTCAGCCTGCTGGGCACCAAGGCCTTGGCCTGGCGCCTGCCGTGGGGCAAGAAGCCGGGTTCGATGGTGGGTCACCCCGAGGGTCGTGCATGGGCGCACTACGGTCGCCTCCTCCAGCGCCGGCCGATCATCCCTGCGCTGCTGTCGCTGGCCATCGTCATCGTGCTGGCCATCCCCCTCTTCGGGCTCCGCCAGGGATTCGCCGACGACTCCGGCAAGCCGGAGGGCTCCTCGGCCCGCATCGCCTACGACCTCCGTGCCGAGGGCTTCGGTCCGGGTGTCAACGGTCCCTTCCTCGTCGTCGCCGATCTCTCGGAGGCGACGTCGCCGGAGGCCTTCGGGCAGGTGGTCGCCGGACTGGCCGGCGCGGAGGGCGTGGCCGGGACATCGCCGAGCGTCGAGGCGCTCCCGATCATCGGCAAGCTCGCGCAGGCGTCGGCCGCCTCGGGTGGTGGAGAGGGCTCGGCTGTTCAGGCGATCGCGGTGTATCCCTCGTCCGCTCCGCAGGATGCCGCGACGACCGATCTTCTCGACCGCCTGCGGTCGGAGGTGAACCCGGCGATCGAGGCGGAGACCGGCGTGAAGCTGTACGTGGGTGGCACTCAGGCCATCACGAGTGACTTCACGACCGTTCTGGGCGATGCCCTGCCGATCTTCCTCTCGATCGTCATCGGCCTGGGCTTCCTCGCGCTCGTCCTGCTGTTCCGCTCCATCGTCGTGCCCCTGACGGCGGCGATCACGAGCCTGCTGTCCTTCGCGGCGGCCATGGGCATCACCGTGGCGGTCTTCCAGTGGGGCTGGTTCAGCGAGTTCCTCGGGGTGGCGAGCACCGGGCCGATCTTCCCGTTCCTCCCGATCATGGTGTTCTCGATTCTGTTCGGGCTCTCCATGGACTACCAGGTGTTCCTGGTGTCCCGCATGCAGGAGGAGTGGGCGCGCACGGGCGACAACCGGGCCGCCGTTCGCCGCGGGCTCGCGGGATCAGGGCGCGTGGTCGTCATCGCAGCCGCGATCATGGCCAGCGTGTTCCTCGCCTTCGTGCCCAGCACGAATGCCACGATCAAGCTGTTCGGCCTCGCACTGGCATCGGCCGTCCTCATCGATGCGTTCATCGTCCGGCTCGTACTGGTGCCGTCCCTCATGACGATGCTCGGCAAGGTGAACTGGTGGCTTCCGGGCTGGATGGATCGCATCCTGCCCCGCGTCGAGATCGAGCCGGGCGAGGACGAGATCGTCGATGACGAGCCGGAGCCTGTCGCGACACGGTGAGTGCGCACGTGACGGACGCGTGACGGATGTCCATGGTGGTGCACGCCCGTGCACGCGTGACACGGCTACGGTGGTGACGTGACGACCTCTGCGACCCCGGGTGCGAACCCGGTGCTGGCCGACCGACCTCCCAAGAGCGCCTGGGTGCTCCTGGCCCTGGTCACGGGAGCCATCGTCGCCAACGTCAACCTGAGCATCGCCAACGTGGCCCTGCCGACGATCGGCGCGGACCTCGATGCCGATCAGGACCAGCTGACGATCATCGCGGACGCCTTCGCGCTGGGACTTGCGAGCACGGTGCTCTACCTCGGCGCCGTGGGTGATCGTCACGGACGGAAGCTGCTGTTCGTCCTCGGGTGCATCCTGACGGTTCCGACGGCCTTCCTCGCGGCCTACGCACCCAACGGGGAGACCCTGGCACTGGCCCGTCTCCTGAGCGGCATCGCCGCAGCCCTGCTCTTCCCGACGACCCTGTCCCTCATCAGTGCGCTCTACCACGGTGGAGCGCGGGTGCGTGCCATCGCACTGTGGTCGGGCGTCGGTGGCGGTTTCGCGGCGCTGGGTCCGGTCCTCGGCGGGTGGATGCTCGAGCGCTACTGGTGGGGATCGGTCTTCCTCATCACCGTCCCGATCGTCATCGTCGTGCTCGTCATCGGACTGATCGTTCTTCCGTGGCGGTCAGGTGAGGACACCTTCAGGATCGATCACTGGGGCGGCATCCTGTCGGTCCTGGGCGTCGGCGGACTCATCATCTCCATCGAGACCCTCGATTCGGGCGTCACCGTCACGTGGCTCATGACCGCGAGCGTGGCCGTGCTCGCCACGATCGGCTTCTTCTGGTGGCAAGCCCGTGCGCCGCGTCCCCTCGTCGATCTCCGGCTCGCACGGCACCGCACGTTCTGGGTGGCCTTCGTCGCGGGGGCGATCACGTTCGGTTCGCTGATCGGGGCGATGTTCATCGGTCAGCAGTTCACCCAGAATGTGCTGGGATTCTCGACCCTCACCGCGGCCTTGGTGGTCATCCCCGCGGCCGTCTTCAGCGCCATCGGCGGCCAGACGGCCGGGATGGTCATCACTCGGTCCGGAAGCCGGATGAGCCTGCTGCTCGGGCTGCTGAGCGTGGGACT
>CAZQXO010000002.1:0-6906 GCA_964597445.1 uncultured Bifidobacteriaceae bacterium | reverse complement strand
CTACTCCCCGAGCATCCAGGAGCAGGTCATCGCAGCGGCATCAGCCGCCTTCACCACGGGCAAGTCATGGGCGATCCTCATCGTGCTCGTGCTGACGATCGTGGGCTTCTTCCTCGTCTGGTTCGTCTTCCCGCGCAAGGCCGCCGAGGAGAGGTACTACGAGTCCGTGCTGAGCACGGCACCCTCAGCGCCCACACCGTGAGATCGACCCCGTCGCCTACGATGTGTCGGTGACCAGCCAGCCTCGCACGTACCAGGTGCGTACCTACGGCTGCCAGATGAACGTGCACGACTCCGAGCGCCTGACCGGCCTCCTCGAGCAGGCCGGATACGTGGCGTCACCGGAGGGCGAGCCTGCTGACGTCGTCGTCTTCAACACCTGCGCGGTCCGCGAGAACGCCGACAACCGGCTGTACGGCAACCTGAGTCACCTGGTGCCGGTCAAGGAGCAGCGGCCGGGCATGCAGATCGCCGTCGGAGGCTGCCTGGCGCAGAAGGATCGCGGCGAGATCCTGAAGCGCGCCCCATGGGTCGACGTGGTCTTCGGCACGCACAACATCGGGTCGCTCCCCGTGCTGCTCGAGCGAGCCCGCGTGGAGCAGGAGGCACAGGTCGAGATCGCCGAGGCGCTCGAGGTGTTTCCGTCCTCCCTGCCGTCGAAGCGCGACTCCGCCTACTCGGCGTGGGTCTCCGTGAGCGTGGGATGCAACAACACCTGCACCTTCTGCATCGTCCCTGCTCTGCGTGGACAGGAGAAGGACCGTCGACCCGGGGAGATCCTCGCGGAGGTCCAGGCGCTCGTGGAGCAGGGTGTCCTGGAGATCACGCTCCTCGGTCAGAACGTGAATGCCTACGGCTCGGAGTTCGGCGATCGCGAGGCCTTCTCCGCCCTCCTGCGCGCCTGCGGTCTGATCGAGGGGCTGGAGCGGGTGCGCTTCACGAGTCCGCACCCGCGTGACTTCACTGACGACGTGATCGAGGCGATGGCGTCCACGTGGAACGTCATGCCCCAGCTGCACATGCCACTGCAGAGCGGGTCCGATCGGATTCTCAGATCGATGCGCAGGTCCTATCGGGCTGAGCGCTATCTCGAGATCATCGATCGGGTGCGGTCGGCAATGCCTGACGCGGCTATCACGACCGACATCATCGTCGGCTTCCCGGGGGAGACCGAGGAGGATTTCGAGCAGACGCTCGAGGTCGTCAGCCAGGCGCGCTTCGCGAGCGCCTTCACCTTCCAGTACTCCAAGCGCCCCGGCACTCCTGCGGCAGAGATGCCGGATCAGGTGGACCCCGTCGTGGTCGGTGACCGGTACCAGCGCCTCGTGACGGTCGTCAACGAGATCGCCTGGCAGGAGAACCTCGGGCTCGTGGGAGCTGAGGTGGAGGTGCTCGTCGCGCGAGGCGAGGGCAAGAAGGACCAGCACACGCAGCGGCTCTCGGGGCGTGCCCGCGACAATCGGCTCGTCCATCTGGCGCACTGTGATGCTCGCCCGGGCGATGTGGTCACGGCCCGGGTGACCTATGCCGCGCCCCACCATCTCGTCGCGGACGACATCGTGGACATCCGGCGAACGCGTGCCGGGGATGCGTCAGCAGACCCGGTACCGGGGGTTTCCTTGGGCATGCCGGCCATCCGGGTCTGAGGTGACCCTCCTCGCCATCGTGGGCCCGACGGCCGCGGGCAAGACGGCCCTCGCGGTCGAGGTGGCTCGGCGCCTGCCGGGTGAGGTCGTCGGCACCGACTCCATGCAGGCGTACCGCGGCATGGACATCGGGACGGCGACTCCGACCGAGCAGGAGCGCGGGGGCGTGGTGCATCACATGATCGACTGCTGGACAGTTGACCAGGACGTCTCCGTCGCGGAGTTCCAGGAGCAGGCTCGCGTGTGCATCGACGACATCCTCATGCGCGGCAGGACACCCGTCGTCACCGGAGGAAGCGGGCTGTACGTGTCCGCCGTGCTCGACGACCTCCGCTTCCCGGGCACGGACCCACAGGTGCGGTCACGGCTGGAGGCCGAACTCGACGATGTCGGGGCCACGGAACTCCACCGCCGCCTGACGGCAGTCGACCCTGACGCGGCGGCGCAGATCCTCCCGACCAACGGACGGCGCATCGTGCGGGCACTGGAGGTCACCGAGATCACCGGTGGTCCGTTCGCCGCACGCCTGCCGGACCCCGTCGACATGTATCGCACCGTGAGGATCGGCCTCGACATCCCTCGGGACGATCTCGACGAGCGCATCGGTCGTCGGGTCGACCTGATGTGGGACGCCGGGTTCGTGGACGAGGTGCGGGTGCTGAGGGAGCGAGGCCTGTCCAAGGCGCCGACCGCGTCGCGGGCGCTGGGCTACCCGCAGGTGATGGCCTACCTCGACGGGGAGATCAGCGACATGGAGGCCAGGCGATTGACCGTCGAGGCGACGCGGCGGTTCGCCCGTCGGCAGCAGCGGTGGTTCCGTCGCGACCGTCGGGTGACGTGGCTGGCCTACGACTCCCCGACGCTGGTGGAGGACACCCTCGAGCTGGCCTCGGGTGGCACGGCGACGTAGTACTCGGTGCCGAGCAGGACGGTGCGCAGGGGGGCCGGCAGCCGCGTGAGGACGCCCAGTGTGCGGACGGTGCCATCGGCATCCGCCTGGGATGCGTGAGCCCGCAGCGCGGCCACCTTGCGCGACAGGGCTGATCGAACGTCGACCCGGTGCGTGATCGCCGCTCGCGGAGTCCAGGCACGGGAGAACTCGGCCGGGTCGAAGGACCCGGGAGTGAGGTGCGCACGCGCCGCCCAACGCGCCGCGCTGGCAATGGGCTCACGCGGCAGCGTTGCCTCGAACAACCGCGTCGGGCCGGGCAGCAGGCTGCGGGCCGTGCGCACGGCACGGTGCACCTGCAGGTGATCGGGATGGCCGTAGCCGCCGCTGGGGTCGTACCCGACCAGGATGTCGGCACCCTCCTCCTCGCAGATGGCGGCGATACGCCGTCCCACCGTGAAGCGTCCGACGTGGCAGAAGCCCTCAGGAACGTCGCCCATCAGTCCCGAGTCGGCGTAGCCGAGACTGATCGTGCGGTCGACGCCGAGGGCCTGGGCCGACGCCGCGAGCTCGCGAGAGCGATGCTCGGCGAGATCGGCGGAGTAGGCCGATGAGGTGAGTCCGGCTGCCCCGTCCGTCGCGACGACGAGCACGACGCGATGGCCTTCGCTGACAGCCCGTGCCATCGTCCCCGCGGTGAGGAGGGCCTCGTCGTCCGGGTGGGCGTGGACGAAGACGAGGGTGCGTGCGGGCATGCGCGTCATTGTGGCGCACCGGGGTTGACGTCCGGGGCGTGGCGTACCGTCTCGGATGTGAGGATCGCCCACGTCAGCGACTGCTACGCCCCACGCACGGGCGGCATCGAGTCCCAGGTGCGCGCCCTCGCCGAGCGCCAGGCGAGCGCGGGTCGTGATGTCCGGGTGATCACGGCGACACCGGATGGCCGGCCATCCGCGGCGCTCGTGGGCGTGCCGGAGGCCGTTCCGGTGCATCGGGTGACGGCATCGCTGCCCTTCGATCTGCCCGTGCATCCGCGAACGCGGCGGGACGTGGGAGCTGTGCTCGACATCGATCCTGTCGACGTGCTCCACGTGCACGCAGGTGTGGTGTCTCCCTTCGCCTGGGGAGCCATGCGTGCAGCACGGGAGCGGGGCATCCCGGTCCTGGTGACCGTCCACAGCGTGTGGGGTCCGGTGGCGAGTCCCGGCTTCGGCGTGAGCGAGGCGGTCCTCGGGTGGAGCTCCTGGGGCGTGACCCTGAGCGCCGTCAGTGACCTCGCTGCCGACCGCATCCGGCGTGCGGTGCCGCGAGCAGGCGGGGTGCTCGTGCTCCCGAACGGGATCGACGTGGACGGGTGGAGGCCCTCCGGTGCGCCCGAGCCGCAGGCCGACCCCGCCCGACTCCGCCTGGTGACTGTCATGAGGCTCGCCCCGCGGAAGCGGGCACTTCCGCTGGTGCGGATCATCGAGGGCACTCGGCGCGCTCTTGCGGGGACCGTCGACGTGACGGCGACGATCGTGGGCTCGGGTCCCATGCTGGAGCGGGCCCAGCGGGCCGCTGCCCGCGCGGGTATCGCGGATGCGGTGACCTTCACCGGGCGACTGGATCGCGAGGGGGTGCGTGAGGTGTTGCAGCGGTCCGATGCGTACGTCCAGCCTTCCGTCAAGGAGTCCTTCGGACTCGCGGCACTCGAGGCCCGGACGGCGGGACTCCCCGTGGTCGTGCGCTCCCAGTCGGGCAGCACGCAGTTCATCAGGTCCGGTGTCGAGGGGCTCGTCGCCGACGATGACGCCGCCATGGTTGCCGCGCTCGGACGTCTCGGCCGCGACGTGGACCTGAGGATGCGCATCACCACCCACAATCGCACCGTGCCGCCTCGAGAGGCGTGGCCGTGGGTGCTCGAGGAGGTCGACCACGCCTATCGGGTGGCCCAGTCACGTGCTCGCGCTCGCTAGGGTGACGGCGTGACCAGGAGCCGCGAGGTGGCGTTCGTCAAGGGCCATGGCACCGGTAACGACTTTGTCGTGATCCCCGATCCTGAAGGACGCCTGGGCCTGAGTGACGCGCAGGTGCGATGGCTGTGCGACCGACACCGCGGGCTCGGTGCCGATGGGATCCTGAGAGTGGTGCGTACGGAGTCCCTGACGGCGGAGGACGGGGCGCCCGCGGACGCATCCGAGGCGGAGTTCTTCATGGACTACCGGAATGCGGATGGTTCGCGGGCCGAGATGTGCGGCAACGGCATCCGCGTCTTCGCTCGCTATCTGCACGCGGCGGGCCTGGTGTCGGAGGCCGAGGTGGTGATCGCCACCCGAGGTGGTCTGCGACGGACGATCGCGGAGCCCGATGGTTCGATCAGTGTCGAGATGGGGAAGGCGACGGGGCTCGACATCGAGCCCGTGGTGGTCGTGCGCGACGCGCGGTGGCCGGCTGTCCCTGTGGCGGTGCCGAATCCGCATGCGGTGGTGTTCGTCGGAAGCCTGGATGAGGCCGGCGCCCTGCAGTCAGCACCCGAGGTGACCCCGGGCGACGCGTATCCGGACGGCGTCAACGTCGAGTTCGTCGTGACGCGCGGAAGACGACACGTGGCCATGCGGGTGCATGAGCGCGGCGTCGGCGAGACGCAGTCCTGCGGCACGGGTGCCTGTGCCGTGGCCTGGGCTGCGCGGCGACGCGAGACGACGGCCGTGGTCGGGGAGACCGTCTACCGCGTCGACGTCCCGGGAGGAACCGTGCACGTCACGGAGTCGCAGGACGGAGACCTCGTGCTGCGCGGACCGGCGGAGCTGGTAGCCCGGGGCGCGGTCCTCCTGCCCGATGCCCCGGATCAGCCCGCCGTCGATCCGGCTGAGTCGGACGACTCGGGTCGTGGGGGCGTGTCCGCGTAGGCGTGCGGCCGTCCGTATCGGGCACCTGACACGCCGCTCATCATCTCGGCGATCGCCGACACCTCCTGCGGGGTCAGTTCGATCTCCGCGGCGAGGGCGTTCTCCCGGACGCGGTCCGGACGCCGGGTTCCGGGAATCGGCACGACGTCGCTCCCCTGGGAGAGCAGCCACGCGAGTGCCAGCTGGGCGGGCGTGCATCCGCGTTCCTCGGCGGCGGAGGCCAGTGCGTCCGCCAGGAGCCGGTTGTGCTGAACGTGCTCGGGTGCGAAACGCGGGCTGGAGCGCCGGTGGTCGTCGTCTGCCATGTGCTCGGCGCCGGGAGCGGATCCGGCGAGCAGTCCACGGCCCAGCGGACTGTACGCGACGATGCCGATGCCGAGCCGCCGGGCGAGGGGGAGCACCTCCTGCTCGATGTCCCGGGACCACAGCGACCACTCGCTCTGCAGGGCGGTGATCGCGTGCGTGGCGTGAGCTCGCTCGAGGGTCGTGGCGCTCACCTCGCACAGACCGATCCATCGCACCAGGCCCTCGTGCACCGCCTCGGCCATCGCACCCACCGTGTCCTCGATCGGGATCGCGGGATCGGCCCGGTGGAGATACCACAGGTCGAGGTGGTCCACCCCCAGTCGGGCGAGACTGCCCTCGAGGGCTGCGCGAGCGGCCTCGGGTCGGCCGCACGGTGAGCCATCCCGAGCGAGACCGAACTTCGTGGCCACGGTGACGCGTTCCCGGTGCCGCACGAGAGCCCGGCTGATCAGGCGCTCGTTGTGCCCGATCCCGTAGACCTCGGCGGTGTCCCACAGGGTCACCCCGGCATCGAGGGCGGCCTCGAGGGTGCTGAGCGCGGTGTCCTCCTCGCTGGGGCCGTAGTGCGAGGACAGCGGAAGGCACCCGAGGCCCACCGCGCCCACGTGGGGCCCGGAGTCTCCCAACCGCACGCTCCGCACCCGTCGAGGCTAGCGCCTGTGGACGGGCCGCTCCGGTCCTCGCGGTCCATGGCACCCTTGGACGTGATGGACACCGACCACGCAGCCGAGGCGAGCCCACCGGCGGACGTCAGCGTCGGCGAGATGGAGCGGGAGGAGCGCAGCGCCCTCCGCCGGGTCTCCGGCCTGTCGACGGAGCTGCAGGATGTCACCGAGGTCGAGTACCGGCAGGTACGACTGGAGCGCGTGGTCCTGGCCGGGGTCTGGACGGAGGGATCGCTGGTCCAGGCGGAGCGCAGCATGCGCGAGCTGGCCCTGCTGGCCGAGACGGCCGGCTCCCTGGTTCTCGACGGAGTCATCCAACGACGCGAGAGCCCCGATCCGGCGACGTACCTCGGATCGGGCAAGGCGCAGGAGCTCCGCTCGATCGTCGTGGCCACAGGCGCCGACACCGTCATCTGCGACGGCGAGCTCACGCCGGGACAGCTGCGCAAGCTGGAGGAGGTCCTCAAGGTCAAGGTCGTCGACCGCACCTGGCTGATCCTCGACATCTTCGC
>CAZQXO010000001.1:148657-192657 GCA_964597445.1 uncultured Bifidobacteriaceae bacterium | reverse complement strand
TGTCGACGCTGATGGACACGTCGTAGGTCCCCAGGGCCGGAAGCTCCACCCGCCAGACGCCATCGGCACCGCTGACCGCTGATCCCTCGAAGCCCTCGCCCACGACGGTAATCTCGACCCCGGCAACGGGGGTCTTCACCCCCTCCACCCGGTTCTCCAGGGTGCCGCCGACGGCCTGACCCTCGGCGGCAGCAGGAGTGGCCAGCAGGACGACGGCAGCCAGTGCGGCGACGAGAGCTCCGAGCACGCCCACGATGCGTCGCTGCACGCTGGGGGCCCCTTCCTCCTCGTGGGCGGCCCCGATGCACGTGGGGGCGTCCGATGATCCCGGCAGCATAGCCACCCCCGCGGGCCGAACGCGCCGCATTGGCGCAAACGGTTCCATGCCGGGACGGACCGGCATTCGACGCGGTGCGGTGGTGGATCCGGGGTCGGTCGTGGATCAGGCGGGGCGCGGTCGGACGAGGCAGGTGAGGCGGCCCGTGCACACGAGCCTTCCCGCTTCGTCGTGGACCTGCACCTCGTAGCTCGTGAGGGTTCGTCCGCGGCTCAGCGGCGTGGCGGTGGCCGTCACCAGGCCCTCCGAGGCCGAGCGATGGTGCGTGGCGTTGATGTCCAGGCCGACGACCATGGCATCCGCACCGGCATGGAACGCCGCACCGATGGATCCCGCGGTCTCGATCAGGACGGCGCTCGCGCCACCATGGAGCAGGCCGAAGGGCTGCGTGTTGCCCTCGACCGGCATCGTGATGACGACACGGTCCGCCGAGCACTCCACGAGAGACATTCCCATCCGCTCGCCCAGTGCGCCGAGCGGGATCTGGTCGGGAGTCACGGTCGTGGGATCCATGCCCCGAGAATAGGATCCCGATGTGGTGAAGACGAGCGACAGCGCACCGCGACTTCTCCTCCTCGATGGCCACTCCCTCGCCTATCGAGCCTTCTACGCCCTCCCCGTCGAGAACTTCAGCACCTCGACAGGTCAGCCCACGAACGCCGTGTTCGGGTTCACGTCCATGCTCATCAACGTGCTGAGGGATGAGCAGCCGACGCACGTCGCTGTGGCCTTCGACGTCTCCCGCGACACCTTCCGATCGCAGGCCTACCCCGAGTACAAGGCCAACCGTGCGAAGTCCCCGGAGGAGTTCCGCGGCCAGGTCGAGCTGATCAAGGAGGTGGTCGGCGCCCTGGGGATTCCGATCCTGACGGCCGAGGGCTACGAGGCCGACGACGTCATCGCCACGCTGGTGAGACGCAGCTCGGACCTGGGCATGGAGGTCGACATCGTCACCGGTGACCGCGACTCCTTCCAGCTCGTCGACGACCGCGTCACGGTCCTGTATCCCAAGAAGGGCGTCAGCGACCTGGCCCGGATGACGCCGGAGGCCGTGGAGGAGAAGTACGGGCTGTCTCCCGTCCAGTACCCCGACTACGCGGCCCTGCGGGGGGACCCGAGCGACAACCTCCCGGGCATCCCGGGAGTGGGCGAGAAGACGGCCGCGAAGTGGATCCGCGAGTACGGAAGCCTCGACGGCCTCGTCGACCACGTCGACGAGGTGACGGGGAAGGTGGGCGCGTCCCTTCGCGAGGCCCTTCCCCAGGTTCTCGTCAACCGGCAGTTGACGGCCCTCGTGTCGGACGTGCCGGTGGAGTTCGACTTCGCGAGCGCCACGCGCCAGGCATGGGACCAAGAGGCCGTGGACGCCCTCTTCGACGCGCTCCAGTTCCGGGCCCTGCGTGATCGACTCGAACGCATCCGCCCGGACGGGGGTGCCTCGTCCTCGCCACGCGAGGAGGCGGAGATCCGGGTGAGCGCCTGCGACGGGCCGGGGCTGCAGGCGTGGCTGTTCGGAACTCGGGGCGTGCCGGCGGTGGCCGTGGCAGGCGAGTGGGGCCAGGGGCGTGGTGCCCTCCGCTCCCTCGCGATCGTCGACGAGCGCGGTGAGGCGGTGTTCGTCGACTGCTCCGACGCCGCTGCCCGTGATGCCGCGGTGGCGTTCCTGTCCGACGGAAGCGCCCCCAAGGACATGCACGATGCCAAGGGCCCGGCTCTCGCCATGGCCACGATGGGCACCGCCCTCGCGGGCCTGCGGATGGACACGGCTCTCGCCGCGTACGTCGAGAATCCCGGCCAGCGCAGCTATGCCCTCGGTGACGTGGCGCAGCGGGTGCTCGGCATCACTCTGGACTCGGGGGACGCTGACGGGCAACTGGCCTTCGATTCCGGTGATGCCGGAATCGAAGCGCTCGGTCAGGAGGCGGACGTGATTCGCCGGTTGGCCCGGGATCTCGAGCCCCGCCTGCAGGCTCAGGCTGCTGTGCTCGACGACCTCGAGGTTCCCCTGGTCCCGGTCCTGGCACGGATGGAGCATGTCGGCATCGCCGTCGATCGGTCCGGACTCGACGCCCTGTCGTCGGAGTTCGGCCAGGAGGTCCGGCAGGCCGAGGCCGAGGCCCATCGCCTCGTGGGACGTCCCTTCAACCTGGGCTCGCCCAAGCAGCTGCAGGAGATCCTGTTCGGGGAACGGGCGCTGCCCAAGACGAAGAAGATCAAGACCGGGTACACGACGGACGCGGAGTCCCTGCAGCAGCTCTTCGCCCAGACGGGTGACCCGCTGCTGGAGCAGTTGCTCGCCTGGCGTGACCGGACCAAGCTCCGACAGACCGTCGATGGGCTGATCCCGCTCGTCGACGCTGACGGACGCATCCACACGACGTTCCATCAGACGGTGGCGGCCACGGGGCGGCTGTCGAGCTCGGACCCCAACCTGCAGAACATCCCCATCCGGACCGAGGCTGGTCGTCGCATCCGAGGCTGCTTCGTCGTGGGCTCGGGATTCGAGTCGCTCATGACGGCTGACTACAGCCAGATCGAGATGCGGATCATGGCGCACCTGTCGGAGGACGCCGGCCTGATCACGGCCTTCCGCTCCGGGGAGGACCTTCACACGACGGTGGCGAGCCAGGTATTCGGCGTCGCTCCCGCAGACGTCGATCCGGAGATGCGCCGGCGGATCAAGGCGATGTCGTACGGACTCGCCTACGGACTCAGCCCCTACGGCCTGGCCCAGCAGCTCGACATCGGACCGGATGAGGCAAGGGGGCTCATGGACACCTACTTCGCGCGGTTCGGCGGGGTCCGCGACTACCTCTCGGAGGTCGTGGATCGGGCACGAGCGGAGGGCTACACGTCGACGATGCTGGGCCGCCGTCGCTATCTGCCGGATCTCGGCAGCAGCAACCGCCAGCGCCGTGAGATGGCTGAGCGGATGGCCCTGAACGCCCCGATCCAGGGCACGGCGGCCGACATCGTCAAGGTGGCGATGCTGAGGCTGGACCGGCTCCTGCAGGAGCGTGACCTGGCCAGTCGGGTCCTGCTGCAGGTGCACGACGAACTGGTGCTGGAGGTCGCTCCCGGGGAAGCGCAGGAGGCCGAGGCGGCGGTTCGGGAGGCCATGGAGGGGGCCGTGTCCCTGTCGGTTCCCATGGACGTCTCCGTCGGGGTCGGTCGCTCGTGGGAGGACGCGGCGCACTAGGCCGTTCAGCGCCCCGGTAGCATGGGGAGGTCGCTCGGAGGGCCCGGATCCGGACATAGGGATCGGGGCGGCTCCATGGCTGCGCCCCTGCGGGGTCCTTCCCCTCCGGTTGCCGTGCTGTGGTGCGCCTGCGAACGGCATCGTCAACCACAGGATCCCCTACTCCATGACCACCTCTACCACTGCTGTACCCGCCCAGGTGGCGGTCAACGACATCGGCTCGGCTGATGACTTCCTCGCGGCGATCGACGCGACCATCAAGTACTTCAACGACGGCGACATCGTCGAGGGCATCATCGTCAAGGTGGACCGCGACGAGGTCCTCCTCGACATCGGCTACAAGACCGAGGGCGTCATCCCGTCGCGCGAGCTCAGCATCAAGCACGATGTCGATCCCGGTGAGGTCGTCTCCGTGGGCGATCACGTCGAGGCCCTCGTTCTCACCAAGGAGGACAAGGAAGGCCGCCTCATCCTCTCGAAGAAGCGTGCGCAGTACGAGCGCGCGTGGGGAACCATCGAGCGCATCAAGGACGAGGACGGCGTCGTCGAGGGCCAGGTGATCGAGGTCGTCAAGGGGGGTCTGATCCTGGACATCGGCCTCCGCGGGTTCCTCCCCGCCTCGCTCGTCGAGATGCGCCGCGTGCGTGATCTGCAGCCGTACGTGGGCAAGACCCTCGAGGCGAAGATCATCGAGCTCGACAAGAACCGCAACAACGTCGTCCTCTCGCGCCGTGCGTGGCTTGAGCAGACCCAGAGTGAGGTCCGTCAGACCTTCCTCACCCAGCTGCAGAAGGGCCAGATCCGCAGCGGCGTCGTGTCGAGCATCGTCAACTTCGGTGCATTCGTCGACCTCGGCGGCGTCGACGGTCTCGTGCACGTCTCCGAGCTTTCCTGGAAGCACATCGACCACCCGTCCGAGGTCGTCGAGGTCGGCCAGGAGGTCACGGTCGAGGTCCTCGATGTCGACATGGATCGCGAGCGCGTCTCGCTGTCGCTGAAGGCGACGCAGGAGGATCCCTGGCAGCACTTCGCGCGCACGCACCAGATCGGCCAGGTCGTGCCGGGCAAGGTCACGAAGCTCGTGCCGTTCGGCGCGTTCGTCCGGGTCGAGGAGGGCATCGAGGGTCTGGTGCACATCTCCGAGCTCGCCGAGCGTCACATCGAGCTTCCCGAGCAGATCGTCCAGGTCAACGACGACATCTTCGTTCGCGTCATCGACATCGACCTCGAGCGTCGCCGCATCTCGCTGTCGCTGAAGCAGGCGAACGATTCGGGTGACGGCGTCTCCGGTGAGGAGTTCGATCCTTACCTGTACGGCATGGCTCCCGCCTTCAACGACGCTGGCGACTACATCGGTCCGGATGGCTTCGACCCGGAGACGGGCGAGTGGAAGCCGGGGTCCGAGGCCCAGCGCGAGGAGTGGGAGCGGCAGTACGCCGAGGCCCATGCTCGCTGGGAGGCTCATCGCAAGCAGGTCGACGATGCCCGGGCTGCGGACCAGGCAGCGGCCGTGGAGGCTGGCGAGGCTCCGTCCTCGTACTCCTCGGCTGCCGACGACTCCGCGGGCACCCTGGCCTCGGACGAGGCGCTTCAGGCCCTCCGCGACAAGCTCACGGGGGAGTAGACCCCTCGCGACACCACGGCGGATCCGATCGCTGCGCTTCACGCGTGATGATCGGGTCCGCCGTCGGCGTCCTAGGGTGGGGGAATGCGCAGGATCGGGCTCACGGGCGGCATCGGCTCGGGCAAGTCCACGGTGGCGTCCATGCTGGCGTCGCGGGGAGCCGTGCTCATCGATGCCGATGCGATCGCCCGCGAACTGGTGGAGCCGGGGGAGCCCGCTCTGGAAGCCTTGGTCGACGAGTTCGGCTCATCGATCCTCCAGCCGGACGGGTCTCTGAGCAGGGCCACCCTGGCGAGCATCGCGTTCCGTGATCCTGGGGCTACGGAGCGGCTCAATGCGATCATGCATCCCCTCATCGCTGAGGAGAGTCGGCGCCGTATGGATGCGGCCCCGGTCGATTCCGTCGTGGTCTACGACATGCCGCTGCTCGTCGAGACGGGCCAGCAGTCGCTCGTCGATGTCGTGGTCGTCGTCGATGCGCCCGAGGACGTCCAGATCGAGCGTGCGGTGGGCATGCGCGGCCTCGAGGAACAGGACGTCCGACGCCGGATCGCCCTGCAGGCGTCCCGGGAGGAGCGCCGTTCGGTGGCGGACGTCGTGATCGACAACTCCGGGTCCAGGGACGAGACGGAGGAGCAGGTCGACCGCCTGTGGCGGCATCTGCGGGAGGACCCGTCATGACGCGCCCGGTCACCGACCTGCAGCGCAAGGTCGCCCCGTTCACCGTCAAGGCCCCCTACGAGCCGTCGGGTGACCAGCCCAAGGCCATCGACGAGATCGTGCACCGAATCCAGCAGGGGGAGCAGGACATCGTCCTCCTGGGTGCCACGGGGACGGGCAAGAGCGCGACGACGGCGTGGATCGTCGAGCGACTCCAGAGGCCCACGCTCGTGATGGCTCCCAACAAGACCCTTGCGGCGCAGTTGGCGACCGAGTTCCGAGAGCTGATGCCCGACAACGCGGTCGAGTACTTCGTGTCCTACTACGACTACTACCAGCCCGAGGCGTACATCCCGCAGAGCGATACCTACATCGAGAAGGACTCGTCGATCAATGAGGAGGTCGAGCGCCTGCGTCATTCCGCGACCAACAGCCTGCTGACCCGCCGGGACGTCCTCGTCGTCGCGACGGTCTCAGCGATCTACGGTCTGGGGACGCCACAGGAGTACGTGGATCGCATGGTGCGACTGCGCGTGGGTCAGGAGATCGAGCGCGATGTGCTGCTGCGAGCCCTGGTCGACATCCAGTACACGCGCAACGACATCGCCTTCCAGCGTGGGACCTTCCGGGTGCGGGGAGACACCGTCGAGGTGTTCCCCGTGTACGAGGAGCATCCCGTGCGCATCGAGATGTTCGGCGACGAGATCGAGCGCTTGATGACGCTGCATCCGGTCACGGGGGAGATCCTCACGGAGGACGACGAGATGTATGTCTTCCCTGCCACGCACTACGTTGCCGGTCCCGAGCGGATGGAGCGTGCCATCGCCGGCATAGAGCAGGAGCTGGCGGCGCGGCTGGCCGAGCTCGAGGGTCAGGGGAAGCTGCTCGAGGCCCAGCGGCTGCGCATGCGGACGACGTACGACATCGAGATGATGCGGCAGGTTGGGACCTGCGCAGGCATCGAGAACTACTCACGTCACATCGACGGCCGCGAGGAGGGCTCGGCGCCCAACTGCCTTCTGGACTACTTCCCTGAGGACTTCCTTCTCGTCCTCGACGAGTCCCATGTCACGGTGCCGCAGATCGGCGCGATGTACGAGGGAGACATGAGCCGCAAGCGCACCCTCGTCGAGCACGGATTCCGGCTCCCGAGCGCCATGGACAACCGGCCCCTGCGGTGGCAGGAGTTCCAGGAGCGCATTGGCCAGACCGTCTACCTGTCTGCGACGCCGGGGCCCTACGAGTTGACGCGGGTCGAGGGCGACGTCGTCGAGCAGGTGATCCGCCCGACCGGACTGGTCGATCCGGAGATCATCATCAAGCCCACGACCGGGCAGATCGATGACCTCATGGCTGAAGTTCGGGTGAGGGCCGAACGGGGGGAGCGCTCGCTGGTCACCACGCTCACCAAGCGCATGGCTGAGGACCTCACGGACTACCTCCTCGAGCACGGGATCCGGGTGCGCTACCTGCACTCGGAGGTCGACACCCTGCGCCGGGTCGAGCTCCTGCGAGAACTCCGTCTGGGAGTGTTCGACGTGCTGGTCGGGATCAACCTGCTGCGTGAGGGCCTCGATCTCCCTGAGGTGTCCCTCGTGGCGATCCTGGACGCCGACAAGGAGGGCTTCCTGCGATCGGAGACCTCCTTGATCCAGACGATCGGGCGGGCGGCCCGAAACGTGTCAGGACAGGTGCACATGTACGCCGACAAGGTCACTCCGTCGATGCAGCGGGCGATCGATGAGACCAACCGACGCCGTGCCAAGCAGGTGGCCTACAACGTGGAGAGGGGGCTGGATCCGCAGCCGCTCCGCAAGCGCATCGCCGATATCACCGACCTGCTGGCCCGTGAGGACGCGGACACCGAGGAGCTCCTGGCCCAGTCGCGTGCGACTGCGTCCGGAGGGTCCGGAGCGGGGGCGAGATCCCTGCCGGGGGTCGAGCTCACCCGCCTGATCGAGGACCTCACGGCCCAGATGCACGAGGCGGCAGCAGAGCTCAACTTCGAGCTCGCTGCTCGGCTGAGGGATGAGGTCTCGGACCTCAAGCGGGAACTTCGCGGCATGCAGGAGGCGGGAACGGCCTGAGGCGGCGCCGGATCGGGTCGCCGGGGATCGCGGACGCTGCACCACTACCCTCGGGGGGTCGGCCTTAGCTGGCACTCCGAGAACGAGGGGATCGACTGTGGATGTGACGCTGGCCCTCTGGGCCGTCACCATCGCCGGAATCATCGGCTTGATCGTGCTCGACTTCGTGACGGTCAGCCACAAGCCCCACGAGGTGATGTTCAAGGAGGCTCTCTTCTGGTCCATCTTCTACGTCTCGATCGCCGTGGCCTTCGGCATCGCGATGTGGGTGTGGCAGGGGAGCGACATCGGCACGCAGTTCTTCGCTGCCTATCTGGTGGAGAAGTCGCTCAGTGTCGACAATCTGTTCGTCTTCATCATCATCCTCACCCAGTTCGCCGTGCCAGCCGAGCTCCATCAGCGGGTTCTGCTGGTCGGGGTGGTCCTGGCCCTGGTCCTCCGCGCCATCTTCATCGCGGTGGGCGCGGCCGCCCTCGCGGCGTTCTCCTTCACGTTCGTGCTCTTCGGTGCCATCCTCATCTGGACCGGAATCCAACTGGCACGGCATCGCAACGAGGATCCCGAGCCATCGGAGAACGTTGTCGTACGCGTCGTGCGCAAGCGTTTCCTGGTGAGTGATCACTACGACGGCACGAAGCTCTTCACCCGGATCAACGGACGCAAGGCCATCACGCCCCTCCTGCTGGTGATGATCGCGATCGGCTCGACGGACGTGCTGTTCGCCCTCGATTCGATTCCGGCCACGTTCGGGGTGACTCAGGAGCCGTATCTGGTCTTCGCAGCGAATGCCTTCGCCCTGCTCGGGCTGAGGGCCCTCTACTTCCTCCTCAAGGGCCTGCTGGACAAGCTTGTCTATCTTTCCACGGGCTTGGCCGTCATCCTGGTCTTCATCGGCATCAAGCTTGTGCTCACCTGGGGGCACGAGACCTGGCCGGACACCGTGCCCAAGATCCCGACCAACTGGAGCCTGGCCTTCATCGGCCTGGTCCTCGTGCTCGTTGCGGTGGGCTCGTGGCTCAAGGTGCGCAAGGACCCCAGCGCCGTGGCGCACGCGGGCCGCCTCACGGACCCCCACTCGGAGGAGCCGAAAGAGGGCTGAGAGGACGTCACCAGCCGCGCTCGCGCCACTCCTGAAGGTGGGGCCGCTCGGCCCCGATCGTGGTGTCCCAGCCGTGTCCGGGGTAGACCCAGGTCTCATCCGGCAGGCGATCGAAGAGCTTCGTCGTCACATCGGCGTAGAGGGAGCCGAAATCGTCCGTCGATGACGTCTTTCCGACTCCGCCGGGGAAGAGGCAGTCCCCGGTGATGAGGTGCGGGGGGCCGTCCGGGTCGTCGTACAGCAGAGCGATCGAGCCTGGCGTGTGACCCACGAGGTGGATCGCCTCGAGGGAGCACTGTCCGAACCGGATCTGCTCCCCATCCTCGAGCAGCACCTGCGTGGGCACCGGGATGCCCGGGGCATCGAGACGGTGGGCCGCGGTCGGTGCGCCCGTGAGATCCACGACCTCCTGCAGGGCCTGCCAGTGATCGGGGTGCCGGTGGGTGGTGATGATCAGGGAGACGCCCTCGGGCCCAATGAGGTCCATGATCCGACCAGGTTCGGCTGCGGCGTCGATCAGGATCTGGGCCCCCGAGGCGCGACAGCGCAGCAGGTAGACGTTGTTGTCGTAGGGGCCGACGGCCAGCTTGCTGATCATGAGGCCGGGCAGTTCATGGACGTCTGCCGGTCCGGCGACACTCACGCGTCCGGTATACATTCGGGTCTCCGATCCGTCATCGGAACCCTAATCCGGAAGAGGTCCCCGTGGGCGAGCGACTCGTGGTGCGTGGCGCGCGCGAGCACAACCTCAAGGATGTCTCCGTCGACCTGCCTCGTGACGCCCTGATCGTGTTCACCGGTCTGTCGGGCTCAGGCAAGTCGAGCCTTGCCTTCGACACGATCTTCGCCGAGGGCCAGCGTCGGTACGTGGAGAGCCTCTCCTCGTACGCGCGGCAGTTCCTCGGCCAGATGGACAAGCCTGATGTCGACTTCATCGAGGGGCTCTCGCCTGCGGTGTCGATCGACCAGAAGTCCACCTCGCGCAACCCCAGGTCGACCGTGGGCACCATCACCGAGGTGTACGACTACCTGCGGCTGCTGTTCGCCCGGGTGGGGGTGCCCCACTGTCCTGAGTGTGGATCCGTCATCGCCCGCCAGACACCGCAGCAGATCGTCGATCAGGTGCTCGCCCTGGACGAGGGGACCCGCTTCCAGGTCCTCGCCCCGGTCGTCCGCGAGCGCAAGGGCGAGTACGTCGACCTGTTCCGGCAGCTGCAGGCTCAGGGCTATGCGCGGGCCCGCGTCGACGGCACCGTCATCAGCCTCGAGGAGCCGCCGACCCTCAAGAAGCAGGAGAAGCACACGATCGAGGTGGTCGTCGACCGCCTCGCGGTCAAGGCGTCCTCCCGTCGTCGGCTCACGGACTCGGTCGAGACGGCCCTGGGACTCTCCGGCGGGCTCGTCGTCCTGGAGTTCGTGGATCGGGCCGAGGGTGACCCCGGTCGCGAGCAGGTCTTCAGCGAGCACCTCGCCTGCGCCAAGGACGGCCTGTCGTTCGAGGAGCTCGAGCCGCGCTCGTTCTCCTTCAACTCGCCCTTCGGCGCCTGCCCCGAGTGCACGGGCCTCGGCACGAGGCGGGAGGTGGATCCAACCCTCATCGTGCCCGACGAGGACCTCTCGCTGGAGGACGGAGCCCTCGCCCCCTGGTCCCGAGGTCAGGTGTCGGACTACTTCAGGCGCCTGCTCGAGGCGATGTGCGAGGAGCTAGACATCTCCATGGAGACGCCGTGGCGAGACCTGCCCAAGGCGGCCCGTCACGCGCTGCTGCACGGGCATCCCACCGAGGTGCACGTGCGCTACCGGAACCGGTACGGCCGCCAGCGCTCGTACTACACGGCCTTCGAGGGGGTCATCCCGTTCGTCCAGCGTCGCCACGCTGAGGCCGACTCCGATGCCAGCCGTGAGCGCTTCGAGGGCTTCATGCGCGAGGTGCCGTGCCCGGCCTGCCAGGGTGCACGCCTGAAGCCCATCTCTCTCGGCGTCACGATCGCGGGCCACTCGATCGCCGACATCGCGGCTCTTCCGATCGGCGAGGCGGCCGCGCTGCTCGCGGGCCTGAAGCTCTCGAAGCGAGACGCCGCCATCGCGACGCGAGTCCTGAAGGAGGTCAACGAGCGCCTGGCCTTCCTCGTGGACGTCGGCCTCCACTACCTCTCGTTGGACAGAGGTGCCGCGACCCTGGCGGGAGGCGAGGCCCAGCGCATCAGGCTGGCCACGCAGATCGGCTCGGGACTCGTCGGCGTGCTCTACGTGCTGGACGAGCCCAGCATCGGCCTGCACCAGCGCGACAATCGCCGGCTCATCGAGACGCTCATCCGGCTGCGCGACCTCGGCAACACCCTGATCGTCGTCGAGCACGACGAGGAGACGATCGCCGCCGCCGACTGGGTCGTCGACATCGGGCCGGGTGCGGGCGAGCATGGCGGTCGGGTCGTGGTGAGCGGTCCGGTCAGTGAGCTTCTCGCGGCGCCAGACTCCGTGACGGGGCGCTACCTGAGCGGAGCCCTCTCGATCGACATCCCGGCTGTTCGACGGCCGCGGGATGGCCGGACCCTGACGGTCCACGGTGCCCGGGAGCACAATCTGAAGGACGTCACGGTGGAGTTCCCGCTCGGGACCCTCGTGGCGGTCACCGGCGTGAGCGGCTCCGGCAAGTCCACTCTGGTGAACGACGTCCTCTACAACGTGCTCGCTCGGGACCTCAACGGATCTCGTGCGGTTCCCGGACGGCACAAGCGCGTCACGGGACTGGAGCACGTCGACAAGGTCGTCCACGTGGACCAGAGTCCGATCGGTCGCACCCCGCGCAGCAATCCGGCGACCTACACGGGCGTCTTCGATCACATTCGCAAGCTCTTCGCGGAGACGCCGGAGGCGAAGGTACGGGGATACCAGCAGGGTCGCTTCTCCTTCAACGTCAAGGGCGGGCGGTGCGAGGCGTGCTCCGGCGATGGCACCATCAAGATCGAGATGAACTTCCTGCCCGACGTCTACGTGCCCTGCGAGGTGTGTCTCGGAGCCCGGTACAACCGAGAGACGCTCGAGGTGCACTACAAGGGTCGGACGATCGCGCAGGTGCTGGACATGCCGATCGAGGAGGCCCTGGAGTTCTTCCAGGCGGTTCCGGCCATCGCACGCCATCTGTCGACCCTCGTCGACGTGGGTCTGGGGTACGTCCGGATGGGCCAGTCAGCCCCCACGCTCAGCGGCGGAGAGGCCCAGCGCGTCAAGCTCGCCGCGGAACTCCAGAAGAGATCGACCGGTCGCACGGTCTACGTGCTGGATGAGCCGACGACCGGCCTGCACTTCGAGGACATCCGCAAGCTGCTCGGCGTCCTGCAGAGCCTGGTCGACAAGGGCAACTCGGTGATCGTGATCGAGCACAACCTGGACGTGATCAAGACGGCAGACTGGATCATCGATATGGGGCCCGAGGGGGGATCCGGCGGAGGGACCGTCGTGGCGGAGGGGACACCGGAGGAGGTGGCTCTCGTGAAGGCGAGCCACACGGGCAGTTTCCTGGCCGGCATCCTGGGCACGAGCACCCCGCCGCGGCGCCGACGCGCGCGCGCCACCGGCTGACGATCGCGCGAGTCGGGCTGCCCCATGGCAGACTGGCGGGACGACGACGGGAGAGTGCTGACATGGATCGACGGACCTTGCTGGTGACAGGTGGCGTGGTGGCGAGTGCCGCCGTGGTGGCTGCGTGCAGTTCGAGCGAGGAGGCTCCGGCCGGTCAGGCGTCGTCGGCCCCCGAGGCCACGGCTGCAGGCGGCTCGGACGTGACGTCCGCAGGCGCTCCTCTGGCCGGTGTCGAGGACATCCCGGTGGGTGGCGGCATCGTCATCGCCGAGCCGGCGATCGTCGTCACACAGCCCACGGCAGGCGACTACAAGGCCTTCGTGGCGATCTGCCCCCATCAGGGGTGCCTGGTCTCCGAGGTGGTCAACAACGAGATCATCTGCCCGTGCCACGGGTCGAAGTTCTCGGCGAGCGACGGCGCGGTTCTCGAGGGGCCGTCCCGGCAGGGACTGACGTCCGCCGGCGTCGCCGTCGAGGGCGGCTCGGTCATCCTCAGCTGACACACGCTCCCGGCGCATCACGGTGAGCGATTCCGCGTCCTATCGGCCGTCACCGGGTGAGGTGCCCACGGATCCGGGCGTGTACCGGTTCCGTGACGGACGTGGGCGGGTCATCTATGTAGGCAAGGCCCGGAACCTGCGGTCGCGCCTCAACTCGTACTTCGCGGCTGCTGACTCGCTCCACCCGCGCACCCGCTCCATGGTCGAGACGGCCACCTCGGTGGACTGGGTGGTGGTCCGGACCGAGGTGGAGGCGCTCGCGCTGGAGTACACCTGGATCAAGGAGTACGACCCACGGTTCAACGTCAAGTACCGCGATGACAAGAGCTACCCCTACCTTGCGGTGACCGTCGGGGAGGAGTACCCCCGTGCCGCTGTCGTGCGTGAGGCGAAGCGCAAGGGAACCCGCTACTTCGGCCCGTACGCCCACGCGTGGGCCATCCGCGAGACCCTGGATCAACTGGTGCGGGTGTTCCCGGTGCGCACGTGTCGTGACGGTGTCTTCCGACGGGCCGCGCAGGTCGGGCGTCCCTGTCTCCTCGGTTACATCGACAAGTGCAGTGCCCCGTGCGTCGGCCGGGTCGATGCCGAGCAGTATCGCCAGTTCGTGGATGACCTCTGCTCCTTCCTCGATGGCAACACCGAGCCATTCGTGCGCCGGGTCGAGTCCCAGATGCGCGAAGCAGCATCACGTCAGAACTACGAGGATGCGGCGCGGCTGCGTGACCGCTGGCAGGCGCTCACACGTGCACTGGAACGGAACGCCGTCGTCTTCGACGATGCCACCGATGCCGATCTCATCGGGACTCACGAGGACGAGCTTCACATGGGCGTGCAGGTGTTCCACGTGAGAGGCGGTCGGATCGTGGGTGAACGAGGCTTCGTCCTGGAGAAGGCCGAGGATCTCTCGACGGGTGGGTACGTCGAACGTGCCATTCAGCGCATCTACGCGGATCCGGACGTCGTGCGCCCGGCCCGTGAGGTTCTGACGTCGGCGCCCGTGGATGATGCGGCGACGGTGGCCGCCTGGCTCTCGGAGCTGAGGGGATCCAAGGTCGCCCTGCGCACCCCGCAGCGCGGGGACAAGCGCGCCCTCATGGCCACGGCGGTCGACAACGCGCAGAACGTCCTTCGCCTCCACACCTCGCGGCGCGCCGGTGACCTGACGGCGCGGAGCCAGGCGCTCCAGGAGCTCCAGGACGCCCTGGGACTCGCCGAGCCACCGCTGCGCATCGAGTGCATCGACATCTCGACTCTCCAGGGCCAGGACACGGTCGGCTCCCTCGTCGTCTTCGAGGATGGGCTGCCTCGGAAGTCCGACTACCGGTCCTACGTCATCAGGACTCCGCACGCCGACGATCTCGTCTCGGTGGCGGAAGTGGTGCAGAGGCGGTTCGGCACGCCGGAGCGGTCCGCGGACGTCAGCGATGCCACCACGGTGGAGCCCAGGCCCCGGACTTCGTTCGCCTATCCGCCCTCCCTGCTCGTCATCGACGGGGGCGCTCCTCAGGTGCGTGCCGCTCAGGATGCGCTGATGGCCGCAGGTGTCGGCGACATCGCGGTCATCGGACTGGCGAAGCGACTCGAGGAGGTGTGGGTCCCGGGGGAGGAGGACCCGGTCATCCTGCCGAGGACGAGTGAGGCGCTCTACCTGCTCCAGCGGGTGCGTGACGAGGCGCATCGTCGCGCGATCAGCCATCACCGCCAGCGCCGCGGTCGACGATCGACCGCGAGTGTGCTGGATGCCGTGCCCGGTCTGGGAGCGGCCCGCGCCACAGCCCTGCGGCGGCACTTCGGCTCGGTGCGCGCCATGCGCGATGCGACGCCGGCGGAGTTGCAGCAGGTGCCGGGTATCGGTCCGGCTCTCGCCGCCGCGGTCCACGCTGCCCTGCATCCCGCAGATGCGCCTGCGGATGCGTGATGATGGGGGCATGGACGGGATGCAGGACGCCACCCCCGTGACCGGCAGCGATGCCGATCGTCACAGTCTCGACCTGGTCCTCGTGACGGGCATGTCAGGGGCGGGCCGATCCACTGCGGCGCGCGCGCTCGAGGACATGGGTTGGTTCGTGATCGACAACATGCCTCCTTCGCTGCTCACCTCGGCCGTCGACCTCGCACGGCGATCGCCCGACGTCCAACGCGTCGGGGTCGTGGTCGATGCGCGAGGCGGGTCCTTCTTCCGCGAGCTGTCGGACGCGATCCGAGACCTTCCACGAGAGGGCGTGGGTCTGCGCATCGTGTTCCTGGAGGCTTCGGACGAGGCGCTCGTCCGACGGTTCGAGAGCTCCCGGCGCCCGCACCCCCTGCAAGGCGGGCAGCGGATCCTCGACGGGCTCCAGGCGGAGCGCGACCTTCTGGCGGACCTCCGGGCGAGGGCGGATCTGGTGATCGACACCTCGGCCATCAACGTCCACGATCTCCGTCGTCGCATGGAGGACGCATTCGAGGCGGATGTCCCTCCCCGGCTCACATGCACGGTCATGTCCTTCGGCTTCAAGTACGGGATCCCCGTGGATGCGGATCTGGTCGCCGACGCGCGCTTTCTGCCCAATCCCTACTGGGACGAGGAACTCCGGCCGCTCACGGGCCTCGATGCGCCGGTGGCCGCAGACGTGCTGTCCCGTCGAGGTGCAGAGGAGTTCCTGGACGCCTACGACTCCCTCATCCGGATCGTGTCCAGCGGCTACCTCCGCGAGGGCAAGCGCTACGTGACGGTCGCCGTGGGATGCACGGGAGGGAAGCACCGCAGTGTCGCGCTCGCGGAGGCTCTCGCCGCTCGCCTGGCGCTCGAGGGCGTCGTCGTGCGCACCTTCCACCGGGACCTGGGTCGCGAGTGAGTCGTCGGTCTCCGGCGTCGTTCGGCTCCTCGTCGGGCACCCGCAACGTCGTGGCTCTGGGCGGAGGGCACGGTCTCGCTGCCTCGCTCCAGGCCCTCCGTCGGGTGACCGACCAGCTGACAGCCGTCGTGGGCGTGGCGGACGACGGCGGATCCAGCGGACGGCTGCGCGAGGAGTTCGGCGTTCTCCCGGCGGGCGACCTGCGCATGGCGCTCGCCGCTCTCTGTGGCGATGACTCCTGGGGTCGCACCTGGGAGCGGGTGATCCAGCACCGGTTCGGAGGGTCGGGGGAGCTCGCCGGTCACAGTCTCGGCAACCTGCTCATCACGGCGCTGTGGGAGCAGACGGGGGATGCCGTCACCGGACTCGACTGGGTCGGGGCGCTGCTGGGGGCCAACGGGCGAGTGCTTCCCTGCAGCACGGTCCCTCTCACCATCGTGGCCGAGGTGCTCGGCCACGATCCGGCGCGACCGGAGGCGGTGGTGGAGGTCCGAGGCCAGGTGGAGGTGGCGACAACGCCGGGCGACGTCCTCCACATCGCCCTCGACCCACCGGAGCCCCCAGCCTGTGCCGAGGCTGTCCAGGCGGTACTCGACGCCGACGCGATCGTCCTGGGTCCGGGGTCCTGGTACACGTCCGTGATGCCGCATCTGGTCATCCCCGAGCTCGCCCGCGCGATCCTGGCGAGTCCGGCGCGCCGCATCGTCGTCCTGAACCTGAACCCGCAGATGGGGGAGACGACGGGGTTCGCTGCCCATACCTATCTGGATGTGCTGTACAACTACCTGCCCGACCTGCGGATCGACACCGTGATCGCCGATCGCGAGCACGTGGAGGATCTCGCCGCTCTGCGTCGTTCGTGCGCTGACCTCGGTGCCGAGCCGTTCCTGATGGGCGTGAGTCGTCCCGACGTCGGCCACGCCGGGATGCACGATCCCCAGAGACTCGCCGTCGCATTCGATACCGTGCTGGCCTAGGGTGGCGTGCGGATCCGCGGCCCTGATGCCCGATCTGCGGCGGTGGGCCCCCATGGCACCTGCTGCGCTGGGCCGGGAGGGAGTGACAGGACGATGGCGATGACGGCGGCGGTCAAGGACGAGCTGAGCCGTGTCGACGTGACCAAGTCCTGCTGCCGCAAGGCGGAGGTCTCCACGATCCTGAGGTTCGCCGGTGGGCTGCACATCGTCGGCGGTCACATCGTCATCGAGGCGGAGCTCGACACCGGTGCCGCAGCCCGCCGTCTTCGCAAGGACATCTTCGACGTCTACGGCCACGAGGCCGAGGTGACGATGGTCCAGTCCGGGGGCATCCGCAAGGGCTCCCGGTACCTCGTTCGCGTGGTCGACGGCGGGGAGGCCCTTGCCCGCCAGACCGGCATCGTCGATGGCCGTGGCAGGCCCGTCCGCGGACTTCCGCCGGCGATCGTCGCGGGAGGCGTGTGCGACGTCGAGTCCGCCTGGCGTGGGGCCTTCCTTGCGCACGGATCCCTCACCGAGCCGGGACGCTCCTCCTCGCTCGAGATCACCTGCCCGGGACCCGAGGCCGCTCTCGCCCTGGTCGGTGCTGCTCGGCGCCTCGGGATCGCGTCCAAGTCCCGTGAGGTGCGCGGTGTGGACCGGGTCGTGATCCGCGATGGGGACGGCATCGGGGCCATGCTCACGCGTCTCGGGGCGCACGAGTCGGTGCTGGCCTGGGAGGAGCGGCGCATGCGCCGCGAGGTGCGCGCCACGGCCAACCGTCTGGCGAACTTCGACGATGCGAACCTCCGCCGGTCCGCACGCGCGGCCGTGGCCGCGGGTGCTCGAGTGCAGCGCGCCATGGAGATCCTCGGCGACGATGTCCCGGACCACCTGCTGTCCGCGGGCCGGCTCCGCCTTGAGCATCAGCAGGCGAGTCTCGAAGAGCTCGGAGCCCTGGCGGACCCGCCCATGACGAAGGACGCCATCGCCGGGCGCATCCGGCGGCTGCTGGCCCTCGCGGACAAGCGGGCCGCTGAGCTGGGCATACCGGACACGGAGGCGGCCCTCGGTCCCGAGCTTCTCCTGCCGTGAGCGAGAACCCGCGGTGATCGAGGAGAGGCCGTGATCGGTGGCGACCGAACCGTCCGTGATCACGACTGCGTCTACGTCACCCGGGGCTGGGGCGTCCACGATGAGCGGTGGGTCTCGGCCCTGCTCGAGACGGGCTACACGCCCTTCGTGATCTCGTTGGGGCGCGACGTCGAGGATGCCCTGGAGCTTCGGGAGGCGGTGCAGCTCGCCGCGGCCGGTGGCATTCCGGTGCTCGCTGGGCCGCTGGACTCGGTCGTGCCGGCCCTGCTCGATGGTGATGTCGTCCTGGTCGGCCTGTCGTGGGGCTACGACATCACCGAGGCTCATGAGCGCGGGGAGTCTCTCACCTGGCTCGCGCGGCTGGACGGACTCATCGTCGACTCGGCCTGGAACCAGCAGGTCGCCCGATCGGCAGGCCTGCCTGCCGATCGGATCACGTACCTGCCGTGGGGCGTGGATCTCGACACGTTCGCGTTCCACGGGCCGTGGATCGACGCCTTCCTTCTGGGCGTCCCGCCGCATGCCCCCCTCGTGGTGTCCCTTCGTGCGCACGAGCATCTCTACCGGGTCGACGATGTCGTCCGGGCATTCGCCGAGGTGCCGCGTCGGCGGGACGTGCATGAGGACTTCCCGGATCCCTACCTGATCATCGGGCACGAGGGCTCCCAGACCGCGGAGCTGAAGGAGCTCGTGCGCACGCTGGGGGTGGCTGATCGCGTGCGCTTCATCGGCCGCGTGTCGGAAGGCGACCTCGTCCCCCTGCTGGGCCGAGCGGCCTGCTACGTCTCGGCCTCGGAAGTCGACGGCACGTCGGTGACCCTGCTCCAGGCCATGGCCTGCGGCACGCCGGTCCTCGTGTCAGCGACGCCGGGAAACCTCGACTGGGTCCGGGACGGGGAGACCGGGTTCACCTTCCCGACCGGCGATGTGGGGGCGATCAGGGACCTGCTGATCCGGGTGACCGCGCACTACCCGATCACCGTGGTCGAGCGCGCGCGTCAGGAGGTGCAGGAGCGCGCTGACTGGCATGCCAACCTGCCGCGACTCGCCGAGGCACTCGAGCGCGCGAGGGCGCACGCCGTCCATCGTCATTCCTAGGACGTCCACGCGCTGAATCCTGATTCCCGTCACCGCAGGTGCGCCCACTAGGATGGAAGCGTTTACGGACATTCACCCGGGCCCCACGAGGGCTCACACTCTTGGAGGAGCGCGCAGTGACAGTCAAGGTGGGCATCAACGGCTTCGGCCGCATCGGCCGCAACTTCTACCGGGCCCTGCTCGCCAGCGGTGCCGACGTCGAGGTGGTGGGTGTCAACGACCTCACCGACACGACCACTCTGGCTCACCTCCTCAAGTACGACAGCGTGCTCGGCCGCCTCGGCAAGGAGGTCGTGGCTGGTGAGGGAGAGATCCTCGTGGACGGCAAGGCGCTTCCCGTCTTCGCGGAGCGGGATCCGGCGAACCTCCCGTGGGCCAAGGTCGGCGCGGACATCGTCATCGAGTCCACGGGCTTCTTCACCGATGCGGAGAGTGCCGGAAAGCACCTCGCAGCCGGCGCGAAGAAGGTCATCATCTCGGCTCCGGCCACGGGCGAGGACATCACGATCGTCATGGGCGTGAACGACAAGGAGTACGACCCGGCCCGTCACAACATCATCTCCAACGCGTCCTGCACCACGAACTGCCTTGCGCCCATGGCCAAGGCGATCGATGACGCGTTCGGCATCGAGCGTGGACTGATGACGACGATCCACGCCTACACCAACGATCAGAACATCCTCGACTACCCGCACAAGGATCTCCGCCGGGCCCGCGCTGCGGCCCTGAACATGATCCCGACGAGCACGGGGGCCGCCAAGGCCATCGGACTCGTCATGCCGAGCATGAAGGGCAAGCTCGACGGCTACGCGATGCGTGTCCCTGTGCCCACGGGCTCTGCCACGGACCTGACGGTCGAGCTGAAGACGGCTGCCACGAAGGACGAGATCAACGCCGTCGTGAAGGCTGCCGCCGAGGGCTCCCTGAAGGGGATCCTGGTCTACACCGAGGACCCCATCGTCTCGACCGACATCGTCACCGATCCGGCCTCCTGCATCTTCGACGCATCCATGACCAACGCCAACGGCAACATGGTCAAGGTGCTGGGCTGGTATGACAACGAGTGGGGCTACAGCAACCGCCTGGTCGACCTGGTCGGCCTCGTGGGCGCCAAGCTCTAGGCATCGCGCATGAAGTCACTGGACGACCTCGACGTCACGGGGAGGACGGTGCTGGTGCGCGCGGACTTCAACGTCCCGCTCGCCGAGGGGTCGGATGGATCGCGCGTCATCACCGATGACGGACGCATCGTGGCCGCCCTGCCGACGCTGGAGTTCCTGCGGGGCCAGGGCGCCCGCGTCGTCGTCGCGGCCCACCTCGGACGCGCCAAGGGGGAGAAGGTCCCCGAGCTGAGCCTCGCCCCGGTCGCATCCCGACTGGGCGAGCTCCTCGGAGCGTCGGTGGGCCTCGTCGATCTGGCCGATGCGCCGGCGGCGGTGGCGGGGATGGCGCCCGGGGATGTCCTGCTGCTCGAGAACATCCGATTCGATGCCCGCGAGACGAGCAAGGTCGCTGAGGAGCGGCAGGCTCTGGCGGCCGAGTTGGCTGCCCTCGCTGATGCCTATGTGTCGGACGGCTTCGGAGTCGTGCACCGCAATCAGGCATCCGTCACGGACGTCGCGCGGCTGCTGCCCAACGCCGCGGGTCGGCTCGTGCATCAGGAGGCCTCCGTGTTCGGTCGCATCATGGCTGAGCCCGCCCGCCCCTTCGTGGTCGTGCTCGGCGGATCGAAGGTGAGTGACAAGCTCGGCGTCATCGGCAGTCTCATCACGCGTGTGGACCGACTGCTCATCGGTGGCGGCATGGCCTACACCTTCCTGGCGGCTCAAGGCCATGGAGTCGGAGACTCCCTGCTCGAGGCCGCTCAGATCGAGACCGTGCGCGGGTTCCTGGAGCACGCGCAGGCCGGAGGCGTGGAGCTGCTCCTTCCCGTGGACTTCGTGATCGCTGACCGGTTCGCCGCGGACGCGCAGACGCGGGTCGTCGACGCCGATGCGATCCCTGACGGCTGGATGGGGCTCGATATCGGCCCCCGCACGCGGGAGCTCTTCGCAGCGCGGATCGCTGACGCGGGCACGGTGGTCTGGAACGGCCCGATGGGCGTCTTCGAGATGGATCCCTTCTCGGGCGGCACGCTGGCCGTGGCGCGCGCCATGGCGGACTCGGACGCGATGACGGTCATCGGCGGTGGCGACTCCGCAGCCGCCGTGCGACTCCTGGACGTCGACGAGTCCCGATTCACCCACATCAGCACCGGGGGAGGGGCGAGCCTGGAGTTTCTCGAGGGCAAGACCCTGCCTGGACTGGCAGCCCTGGAGGAGACCGCCTGATGGCGAATGACCGCAAGCCGCTCATGGCGGGCAACTGGAAGATGAACATGAACCATCTGGAGGCGATCGCGCTCGTCCAGAAGCTCGCGTTCGCGCTCAAGGACGAGGACTTCGCCGCCGTGGATGTGGCCGTGCTGCCGCCGTTCACCGACATCAGGTCCGTCCAGACACTCGTCGACGGGGATCGGTACGACATCCTCTACGGCGCCCAGGACCTCGCGGAGAAGGACGGCGGGGCCTTCACCGGCCAGGTGAGCGGTCCGATGCTCGAGAAGCTCGGGTGCACCTTCGTCACGGTCGGCCACAGTGAGCGCCGCGAATACAACGGCGAGACGGACGACGTGGTCAATGCGAAGGTCCATGCCGCGCTCCGCAATAACCTGACCCCCATCGTCTGCATGGGCGAGGGACTCGAGATTCGCCAGGCGGGGAGGCAGGTCGAGCACGTGCTCTCCCAGCTCGATGCGGACCTGGCCGGCCTGAGTGCCGATCAGGTGGCGGGTCTGGTCATCGCCTACGAGCCCATCTGGGCGATCGGCACCGGCGAGGTCGCCACGCCCGAGGATGCCCAGGAGGTGTGCGAGGCGATTCGCGTCCGGATCGCGGAGTCCTTCGGAACGGAGGCAGCAGCGTCCGTCAGGATCCTGTATGGCGGCTCGGTCAAGTCCTCGAACGTGGCGGGGATCATGGCCAAGGCGGATGTCGACGGGGCGCTCATCGGGGGAGCGAGCCTCGATCCAGACGAGTTCGTCGGCATTGTCCGGTTCCGCCTGCACCCACCTGAGCTGGTGGGCTGAGCCCGGTCTATCCTTCAGGAGCCCGGCATCGCCGGACTCTCGTCCGCCCTCCCAGGAGCATCACATGGTCACTGCACTCACGATCGTGCTCGCCGTGATCCTCATGATCACCAGCGTGCTGCTCGTCGTGCTCATCCTGCTTCATCGCGGCAAGGGCGGCGGGCTCTCCGACCTCTTCGGCGGTGGTGTGAGCTCCTCCGTCGGTGGGTCATCGGTGGCGGAGAAGAATCTCGATCGGCTGACCGTGGGAATCGGACTGGTCTGGGCGGCGAGCATCGTGGCGGTGGGGCTCCTCGTGAGCACCGCCTGACAGGAGGAGCAGCATGGCTGGTGGTAGCGCTATTCGGGGAAGCCGCGTCGGAGCGGGGCCCATGGGCGAGGCCGAGCGTGGCGAGGCCGCACCTCGAGTGTGGGTGTCCTTCTGGTGCTCGCGGGGCCACGAGAGCCGTCCCAGTTTCGCAGCGGAGGCTGCCGTGCCGGACGAGTGGGACTGCCCGCGGTGCGGCCTGCCTGCCGGCCCGGACCAGGAGAACCCCCCGGCTCCCCCGAAGGTCGAGCCCTACAAGACCCATCTGGCCTACGTGAAGGAGCGGCGCTCCGACAAGGACGGCGCTGCGATCCTCGACGAGGCACTGGCCAAGCTGCGCGGCGAGGCCTAGCCCACGTCAGGCCGAGGGGCGCCCCAGGTCCTCGGGAAGCTCCGCCGCTGCGGCGGCATCGACCAGGACAAGGGTGCGCTGCAGCCCGCGGGCACCGGCGGCCGGAACCTGGAACTCACCTGCCCCCGGCGTCAGGGCCAGTCGCACAGCCGACGCCTTCTCCGCCCCGGAAGCGAGGATCCAGACCTGCTGGGCCGCCCGGATGCTGGGGAAGGTCAGCGTGATGCGCAGGGGAGGGGGCTTCGGCGCGCCGTGGACCCCGGCCGTGGGGCGCTCATCGTGCACGGCCGGCAACTCGGGGAAGATCGAAGCGACATGCGCGTCTGGCCCGATGCCCAGGAGCAGGATGTCCATCGACGGAACGACAGCCCCCTCAGCCCAGCGGCGCAGCTCGTCGGCATAGAGGGCGGCGCCGGCGTCGACATCCGTCGCCTCGGCAGGCGAGGGCATCGCGTGGATGTTGCCGGAGGGGATCCCCACGTGATCCAGGAGTGCGGCGCGTGCCCCCGTGTCGTTGCGCTCGGGATCCCCGTGGGGCAGGAAGCGCTCGTCACCCCACCACACGTGCACCTGTGACCAGTCCACGGCGTCGACTCCCGGACCCTCGGCGATCTCTCGGAGGCAGGCGGTTCCGATACCGCCCCCGGTGAGACACAGATGGGCGATGCCGGCATCGGCGACCCGCTCCACCAGCGTGGTGATCGTTCGGGCCGCCACATCTCGTGCCAGGGCCGCAGGCGTCGGGTGACGAAGGACGTCGACGATCACGGCAGGACCAGATGCGCGAGCACCGTGCCGTAGACCTCGTCGGGATCCAGGCGTCGCAGCTCCTCCGCCAGGAGTCCCGCGATTCCGCGTCGGGGCATCGCGATCCGGGCAGACGCGACGCCGGGCCTCGTGAGCTCTGCCGTGTCGCCGTGGGTTCTGCTGAGGACGATGTCGCCGTCGGGCGTGACCAGCTTCGCCTCGGTGATGCCCGGTCCGGGGGAGTCGAGCAGGTGGACCGGGACCGACAGGGCGTGCGCCAGCCACGCCTGCAGCAGCAGCGCGCTGGGGTTCTCCGGCTCGGCAGCCACGACGGCCTCCAGCACCCGCGGCGAGCCCTGATCCATGGCTGCGGCCAGAGCTGAGCGCCACGGGGTCAGGCGGGTCCAGGAGAGATCGGTGTCGCCGGGTCGGTAACCGGCCTTCCGTCGGGCCAGCTCCCGGCGTATGTCGGGCGCGGAGGCTGCGTCGGTGATGCGTCGCTGCGCATGGCGACCGATGGGATCGTCCGCGGGCACGTCAGGCGCCTCTGCAGGCCAGTAGGCGACCACCGGGGTGTCCGACAGCAGAAGGGGAATGGCAACGGAGTTCGCGTGGTCCGCCAGTTCGCCGCGCAGGCGAAGCACGGCTACCTCTCCCGGTCCGTCATCACCGCCCACGGCGATCTCGGCGTCGAGTCGAGGCTGCTGCCGACTCGGACGCGGGATGAGGGTGACGATGCGCATCGGGTGCTCCCGGGCGGCAGCCACAGCTCCCGAGGTCGCGTCGGACTGGAACTCCTCGTCGCTCTGGATCAGGAGGGTGAGGACCATGCCAGTCGCGGGCGACCCGTTCCGGTGACGCTCGGCTGCGATGGCCGCCGCGACGGCCCCGCCGCTCGTGTCGTCCAGTCGAATCACGGTGTCCTCCCGTCCATGGCCCGGAACCTCACGGCCTTCTCCAGGTGCGCCCGTCCCGCGCGATCATCTCGTACGACGACGCGGGTCCCCAGCCACCCGACGCATACTGCTCAGGCATCCCATGCGACGCCCAGTAGTCGAGCACCGGGTCGAGGATGCGCCAGCCGAGCTCGACCTCCGCATGGCGGGGGAACAGCGGAGGGTCACCCAGCAGCACGTCCAGGATGAGGCGCTCGTAGGCCTCCGGGCTCGTGTCCACGAACGAATCCCCGTACTGGAAGTCCATCGTGACATCACGTACCTGAATCGAGGTCGTGTCGGGCACCTTCGACCCGAATCGCACGGTGATCCCCTCGTCTGGCTGGATGCGGAAGACGAAGGCGTTCTGGCTCAGCTCCTGGACAGCCGTCTTCGCGAAGGGAAGGTGGGGTGCCCGCTTGAAGACAACGGCCACCTCGGTGACGCGGCGACCGAGGCGCTTGCCCGTGCGGAGGTAGAAGGGCACGCCCGCCCAGCGCCGATTGTCGACGTCGAGACGCATGGCGGCGAACGTCTCTGTTGTGCTGGTGGGGGAGATGCCCTCCTCCTCGAGGAAGCCGGGCACGGGGATCCCCCCCTGCCAGCCATGCGCATACTGGCCGCGACTCGTGTGCCTGGCGATGTCGCGTGGAAGCTTCACGGCGCGCAGGACCTTCTCCTTCTCCACCCGAACGTCGTCGGCCGAGAAGGAGAGGGGCTCCTCCATGGCCGTGAGCGCGAGGAGCTGGAGGAGATGGTTCTGGATGACGTCGCGCGCTGCCCCGATGCCGTCGTAGTAGCTTGCGCGCCCACCGATACCGATGTCCTCCGCCATCGTGATCTGCACGTTGTCGACGAAGTTGCTGTTCCACAGGGGTTCGAACATCGTGTTCGCGAAGCGGACCGCCAGGATGTTCTGGACGGTCTCCTTGCCCAGGTAGTGGTCGATGCGGAAGACCGATCCTGAGTCGAAGACCGTTCCCACGATCCGGTTGAGCTCCTCAGCGCTCTCGAGGTTGTGTCCGAAGGGCTTCTCGATGACGACGCGACGCCAGGAACCCGGGGCGCTCTCCGCGAGCCCGGAGGACTTCAGGTGCTCCAGGACGACGGGGAACAGCCCGGGCGGGATCGAGAGGTAGAAGGCGTGATTGCCTCCTGTGCCTCGCGTGGCGTCGAGCTCGTCGACCGTCGCCTTGAGTCGGGCATACGCCGCAGGATCACCCAGATCCCCCTCGACGAAGCGGATGCCCTGCGCGAGCTGCTCCCACACCTCCTCGCGGAACGGGGTGCGCGAGTGCTCGCGGACGTTGTCGTGGACAAGCTGGGCGAAATCCTCATCCGCCCAATCGCGACGGGCGAAGCCGACGAGCGCGAAGCCCGGGGGCAGAAGACCGCGGTTGGCCAGGTCGTAGATGGCGGGCATGACCTTCTTGCGTGAGAGATCGCCCGTGACTCCGAAGAGGATGACCCCGCACGGGCCGGCAACCCGTGGAAGGCGCTGGTCGAGGGGGTTGCGGAGGGGATTGGCGGTGCCGTGGGCGTGGGCGGTCATGCGGACCCCTCCGCAGCACCCGCCACGGTGGCGCGCAGCTGCTCCCACGACTCGATGAACTTCGCGACACCCTCGGTCTCCAGCGTGGCACTCACCTCGAACGGGCTGATGCCCAGGGACTCGAGCCGGTGCCACACAGCAGCAGAGGCGGGTGCGGTCCCTGTCACGGTGTCCTGGGGCACAGGACCGTTGTCCGCGACGGCCCTGAGTGTCGCCTCGGGCATCGTGTTGACGCACCCGTCGACGACGAGATCGAGGACGTAGCGCGTGGGCGGCATGGACGGATCCTTGACACCGGTGGAGGCCCAGAGCGGGCGCTGGGGCGAGGCACCTGCTGCGCGCAGGGCTGCCCAGCGCGGTTCGTCGAGGGAATCCAGGTGGGCCTGCCAGACGAGACGGCCGGTGGCCACAGCCGCTTCGCCGACAAGGTCGAGGGCCTCAGGAGAGTCCAGTGCCCGAAGCCGACGATCGACCTCGGTGTCGATCCGGCTGATGAAGAAGCTGGCCACCGATCGGATGGATGACAGGTCATGGCCCCTCTCGCGTGCCCGCTCAAGGCCGGCCATGTAGGCATCGACGACAGCGAGGTAGCGCTCGACCGAGAAGATGAGGGTCACGTTGACGCTGATGCCGGAGCCGATGACCTCGGTGATGGCCGGCAGGCCCTCGGGTGTCGCCGGGATCTTGATGAGGGCGTTGGGGCGGTCGACGATGGCCCACAACTCCCGCGCCTGGACGATCGTCTCGTCGGTGTCATGGGCCAGTCGCGGGTCCACCTCGATCGACACGCGTCCGTCGTCCTGCTGAGAGGATGCGAACACCGGGAGGAAGATGTCGCAGGCGCTGCGCACGTCGTCGGTCGTCAGAGAGCGGATGATCGAGTCGACGCTCTCGCCGGCTTGAGCGAGGGCCGTGAGCTGCTCTGCGTAGGCCGCGGCGCCTGTCGATATTGCCTTGTCGAAGATCGTGGGGTTCGTGGTCACACCGCGAACGGAGTCCACGGTGATCATGGAGGCGAGCTGGCCCGACTCGATGCGCTGGCGGTCCAGATCGTCGAGCCAGACGGACACCCCGCGCTGCGTGAGGTCAAGGAGCTGTGGATTGGGTGAGGTGCTCACGTCGGGCTTCCGTCCTGTCTAGTCGCGAGTGCTGTCGGTGATGGATTCCTGGACGGCGCGCACGATGTTTTCGACCGTGATGCCGGCCTCCCGGAAGAGTGTTGCCGGGTCGGCGCTGGCGCCGAAGTGGTCGATGCCGATGACCCGGCCGTGCGATCCGACGTAGCGCCACCATCCGATGGTCGAGCCGGCCTCCACAGAGACCCGGGCGCGGATGGCCGGGGGGATGATGGCGTCCCGGTAGGCGGCCTCCTGGGCCTCGAACCACTCGAGGCAGGGCAGGGACACGACGCGTGTGCCGATTCCCGAGGACTCCAACTGCTCCGCGGCGGCCAGGGCGAGGTGCACCTCTGACCCGGTGGCCAGGATCAGGGCGCGGGCGTCGTCGCTGTCGCGCACCACGTAACCGCCTCGCGCCACGCCCGTGATCACCTGACCCATCGGGATGTCGAGCGTCGGCACGTTCTGCCTCGTCAGGATGAGCCCCACAGGTCCCTGCTGCTTCACGGTCGCCAGCCATGCTGCCGCGGTCTCCCGGGCATCAGCGGGGCGCGCTATCGCCAGGTGGGGGGTTGCCCGGAGGGCCCACAGGTGCTCGATCGGCTGGTGCGTGGGGCCGTCCTCGCCGAGGCCGATGGAATCGTGCGTCCAGACGAAGGTGACCGCAGTGCGCATGAGGGCGGCGAGGCGCACCGCGCCGCGCATGTAGTCGGAGAAGACGAGGAATGTTCCACCGAAGGGCCGCGTGAGCCCGTGGAGGGCGATGCCGTTGAGGATCGCGCCCATGGCGTGCTCCCGCACGCCGAAGTGGATGACGCGTCCGTAGGGCGAGGAGTTCGGCGCTGCGTGGCCGCTCGGCAGGAAGCTCGGTGCTCCCTCGATCGTCGTGTTGTTCGACTCGGCGAGATCGGCTGACCCGCCCCACAGCTCCGGAAGGTGGGCGGCCAGGGCATTGATGACGTCGCCCGATGCCTTGCGCGTGGCCAGGGAGCCACCTGCGGCGAAGTCGGGAAGCGCGGACTCCAACCCGGGAGGCATCTCCCTCGATTCGAGGCGATCGAGCAGGAGAGCGCGATCGGGATGCTGTTGAGACCATTCCCCGAAGGCGGCGTTCCAGGCGCCCCGACTCTCGTCCACGCGATGGCGAAGGCGCTCGCGGATCCGCTCGAGCAGGGCCGGGTCGAAGGCGAAGTGCTCATCGGGATTCAGCCCGAGAAGCTCCTTCGTGGCACGGATCTCATCCTCGCCGAGTGCCGAGCCATGGGACTTCGCAGTGTTGCGAGCATGGGGAGCAGGCCAAGCGATGGTCGTGCGCAACTGGATGAGGGTCGGTCGACGTCGCTCTGCCCTGGCCTGGGAGAGCGCCGCGAAGAGAGCCGCAACGTCGACGGAGCCGTCGGGGAGCTGGTCCACGCGATGCGTGGCCCACCCGTAGGCGCGGTAGCGCTCGCAGACGTCCTCAGCGAAGGCGATCGCGGTGTCGCCCTCGATGGAGATGTGGTTGTCGTCGTAGATCACGCAGAGCTCCGACAGCTCCTGGAGGCCGGCGAGCGAGGACGCCTCGGAGGAGATGCCCTCCTCGAGGTCGCCATCGCCAGCGATCGTCCAGATGCGATGGTCGAAGGGGCTCTCGTCGCGTGGCGCATCGGGATCGAGAAGGCCGCGCTCGTAGCGGGCAGCCATGGCCATGCCGACGGCCATGGACAGGCCCTGACCGAGAGGACCCGTGGTGGCCTCGACGCCTGCCGTGTGGCCGTGCTCCGGGTGGCCCGGCGTGCGACTGCCCGCCGTCCTGAACGACTCGAGATCCGCCATCGTCAGGCCGTAGTCGGAGAGGAACAGCTGGCTGTAGAGGGTCAGGCTCGTGTGACCGCCCGACAGGACGAAGCGATCCCGGCCCAGCCACTGGGGATCGTGCGGATCATGGCGCATGACCTTCTGGAAGAGGAGGTACGCCACGGGGGCGAGGCTCATCGCGGTACCGGGGTGTCCGTTGCCGACCCGCTGCACGGCATCGGCCGCCAGGGCCCTCAGGTAGGCGACAGCACGGTCATCGTCGGCATCCCACTCGAGGTGGTCACGGGCGCCAGCGCGGACGGGGGCCTCTCGGGGCGTGGACGTCATGGTGCGACCCTAGCGAAGCGAGCGTGTGAGTCGGCCTTCGTGTGGGGAAGGTACAGTGAACGCAGGGCGACATGAGCGGCATGCGCCTACGGGAGGATTCCCTCGGGATCCAGTTCAGGGGACCAGCCTCGCGGGCCCCGCGGGATGGAGATCTGTGTCGGTCGGAGTGCAGCGGGCCAGCGGATCCTCGCGTGGCGGCAGGCTGCGGGCGCACATCGCCCTGACCAAGCCGCGGATCGTGGAGCTGCTGCTGGCCACAGCGGTGCCCACCACGTTCCTCGCCGCTGGCGGACTGCCGCCCCTCGTCCCGCTCGTGGGAGTCCTTGTCGGTGGCACGCTGGCGGCCGGATCGGCCAACACGTTCAACAGCATCTACGACCGGGACATCGATGCCCTCATGGGGCGCACGTACCACCGCCCGGCCGCGCTCGGCGCCGTGAGCGTCCGCGCCGGCATGGTCCAGGGGGTGGCCCTCGGCATCCTGAGCATGGTCGTCCTGTGGCTCACGGCGAACCTCCTGTCGGCCGTGCTCGCCCTGGTGGCCATCGTGTTCTATGCCGTCGGCTACACCATGATCCTGAAGCGTCGCACGCCCCAGAACATCGTGTGGGGTGGCGCGGCGGGATGCATGCCCGTCCTCATCGCCTGGAGCGCCGTGACGGGTTCGCTGTCCTGGACTCCCGTGGTGCTCTTCCTGATCGTGTTCTTCTGGACGCCACCTCACTATTGGCCGTTGGCCATGAAGTTCAAGGATGACTACGCCGCCGCGGGCGTGCCCATGCTCCCGGTGGTCCGGTCCGAGACCCAGGTCACCGCCAGCATCCTGCGCTACTCGTGGGTGATGGTGGCGGTGTCACTCGTCCTCATCCCCGTGGCTCCCATGGGATGGGTGTACTCGGTGGGCGCGATCGTGCTCGGCGCCGCGTTCATCGCGATGGCGTACCGGCTGCGCTCCAGTGTCGTGCACGCGTCGGCTGACGTCACTGCTCGCGCCATGCGGCTGTTCCACGGCTCCATCACGTACCTGGCGTTGCTGTTCCTGCTCGTTGCGCTGGAACCGTTCGTCCCCTAGGCCGCCACTGGCGCGTCGACCGAGCCGCGTGTGCGCAGCGCGGGAGGAATGAACAGGACGGCGATCCACACCAGCACGGCACCCAGGACATGAAGCATGACCAGCAACTCCGGCAGCCCCGTGAAGTACTGCGTGTAGCCGATCACTCCTTGGACCACCGAGATCCCGAGGAGCAGCCACGTGCGCTTCAGGGCTGTGCGTGGTGCGCGCACGAGTGCAAGGGCCACGAGCATTCCGATGAGGAGCCCCATGAAGAGCAGGACCACGTCAGCATGGAGCCACGAGACGGTCCGGGGATCGAGGCCGAGTCGGATGGCACCGTCGTCGCCGCTGTGAGGTCCCGAGCTCGTCACCAGTACCCCGAGAACGACGACACCGGCACTGGCCGCCACGAGGGCCCACGCCAGCACCCGAACAGGCAGGGGTGTCAGCCACACGACAGGGTGATCCCCGGGATCCCCTGATCGGGCCACGAGTGCCACCACGGCGGCGATGATCGCCATCGACACGAGGAAGTGCGCGCCGACGATCAGGGGATGAAGGCCGGTGAGGACGGTGATCCCCCCCAAGATCGCCTGGGCCACCGTGCCCACGAAGGGGATGACGGCGAGGACGGTGAGCGCAGGTCGGGAGGGCAGGCCCGCGCGCCGCCGCCGTCGCCGATCCACGAGAGCAGCGATGATGGCCGCGATGGCCAGGATGAGCAGCACGAAGGTCAGCAGGCGGTTGCCGAACTCGACGAACTTCTGCCAGGACTCCTCCTGCTGGGCCGTCGGGGTGATCGAGCCTTCGACGCACTCGGGCCAGGTCGGGCAGCCGAGCCCGGACCCCGTGATGCGCACGATCGCCCCCGTCACCACGATGCCTGCCTGGGCTACGAGGTTCGCGATGTAGATGCCTCGGACGGATCGCGGGCTGCGGCCGCTCACGACCGACGGGGTGGTGGGACGGGCATCGGTGGACGCACTCACCTTGTCAGCCTACGTCCACCTGAAGGAACGCGCTGACACGAGAATGCCGAGCACCGACCACGCAGCGAGCACGAGCAGGGACCCGATCGCAGCGCTGGATGAAACGAGAGCGGTGGTCAGGACCTCCACCAGTGCGCCGGAAGGCAGGTAGGGCACGACCGCAGCCATCCACTGGGGCAGCGAATCGGCCGGGATGACGATTCCGCCGAACAGCAGGAGCCCCAGGAAGACGGCGTTGGCGACGGCGAGGACCGCCTCGGCGCGCAGGAGGCCTGCGAGGGCGAGACCCCAGGGGGCGCATGCCGCGATCCCGGCGCCGATCCCGAGGAGCATCCACGCGATGCCGGTCGTCGGGCGCCATCCGAGGGCCAGTCCCGTCAGGATCACCAGGGCGCTCGACACCACCGTGACCACGAGAGTGGCGACCGCCTTGCCCGTGAGCAGCTCCCCGGGACCGAGCGGGGTCGTCCCGAGCAGTCGCAGAGCCCCGGATCTGCGCTCGAACCCCGTGGCGATGGCCAGGGACGTGAAGGCGGAGCTGATGACCGAGACAGCGAGGACCGTGGCCATGGACACGGCGAGGGCGTCGGGGCCGGAGGACTGCGGCAGCACATCCGTCCAGGCCAGGACGAGCAGCAGGGCGACCGGGATGATGATCGTGAGCAGCAGCTGCTCGCCGTTGCGCAGCAGCAGCCGGGACTCCCATGCAGCCTGCCCCAGCGTCCGGCGCAGCGCCGATGTGCGGCGGGTCACAGGTCACCGACCAGGTCGACGACGACGTCCTCGAGGGAGCGCGCACCGATGCGCAGGTCCCTCGTCGGGACGCCGTGCTGGGCGCACCAGGCCGCGATGCTCGCCAGGGCCGGCGGATCCAGCGGCCCGGTGGCGCGGTACTGCCCGGGCGCGGTCTCCGTGACCGTCGACCCCGGGGGCAGTGCTGCCTCGAGAGCGGTGGTGGCCAGGTGCTTGGGGCCGTGGAATCCGACGGAGTCCTCGCCACCGACCAGGTCCGCGACCGTTCCGGAGGCGACGTCCCGACCCCGGGCGATCACCACGACCCAGTCGGCGAGCCGCTCCACATCGTCCATCAGGTGCGTCGTCAGGACGACGGTGAGTCCCTGGGCGACCCGCTCACGCAGGAGGTCATGGAAGGCACGCCGTCCCGTGGAGTCCAGTCCGGCGGTCGGCTCATCGAGGAAGACGAGCTCGGGTCGACCCACGAGCGCGGCTGCCGCGGCCACCCGACGCTGCTCGCCGCCGGAGAGGCGGCGAATCGGAGTTCGTGTGCCGGGATCGATGCCCACGGCCGCCAGGAGGAGGGTCGGATCGTCGGGATCGTCGTACAGGGATGCGACATGGTCGACCATCTCCCGGGGTCGCGCCGTCGTGTAGAGGCCGCCGTCCTGGAGCATGACACCCACCCTGCTGCGCAGGGACGTGGCCGCCGAACCGTAGACGGGCAGGCGCGTGCCGAGGATGGCGACCTCGCCCGAGAACGAGCGGCGCAGTCCCACGCAGGTCTCGATCGTGCTGGTCTTCCCGGCGCCGTTGGGGCCGATGAGGGCCGTGATCCGGCCGGCGTCAGCCGTCAGGCTCAGATCCGAGACGGCGAGTCCCGTGGCGTGACGCACCTGCAGGTGGCGGATCTCGACAGCAGGCACGAGGGGAGCATAGGGGGCCCGGGCGTGCCCCGGGTTGCACGCCCGGGGAATTACGCAACAATAGGGTTGTGAAATTCCCGGGCGAGGCTTCTGAGCGCGTGGCACGTGCTCTCCTGACGCACGGCCCTCAGACGGTCGCGGAGCTCGCAGACCTCCTCGGGCTGACCCCGTCCGGGATCCGGCGCCACCTCGCGGCCTTGGCCGACCTCGGTCTGGTGTCCTCCCAGGAACGTGCTCCCTACGGTCCGGCGCCCAAGCGCGGGCGCGGGCGTCCGGGGAGTGTCTTCACGCTGACGGACCAGGGGCGTTCGGCCTGCGGTTCGTCCTACGACGACCTTGCCCTGTCAGCCCTGCGGTACCTCGCTGCGGAGTTCGGGGCGGAGGCGGTGGCCGGGTTCGCCGCGCACCGGGCACGCAACCTCGCGGCGGAGGTCGCCGGAGCCGACGGATGCACGCCCGAGGAACTGGCGGAGGTGCTGACATCCGCGGGATACGCCGCCGAGGTGCAACCCCTCGGCGACATCGCCGTGCAGCTGTGCCAGCACAGCTGCCCCGTGGTCGATGCGGCTCGCGAGTTCCCCATCCTGTGCGAGGCCGAGACGGCCGAACTGGCGCGTGTGCTCGATCGGCATGTCACCCGCCTCGCGACGCTGGCGCACGGAGACGAGGTCTGCACGGCCGTCATCCCGCTGATGCCCGTGGGGGACGTCACAGCGTCACCGAGCGAGCGCGCCTTGCGCGACCACGTCTCGTCACCCGCACGACCTGCTCCTCGCTCGACCTCACGCTCCTCCTCACGAAAGGCCATGGCATGAGCACTGCAGCCCAGGACACCGCAGCAACGATCGACGAGCTGGGGCGCTATGAGTACGGCTGGCACGACGCCGATGATGCCGGTGCCACGGCCCGACGCGGTCTGAACGAGGACGTCGTGCGCGATATCTCGGCCAAGAAGAACGAGCCGGAATGGATGCTCGATCTCCGGCTGAAGGGCCTGCGCCTGTTCGAGCGGAAGCCCATGCCGAACTGGGGCTCTGACCTGAACGGCATCGACTTCGACACCATCAAGTACTTCGTCAGGTCGACCGAGAAGCAGGCCACCTCGTGGGATGAGCTTCCCGACGACATCAAGAACACATACGACCGGCTCGGCATCCCGGAGGCGGAGAAGCAGCGCCTCATCGCCGGTGTTGCGGCGCAGTACGAGTCTGAGGTCGTCTACCACAAGATCCGCGAGGATCTCGAGGAGCAGGGCGTCATCTTCCTCGACACGGACACGGGTCTCCGCGAGCACGAGGATCTCTTCCGGGAGTACTTCGGCACCGTCATCCCCGTGGGCGACAACAAGTTCGCGGCCCTCAATACGGCGGTCTGGTCGGGTGGATCCTTCATCTACGTTCCCAAGGGGGTGCACGTCGACATCCCCCTGCAGGCCTATTTCCGCATCAACACGGAGAACATGGGGCAGTTCGAGCGAACCCTGATGATCATCGACGAGGACGCATACGTGCACTACGTCGAGGGTTGCACAGCGCCCATCTACTCGACCGACTCCCTCCACTCGGCGGTGGTGGAGATCGTGGTGAAGCGCGGTGGTCGTTGTCGCTACACCACCATCCAGAACTGGTCGACCAATGTCTACAACCTGGTGACCAAGCGCGCCGTGGCCCATGAGGGCGCCACCATGGAGTGGGTCGACGGCAACCTGGGTTCCAAGGTCACCATGAAGTACCCCGCCGTGTGGATGACGGGCGAGCACGCGAAGGGTGAGACCCTCTCGATCGCCTTCGCCGGTGCGGGCCAGCATCAGGATGCCGGCGCCAAGATGGTCCACGCGGCACCGAACACGTCCTCCAACATCATCTCCAAGTCCGTGGCCCGTGGGGGTGGACGCACGTCGTACCGCGGTCTGGTGCAGATCCAGGAGGGAGCCCACGGTTCGAAGAGCACGGTCAAGTGCGACGCGCTGCTGGTGGATGACCTCTCGCGTTCCGACACCTACCCGTATGTGGATGTGCGGGATGACGATGTGGCCATGGGTCATGAGGCGACGGTGTCGAAGGTGAGCGAGGACCAGCTCTTCTACCTCATGTCGCGGGGCATGACCGAGGACGAGGCGATGGCGATGATCGTGCGTGGCTTCATCGAGCCGATTGCGCGCGAACTGCCCATGGAGTACGCACTCGAGCTGAACCGCCTCATCGAGCTGCAGATGGAAGGGGCTGTCGGGTGACGGTCCTGGAATCACCCCCGACTGATCTGGTTCCTCGGCTGTCCTCGGGCAACATCGCGGACTTCCCGGTTCCGGGCGGGCGGGAGGAGGAGTGGCGTTTCGCCCCCGTAGCGCGCATGTCCCATCTCCTCGAGCCCGCGGACCGATCGGGTTCAGTGACGGCCGAGGGCGCGCCCTACGTGAGCATTCGTGACTTCGACGCTGCCGATGCCGGGCACTGGCTCCCGACGGATCGTGCGTCGGTCGTGGCCTGGGCGAGCGCTCGGAGCACGGTGCGCGTGGATGTTCCCGACGAGGTCGAGGTCACGGAGCCGATCGTGCTGCGGCTCAAGGCCGACGGAGCCACGGCGTTCGCGCATGTCGACGTCCGCATCGGTCGTCACGCGAAGGCGACTGTGGTGGTGCTCCATGATGCGCACGCGGATATCGCGGGCAACCTCGTCACGCGGGTGGGGGACGGAGCATCGCTCACGATGCTGTCCGTCATGGATGGCCCGGCGGACCACGTGCAGCTCTGGCAGTGGCCGACACAGGTGGGTCGGGACGCGAGCTTCGTGGGGTCCACGGTGACGCTCGGGGGAGCGGTCGTGCGGATCCTCCCCTCGGTGTCGTACGCAGGACCCGGCGGATCGGCGACGCTGCTCGGTGCGTTCCTGGCTGATGCGGGGCAGTACATGGAGCATCGGATTCTCGTCGAGCACACGGTCCCGCACTGCACGAGCTCCGTGGCCTACAAGGGTGCCCTCAGCGGGGAGTCCACGCACACCGTGTGGGTCGGTGACGTCGTCGTGCGCCGGGATGCGGTCGGCACGGACACCTATGAGATGAACCGCAACCTCGTCCTCGACCATGGTGCGCGCGCGGATTCCGTGCCGAACCTCGAGCTCGAGACCGGCGACGTTCTCAGCGCGGGGCACGCGAGCGCCACTGGCCGGTTCGACGATGAGCAGCTGTTCTACCTCCAGGCGCGGGGTATACCTCAGTCGGTGGCGCGCCAACTCGTCGTCCGCGGCTTCTTCGTGGACGTCCTGGCGAGGCTGGGGAGCCTCGAGTGGCGCGACGCGGTTCTGACCCGGATCGCCGAGCGGCTCGGCATGGAGCCGGAGCTCGAGTCTGTTCTCGAGGAGACCCCGTGACCTTCCGTCCCGTGTGCGCGCTGGCGGATGTCCCGTCGGGGCGGGCCACGCGGGTCATGGTTGACGACATGCCGGTCGCAGTTGTCCGTGTCGACGACGAGGTCTTCGCCATCGAGGACCGCTGCTCCCATGCGGATGTTGCGCTGTCGGAGGGTGACGTCGAGGGCTGCACGCTGGAGTGCTGGCTCCACGGCTCGGCGTTCGACCTCCGCACGGGGGAACCCCTGACGCCGCCTGCCATCCGGCCGGTGGCGACCTACGCCACACGGATCGTCGGCGATGACGCCAGCGCCGTGATCGAGATCGATCCCACTCCTGTCCTACGAGAGAAGGTCTGACCATGAGCACCCTCGAGATCAATGACGTGCACGCCTCCGTGCTCACGGACGCCGGCCCCCGGGAGATCCTGCGGGGCGTGACCTTGACCGTCTCGTCGGGCACGACCCACGCTGTGATGGGACCGAATGGTTCCGGGAAGTCCACGCTGGCGTACGTGATCGCCGGCCATCCGAAGTACGTCGTGACCTCGGGGAGCATCACGCTCGATGGCGAGGACGTGCTGTCCATGAGCGTCGATGAGCGGGCGCGCGCGGGACTCTTCCTCGCGATGCAGTACCCCGTCGAGATTCCAGGCGTGAGCGTGTCGAACTTCCTGCGCACGTCGGCGACGGCCGTGCGAGGGGAGGCACCCAAGCTGCGCACCTGGGTGAAGGAGATGAAGGACGCCATGGGCGTCCTCCAGATGGACTCCTCCTTCGCTGAGCGCAATGTGAACGAGGGATTCTCCGGTGGAGAGAAGAAGCGGCACGAGATCCTGCAGCTGTCGCTCCTGAAGCCCAAGATCGCCGTTCTGGACGAGACGGACTCGGGACTCGACGTGGATGCCCTTCGTGTCGTCTCGGAGGGGTTCAACGCCTTCCGGGAGGAGACCGGCGCCGGCACCCTGCTGATCACCCACTACACCCGGATCCTGCGCTACATCACGCCGGACTACGTGCATGTGTTCGTGGATGGTCGCATCGTGGAGAGCGGTGGCCCTGAGCTCGCGGCGGTCCTCGAGTCGGAGGGCTACGAGCGGTTCGTGTCCTCCGCCGCCGGCGCATCGTGACTCCAGCTCTGGATGTCGAGCGCATCCGGCGTGACTTCCCGATCCTGTCGCGAACGGTGCGCGATGGGCGTCCTCTGGTGTACCTCGACAGTGCGGCGACCAGCCAGAAGCCCGAGCAGGTGCTGGCTGCGGAGGCGAACTACTACAGGACCTGCAACGCCGCGGTTCATCGCGGGGCCCACCAGCTGGCGGAGGAGGCCACTGACGCCTATGAGGCAGCCCGTGCGACCATCGCTGGTTTCGTCGGCGCGGACGCTGAGGACGTCGTCTTCACGAAGAACGCCACGGAGAGCCTGAACCTCGCGGCCTACGCGTTCTCGAACGGCACGGCCTTGGCTCGCCACTCCGGTCGCGAGGTCGACCCGCGCTTCGTCCTGGAGCCGGGCGACACGATTGTCGTCACCCAGATGGAGCACCACGCGAACCTCGTCCCCTGGCAGGAGGTGTGCGCCAAGACGGGCGCGACTCTCAGGTGGATCGGTGTCGACGATGAGGGGCGCCTCGACCTCGATGAGATGGACCGGCTCGTCGACGCGTCGACGAAGGTCGTCTCCGTCGTGCATCAGTCGAACATCCTCGGAACCATCAATCCGGTGAGCGCGATCATGAAGCGTGCCCACAGCGTCGGTGCTGTGGGCGTCGTCGACGCCTGCCAGTCCATTCCGCACATGCCCGTCGACGTCGGTGCCCTGGGGGCGGACCTCGTGGCCTGGAGCGGCCACAAGATGCTCGGTCCGACGGGGATAGGACTGCTGTGGGGTCGCCGCGAGGTGCTGGAGGCCATGCCGCCCTTCATCTCGGGCGGGTCGATGATCGAGACGGTCTTCATGGACCACAGCACCTACGCGGAGCCCCCGAAGCGGTTCGAGGCGGGCACCCCCATGGTTGCCCAGGCGGTGGGGCTCGCGGCGGCGGTCGACTACCTCAGGGCGTTGGGCATGGCCGCGGTGGCAGAGCACGAGCATGGGCTCACCGCCTACGCGCTCGAGCGACTGCGCGAGATGCGTGGAGTCGGCATCATCGGCCCGCAGGATGCCGTGGAGCGCGGAAGCGCGATCTCCTTCGTCGTGGACGGGCTGCATCCTCACGATGTCGGACAGTTCCTCGATGACCGCGGGGTCGCTGTCCGTGTGGGCCATCACTGCGCGTGGCCGACCTGTCGTCGGTTCGATGTGCCCGCGACGACACGGCTGTCCACGTACATCTACAACGACACGCGTGACATCGACACAGCTATGGCCGGTGTTCGTGCAGCGCAGGAATTCTTCGGAGTGTGATGTGAACGTCGAGTCCATGTACCAGGACATCATCCTGGACCACTACAAGAACCCTCGTGGCCGCCAGCCGCTCGAGGAGTGGCAGGGACAGTCCCATCAGGTGAACCCGACCTGCGGAGACGAGGTGACGGTGCAGGTCTCGCGTGATGCCGAGGGGAGACTGCACGTGGGCTACGACGGCCAGGGCTGCTCGATCTCCCAGGCGTCGGCGAGCGTCATGTCGGAGATGGTCGAGGGTGCGGATCTCGCGACCGCCAACCAGGTGCGGCACGCCTTCGTGGAGCTCATGCACAGCAAGGGCGCGGCTGAGCCGGATGAGGACGTGCTGGGCGATGGCGTGGCTTTCGTCGGGGTGGCCAAGTACCCGGCGCGCATCAAGTGCGCGCTCCTGCCGTGGATGGCGCTGCAGGATGCACAGGTCAAGGCGGGAATCTCGAGCGAGGAGGAGCGGTGATGGGAGCGGCAACCGAGGACGACGTCATCGAGGCGATGAAGGATGTCGTGGATCCCGAACTGGGGATCAACGTGGTGGACCTCGGTCTGGTCTACGGGGTCACGATCGATGACGCCAACATCGCCACGGTCGACATGACGTTGACGAGTGCGGCGTGCCCGCTCACGGACGTCATCGAGGATCAGACTCGATCCGCTCTCTCTGAGGTCGTGGACGACTTCCGCATCAACTGGGTGTGGATGCCGCCGTGGGGCCCCGACAAGATCACCGACGACGGCCGCGACATGCTCCGAGCGCTGGGGTTCAACGTCTGACCGATGGTGCTCCAAGCCGCCCTGAGGGGCGGCCTAGGACGGTGGGCGGCACGCCTAGACTGGCGGCACCATGATCTCCACCACCGGGCTCGATGTGCGAGCCGGATCGAGCCTGCTCGTGGAGGGGGCAAGCCTGAGGATCGCGAAGGGCGATCGCATCGGGCTCGTGGGTCGCAATGGGGCGGGCAAGACGACCCTGACCCGGATCCTTGCCGGGGAGAGCCTGCCCGCGGCGGGCTCGGTCCAGGCCTCGGGAACGGTCGGCTATCTGCCCCAGGATCCCCGCTCGGGAGACCCGGAGGAGATCGCCCGCGACCGGATCCTTGCGGCGCGTGGGCTCCATGATGTGGTGCGGCGGATGCACGAGGCCAGCATGGCCATGGCGACCGAGGACGAGGTGGAGCGGGAGCGCGTCATCGCCCGCTATGCACGCGCCGAGGCCCAGTTCGAGGCCTTGGGAGGGTACGCCGCCGAGTCTCAGGCGGCAGCGATCGCGGCGAGTGTCGGTCTCCCAGAACGTGTTCTCCTGCAGCCTCTGGGGACTCTCTCGGGAGGCCAGCGTCGCCGAGTGGAGCTCGCACGCATCCTCTTCGGCGGCGCCGACATCCTCCTGCTGGACGAGCCGACGAACCACCTCGATGCGGACTCGGTCCGCTGGCTGCGGTCGTTTCTCTCGACCTACGACGGCGGCTTCATCGTCATCAGCCACGACACGGACCTGCTCGAGGACACGGTGAACAAGGTCTGGCACCTGGACGCGAATCGTCGCGAGATCGATGTCTACGCCATGGGGTGGAAGGCCTACCTCACGGCGAGGGAAGCCGACGAGAGGCGTCGGCGGCGCGAGCGGCGCAATGCCGAGCAGCAGGCTGATGCCCTGCGCAGTCAGGCGGAGCGCATGCGTGCCAAGGCGACGAAGGCCAAGGCAGCCCAGTCGATGCTCAAGCGCGCAGACCGCATCCTGGGTTCCCAGGAGGAGGTCCGGCGCAGTGACAAGGTCGCGGCGCTGCGTTTCCCGGAGCCCAAGCCCTGTGGGCGGGTACCGCTGACGGCGTCGGGGCTCTCGCGCTCCTATGGATCCTTGGAGGTCTTCACGGACGTCGACCTCGCGATCGATCGTGGAACGCGGGTGGTCATCATCGGGCTCAACGGCGCCGGCAAGACCACTCTCCTGCGGATCCTCGCGGGAGTCGACCAGCCCGACACGGGCGAGGTGACACCCGGTCATGGCGCGGTCATCGGCTACTACGCCCAGGAGCACGAGACCCTGGATCCGACGGCGACCGTGCTCGAAACCATGGCGGCGGCCTCTCCGCATCTGGACGACACCCGTCAGCGCACCATCCTCGGCTCCTTCCTGTTCCAGGGGGATGACGTCCTCAAGCCCACAGGGGTGCTGTCGGGCGGGGAGAAGACGCGTCTTGCCCTGGCCTGCCTGGTCGTGTCGGGTGCCAACGTCCTCCTGCTGGATGAGCCCACGAACAACCTCGATCCGGCGAGCCGCGAGGAGGTTCTCGGTGCGCTCGCGCGATACGAGGGCGCCGTCGTGCTGGTCACGCATGATCCGGGTGCCGTCAGCGCACTCGGTCCGGAGCGCGTGCTGATCCTGCCCGACGGCGACGAGGATCTCTGGAGCGACAGCTACCGCGATCTGGTGGAGTTGGCATGAGGCGAGGGAGGCAGGCATGAACGAGGTCGTGGACGGTGTCCGTGTGCAGCAGAGGGGCGCGATCCTGGACGTCATCCTTGCCAGTCCGGCACACCGCAACGCGCAGACACCGGCAACGTGGCGTCGATTGGCCGGTGTCCGAGGTGAGCTCACGCCGGACATCCGCACCATCGTGCTGCGCGCAGAGGGCCCTAGCTTCTCGGCGGGACTCGACCGTCGGATGCTGACTCCGGAGGGCGTGTCGGGGGAGGAGTCCCTCCTGAGCCTGGCGACGATGGAGGATGCGGCGATCGACGGGTTCATCCGGCAGGCGCAGGAGGCTTTCCTGTGGTGGCAGGAGGTGCCTCAGGTGACCATCGCCCTCGTTCAGGGTCACGCTGTGGGGGCGGGCTTCCAGCTGGCGCTGGCGTGCGACCTCATGGTGGTGGCGCCGGATGCTCAACTGGCCATGCGCGAAACATCCCTGGGGCTGGTTCCGGACCTGGGAGGGACGCGTCCGCTCGTGGATCGCGTCGGCTACTCCCGGGCCTTGGAGATCTGCGCCTCGGGCCGCTTCGTCGGCGCGGACGAGGCCGTTGCCTCGGGGATCGCGGTGGCGCAGGCACCGCAGGAGTCATGGGATGGTGTGGTCGATTCGCTGGTGCAGCCCATGCATGCCGCGCTCCCGGACGCGGTCGGTGAGCTCAAGCACCTGCTCCAGGGAGCGGCGACGGCGACCGACCAGCCCGCTCGCGAGCGTGCAGCACAGATCCGTCGGATGCGCTCACTCGCCCGGCTCCTCGGATCGCAGTCGAGGGAGGGCTGACATGTCGATGGAGCACGTGTGGTTCACGTACCAATCGATGACCCGGGATCGAAACGTGTCGACGCGGGAACTCAATCGCGTGCTGGTCCGGCGAATCCTGGGATACGCGTCCCGCTACCGGGGGATCATCGTCCTCTTCCTCATCACGCTGGTCCTCGTCTCGCTTCTCAGCGTGGCCCAGCCGCTTCTGGTACCGCGGCTTGTCGATGACGGCATCACACAGGGCAATGCCAGCATCGTGACCCAGACGGCTCTCCTCATGGGTCTCCTGGCGATCGTCGATGCGGCACTGGGCCTGGTGGCCCGCTGGTTCTCCTCGAAGATCGGCGAGGGGCTCATCTTCGATCTCCGTACGCAGGTCTACGACCACGTCCAACGGCAGTCGATCGCCTTCTTCACACGAGCCCAGACGGGTGCCCTCATCTCACGACTCAACAACGATGTGATCGGTGCTCAGCGAGCCTTCACGTCCACCATCGGAGGGGTGCTGGGAAACCTCATCTCGGCGACGATCGTGCTGGTCGCGATGTTCGCACTGTCCTGGCAGGTCACGGTCGTGTCGCTGCTGCTCGTCCCGGTATTCCTCCTCCCGGCCCGATGGATGGGGCGGCGCCTGCAAGGGTTGACGCGGGAGCAGATGACGCTGAACTCCGACATGAGCAATCAGATGACCGAGCGCTTCAACGTCGCCGGCGCCCTCCTGGTGACGCTGTTCGGCAGGCCCGATGCCGAGGCAGCTGGTTTCTCATCCAAGGCAGCACGGGTCCGTGACATCGGCATACGTATGGCGATGGCGAACCGATGGTTCTTCACGGCTCTCGCGCTCGTCGGCTCCCTGGCCACGGCGATCGTCTACGGCCTCGGCGGCAATCTCGTGGTGTCGGGTGCGCTCACGATCGGCACCCTGCTGGCTCTCATCGGCCTGCTCGCCCAGCTCTACGGGCCGCTCACCGCCCTGTCGAACGTGCGCGTCGATGTCATGACCGCGCTGGTGAGCTTCGAGCGCGTCTTCGAGGTGCTGGACCTCACGCCGATGGTGGCCGAGAGGCCTGATGCGAAACCCCTTCCGAGCGGCGGTCTCGACCTGCGCTTCGACGATGTCAGCTTCCACTACCCATTGCCCTCGGAGGTGTCCCTCGCGTCGCTGGAGTCCGTGGCACGGGATATGCCGGAGGCTGAGGTGGGAGACGTGTTGTCCCATGTCTCCTTTGACGTTCCCGCGGGGACGCTCACGGCGCTCGTGGGACCTTCGGGAGCCGGGAAGACGACCGTCACGGGCCTGATCACCCGGCTGTACGACCCGACGGAGGGCTCGGTGCGGCTCGGAGGTGTCGATGTTCGCGACGTGACGCTGGCCTCGTTGAGGGACAGCGTGGGTGTCGTCACGCAGGATGCTCACCTCTTCCACGACACCATCCGGGCGAACCTCCTCTATGCGCGACCCGAGGCGACCGAGGAGCAGTTGCGCGAGGCCTGCGCCGGGGCTCACATCCTGTCGCTGATCGATCAGCTCCCTGAAGGCTTCGACACCGTGGTGGGTGACCGCGGCCATCGGCTCTCCGGCGGTGAGAAGCAGCGCATCGCCTTGGCGCGACTGCTTCTGAAGGCGCCGCGTGTCGTCGTGCTCGATGAGGCGACCGCTCATCTCGACAGTGAGAGCGAGGCGGCGGTGCAGGCCGCGCTGGACGAGGCACTCGTCGGGCGGACATCCATCGTCATCGCGCACCGGCTGAGCACGATCCAGCGGGCCGACCAGATCATCGTTCTCGACGGCGGGCGCGTGGTGCAGCGAGGAACGCACGCGGAGCTCGTGGCGATGGAGGGGCTGTATGCGGACCTGCACAGGACGCAGTTCGCGGGAGCGTAGCGTGCGGAGCGATCCGGGGGCGGGAGCGTAGCGTGCGGAGCGATCCGGGGGCGGGAGCGTAGCGTGCGGAGCGATCCGGTCAGAGGCTTCGGGT
>CAZQXO010000001.1:124585-148557 GCA_964597445.1 uncultured Bifidobacteriaceae bacterium | reverse complement strand
TCGGTGGCGATCCTGCCGGGCAGGAGTCCGTTGACGCGGGTGCCCAGAGGTCCCATCTCGTCGGCAAGGTCCTTGACCAGCATCCCCAGCCCGGGGCGCAGCCCGTTGCTGGTGGAGAGCCCGGGGAACACTTCGACCGCGGAGGTCGAGAGGACGACGGCGAGGGAGCCACCTGAGTCCGGTGTCGTGGCGAGATCGCGGCACACGGTCCGCATCAGCCGGAGGGATCCGAGGAAGACGGTGTCGAAGGCGTCGGTCCACTGGTCGTCCGTGGTCGTGAGGACACTGCCGGGCGGGGGGCCACCCACACTCACCAGCGCGCCATCGAGGCGTCCGAAATCCTCGTGCGCCCGGGCCACCACACGGTCCGCGAGGAGGGGATCGGCCACGTCTCCGGGGAAGCCGCACGCCGCGGGTCCGAGCGAGCGCACAGCATCGTCGACACGGGAGGGGTCACGAGCGACGATGAGGACGCGCGCCCCCTCGGACACGAGGGCGGAGGCCGTGGCCAGTCCCAGTCCGGAGCTTCCTCCGGTGATGATGTAGGCGCGTCCGTCGAGATCGAGATCCATCACGTCGTCCCGACGGGCTCCGGGTGCTCCGACGCTCGGGCATCCTCGATCGCCTCGCGCCTCAGGAAGAAGTACCAGCCTCCGATCGCCACGAGGGCGAAGAGGGCCCACTGCACGGCATACGAGATGTTGCGACCGTCATCGATCTCGGGAAGCTCGATCGGGATGACGTCGGCCTCCTCGGGATCGGAGGATGTTCGCTGCAGGTAGAGGTCGGGGAGTGCGCCAGCCTCGGGCATGGTTCGAGGGTCGGCGTCCGCGACCTGGCCGGGAGGCAGTCCCTCGTTGCGGCCGGGGTCGCTGGCTGGGGGCGTGCGCAGGAGCCCGTCGACCGTCACGGTTCCCTGGGGTGGGGCCGGTATGTCAGGAGTGCTCAGCGCGTCGGCCGACGCGGGAATCCAGCCTCGGTTCACCCACACGCGCTCGGAGGGCGTCTCGAGGACGGTCATGACCCAGAACCCATTGCGCGCGTTGTAGGGCCGCTTGCGCACCAGGACCTGTGCATCCTCGAGATACGTCCCGGAGATCTGGGCGGGAACCCAGTCGGTCCCGGACCGAGCCTCGGCAACGGCGGTGGACCAATCCTGTGGGGCCGACCGAGCAGCGGACTCCAGGGCTGTGCGCTCGGCGCGACGATCCTCGGCGCGACTCCACTGCCATGAGCTCAGGAGTCCGAACGCGACGATGGCGGTCACGACGACGGCCGTGAAGCCCATCCACCTCCGGGTGCGAAGGAGGGGCCAGATCACTGCTCCAGCCTACTTTCGCCCGGCTCCGGGCCACGTCTCGTCACTGCCCGTCGCAGGGCCCTGGATGCCCAGGCCGCCCGTGGGGAGCGCTGGCCGTGCCGTGGGTGCGACCCCCACGGTTCCCGGCTCATCGCTCTCGCGTCCGGCGTTGGCGATGACGACCGCGAGATACGGAAGGACGACAGCGCCCGCCAAGAAGACCCAGCGCGGCCAGCCGGGCACGACGATCGCGGCGAGGACGCACGCCGTGCGGATCCCCATCGAGATGAGGTACTTGCGCTGGCGGCCGATCTGCTCACGACTGAGCCCGCGCTGGGCCTCGGTGATGGTGAAGACCTCGTCGGAGTCGCCCTTCGGCATGCCTCCACGGTAGGCCAAGATGGGGCTCGGCGCTCGGCCGGACCGAGCCGGAGACTCGGGAGGATCGTCATGGCGGAGCGGACGTACGGATTGACGGAGGTGGTCGGCACCTCCCGTGAGGGCATCGACCAGGCGATCCGCAACGCGGTGACCCGGGCATCCCAGACCATCGACCATCTGGACTGGTTCGAGGTGACCGGCATCCGGGGCTACATCCGGGAGGGGGGCGTGGACCACTTCCAGGTGACCGTCAAGATCGGCTCACGCCTGTCGGATGCCTGACATGAGCGGCTGCGCGCTCGTCACCGGCGGGAACCGGGGCATCGGTCTCACGGTCGCTCAGCGGCTGAGAGAGGACGGCTGGACGGTCGTCGTGGGTTCGCGGAGCGGTGCGGCTCCGGACGGCCTCGAGGCCGTGCCGCTGGATGTCGCGGACGCCGCATCCATCGAGGCAGCCTTCGAAGCCGTGGAGGAACGCCACGGCGCGGTCACGCTGCTCGTCGCGAATGCGGGGATCACGCGCGACACGCTGCTGATGCGCATGAGCGACGATGACATCGACGTCGTCCTGCAGACGAACCTCGCAGGCTCGATCCGGCTCGCTCGTCGGGCCATGAAGGGCATGATCCGCGCCAAGTCGGGGAGCATCGTGCTCATGGGCTCGGTCGTCGGCATGCTCGGGTCCGCGGGGCAGGTCAACTACGCGGCGTCCAAGGCCGGGCTCATCGGTGCGGCACGCTCTCTTGCTCGTGAGGTGGGGTCCCGCGGCATCCGGGTGAACGTGATCGCTCCGGGCTTCGTCGAGACGGACATGACGGCCGAACTCGATGAGGCCCAGCGATCCGCGATCCTCGGCAGCATTCCCCTCGGTCGTTATGCTCAACCGGCTGAGGTCGCGGAGGTGGTCTCGTTCCTGAGTACCGCCTCCTACGTCACTGGCGCCGTCATTCCCGTGGATGGCGGTCTGGGCATGGGTCACTGAGGGGAGGTCCGGCATGGGGCTGCTCGACGGCAAGCGGATTCTGGTGACGGGGGTCCTCACCGACCAGTCGATCGCCTTCCATGTGGCGCGTCTGGCCCAGGAGGAGGGTGCGACCGTCGTGCTCACCTCGTTCGGCCGGGCGATGGGGCTGACCCGACGTTCGGCGGGCCGACTGCCTCAGGAGGCCGCCCTCGTGGAGCTGGACGTCACGAGTCAGGAGGACCTCGATGCTCTGGCCGATCGCGTGCGGGAGCACGTCCCCGGTCTCGACGGCGTCCTCCACTCGATCGGATTCGCACCCGAAGGTGCGCTGGGAGGACGGTTCCTCGAGACGCCCTGGCCTGACGTCGCCACCGCCGTCCATGTCTCGGCCTTCTCGCTCAAGGCCCTCGCGGTCGCAGCGCGCCCTCTTCTGGGGTCGGGCTCCGCTGTCGTCGGGCTCGACTTCGACGCGACGGTCGCCTGGCCCAAGTACGACTGGATGGGCGTGGCCAAGGCTGCATTCGAGAGCACGGCCCGGTACCTGGCCCGCGACCTCGGGCCGGACGGCATCCGGGTCAATCTCGTCGCTGCGGGCCCCATCCGCACCATGGCAGCCAAGAGCATCCCCGGCTTCGACGAGTTCGAGGGCGTGTGGAGCAGTCGGGCCCCGCTGCGCTGGGACCTCGACGATCCTGTCCCGGCTGCCCGTGCCTGCGTCGCGCTGATGTCGGACTGGTTCCCGGCCACGACGGGTGAGATCGTGCACGTCGATGGCGGAGTCCACTCGCAGGGAGCCTGATGGGGATGCGACGCCTCGTCCTCATCCGCCACGCCAAGAGCGACTACCCGTTCGGCGTATCCGACCACGACCGCCCGCTCGCGGAGCGAGGTCGTCTGGATGCCCCACAGATCGGTCACGTGCTGAGGACGCAACCCTGGACACCGACGCCGTCCTCGCTGCGCATCCTGGTGTCCTCGGCTGTGCGGGCCCAGCAGACGTGGCTGGCGGCAGCGGCCGAGCTCGAGGGAACCGCATGGGAGGTGCCTGTCGTCACGGAGCCGCGGATCTACGAGGCATCGCCTGCCACGCTCCGTGATGTGATCGCCGAGCACTCGGATGCCGACACTGTCGTGGTTGTCGGACACAATCCCGGGCTTCTGCAGCTCGTGTCCGAGCTGGGCGCGCCGAGCGAGGTGCGGTCTCGCGCGCTGGAGAAGTTCCCGACGAGCGCCGTGGCGATTCTCGTCGCCAGCGAGGGTGACGCCGACGTCGTGGACGCGGTCGGCACCTACGAGGTCAGCTCCTTCGCGATTCCTCGGGGCTGATCCCGTCGCGAGCATCCGCGGACTCGATCTCCTCGCGAGTGATCCCCATCAGGAAGAGGACGCTGTCGAGATAGGGCACATTCACGGATGTGTCGGCCGCCTCGCGGGCAGCAGCCTTCGCGTTGAACGCGATCCCGAGACCGGCGGCCTCCAGCATGTCGATGTCGTTCGCCCCGTCACCGATCGCGATGGTGCGCCGGTGGGGGATCCCGTACGTGCGTGCGAATGTCTCGAGCGCTGTTCGCTTGCCCATTCGGTCCACCACGGGACCCGTCACGGAGCCCGTGAGACGGCCATCGTCGATCTCGAGAGTGTTGGCGCGCACGTCGGTGACGCCGAGCTCGGCGGCGAGGGGGGCGATGATGTCGGTGAAGCCACCGGATACCAGCGCAATGCGGTAGCCCAGGCGGTGGAGGGTCCGGCACAGGGTTCGCGCGCCGGGGGTCAGGGTGATGCGGTCACGAACGCGGTCGAGTACGTCGACGGGAAGCCCGGCGAGCAGCGCCACGCGCTCGCGCAGGCTCGCCTCGAAGTCCAGCTCTCCCGCCATGGCGCGCTCGGTGATCGCGGCGACCTGATCGGCCACCCCGGCCTCCTCGGCCAGCAGGTCGATGACTTCGTCCTGGATGAAGGTCGAGTCCACGTCCATGACGACGAGGTGCTGTCCGTGGCGATCGAGTCCCGCCTCCTGCACGGCGACATCAGCATCGTGAGCCGAGGCGACCGCCATGAGGGGGCGACGCACGTCCTCGGCGGAGACGCCGGAGCCCTGGAACTCGACAGCGGTGACCGGGTAGGAGGCGATGCGTCGGATCCGATCGATGTTGCCTCCGCGATCGGCGATCAGCATCGCGGCAGCCGCAACGGCACCCGGCGTGAGAGGGGCACCGAGGAGGGTGACATGAACCCGATTCCGTCGTCGATCGCTGTCCTCATCAGCGCCCAGCTGCGTGCGGATGTCCATCCCCAGGGACGCCGCCACATCCTCCGCGGCAGCAGCGGCGCGCGCCAGTGTGGGGGGCTGGGCCCCGACCAGGACGGCCAGCACGAGCCGCCCACGCACCACGATCTGCTCGACATCGAGCACGCTCACGTCCCCGTGCACGCTCGCGATGGCGTCGAAGAGCGAGCTTGTGACTCCCGGACGATCGTGGCCCGAGAGCGTGATCAGGAGTGTCGTCCCGGGGTCGTCGGTCACGGGCACACGTTAGTGCGGTTGGTGGCCCCTCGAGTCCTAGGGTGGCGGGGTGGGCCTCGTGATCGACATGGAGGACGTGAGTGTGCGTCGGGGTGGGACGCAGGTTCTCTCGCGCCTCGACTGGAGTGTCGCCCCGGGTGAGCACTGGGTGATCATGGGCCCGAACGGCTCGGGCAAGACCACACTCCTCCAGATCGCAGCTGCGCGGCTGTTCCCGACCACCGGCACGGTTCGCCTTCTCGGGGAGGAGATGGGGGCGGTCGACGTCTCCGAGCTCCGGCAGTCCATCGGATGGGCGTCGGGGATCGGCGGGGATGCCGTGCCAGGCGCCGAATCGGTGATCGACGTCGTGCTCACGGGCGCCTGGGCTGTTGCCGGTCGATGGCGTGAAGGCTACGACACGCTGGATGAGCAGAGGGCGCTCCGGCTCTTGGACACGTGGGGACTGGCGCAGCTCGCCCACCGTCGTTTCGGAACGCTGTCGGAGGGTGAGCGCAAGCGGGCGCTCCTGGCACGTGCGGTGATGCCGGATCCTGAGCTGCTGCTGCTGGACGAGCCGGGTGCCGGCCTTGATCTCGGTGGCCGGGAAGGGCTCATGAGAGCGCTGGCTCATGCCGCACGTCGCCCGGACACGCCCACGATGGTGCTCGTCACCCATCATGTCGAGGAGATCCCCGTCGGCTTCTCGCACGCTCTGCTCCTGCGCGAGGGAGGTGAGGTCGCCAGGGGTCCGCTGCGGGACGTGTTGACGGCACCCCTGGTCAGCGAGGCTTTCGGGGTCGCCGTGACCGTGGCCGAGCGGAGCGGTCGATGGTCGGCTCAGGGGCTGACACCAGCAGGGCCTGAGTCCGCAGGATCCTTGTAGCGTGGGGATCGTGCGAGCATCGGGAAGCCCGGAGGACCGCATCCTGACGGTGCCCAACCTCCTGTCCTGTGCTCGGCTGCTGGGCATTCCTCTCTTCCTGTGGCTGGTCGTCGTCCAGGAGGAGGATGTCCTCGGCTTCGCTGTGCTCGTGATCGCCGGCGTGACCGACTGGCTCGATGGGTTCCTGGCGCGTCGATGGAATCAACGCACGCGCCTCGGCGTCATGCTGGACCCGCTCGTCGATCGGCTGTACATCGTCGCCGTTCTGCTCGGCCTGGCCCTGCGACAGCTGATTCCCTGGTGGCTGGTCGTCCTGCTGGCCCTGCGGGATGTCCTTCTCCTGCTCCTCCTTCCCGCCCTGCGACGCCAAGGGAGGCTGGCGCTGCCCGTCACGTACGTCGGCAAGGCGGCCACCTTCGCTCTCCTGTGGGGCTTCCCACTCCTTCTGCTGGGTCAGACGTCGATCGTCGGCCCTGTCGCGTCGACGCTCGGGTGGGCCTTCGCCATCTGGGGTGCCTTCCTCTACTGGTGGGCCGGGATCCGCTACGCCCAGCAGGCGCTCGGTCGGGAGGCGTCCGCGGCCATGCAGCCATGACCAGCGTCATCGAGCGCTTCCTGCGCGATGCCACGGCAGACGAGTACCGGTGGGCACGGCCTCGTCGCCCGGATGGGTCGAGTGCCGCCGGACTGTCGCGCGGCCTTGTCGTCATCGTGGGGGCTGCCGCTGTCGGCCTCGTGGGCGTCCTGGCCGCTATCTCGGCCCGCACCTCCGAGGCCGAACGTCTCGAGACGCGGGCCGAGCTCGTCTCGCGCGTGCTCACCGCCTCGGATGCCGTGGACGTCCTCCAGCAGGAGGTGAGCGCTCGCACTGAGGAGGTGGATCGCCTCAGTGCCGACCTGTTCGCCGCAGGCGAGGGATCGCGTGAGTCCGTCGAGCTGGAGCAGCTGGCGCTGCAGGCGGGCACCACGGCGCTGACTGGCCCCGGACTGATCATCACCATGGACGATGCCCCCGATGCCCAGCCCGGTTCCTTGAACCGCGTACTCGACCGGGACCTTCAGGCGATCGTCAACGAGCTCTGGCGCGCGGGCGCGCAGGGCATCGCGATCAACGACCAGCGGCTGGTCGAGACCTCAGCCATCCGCAGTGCTGGCGATGCGATCCTCGTGAACTACCACCCGCTGGCACGGCCCTATTCCATCCGCGCGGTGCAGGGAGACGGCCCCCTCGACCCCACGGGGATCGGCGACGTTCTCACCACGCTGGCCGTCGACTACGGTCTCGTCTCCGCCCTCCAGCAGCGTGACGTAGCGTTGCCGCCGGGTCAGGTGTCGGTGCCGAGAAGCGCCGTCGTGGTCGGCGAGGAGCCAGTGGCACCGCTCGGAAGGGGAGAGGCGTCGTGATCGCGATCATCGGGCTTCTCGTGGGCGTGGCCGTGGGGATCGTGTGGCACCCCATGATCCCGCTCTGGCTCGAGCCCTACCTGCCGATCGCCATCGTCGCAGCACTCGACGCCGTCTTCGGCGGGTTCCGGGCCCTGATGGAGCGTCGTTTCGACGACCGGATCTTCGCCGTCAGCTTCCTGTCGAACGTGGTAATCGCGTCCTTCCTCGTGTTCCTGGGTGACCAACTCGGGGTCGGGGCGCAGATGTCGACAGGGGTCGTGGTCGTGCTCGCCATGCGGATCTTCGCGAATGCTGCCGCCATCCGTCGGCTCCTCTTCCGGGCATGACCATGAGCGATGCGACGGAGGGTCGGGGCGCCCCGGACGGTCAGGAGAGCGACTCGGCTGCGGAGCCCGAGGCGACGAGTGCGCGGGCGCTCGTGGCCCGACTCGCGTATCAGCCGAGTCGCCCGCACCTGATGATCGGAGCGCTCTTCCTCCTGCTCGGCCTGCTCGTCACGGTGGTCGTGATCGCTCCGCGTGGCGATGAGGCCGAGTGGCGCTCAGCTCGAACGGAGGACCTCGTTCAGGTACTCGATGATCTCGGTGCTCGGCAAGCTCGCCTCGAGCAGGACGCGGCTCGGCTGTCCGAGGTTCAGCGTGACCTCGAGTCCGGGTCGACGGCCCAGGCTCTGGCAGATGCGCGCCGCCAGCTCGAGGCGCTGCGGATCATGTCCGGCTCCACGCCGGTCTCGGGGCCAGGAGTGCGGATCACGCTCGATGATCCCGACGGGCTTCTGGAGTCAGCGGTGCTCATCGATGCCGTTCAGGAGCTCCGCGACGCGGGTGCGGAGGCCATCGAGGTCAGCGGCGTGCGGGTGTCCGTGGACACGTGGTTCGCCGATACGGATCGGGGCGTGGTGGCGAGCGGGACCCCGGTCGGGCCGCAGATCGACATCCTCGCGATCGGCGATCCCGAGACCATGACGGCTGCCATGAGCATCCCCGGAGGGCTCGCGGAGTCGGTGCGCACGAGGGGCGCGGAATTCGGCATCACGTCGGACGACAACCTCACGATCTCCGTTACAGTGCCCGTCAGGGAGTCGTGAACCTGCGCCCGCCCCAGCCCTGAGGCCCAGCTTTCGAGGAGTGAGATGTACCCCGACGAACTGCGCTACACAGCCGAGCACGAGTGGGTGAAGGCCACGGATGTCGGCACCGTGCTCTTCGGCATCACCGCGTACGCGCAGGAGGCCCTCGGCGACATCGTGTTCGTGTCCCTGCCGGGTGTGGGGTCGCGTATCGACGCGGGCTCGGCCTGCGGCGAGGTGGAGTCCACCAAGAGCGTCAGCGATCTCTATGCGCCGCTCTCGGGCGCAGTCGTGGCCGTCAACGGAATGCTCGACACGGCCCCCGAGACCGTGAACTCCGACCCCTACGGCTCGGGCTGGATGGTCGAGCTCCAGCCGGATGATGCGGGGGCGCTCGACGCGCTGCTCTCGGCTGCCGACTACCGGGCGCTGGTGGAGAAGGCCTAGGCGACATGTCGTGTCCACGGTGCGGTCACGTCACGGCCGAGGACGACCGCTTCTGCGGTGCCTGCGGTTCCCCCTTGGCCCGAGAGGCGTTCGAGAGTCTCGAGCACACGTCGGCGGTGCCGCTGCCCGGTCCGGCGACAGGCTCGGGCTCCCTTCCCGTGATGGGGTCGGGTGCCCATGCGGGCGTTCCGGCAGGAGCGGCCGTGCTCGTGGTCCATCGTGGTCCGGGTCAGGGTCAGGAGTTCCTGTTGGACCCTGCCGCCGGAATCCTCCGTGTCGGTCGGTCGGAGGACGCCGACGTCTTCCTCGACGACGTCACCGTGAGCCGGCACCATGCCGAGTTCCGCCACGGTGCGGAGGGCTGGAGCATTCGGGATGCGGGAAGCCTCAACGGCACCTACGTGAACAGATCCCGGGTGGAGGACCGGCGACTGGCCGGTGGTGATGAGGTGCAGATCGGGAAGTTCCGCTTCATCCTCCTGCTCGGCGTCGAGTCCGACTCATGACGCAGCGCGCCACGGGGTCCGCGGCCGAGGGGGTCTCGGGCACGATCAGCATCGGTGAGGTCCTGCAGCTCCTGAAGCGTGAGTTCCCGGATGTCACGATCAGCAAGATCCGCTTCCTGGAGGCGGAGGGCCTCGTCTGTCCCGAGAGGACGGCCTCCGGATATCGCCGTTTCGCGCAGCGCGACATCGACCGACTTCGAGCCGTTCTCACGCTTCAGCGTGACCAGTACCTGCCTCTGAAGGTCATCCGGGAGGCTCTCGACGGCGACGATGAACAGGCCCGCGCTGAGGCCCCGGCGTCGACGTCAGGCTCAGGCCTGCGACCGGAGGACTTCAGGCCGGGAACGGGCCGAGTCCGCCTGACGCGTGTGGAGCTGGCCGAGGCCGTGGGTCTCGACGAGTCCTACATCGCCCAGTTGGAGGGCATCGGGGTGGTCTGGGCGTCACCCACGGGTCACTACGACGAGGACGCGCTGGCCATCGTCCAGGTGATCGCGCGACTCAGCGCTTTCGGGGTGGAGCCGCGTCACCTGCGCAGCTTCCGCGTCGTGACGGACCGTGAGACGGGTGTGATCGAGCAGATGGCGACGCCCTTCTCCCAGCCGCGGGATCGGGACGGCAGGGCGCGCCAGCAGGAGGTCGTGAGGGAGTTGGCGTCCCTCTTCGTGCAGTTGCATGCGGCTCTCCTGCGCGCCGAGCTCATCCGGGGTGGTCGGGCCTGAGGCATCGCCGCCGGAGCGGGGTTACTCTGGTGGGGTGCGAGCTCTCGATGTTGTCGGCGTGCGGGTGGAGATGCCCTCCAACAATCCGATAGTCCTGCTTCGTGAGAGGGATGGGGGTCGTTACCTCCCCATCTGGGTGGGAGCCGTCGAGGCGACCGCGATCGCCTACGCGCAGCAGGGCATCGTTCCGCCGCGGCCGCTCACCCACGACCTGATGCGCGACATCATCGGCACTCTGGGCGCTGAGGTGTCCGAGGTGCGCATCACCGCGCTCGAGGATGGTGTCTTCTACGCGACCCTCGCGTTCGCGGATGGCAGCGAGGTGAGCGCTCGCCCCTCCGATGCGATCGCCCTCGCGCTTCGTACCGGGTCGGCCATCGTGGGTGCCGAGTCCGTGCTCGATGAGGCCGGCATCGACCTCCCGGACGAGGAGGACGACACCGCCTCCGCGGAGGAGGAGGTCCAGCAGTTCCGCGAGTTCCTGGACCACGTGTCGCCGGAGGACTTCGGCGTCTGACCGTCGGGGCGGACCCTCAGGAGGAGGTTGAGACTTTGCCTCCCGACACGCCGCCGCGCCACGTTGATTCACGGCTCCCCGGGCCCTAACGTCGCGTTCGTCCCACCAGCCACATTCGTCACATTCGTCACAGGTGTGGTGGGGGAGTGAACTGAGTCAGCAGGCACCAGTCAGCAGAGCGTTACGCTGACGGCCCGGGCCTCGGCCCGATGGAGGAGGCGAACGTGGTCGGTGAGGGCGTGAGTCCGGTCGTGGACTCCCGAACGCAGGGCGTGCTGTTCGACGAGGCGACGCTGCGCCCGCTGCCCACGGACGTCGGGTACCGCGGGCCGATCGCGTGCTCGGCCGCCGGCATCACCTACCGACAGCTGGACTACTGGGCGCGCACGGGGCTGGTGACGCCGTCGGTTCGCGACGCGTCCGGCTCCGGCACCCAGCGCCTCTACGGCTTCCGGGACATCCTCATCCTGCGCATCATCAAGCGGCTGATCGATACGGGCGTCTCCTTGGGCAACATCCGTGCGGCCGTCGACCACCTTGCCACGCGCAGCGGCGAGGACCTGGCCGGTCTCACGATCATGAGCGATGGGGCGAGCATCTACGAGTGCCGCAGTGCGGACGAGGTCGTCGATCTCGTCCGAGGTGGCCAAGGGGTGTTCGGCATCGCCGTGGGGAGCGTCTGGCGAGAGGTCGAGGGCACGTTGGCGGCCCTCCCGGCCGAGCGCCCCGATGGAATCGCCGTGGCACCGGCGGCAGCCCCGGACGAGCTCGCCCAGCGGCGCGCCCGTCGCTCGGCGGGCTGATCCGCGCTAGGCTCAATTCGCTGTCTGATCCCGGGCGGGAGAGTCCTGACGATCGACGCGGCGACCTGGCGGGCTGGATGATCGGCCCTGCAGGGGACCGCTCGTGAGTCGGGCGCCGAAGGAGCAATCTCCCCGACAACCTCTCAGGCATCCAGGACCGCTCGGGAGAGGCACCTCTGGAAAAGGGACGTGTCCCTACCGACGGTGAAAGCCGGTTCGCCGGTGAAGCTCTCAGGTCGCGCGTGCGCGGTGGACAGAGGGGGATGGTGGGCATAGCCGTGCCCGCTGACCCCGTGCGCCGCTGGCGTACTTGACCTGGGAGAACGACATGAGCCTCGAGTTCCTGTCCCGTCACGTCGGTCCGGATGCGGCCGAGCAGGCCCGGATGCTTTCCCTGATCGGCTATCGCGATCTCGATGCCTTCACGGCCGATGTGGTTCCCGAGGTGATCCGCTGGCATGAGCACCTGACCCTGCCCGCCCCGATCTCCGAGGTCGAGGTGATCGAGGAGATCACCGGCCTGGCGCGCCGCAACACCGTGATGACGAGCCTCATCGGGCTGGGGTACCACGGCACACACACGCCGGCCGTGGTCCTGCGCAACATCCTCGAGAATCCGGGCTGGTACACCGCCTACACGCCGTACCAGCCGGAGATCTCGCAGGGTCGACTGGAAGCGCTGCTCAACTTCCAGACCATGATCGAGGACCTCACAGGACTGCCCGTTGCTGGATCATCCCTGCTCGACGAGCCGACGGCGGTGGCGGAGGCCATGACCCTGGCCGTCCGTGCGACGCGGGGGACGATGCGCGTCGCGATCCATGCGGACACGCACCCGCAGACCCTCGCGGTCGTGGAGACGCGGGCGGAGCCGCTCGGCATTGAGATCGTCCTGTTCGATGCCGACGGAGATCTCCCCGACGGTGACCTCGCAGCCGTCATTCTCAGCAACCCCGGCACGTCCGGTCGCCTGCGGGATGTGCAGCCGGCGATCGACGCTGCTCATGAGCGCGGTGCGCTAGCGATCGTCACGGTGGATCTCCTCAGTCTCGCACTCGTCACGCCCCCGGGCGAGCAGGGCGCGGACATCGTGGTGGGCTCAGCGCAGCGGTTCGGGGTCCCGCTCGGTTTCGGCGGTCCCCACGCGGGATTCATGTCGGTGAGATCCGGACTCGAGCGCAGCATGCCGGGGCGCCTGGTCGGGGTCAGCGTGGATGCGGGGGGTCGGCCGGCCTACCGGCTCGCGCTGCAGACTCGGGAGCAGCACATCCGTCGCGAGAAGGCGACCAGCAACATCTGCACGGCGCAGGTGCTGCTCGCCGTCATGGCATCGATGTACGCGGTCTACCACGGCCCGGATGGTCTGCGTCGCATCGCGACGCGAGTCCAGGATCGAGCTCGGGTGCTCGCCTCCGGGATTGAGCAGGCAGGTGGCGTCCTCCATGCGGCGGACTTCTTCGACACGGTGCGCTGGAGCGTTCCCGGGGCCGGGGAGGCGATGGTCGAGGCCGCACGCGCCGAGGGTGTGAACATCCGGGCCGTCGACGCGGACACTGTCTCCGCGTCCGTCGACGAGACCACAACCTCCGATCATGTGGAGGCGGTCTGGCGTGCCTACGCTCGAGTGAACCCCGAGGCGAGCAGCCTGTCCTACGCGTCGGTGTCGGCATCGCCCCGTCTCGGCATCCCGACGGCTCTGCTGAGATCGTCCGACTACCTCCAGCACCCGGTCTTCTCCGCTCATCGCAGTGAGACCTCGATGCTGCGGTACATCCGGCGCCTCGGAGACCGCGACATCGCGCTGGACCGATCCATGATCCCGCTCGGGTCCTGCACCATGAAGCTGAATGCGACGACGGAGATGGAGCCGATCACGTGGTCGGAGTTCGCCGACATCCACCCCTTTGCGCCCCTCGATCAGGCCGATGGCTATCGCGAGCTGATCAGGCAGCTGGAGGCATGGCTCGTGGAGGTGACGGGCTATGACGCGGTCAGCCTGCAGCCGAACGCCGGGTCGCAGGGCGAGTTCGCGGGGCTCCTGGCCATTCGTGCCTATCACCGGAGCAGGGGCGAGGGGCAGCGTGACGTGTGCCTGATCCCGAGCAGCGCCCACGGGACGAACGCGGCCAGCGCCGTCATGGCGGGCATGAGGGTCGTCGTGGTGTCCTGCGACGAGGAGGGCAACGTCGACATCGACGACCTGCGCGGCAAGATAGCCGAGCATCGCGATGCCCTCGCGGCGCTCATGATCACCTATCCGTCGACGCACGGTGTCTTCGAGACGGCGATCGGCGACATCTGCGCGGCGGTGCATGACGCGGGAGGGCAGGTGTACGTCGACGGAGCCAACCTCAATGCGCTCGTGGGCCTGGCCAAGCCCGGCAAGTTCGGGGCCGATGTGTCCCATCTGAATCTGCACAAGACCTTCTGCATCCCGCACGGCGGTGGTGGACCCGGCGTCGGGCCTGTCGCGGTTCGGGAGCACCTCGCGCCCTTCCTCCCCTCGCATCCCCTTCGGCCGGAGGCGGGACCGATCGGCCGTGGCCACGCGGACGGGGGAGTCGGCCCCGTGTCGGGAGCGCCCTGGGGCAGCGCCGGAATCCTGCCGATCCCGTGGACCTACATCCGGATGATGGGTCCCGAGGGCCTGCTGCGTGCCACCCAGGTGGCCATCCTGAATGCGAACTACGTGGCCGCCCGCCTGCGTGACCACTACCCGATCCTCTACACCGGCGAAAACGGCCTGGTGGCCCACGAGTGCATCCTGGACCTGCGTCCGCTGACCGCGTCCTCGGGCGTGACGGTCGACGATGTGGCCAAGCGACTGATCGACTACGGATTCCATGCACCGACGATGTCGTTCCCGGTGGCGGGAACCCTGATGGTCGAGCCGACGGAGAGCGAGGATCTCGCCGAGCTCGATCGATTCTGCGAGGCCATGATCGCCATCCGTCGGGAGATCGCGCGCGTCGAGGCGGGGGAGTGGCCGGTGGACGACAATCCCCTGCGCAACGCCCCGCACACGGCGGAGTGCCTGATCGGGGAGTGGGACCATCCCTACCCTGCGAGGATCGCGGCCTACCCGATGCCGGGCATGGAGCAGGACCGCTACTGGCCTCCGGTGAGGCGGATCGACGGAGCCTTCGGAGACCGCAACCTCGTCTGCTCCTGTCCGAGACCGGAGGAGCTGGCAGCGATCTGATCGGCTCGTCACAGGCGTGACCCTGCGAGACTTCGGCGGTTCCGGGCGCTAGCCTTGACGGTGACGGTCATCGCGATGCGCGGTGGTCACCCAAGAAGAGAGGCACCACGGTGTACGACGATTTCGGCAGCTTCCTGCTGACCCTGCTCTGGCTGTTCATCCTGTTCATGTTCATCTTCGTGTGGGTCATGGTCGTCTTCGACCTGTTCAGCGACCACACCATGAGTGGCTGGGGCAAGGCGATCTGGCTGATCTTCCTGATCATCCTTCCGCCGCTCACGACCCTCGTGTACCTCATCGCGCGGGGTGGCAGCATGTCCGAGCGTCGCCAGGCGCAGGTCGCGGCGGCAGAGCAGGCGCAGAAGGCCTACATCCAGTCGGCTGTCGGCAGTGTGTCACCGGCTGACCAGATCGCCTCGGCCAAGGCCCTGCTCGACTCCGGCACGATCAGCCAGTCCGAGTTCGATGCGCTCAAGGCCAAGGCGCTCAGCTCCTAGGCCCGAGTCCGTAGCCGTCGAGGGCTCCTTCTCCTGCGGGAGGGGGAGCCCTCGAGTCATGTCGGGGCCAGCAGTCCATCGATGTGGGACCGCGCCTCGACCAGCGACGGGCCGTACCAGGTGAGCAGGCGACCGTTGGCCAGCCGGGTCGGCGTGTGAACGAAGGCCTCAGGTCCATCGGACGCCGAGAACACGTAGGGCTCGTCGGGGAGCAGGACGACATCGACCCCCAGCTCGTCGAGGGACTCCACCGGCATCGAGGGATACCGATCGCCGCCGTCGTGAGGCAGGACCAGCCCACCGGCCCGTCGCAGGAGGTCGGCCGTGAAGGTGCGCGGTCCCACCACCATCCAGGGGTCACGCCAGATGGGCACCGCCACCCGAACGCTGGGGTGGGCCGGGGGAGCGGCCCAGAGGGCACGCGCCCGGTCGAGCCATGGCGGGATCCCCCACTCAAGGGCCACCTCGAACAGGCGTTCGAGGGAGGCGAACGCCTCGTCCAGCGTCTCGATCCGGGTCACCCAGACCGGGATCCCGGCCTCGCGCAGCCGCCGCACGTCGAACTCGCGGTTCTCCTCCTGATTGGCGATGACCAGATCGGGCTGGAGGGCGATGATCGACCGGATGTCCGGGTTCTTGGTGCCGCGCACGCGGGCGGATGCGAGATCTGCCGGCTGGGTGCACCAGACCGTGGCGCCCACCACGGCGCCGGGGTCGACGGAGGCGACGGCCTCGGTCAGGGACGGCACCAGGGACACCACGCGTCGGGCGGGACCGGCCACCGGGACTTCGTGGCCGAGGTCATCCGTGGGTGGTGTCGAGGGGCTCATGATGGCCCAAGGCTAGGCGGGGACGGGTGTCTGCGGTGAGGGGCAGCACGCGGATCAGAAGATTGTCATAATGCACATTATCGGCATACTCCGCGGTTCGTGAGGCAGAGCTCCCGCGTGGGGTTCGCAGGACGGCGACGACGCCTGTGTCGTCGCTGGTGCCGCTCTGTGCGAGTGGTGACCACGCCAGTGGAGTGTCTCGGTCGCGCGTGCGGGTCACCGCGGGGGTCGCCGGTGGGGTGACGAGGACCCGCGCACCCGGTCGTCCCGGCCCTGCGACCAGGGTCCGGCGGCTTGGCGCGTGGGCCCTAGGCTGAGGCCGTGTCCAAGGTCCTCACGTCCCTCCCCCTCGGCGAGCGCGTCGGCATCGCCTTCTCCGGCGGCCTCGATACCTCCGTGGCGGTGGCGTGGATGCGCGCCAAGGGCGCCGTGCCGTGCACCTACACCGCGGACATCGGGCAGTACGACGAGCCGGACATCGCCTCCGTCCCCGGGCGAGCGACGCAGTACGGTGCCGAGATCTCACGGCTCGTGGACTGCACGGGAGCCCTCGTCGAGGAGGGTCTGGCCGCTCTGGCATGTGGGGCGTTCCACATCCGATCGGGTGGACGCCAGTACTTCAATACCACGCCTCTGGGTCGTGCCGTCACCGGGACGATGCTCGTGCGAGCGATGCGCGACGACGATGTGTCGATCTGGGGTGACGGTTCCACGTTCAAGGGCAATGACATCGAGCGCTTCTACCGCTACGGCCTGATGGCGAACCCGGAGCTCCGCATCTACAAGCCCTGGCTCGACGCCGACTTCGTCACTGAGCTGGGCGGGCGCAAGGAGATGTCCGAGTGGCTGGCCGCACACGGTCTGCCCTATCGGGACAGCACCGAGAAGGCCTACTCCACCGATGCCAACATCTGGGGCGCCACCCACGAGGCCAAGACGCTCGAGCACCTCGACACCTCGATCGAGATCGTCGAGCCGATCATGGGCGTGCGCTTCTGGGACGAGTCCGTGGCCATCCCCACCGAGGATGTCCGCATCCGCTTCGACCAGGGTCGTCCCGTCAGCATCAACGACGTGACCTTCTCCTCGCCTGTCGAGCTCGTGCACGAGGCGAATGCGATCGGCGGGCGGCATGGGCTCGGCATGGCTGACCAGATCGAGAATCGCATCATCGAGGCCAAGAGCCGTGGCATCTACGAGGCTCCCGGGATGGCGCTGCTGTTCATCGCCTACGAGCGCCTCCTGTCGGCGATCCACAACGAGGACACCATCGCCAACTACCACGCCGAAGGGCGCCGACTCGGTCGGCTGCTCTATGAGGGTCGATGGCTGGATCCGCAGGCACTGATGCTGCGCGAGTCCCTCCAGCGCTGGGTGGCGTCGGCCGTCACGGGCGAGGTGACCCTCCGACTGCGGCGCGGCGACGACTACTCGATCCTCGACACGACGGGTCCGGGTCTGAGCTACCACCCCGACCGGCTCTCCATGGAGCGAACCGAGGACGCCGCCTTCGGTCCTGTCGACCGCATCGGCCAGCTGACCATGCGCAATCTCGACATCGCCGATTCCCGCGCCAAGCTCGAGCTCTACGCCAGTCAGGGACACCTGCCGGCGGGACAGGCCAGGCTCGTCGGCCAGCTCGAGCCCGGCGGGGCCGAGGCCATCGCTGCGAAGCCGCCGACCTCGTCCCTCGTCGAGGAGGAGGTCGAGAGCCTCGACCGAGCTGCGATGGAGTTCGGGACCGACTGAACGACCCCCGGCACGGACGCGGAATACGTCCGATTATCGGTGTTTCCAGGTCGTCGCGCGTGCGCTTACCTGATCCTTACGTTCGTCGTACACGGGTTCGGGAACGGAGGGAATACCACTCTCGTCAGAACTGTCACCACCATCGGAGGGAAGGACAGGACATGAGCGAGTCGATGCGCGGGACCCGTCTGGGTGCCCTGAGTTACGAGACCGACGCCCACGTGGTGCCTGCCGAGCGGCTGGCGATCACCTACATCTGCGAGACCGGGCACCGCACTGTGGTCCCCTTCTCGATTGAGGCGGAGGAGATCCCCTACGAGTGGACCTGTCGATGCGGCCAGGACGCACATCGGCCTGACGTCGCTGCGCCGGAGGCCAAGCCCGAGCGCCATCAGCGCACGCACTGGGACATGCTGATGGAGCGACGGACGATCGCTGACCTTGAGGCGCTGCTGGATGAGCGGCTCGCCCTGCTGCATGAGCAGCGTGGCGAGGAACTGCGCAAGACCGCGTAGCCATCACGACGCAGAAGAGGGGCCGGGCACTCGTGCCGGGCCCCTCTTCCGTTGCTGCCTAGGTCAGGGAACGGGGAGGCTCAGGCGGTTCCTCGCGCAGGTCCTCGACGTGGATCACGGTGCCGCGGATCACGTCGCCACCGGCGAAACCATGTGTCGGCATGCCCGGCATGCGCAGTCGCGCGAGTCGCGGCTGGACCCAGGTTCCCACCCGTGAGCGCAGCAGGCGCTGGGTCGGCGGCAGCACCAGCAGTGCTCCGAGAAGATCGGTCCAGAACCCGGGGACGGCGATGAGCAGGCCCCCGAGCATGGTCAGGGCATGACGTGCCTGATCCGTCGGCTCGCGCCCCGACGCCGCAGCCTCGCGCAGGTCGGCCATCGCCGCTCCCCCGGCGTTGCGCATGATCGCGAAGCCGATCGGGATGGCGATCACGAGCAGGGCAAGTGTCCAGACCCAGCCGATGGCGCCGGCCACGAGGAGGAGGGTGACCAGCTCGACAAGCGGGTAGCTGAGCAGGAGGGCTCGCGAGCGCCACGTCATGACGTGCCTCCGGAACCCTGCCGTCGGCCGCCGTGCTGCTCACGACGCCGATGCGCTCGACGACGCACACGCGTGACCTTGTCGTCGATGCCCCAGACGGTGACCCGCCAGAGCGCTTCGGCCACGATCTTGCGGCTCATCTTGGAGGCGCCGGCGGTGCGCTCCACGAAGGTGATGGGGACCTCGCGCACGGTCAGCCCTCGCTGCACGGCGCGCCACGCCAGATCGATCTGGAAGCAGTAGCCCTGTGAGGCGACCTCGTGCAGGTCGAGCCGACGAAGCGTGTCGGCTCGGAAGGCCCGGTAGCCGCCGGTGGCGTCATGGATCGGCATGCCGAGGACGAGTCGGGTGTAGGCCGTGCCACCCCGGGAGATCAGTTGGCGCGTCGCGGGCCAGTTCTCGGTGCGTCCACCCGGGACCCACCGTGATCCCAGCACCAGATCGGCGGACCGCAGCGCGTCCAGAAGACGCGGAAGCTGTTCGGGCTGGTGCGAGCCGTCCGCGTCCATCTCCACGACGACGTCGTAGCCCTCCTGCAGCGCCCAGGCGAACCCGGCGAGGTATGCGGCTCCGAGGCCCTCCTTGCCCAGTCGATGCATGACGTGGACGTGATCGTCCGTCTCGGCGAGGGCGTCCGCGATGTCTCCCGTGCCGTCCGGTGAGTTGTCGTCGGCCACCAGAATGTGGGCCTCGGGCACGGCCGAGCGGACCCGGGAGATGATGACCGGGAGCGTCTCCCGCTCGTTGAAGGTGGGGATGATGACGACGATCCGGCCGAGGTCCTGGAAGTCCTGCACGCTCACCTCATCAGCCTAGGTGATGCGGCCCCGGCGACGGCTCCACCAGGTCCACGGCAGCAGGAGCAGGGCGGTGATCATGAGCCCTCCCTCCACGAACCGGGCCGACGTGACCGCCCAGGTGGGCTCGGTGACCAAGGGCACGGTCGTCACCTTCCAGCCCTCCTCCCCCACATCCATCCGGTCGGAGACCGCTCGGTCAGGAGCGATGACGGCGGAGATCCCCGACGTTGCTGCCACGAGAACCCATCGGCCGGTCTCGGTCGCACGCATGCGCGAGATGGCCAACTGCTGCTCGGGTTGGGGCGTGCCTCCGTACGTGGCGTTGTTCGTCTGGACCGTGATCACCTCCGCCCCGTTGTCGACCACGGCCGCCACGACATCGCTGTAGGCGATCTCGAAGCAGATGACGTCACCGATGGGCACTCCCCCGGGTGTGAGGTTGCCCGGACGATCACCGGCCGCGAAGTCGCGGGGCACGCGGTCGAAGCGGCCGATGAGAGGAGCGAGCTGCTCCCGGAAAGGGATGAACTCCCCGAAGGGAACGGGGCGGGTCTTGATGTACATCTCAGTCGGGCCCTGCTCGGGAGTCCAGACGATCCCGACGTTCCAGACGCGATCCGGGTCCTCGGGGACGGTCGTGACCGCTCCGACGACGATGGGGACCCCCACCGCACGCGCGGCGGCCGAGATGTCCGTCGCGACGGACGTGTCGACGAACGGATCGAGGTCCGACGAGTTCTCCGGCCACAGCACGAAATCGGGGGCCTCGACCTCACCCCGCTCGATGGCAGCGGCCAGGTCGAGAGTCTGGGCGACATGGTTCTCGAGAACTGCTCGCCGGACGTCGAGGGCGCCCATCCCCATCTGGGGCGTGCCCCCCTGCACGAGGGCGACCGTGGCCGTGCTTCCGTTCACGGGTGGGGTGGCCAGCGGCGCCACGAGCGGGATGAGGACCGCCACGAGGGAGACCGCCACCCCGGTGCCCAGGGCCGCCCGCAGCCGTCCGCGGGAGGCTTCGACGGCGAGGGTCGTGAGTCCCGCGCCGATGAAGGCGACCGCCGCGGTCACGAGCGCCGTTCCACCGATGGCGGCCGCGTCGCCGAGCAGGGTGTCGGGCTGGGAGAACGACAGGCTGCCCCACGGGAACCCTCCCCACGGGATGCGGCCTCGGACCCCCTCGACCAGAACCCACCAGGCGGCGATCCACAGCGGTGTGAGGGGAACGCGCGTGGCCAGGACGGAGCCGACCCCGATCAGCATCGACCAGGCCGCGCACTGGAGGGCGAGGAGGAGCCATGCATCGGTGCCGATGACCGTCATCCAGGACAGCAGCGGGACGAAGAAGGCGAGCCCGGACAGCAGGCCGAGGCCGACACCCCGCCTCAGGCGTCCGCCCCAGACGGCAGCCGTGACGAGGGCGACGCCGACGGGCGCACCGGGCCCGAAGGCCACGGGCGGGAAGGCGGTCGCGAGCAGGACGCCTCCGATAACCGCGAGTGCGGCGGCCCAGGGAAGACGCAGGAGCGCCGGGCGATCGGTCATGACCAGGACAGCGCGCCGGAGGTGAACACCGGCGTCCCGGCGACCAGGGTGGCCAGGCAGCGCGGTGGGGCGGTCTCGTCGCCCAGGAGGGGCAGCGCCGGAGTGCCGGACCTCGGGTCCGTGGACCAGCCGGCCACGCGCGTGTCCGGAGCCCGGACCTCGAACCCCTCCGCCTGCCAGACCGCGAGATGGGCGGGGGCCCCGGGCGTGATGACGCCGGCGTGGTGCTCACCGGCGGCTCGCCAACCCCCGCGCGTGTGCGCGGCGAAGGCCGCACGTCCCGAGATTCGCTGCTCCGGCGAGGTGTGGTGTGCGGCGGCACGGACCGCGGCCCAGGGGTCGATCGGGGTGACCGGACTGTCGGAGCTGAACGCCACGGGGGCGCCAGCGGTCATCAGGTCGGCGAAGCGGTTCATGGTGGCCGCACGGTCACGACCCAGTCTCGTCTCGTACATGCCCCCCGGCCCACCCCACAGGGCGTCGAACAGGGGCTGGACGGAGGCGGTGACGGAGTACTCCGCCAGCACCGTGATGTCCTCGTCGCTGAGCATCTCGGCGTGCTCGACGCGATGGCCCGCTCGGCGGATCGCGTCAGCGCCGCTGCGTCCCGCCGCTCGGCGCAGCCCCTCGGTGACGGCGGCTGATGCCGCATCGCCGATGACGTGGAACCCGCCCTGCAACCCGGCCTCGGTGCAGGCGCTGAGGTGATGGGCGATCTGGTCCGGCTCGAGGTAGGCGGCTCCCCTCGTCGTGGGGTCGTCACGGTACGGGGTGTGGAGGCACGCCGTTCGGGATCCGATCGCCCCGTCCACGAAGAGGTCGCCTGCGGCGCCCACGGCCCCCAGTCGGGAGGCCACCTCCAGGCCTCCCTCGGACGCCAGCTGGCCCCAATAGCCGACGCTCAGGGGACCCGGATGGTCATCCGAGAGCCGGAGCAGGCCATCGAGGTCCTCCTCGGAGGAGATGCCGGGGCCGGCCATCTCGTGGAGGGCGACGATCCCCGCGGCCGCCGCGTGGCGACGGACGGCCGTCTGGGCCTCCTCACGACGCGTGGCCGAGATGCCTCGGTAGGCGGCCTCGCGCAGCATCTGGTGGCACTGCCGGGTCACGGGGCCGGCCGGGCTCCAGCCGGCAGCGGAGGCAGCCTCGGGTGCGAGGTCGAGCAGCGCCGTCGACACGAGCGCCGAGTGGACGTCGATGCGGGACAGGTACGCGGCCCGTCCCGCCGTGGCGGCATCCAGCTCGCCGCGCGTGGGCGCCGTGGGATCGGCCCACGTCGTCTCATCCCACCCGTGGCCGATGATCACTCCCTCGGGCCGTGCGAGGCACTCCCGCCGCAGCATGCGCACGAGATCCTCAGCGGACGCGGCCGCGGTGAGATCCAGACCCGTCAGGAGGAGTCCGGAGCTCGTGGCGTGGACATGCGCGTCCACGAATCCGGGGGCGACGAACGCCCCCTCCATGTGGACGATCCGATCCGCAGCATCGCGGTACACCTCCGCCGCCGAGTCCTCCCCCACCCACGCGATGGTGTCCCCGTCGAGGAGCAGCGCGGTGGAGAACGGGTGGGCCGGCGAGTACACGTGCCCCCCGATGAGCAGGACACGCTCGTGACTGCGCCAGGGCGCTCGGGATCCCCGGATCGTCACACGATCACCAGGTGACGCGGCTGGCGATTCAGCACCCGAGCCCCGTCAGCGCCGACGACGACGATGTCCTCGATCCGTGCGCCGTGGCGTCCCTGCTCATAGAACCCGGGCTCGACGCTGAAGGCCATGCCCTCCACCAGATCGAGACGGTTGCCCTCCACGATGTACGGAGCCTCGTGCGTCTCGAGACCGATCCCGTGCCCCGTCCGGTGCACGAAGAGATCGCCGAGGCCTGCCTGAGTCAGGACTCCACGCGCCGTGGCGTCGACCTGCTCGCATGTGCGTCCGGGGAGCACTGCCAGAACGGCGGCCTCCTGTGCGGCCATGAGGACGTCGTATCGAGCGCGGTACTCCTCACCCGGATCCCCGACGGCGTATGTCCGAGTGCAGTCGGATCGGTAGCCGTCCGGCATGGTGCCGCCGATGTCGACCACGATCGCGTCACCGGCTTCGATGACGCGATCGCTGATCTCATGGTGCGGGCTGGCGCTGTTGGGGCCGCTCGCGACGATGATGAAGTCGACGGAGACGTGACCGGTGGAGTAGATGAGATCGGCGATGTCGGAGGCCACGTCGCGCTCGCTCCGACCAGCGCGGAGCAGCCCGGGAACGGCGGCGTGCACGCGATCGATGGCCTCGCCTGCACGAGCGAGAGCCTCGATCTCACGAGGCTCCTTGACCATGCGCATCCGGTCGATCACCGATCCCGCGAGAACCTGGCGGACCTGCGGCATGGCGTCTCGAAGACCGATGACCTTGGCAGCCCACATGCGGTCATCGACGGCGACGCAGGAGGCGCCGGCGAGCAGCTCCGCGACAAGCGCGTACGGATCCTGGGTCTCGCCCCAGGGATGGAGGTCCAGATGGCCGGCCGGGCTGGCTTCCGCCGCCATGATCTCCAGCCGCGGGACGACGAGGGCACGGCTCCCGTCCGCGCGGACGATCAGGCACGTGAGCCTCTCGAGTGGCACCGCGTCGTAGCCGACCAGGTAGCGCAGGTCGGGACCCGGCGTGATGAGGGCAGCGTCCACGCCTGCCTCACCCAGATACGCGGACAGTCGGGTCAGGCGATCATCCACGGTCGCCGTGTCAGTCACCGTCATGGCACGAGTGTAGGCAGGCGCTGCTCGCCTGCGGTCGAG
>CAZQXO010000001.1:27660-124485 GCA_964597445.1 uncultured Bifidobacteriaceae bacterium | reverse complement strand
CGAGTGTAGGCAGGCGCTGCTCGCCTGCGGTCGAGCCGATGGCCCCGGCCCGCACGGCGGGCCTGAGAGGATGTCGTCATGTCGTCAGGGCCCTCGATGCCACCGGTCCTGCCCTCCGTGATGGCGCTCGACACGGCATCCCTCTACTACCGCTCCTTCCATGCACTCCCGTCGTCCATGCGCGCTCCGGACGGGCGTCCGAACCAGGCCATCCGGGGACTCCTCTCGACCATGGCACGGCTGGTCCGCGAGTACTCGCCGAGCGGCCTCGTGGCCGCCTGGGACGTCGACTGGCGTCCGGAGTGGCGGGTGCGACTCGTGCCCTCGTACAAGACCCACCGCCTCGCTGCGCCGACGGAGGATGACCTCCCGGATGACGGCGGCCAGGGCATCGAGGACGAGCCTGAGGAGCTCGCACCCCAGGTCGATGCGATAGCGGACCTCCTCGACGCCCTGGGCATTCCACGCTGGGGCGCACCCGAGCACGAGGCCGATGACGTCCTCGGGTCTCTCGTCGCGCAACGAGACCTGTGGCCGGAGCCCGAGGGCGTGGGTCTCGTGGTCTCGGGTGACCGTGACCTCGTCCAGCTGATCGACACGAGCACGCGTCTGCTGCTCACCGTCAACGGCGGCATGGAGAAGTGGCCCCTGCTCGATGACGCGGCCGCCACGGAGCGCTTCGGCGTGGACCCCGACAGCTATGTCGACATGGCAGTCCTGCGCGGGGACGCGTCCGATGGGCTGCCGGGACTCTCCGGCGTGGGTCCGAAGACGGCCGTGGCCCTGATTCGCGCCTTCGGCTCACTGGAGGGGGTTCTCGCCGCTGCTGCTGCGGCGGGTCCGCGGCCGATGACGGCGCGGATCGCCGAGCGTGCGCTCGCCGCGGCCGAGGACCTTATGCGAGCACGTCAGGCCACGCTGTCCGTGCGCGACCTCCGGCTCCCCGGACACGTGCCTGCTCTGACCGCGCGAGTCGAGGACGCTGGCGCTGTGGCGGAGATCGCCCGGCAGTGGGGTGTCACACGGCAGGTCGACGAGCTCCGGGCCGCAGTGGGTCAGAGGGCGCCCGAGTAGGAGACGACGCCCCGGCTGAGCAGGGCGGCCGCCTCGCGGGCCCGGGTTCCAACGGCGGAATCGGAGGGCAGCGCGGTGGCCATCTGACCGAGCAGATCGATCACCTGCCGCGTCCATCGCACGAAGTCCCCGGCCGTGATGTCGGCGTGGGTCAGGACCTCCAGAAGGCTGGCGCCGCGGGCCCACCGGAGGGTGGCGTCGGCCAGACCCGGATCCGGCTGGCGCGTCACGTCGAGGCCATGGTCCCTCTCGAGTGCGTGCAGGTCGGACCACACAGCCGTCAGGCGCTGGTACGCCTCACGAATGGGTCGGTTGGGCAGGGCCGGGGACTCGTCTCCGGCCTCGCGCGACTCGTAAACCAGGCATGAGGCGACTGCGGCGAGATCCGGCGCGGAGAGGGACGTCCAGTCCCCGTCCAGGAGGGCCTGCGCCGTGACGAGGTCCGTCTCGGCGTAGAGGCCCATCAGCAGCTGGCCCGACGCTGTCACCTCCGCGTCATCCCCGGCGGACGTGAGGTAGCCGAGGCTGGCCAGGACCTCGCACACCCGATCGAACTTCTTCGCGATCGAGTTCGTGCGTCCCTCGACGCGCTTCGCGAGATCCTGCGCCTGGCGCTGTGCTCGGTGGTAGCGCTCGGCCCAGCGGGCATGCGCCTCGCGGTCCGAGCAGCCGTGGCATGGGTGTGATCGCAGCTGCCGCCTCAGGTCGAGGATGCGGTCGTCCTCGCCGCGCGAGGACGCGGCGGCACGGGAGCTGGGGGGATGGTCGGCCGCGACGGCACGGAGCCCCGCTGCGAGATCCCGGCGAGCGCGGGGGTCCTTGGCGAGGAACCCCTTCGGCACCTTCATGCGCGCGAACGGGACGACCGGCTGGCTCGTCTCGGCGGCCGACACCCGGCGCGCCTGACCCTCCACCGTGAGCACCAGGGGCCGTCCCTCATCCCGTCCGCTCCGACCGGCCGGTGTGTCGAGGACGACGGCGGGGCCGCTTCGCTTTCCGGTGGGGATCACGAAGACGTCGCCCCGCTGGAGGGCTGCCCACGAGGACTCCGCAGCATCCCGTCGGGCTTGGGCGGCACTGCGGCTGGACTCCTTCTCGAGGCGGGTGAGTTCCTCGCGCAGCGCCGAGTACTCGAGGAAGTCCCCGAGATGACAGGCCATGGCCTCCTCGTAGCCGCCGAGGCCCTCCTCCACCCGGCGAAGCTCGGTCGCGAGACCCACGACGGCTCGATCGGCCTGGAACTGGGCGAAGGACGTCTCGAGCACCTCCCGTGCCGCGTGACGACCCATGCGCGCCACGAGGTTCACGGCCATGTTGTAGCTGGGCTGGAATGAGGAGCGGAGCGGGTACGTACGCGTGGACGCCAGGCCGGCAAGGATCTGGGGATCGAGTCCCTGCTGCCACAGCACGACCGCATGCCCCTCGATGTCGATCCCGCGCCTGCCCGCACGACCGGTCAGCTGCGTGTACTCGCCCGGCGTGAGATCGACGTGGGTCTCGCCATTCCACTTGACGAGCCGCTCCAGCACGACGGACTTGGCGGGCATGTTGATCCCGAGGGCGAGGGTCTCGGTGGCGAAGACCACCTTGATCAGCCCCTGCTGGAACAGCGCCTCGACGATCTCCTTGAACGCGGGAAGCAGACCGGCATGGTGTGAGGCCAGCCCGCGCTCGAGGGCCTCCAGCCACTCGTCGAACCCGAGAGCGGCCAGGTCGTCATCCGGGAGGGTCAGGGTCGACTCGAGGGCGTAGGACCGGATCGCGCGGCGTTCATCGGGCGTGGTCAGGCGAAGTCCCGCGTGCAGGCACTGGCGAACGGCCTCATCGCATCCTGCCCGGCTGAAGAGGAAGTAGATGGCAGGCAGGAGACCCTCGTGGTTGAGCCGCTCGACGACCTCGCTGCGCCAGGGCGTGCGGGCCGCCCGGCTGCGCCGATCCGGGCCGCGCCGGCGCCCGCCCTGGTGGGGCGACCGTCGACGCTCATCCTGGGCCAGACGCACGAGCTCAGGATTGACCACCCGCTCGTCGGCGAAGAGGTCGTACATCCGTGTCCCTGCCATGACGTGCTGCCACAGGGGAACCGGACGATGCTCCTCCACCACGATCGTGGTGTCGCCACGGACCGCCTCCAGCCATGCGCCAAATTCCTCTGCGTTGCTGACCGTCGCCGAGAGCGCGACGACGGTGACCGACGCCGGGAGATGGATGATCACCTCCTCCCACACCGACCCTCGAAAGCGGTCCGCCAGGTAGTGGACCTCGTCCATGACCACGAAGCCGAGACCCTCGAGGGTGCCCGACTCCGCATAGAGCATGTTGCGCAGCACCTCCGTCGTCATGACGACCACGGGAGCCTCACCGTTGATGCTGTTGTCTCCCGTGAGCAGGCCAACGGTGTCGGCCCCGTACCGGGCGACGAGATCGTTGTACTTCTGGTTGGAGAGGGCCTTGATCGGGGTCGTGTAGAAGCACTTGAGGCCACGTGCGAGAGCAAGATGGATCGCGAACTCCCCCACGATCGTCTTGCCGGAACCGGTCGGTGCCGCCACGAGGACTCCCGCACCGGACTCGAGGGCCTCGCAGGCGCGCACCTGGAACGGGTCCAGGTCGAATTCGAACTGAGAAGCGAAGGCGCCCCAGGAGGTCCGTCCTCGCCGATCACGTTCCCGTGCCGCGGCGTAGCGCTCTGCCGGACTCGCCGGCGACGTCACTTCTCCTCGTCCAGGGCGGATGGCTCCTCGTCGAGCGGCGAGGTCTCATCATCGTCGTAGTCGGCGAAGTCCTGCTCGGGGCCGCGCTTGCGTGCCCGGCGTCTGTCGTTCAGCAGGGAGATCGCGATGGCGATGGACACGAGAATGAGGATCGGGCCCGCGAGGAGGAGCAGATTGATGGGATCACCCGTGGGCGTCGCCACCGCGGAGAACAGGATGATGCCCAGGATGATCCAGCGCCACCAGCTGATCAGTCGCTTGCCGGTCAGGACGCCTGCGAAGTTCAGGAGCACGACCATCAGGGGAAGCAGGAAGCCGATGCCGAAGACCAGGATCGTGCGCAGGAAGAAGGACAGGTACCGGTCGACCGAGACGATGTTCTCGACGTTGTCGGGCGTGAAGCCGAGCAGGACTTGGAGGCCAAGGGGAAGGACGTTGTAGGCGAGTAGTACACCACCCAGAAACAGGGGGAAGGCCACAGCCACGAATCCGATGGCCCAGCGTCGCTCATGGCGGTGGAGCCCAGGTGTGACGAACCTCCAGAGCTGGTAGAGCCAGACCGGGGAGGACAGCACCAGCCCGGCGACCGCAGCGACCTGCATCTGCAGAACGAACGGGTCAGCCACGCCGGTCAGCGCGAGGGTGACCTCCCGGCCCTCCGCGCGAGCCTCGTCCACCGCACCCATGAAGGGCGCACTGAGCCAGGCGAAGAGCTCGGCGTAGTAGATCCACCCGACCACCATGCCCAGGGCGATGGCGATGCCGCTCTTGACGAGTCGGGAGCGCAGCTCGCGGAGGTGCTCCGTGAGGGGCATGGCGGACGACTCAGCCGTGCCGCGCTCCTTCAGTGCCACGATGCGAACCGATGCTGACGGATCAGCCTTCGCGGCGCTCGGTGGGCTGGGTCTCGGTGGGCGTTGCGTCGACAGCAGCCGCGGGCGGCAGGGCGGCGGACGGCGGCGTGGACTCGACCGCGGAGGTGGCGTCCGCGGTGGTGGCCTCGCCTCCGGCGTCGCCCTTCTCAGCCAGCCCCTTGGTCTCGGCCTTGAAGATGCGCAGGGAGCGCCCGAGTCCTCGAGCGGCGTCCGGAAGTCGCTTGGCGCCGAAGAGGAGAAGGATCAGGGCGACGATGATGAGCCATTCCCAGCCCTTGAGATTCGGCATGCTCGGTCTCCTCTGTGCTGTCGGTGATCCGCAGGTGCGCACCACCGTCGATTCCTACCCTAGGTCATCAGCGTACGCGGCGGCGGCATCCGCGGCGCGATCGGCTACAGCTGTGACGAGTTCCGGCGGGGCCACCACGGTGGCTCCCCCGCCCAGCCCCAGAACCAGCCCGATTCCCCACTCATGGGAGTGAAGGGGTAGCCGAACGAGAGATCGACCGTGGTCGTCGACACCCTCCACGGAGGCACCCGGGTGGACATCGGCGATCCACCGGTCCGAGGGGTCGACCGAGACGAGCGCCCATGCCGAGGGCTGCCGTCTCACGGCGGCCTCGATCGGCTCCTCCTCCCCGGCCGGAATGGCAGGCCGGTCAGCCGCCGCCGCGGAGATGATCCGATCGAGACGGAAGGTGCGAACACCCTCGGCCATCGAGCACCAGGCCTCGAGGTACGCGACGCCGTCGACGACCTCGACGGCAACAGGAGCGATCAGGCGGCGCGTGACGTCGTCGCGAGTGCCGGAGAGGTAGGTGATCTCGAGTCCACTCATGGTCAGGAGCGCCTCATCGATCACGCGACCGACGTCGGTCGGCACACCGAGGTCCACGTCGGGAAGCGATCCACGGTCGTAGGCGGAGCCCAGTGCGCTCTCGATCTTCGCCATGGCTCCATGCAGGGCCATGCGGTCCTCGATGCCCGGCACTTGGGCCAGCGTCCGCAGCGAGATGAGGAGGGTGACTGCCTCCTCCGGCGTCAGGCGCAAGGGCCGGTCCAGCGTCTGGGGATCGATGACGTGGATGACCCCGTCGTCCCAGAAGTCGATGTCGACGAGCTGGTCGGGTCCATGACCCGGAAGCCCGCAGACGACCAGCAACCACAGATCCCGCTCGAGCTCCGACTCGGTGACCCCGAAGTGCACTGCTGTCTCCCCGATCGTGACCCCGTCGTGTGCCAGGAGCCATGGCACGAGCGCGAGCAGCCGTGCGAGCCGAGCGCCGGCGCTCTCGCTCATGCCGGCATCACCCGGTGCGCTGCCGCGATCGACTGCAGCCGTGCGGCAACCTCGGCCCGCACGTCAGCGGGGGCCAGAGCGGTGGCATCGGGGCCAGCGCCGCACAGGGCGCGGATGAGGTCCTCCCGGGTGGGGAACCCGACCTCGAACTCGGAGGCGGACCAGGGGTCGGGGCAGTCGACTGCGGCCCTCCGCACGGCTCCAGCGCGACCCTCGCGGACACGTACCCGGGCGCGGTGGTCGAGCGCCTCGACGTCTCCGATGGGGGTCTCCCCCTCCTGCGACCGCTGCTCACGCGGCTGCGCGGTCACGTTCACCTGACCCCGTATGCGTGACAGTCGGAAGGTGCGCTGGTCCCCGCGGTCATGGTCGAACCCGGTGACGCGCCAGTGTCGCGACTCCACCGAGAGACGCCAGGGCGACAGGGTTCGTCGCATCGGCTCATCGGACGCTGCCGTGAGGTAGGTGAACTGCACCACGCGATCCGTGCGGATGGCCTGCATCAGGGGAAGGAGCGCTGCATCGGCTGAGGTCATGTGCACACGGGTGAGGGCCGCCGGAGCGGTCCAGTCCCCCGCCTCGGGCGATGTCGCCTCGAGCTTGCGCACGGCAGTCCCGGCGATCGGTCCGAGCGACGCCGTGCTCCACGCCTGGGCGGCGAGGGCGATCGCACTCCGCTCGGCCACCGTTAGGCCCAAAGGTGCCATGGCGTACGAGGACGTGACGATGCGATACCCGAGGACCTCACCCGCGTCATCCACGACCGTGTCGATGGGAATTCCCATCGATCGCAGTTCGTCCTTGTCACGTTCGAACATCCGCTCGAAAGCGGCATCGGACACGGCTTCGCCGTACCCGGGAACCCCGTCGCGAATGCCCTGCCGAGGAAGCGCCCGCGTGGTGCCCATCAGGGCAAGGACGAGATTGAGCAGGCGCTCGGTCCGGTCGACGCGATCGGCCATGGACCGTCCGTCAGCCGACGCCGAGAAGATCGATGACGAAGACGAGGGTGCGACCGCCGAGACGGTGACCCGAGCCGGCCGGGCCGTACGCCATCTCCGGAGGGATCACCAACTGGCGGCGTCCTCCGACGCGCATCCCCGGGATGCCCTCCTGCCAACCGGCGATCAGGCCATTGAGCGGGAAGGTGATCGTGGCACCGCGATCCCAGGACGCATCGAACTGCTCCCCCGTCTCGAAATCGACGCCGACGTAGTGCACCTCGACCTGCCCTCCGGGCACTGCCTCGGCGCCCTCGCCGACGATGATGTCGGTGATGACGAGATCCGTCGGAGCGGGACCCTCGATGAAGTCGATCTCAGGCTTGGTCATGGTGCCTCTCTCAGGTCGGTCCTGCCTCGGGTCAGACTACGGGGTGGTGTCGAGGAGTTCGATGACGAACACGAGGGTCTCGTTGGGGGCGATGCCGGGCGCTCCGGACTCGCCGTAGGCGAGTTCGCCGGGGATGACGAGGAGGCGCTGGCCACCCACCTTCATCCCCGGGATGCCCTCCTGCCAGCCCGGGATGAGGTTGTCCAGGGGGAAGCTGATGGGCTCGCCTCGCGACCACGACGAGTCGAAGACGGTCTTCCCGCCGTAGCCCACACCGCAGTAGTTCACCGTCACTGTCGCCCCCGGCTGAACCTCGGCACCGTCGCCGACTCGGATGTCAGCCGATCCGAGGGAGGTCGCCGGAGCGGCGTCCGTGGCGACGGTGATGGCCGGCGCGCCGTTGGGCTGGAAGATGGCAGAGGCGCCCTCGACCGTCGTCGCGGACGCCGGAGGCGCGTCCACGGGCATGCCCTGCAGGCTCACGCAGTCCAGCGTGGCGAAGGGAGCCTGAGCAGCGGCGGCATCTACCTCATCACCGGACGGCGACTCCGGCTCGGCAGCCGGCAGATCCTGCTGGGCCTCCGCGGAGGGTTCGGTCGACGCTCGGTCGTCAGACTGCTGTCCGCAGGCGGACAGTGCCAGCACGCCGAGGGCAACCGTGGAGACAGCAATGGCAGCACGGGTAGAGGAACGCATCATGATGCGAGCCTACCCCGCCGCTACATGCTGGCGATCAGCCTCTCGACACGCTCATCCGTCGCGGCGAAGGGGTCCTTGCAGAGCACGGTTCGCTGCGCCTGGTCATTGAGCTTCAGGTGGACCCAGTCCACGGTGAAGTCCCGATGGCGCTCCTGTGCCCGTCGAACGAAATCCCCGCGGAGCTTCGCCCGTGTGGTCTGCGGGGGAACAGACTTCGCTTCGAAGACCTCCAGATCGGAGACGACCCTCTCGACGAGTCCAGAGCGCTCGAGAAGGTTGTACAGGCCTCTCGAGCGATCGATGTCGTGGTAGGCGAGATCCAGCTGGGCGATGCGTGGAGATGCCAGATCGAGTCCGTGCTTCACCATGTACCTCTCCAGCAGCTTCTTCTTGATGGCCCAGTCGATCTCCCTATCGATGAGACGCGTGTCGTCGGCTGCGACGGACTTCAGCACGCGTCCCCAGAGGTCCAGGACGCGAGCGACCGTGGGATCGTCCACGAGACCGCGCCGATGGGCAAACTCCTCCGCCTTCTCGAAGTACTCGGTCTGCATGTCCAGTGCGGAGAGCTCGCGCCCTGTCGTCAGACGCACTGTCCTCTTGCCGGTGATGTCGTGGCTCATGTCCCGGATGGCCCGGATGGGGTTCTCCAAGCTCATGTCCCGCATGACGACACCTGCTTCGAGCATGCGCAGCACGAGGTCTGCTGATCCCACCTTCAGCATCGTGGTGGTCTCGCTCATGTTGCTATCGCCGACGATCACGTGCAGTCGTCGATACAGATCGGCGTCGGCGTGGGGCTCATCGCGGGTGTTGATGATCGGTCGCGACCGGGTGGTGGCGCTGGATACTCCCTCCCACATGTGGTCTGCCCGCTGGCTCAAGCAGTAGGAGGCGCCACGAGGCGTCTGCAGCACCTTGCCCGCTCCGACGATCAACTGGCGAGAAATGAGGAAGGGAATGAAGCGCTCAGCGAGGACTGCGAATTCGCCCTCACGCTCGACCAGGAAGTTCTCATGGCAGCCGTAGGAGTTTCCGGCCGAGTCGGTGTTGTTCTTGAACAGGTACACGTCTCCGCGAATGCCGTCCTCCGCGAGCCTGATCTGAGCCTCGGCGACAAGCCCCTCGAGTATCCGCTCCCCTGCACGGTCGTGGGCGATCAGCTGGGGGACGCTGTCGCACTCCGCCGTGGCGTACTCCGGGTGGCTCCCGACATCCAAGTAGAGCCGTGACCCGTTGGTCAGGAAGACATTGCTGCTTCGCCCCCAGGCCACGACACGTCGAAAGAGGTAGCGAGCCACCTCGTCAGGGCTCAGACGCCGCTGACCGTTGAAGGTGCACGTCACCCCGTACTCGGTCTCGATCCCCAGGATCCGGCGGTCCATGCCCCTACGTTAGGCGCACAGCGCTGAGCAAGCGTGCGGGGTCCTCAGGAGCCGGGGCTCACCAGGGCCGAGAGGCGTCCGTTGTCGAGCCGGACGAAGGTGCGGCGTGGTCGAGTGCGATCCAGCACAGCCGCCTCGAGCTGCGCCGTGCTCAGAGCGCGCGGCGTCTCGTCGCCGAACTCCCCCAGGACGTCCATAGCCAGGCGGAGGACCTCCTGCAGGCTCATGCCCGTCATCCAGCGCTCCGCGAGGGCGGCGTTGATGCGTTCAGCGGATCCACCCATGGCGACATAGCCGTGCTCATCGGAGACTGAGCCGTCGAACATCAGGCGGTAGAGCTGATCGTGCGCCGCATCCTCGCCCACCTCTGCCACCACGAGCTCCACCTCGAATGGCTTGGCTGTCTCGGTGAAGATGGATCCGAGGGTCTGCGCGTAGGCGTTGGCCAGACTTCTGCCGGTGACGTCAGAGCGGTCGTAAGAGTAGCCGCGCATGTCCGCTAGTCGAACCCCCGCGACGCGGAGGCTCTCGAACTCGTTGTACTTCCCGACGGCGGCGAAGCCGATGCGGTCGTAGAGCTCACTGATCTTGTGAAGCGCCCGCGACGGGTTCTCCGCCACGAAGGCGATCCCGCCCTCGTACTGGAGGACCACGACGCTGCGGCCGCGAGCGATGCCCTTGCGGGCGAAGTCTGCCTTGTCGCGCATCACCTGCTCGGGTGACACGTAGAAGGGGACGCTCATGTCACTCCCCCGCCTGTCGGCCACCATCGGGATCCATGCTCCGCTCCCGCAGCATGTCGTCTACCAGGGGGCCGATCTCCTCGCGCGACAGGATGCGCGAACCCTCCACCGTGACGATGCCTACGACCGGGAAGATGCCGCGGAAGACGTCCGGTCCTCCCGTGGCGCTGTCATCGTCGGCAGCGTCGTAGAGCGCCTCCAGGGCGGCGCGCACTCCTGCCTGCGTATCGGCGTCCTTGCGGTAGAGCTTCTTGAGGGAGCCACGGGCGAATGTGGAACCCGATCCCACCGCATGGAAGTCGTGCTCCTCATAGCGACCGCCGGTGACGTCATACGAGAAGATCCGGCCCCGCGAGCTCGCCGCGTCGACACCTGCGAGGAGCGGCACCACGACGAGGCCCTGCATGGCGAGACCGAGCTGCCCTCGGAGCATGCTCGCGAGACGGTTCGCCTTGCCATCGAGGGACAGTGGGACACCCTCGATCTTCTCGTAGTGCTCCAACTCCACCTGGTAGAGCCGCACCAGCTCCACCGCAAGACCCGCTGTCCCGGCGATACCGACAAGACTGAGGTCATCCGCAGCGAAGACCTTCTCGATGTCGTGCTGGGCGATCAGGTTGCCCATAGTCGCTCGCCGGTCGCCGGCCATCACCACGCCCTCCCGCGTGCGCAGGGCGACGATCGTGGTGCCATGCGGCACACCGGCGTGTTGCGCAGACGCGACGTCCGGGATTCGATCCGGGTGCAGGGCTTGGAGGAAGTCGACGAACGAGGCCGTACCGGTGAGGCCGAAAGCAGAGGGCAGGCTCGGCGTGGGGATCACTGTCCGCCCTTCTGGACGAAGGACTTCACGAAGTCCTCGGCATTCACCTCGAGCACGTCATCGATCTCGTCGAGAATGGCATCGACATCCGCGTCCAGTGAGGAGTCCTGCGCGGATGCGACCACGTCGACGTCCACCTCGGCAGCATCGTCGGTCGAGCGTCCGCGGCGGTGGTCTGCGGTCTCACGTTGGGACATGACTGAAGGCTACCCTGCTTCCGCCGCGAGGGACCTGATCAGACTCTCGGCGTCCGGTGATGACTCCAGCAGGGCGTGGACGTGCCCATGCGTACCCCGACATGGATCGAGCAGCGGCACCCGAAGCAGCGACTCCCGCCCAGGGATGTCGAAGACGACCGAGTCCCATGAGGCGGCTGCGATGGACTCCGGGAATCGGCGAATGCACTCGCCCCGGAAGTAGGCTCGCGTGTCGCGCGGAGCGTGGACCACCGCATGCTGGATCTCATCCTCGCTGACGAGGCGGCGCATGCGACCTCGCTCCTCCAGCTTCGCTGCCAGGCCGCGGCCCGGGCGCAGATCCGAGTACTGCAGGTCGATCAGCTGGAGGCGCGGCGAGGACCAGTCGAGGCCCTCGCGCCGACGAAAGCCATCCATCAAGGACTGCTTGGCCACCCAGTCGACACGATCGGCGGCCCGCTGGGGATCCGTCTGGAGATCCTCGAGAACCTGGGCCCACTCGTCGAGCACCGCCTCAGTCGCGGGATCGTCCGGCGGGCAGTGCTGGTACGCGCGTTCGAGGAGCTCCATCTGCATCTCCAGGGCTGTCAGGCGGCGCCCGCTTGCCAGAGTGACGCGATGCTGGAGTGAGGTGTCGTGCGAGACCAGGTGCATCTCACGAACGGGATTCTGGGGCCAGAGATCCATGTCCGCGAGGGCACCGGACTCCAGGAGGGAGAGCACGATCGCGGTCGTGCCCATCTTGAGGAATGTGGCGATGTCGCTCATGTTGGCATCACCGACGATGACGTGCAGGCGGCGGTACATCTCGGGGTCGGCGTGCGGTTCGTCACGGGTGTTGATGATCGGGCGTTTGAGCGTGGTCTCGAGGCCCACCTCGACCTCGAAGAAGTCTGCGCGCTGGCTGATCTGGTAGGCGAGGGTCCTGCCGTCCTGACCGATGCCGAGTCGTCCGGCACCGGTGTACACCTGCCGTGTGATGAAGAACGGCGTCATCACACGCACGATCTCGGCGAAGGGTGTCTGCCGAGCCATGAGGTAGTTCTCGTGGCAGCCGTATGAAGCACCCTTGTTGTCCGTGTTGTTCTTGTAGAGGACGACCGGCTGGGCGTCCGGCTCCTCGGCGGTCAAGGCCATGGCCTGCTGCATGATGGCCACGCCTGCGCGATCCCAGAGGACGGCATCGTGCGGATTCGTCACCTCTGGGGTGGAGAGCTCAGGGTGTGCGTGATCCACATACAGTCGCGCGCCGTTCGTGAGGACGACGTTCGCCATCGCAGGATCGTCCGTCAACTGGGACGGATCGGCATCGGCCCGGCTCATGTCGAAGCCGCGCGCGTCCCGGAGGGGACTTTCGAGCGCGTAGTCCCATCCCCCACCTCGACGGGCACGAGGAAGCGCGTACCGCCCATAGGCGTTCACGATCCGTGAGCTGGATGCAGTGGGATTGATGGTGGGATGACCGAGGACCGAGATGCCGTACTCGGTCTCGATGCCCATCACGCGATGGACGGACATCTACAGGTACTGCCCCGTGTTTGCGACGTTCTCGATGGACCGGCCAGGCTCGGAACCCTTCTTGCCCTGGATGAGGGTACGGATGAAGACGATCCGCTCACCCTTCTTGCCCGAGATGCGTGCCCAGTCGTCGGGATTGGTGGTGTTCGGGAGATCCTCGTTCTCACGGAACTCATCGAGGCAGGCAGCGAGGAGGTGCTGGACGCGGATGCCCTTCTCACCTGTGTCGAGGTACTCCTTGATCGCGCTCTTCTTGGCCCGAGCCACGATGTTCTCGATCATGGCGCCGGAGTTGAAGTCCTTGAAGTACAGGACCTCCTTGTCGCCGTTCGCGTAGGTCACCTCGAGGAACATGTTCTCGTCAGACTCGGCATACATGCCAGCCACGGCCCGCTCGATCATGGCCGCGCACGCGGCCTGAGCGTCGCCGCCATGCTCCCGAAGATCATCGGCGTGGATCGGGAGGTCGGCCACGAGGTACTTGCCGAAGATGTCGTGCGCCGACTCAGCATCGGGACGCTCGATCTTGATCTTCACGTCCAGTCTTCCGGGACGCAGGATGGCCGGATCGATCATGTCCTCACGATTGGAGGCGCCGATGACGATGACATTCTCGAGTCTCTCGACACCGTCGATCTCGCTGAGGAGTTGCGGAACGATGGTGTTCTCGACATCACTGGACACGCCGGTTCCCCGGGTGCGGAAGAGGGAGTCCATCTCATCGAAGAACACGATCACGGGGAGCCCCTCGGAAGCCTTCTCCCGGGCACGCTGGAAGACGAGGCGGATGTGGCGCTCGGTCTCTCCGACGTACTTGTTCAGGAGCTCCGGACCCTTGATGTTGAGGAAGTACGACTTCGACTCCGACACGCCTGTCCGTTCGGCGACCTTCTTGGCCAGGGAGTTCGCCACAGCCTTGGCGATCAGCGTCTTGCCGCACCCGGGCGGCCCGTAGAGGAGGATGCCCTTGGGCGGCTTGAGCTGGTGCTCGGCATAGAGATCCGGGTGCAGGAACGGCAGTTCCACCGCGTCGCGGATCGCCTCGATCTGGTCGCGGAGTCCGCCGATGTCCTCGTAGCGAATGTCCGGGACCTCCTCGAGGACCAGTTCCTCGACCTCGGACTTGGGAATGCGCTCGTACGCGACCCCCGTCCGCATATCGCACAGGAGCGAGTCACCGGCCCGAAGTCGCAGGGCCCGCAGCGGCTCGGCGATGCGGACGACGCGCTCCTCGTCCGTGTGCCCCACGACAAGTCCTCGGTCGCCGCCTTCCAGCAGCTCCTTGAAGACGACGAGCTCCCCAACGTTCTCGAAGGCGAGGGCGTCGACCACCGTCAGGGACTCATTGAGCACGAGTTCCCGGCCCGGGGAGAGGACGGAGCGATCGACCGCCGGGCTCACGGCCACACGGAGCTTGCGTCCCGAGCTGGTGATGGTCGCGTGGCCGTCCTCATCGAGGGAGATGAGCGTGCCGAAGGTCTGCGGCGGGTCGCCCAGCCGGTCGACCTGCTCCTTCAGCGTCACGATCTGATCCCGCGCGTCGCGGAGGGTCCTGATCAGGCGGGCGTTGTGGTCCTTCTGAGCCGCCAGCTCGCCCCGGACCTCGGTGAGGGCCGTCTCCAGGGCGTGCACGCGAGCGGGCCAACCCGGTGCCTCGGTCATGGCAACTCCCGCTCGTCGATGGACTCCTCACTGTAACCCGGCAACGCCGAAGCTACCCGTCCTGACGCGTCGGGGCCTCCGCCTCGGCTCCCGGGCCGGTGTAGTCGGCTCCGTAGGCCCCGGGCGCCGGCCGGCGCCTACGGGGTGGCAGGACGGTGCCGGGTGCAAGCCTCCTGGCTGTGACGAGGAAGGCAGTGTGGCCGTTCATGCGGTGGTCCGGGCGTACCGCGAGGCCCTCGAGGTGCCATGTGCGCAGAAGCGTCTCCTCGGCCCGCGGCTCCGTCCAGTGGCCCGTGACCCGCATGCTCTCGACGAGGCGGGACAGCTGCGTCGTGGTCGCGACATAGGCGACCAGCACTCCTCCGGGAGCCAGCGCAGCGGCGACGCTCTCCAGGCACTCCCACGGGGCGAGCATGTCGAGGACGATGGCGTCCAGGTCCCGCTCGGTGAGATCGACGGCCATGTCACCCAGACGAAGCTGCCAGTTCTCCGGGCGCAGCCCGAACCATCGCTCGACATTGCGCTCGGCGACCTCGGCGAACTCCGGACGCCTCTCGTAGCTGATGACGCATCCGTCATCGCCGACAGCCCGCAGCAGGGAGCAGGTCAGCGCACCCGAGCCGACTCCAGCCTCGGCCACCCAGGCACCGGCGCCGAGGTTGGCGAGGCCGATGATGCGTGCCGCATCCTTCGGATAGATGACCTGCGCCCCACGCGGCATGGACAGGACGAAGTCATCGAGGATGGGCCGCAAGGCGAGGAAAGCGGTGCCGTTGCTCGACGTGACCACGATGCCCTCGGGTCGGCCGAGGATCTCATCGTGCGGCAGGGATCCTCGATGCGTGTGATAGGCCGAGCCGGGCTCGAGGGTGATCGTGTGCATCTTGCCTCGAGGGTCGGTCAACTGCACCAGATCTCCTGGCGCGAAAGGTCCGCGGCGCCTGCTGGCGGCTATCGACAACGTGTGCTCCTCACTCGGCTGCGGCGAACGCTACCTACCCGCAGAGGGCGCGGTCGCGAAGGCCCAGAGGGTCGCCACTGACCAGTCCTCCAGTGAGTCGATGAGTGCGGTCCCGAGATGGGACAGGTCGGCCAGGTGCGGCACACCCACGACGGTGCACCCGGCGTCGCGCGCGGAGGTGACTCCCGTGGGCGAGTCCTCGAGGGCGAGGCACTGGTGCGGCCTATGGCCGAGGGTGGAGGCCGCCAGCAGGTAGGGCTCGGGGTGTGGCTTGCTGCGGGTGACGGCATCGCCCGAGACGACGAGAGTGAAGGGATCCCGTCCGAGATCGGCGCTCATGCGCGTGCGGACGGCGCTGATCAGCCTCGACCACGAGGCGGAGACGAGCGCGGTGGGAATCCCCAGATCGTGGCACTGCGCCAGAAGGTCACGGGCGCCCGGGCGCCAGACCAGATCATGCTCGTGGAGCCGTTCTGCCATGGCATCGAGAAGCATCCCGCCGATGGCCTCGGTCGTCAGAGCGGCTCCGGATCGAGCCCTCATGTGCGCGGTCACCCGCTCCAGTGGTCCCCCCAGACAATGGACCTGGTCCTCCGTCGTCCACTCCCCACCGAGCGAGCGCATGATCTCTCGCTCCGCGTCCACCCAGTGCCCCTCGGTGTCGACGAGGGTTCCGTCCATGTCGAAGAGGACCGCAGCCGGCAGGTGACCCTCCGGCCCGCGCTTGTCGATCATGTGGCGTTGAAGTAACGAGCCTCGGGGTGGTGGGCGATGATCGCACTGGTCGACTGCTCGGGATGGAGTTGGAACTCCTCGGACAGCTCCACCCCGATGCGTCCGGGCTGCAGAAGATCCATGAGTGCCACCTGCTGCTCAAGGTCGGGGCAGGCGGGGTAGCCGAAGGAGTAGCGAGACCCCTGATACCCCTGCTTGGCGATCAGGTGCTCCATGTCGGGACTGTCCCGATCCGCAAGGCCCAGTTCCTCGCGAACCCGGGCATGCCAGAATTCCGCGAGGGCCTCCGTGAGCTGAACAGACAGGCCATGGAGTTCGAGGTAGTCGCGGTAGGCGTCGGCCTCGAACAGGCGGGCAGTGGCGTCCGAGGCGGACTGCCCCATGGTGACGATCGTGAAGGGCACGACGTCGATCTCGCCGGAGTCGCGCGGCCGGTAGAAGTCGGCCAGGCAGAGGTGCCGATCCCGACGCTGCCGAGGGAAGGTGAACCGGGCCCGCTCCGAGCCCTCGCGGTCTCCCTCGTGCCACAGGACGACAAGGTCGTCTCCCTCCGAGTAGCAGGGGAAGTACCCGTAGGCAACGGCGGGCGTGATGATGCCCTCGGTCTGGATGCGGTCGATCCAGGACCGAAGTCGAGGGCGACCCTCCGTCTCGACGAGTTCGTCGTAGGAGGCACCGTCGTCGCCCCGTCCCGGCTTGAGGCCCCACTGGCCGAGGAAGAGGGCCCGCTCGTCCAGGTAGGGCAGGTACTCCGCCAACGCGATGCCCTTGACCACGCGGTCGCCCCAGAACGGGGGCTGTGGGACGTCGACATCGACCGCCACGTCCGAGCGGGCAGGAACATCGCCGGCGTCGTCTCGCTCTGCACGAGGGGTCGCGCGCACCCGGCGGGTGCGGAGCTCCGGCAGTGCTGCCCCGGGATCACCGCGCTTCACGGCCATCATGGAGTCCATGAGACGCAGTCCCTCGAAGGCGTCGCGGGCGTAGCGCACGTCGCCCTTGTACATCGAGGCGAGATCCTCCTCGACGAAGGAGCGTGTGAGCGCCGCACCACCGAGGATGACGGGGAACCTCTCGGCAATGCCGCGGGAGTTCATCTCCTCCAGGTTCTCCTTCATGATGACGGTGCTCTTGACGAGCAGGCCGCTCATACCGATCACGTCTGCTTCGTGCTGCTCAGCCGCCTCGATGATGGAGTTGACCGGCTGCTTGATGCCGATGTTCACCACGTTGTAGCCGTTGTTCGACAGGATGATGTCGACGAGGTTCTTCCCGATGTCATGGACATCACCCTTGACGGTGGCGAGGACCATGGTCCCCTTGCCGGCCTCGTCCGTTCGCTCCATGTGCGGCTCGAGATACGCCACCGCCGTCTTCATGACCTCGGCGCTCTGCAGGACGAACGGCAGCTGCATCTCGCCCGAGGCGAAGAGCTCCCCCACGACCTTCATCCCTGCGAGGAGCGTGTCGTTGACGATGTCGAGAGCCGGCTTCTGCGAGAGCGCCTCGGTCAGGTCGGACTCGAGGCCGTTGCGCTCACCATCGATGATGCGCCGCTCGAGGCGCTCGAAGAGGGGAAGCGCGGCAAGCTCCTCCGCCTTGGATGCCGAGAGGCTCCGCGCCTCGACCCCCTCGAACAGCTGGAGGAAGCGCTGCAGGGGGTCGTAGGTGACGTTGCCTTGGGCGTCGAACTCCCGGCGGTCGTAGACGAGGTCGAGGGCCACCTGACGCTGCTCCTCGGGGATCTTCGCCATGGGGAGGATCTTCGATGCATGGACGATCGCCGAATCGAGTCCGGCAGCCATGGCCTCATGCAGGAACACGCTGTTGAGCACTTGACGGGCCGCGGGGTTGAGCCCGAAGGAGACATTCGAGAGTCCCAGCGTCGTCTGGACTCGGGGATGGATCTCCTTGAGGCGGCGAATCGCCTCCAGCGTCTCGATCGCGTCGCGACGAGTCTCCTCCTGGCCGGTCGCGATCGGGAACGTCAGGGTGTCGACGAGGATGTCTGCCACGTCCATGCCCCAGTTCGCCGTGAGATCCTGAACGAGACGATCAGCGACGCGGACCTTCCAGTCGGCCGTCCTCGCCTGGCCCTCCTCGTCGATCGTGAGCGCCACGACGGCAGCTCCGTGCTCCATGACCAGAGGCATGATGCGGCGAATGCGCGAATCGGGTCCATCGCCGTCCTCGTAGTTGACGGAGTTGACGATCGCGCGGCCCCCCAGCATCTCGAGCCCCGCCTCCAGGACGGCGGGTTCGGTGCTGTCGAGGACGATGGGCAGCGTCGATGCCGTGGCCAGGCGACCGGCAAGCTCTCGCATGTCGGCGACACCATCGCGTCCGACGTAGTCGACACACAGATCCAGGAGATGAGCGCCATCGCGGATCTGCTCGCGGGCAATCTCGATGCAGTCCTCCCAGCGCCCCTCGAGCATGGCCTCCCGGAAGGCCTTGGAACCGTTGGCGTTCGTGCGCTCTCCGATCGACAGGTACGTCGTGTCCTGCCGGAAGGGAACCGATTGGTAGAGAGAGGCCGAGGACGGCTCATGCACGACCTCACGCGGTGCGACGTCATGGGCGCGGACGCGCTCGACGACCGCCTGGAGGTGCGCCGGGGTCGTGCCGCAGCATCCCCCGACCAGTCCGAGTCCGTACTCGCGTGTGAAGGTCTCGTGTGCGTCGGCAAGTTCGGCCGGCGAGAGCGGATAGTGCGCCCCGTCAGACGTCAGGACCGGGAGCCCGGCGTTCGGCATACACGAGATCCCCACCGTCGCCGATCGAGCGAGGGTGCGCAGGTGCTCACTCATCTCGGCTGGGCCGGTCGCGCAGTTAAGTCCGATCATCTCGATGCCGAGTGGTTCCAGTGCCGTGAGGGCCGCGCCGATCTCGCTCCCGAGGAGCATGGTGCCGGTGGTCTCCACGGTCACCTGGGCGAAGATCGGGAGATCGATGCCCGCTGCGTCGAGGGCGCGACGGGCACCGACGATCGCGGCCTTGGCCTGCAGGAGGTCCTGAGATGTCTCGATGAGGATGGCATCAGCACCCCCGGAGATGAGTCCCGACACCTGCTCCCGGTACGCATCCCGGAGGACCGCATAGGGGGCGTGGCCCAGGCTGGGGAGCTTCGTCCCGGGTCCGACAGAGCCGAGGACCCAGCGTGGATGATCGGGTGTCGACCACGCATCAGCGGACCGTCGGGCGACGGCTGCACCGGCCTCGGCCAGCTCGAAGATGCGCTCGGGGATGTCGTACTCACCGAGATTGGCGAGATTCGCCCCGAACGTGTTCGTCTCGACACAATCCACACCCGCGGCGAAGTACGCGTCGTGGACGCTGGCCACCAACTCCGGTCGCGTCACATTGAGAATCTCGTTGCATCCCTCGAAGCCCTGAAAGTCCTCGAGTGACGGGTCGGCCGCCTGGAGCATCGTCCCCATCGCCCCGTCGGCGACCACGACCCGCGAGCGCACGGCGTGACGGAGTGAGCCCGGTCCGGACGTGGGGTGAGGCGAATGCGGATTGAGCGTTGCAGCCATGATCCGTGAGCCTACCGATCGGACGACGCCGTGCAGCCCGACGCCATGCCGGGATGGGCCTACGCTGGGGTCACGGGCAGGTGTAGGGCGGAAGGGGAACCGTGATCGAACTTGAGGAGTTCCCGGTCCTGGTCGACCCTGTGATGGTTGCGGCCTTCGAGGGCTGGAATGACGCGGGTGAGTCTGCGTCGGGTGCCATTGCCCACCTTCGCACCGTCTGGGACGCCCAACCGCTCGCGGACCTCGACTCCGAGGAGTACTACGACTACCAGGTCAACCGACCGATGATCTCGGTCGACGAGACGGGAGTCCGGAGCCTGACATGGCCAGCCACGAGGATCTACATCGCGCGGGTTCCCTTGTTCCCGCGGGATGTCGTCCTCGTCCAGGGCATCGAGCCGAACATGAAATGGCAGCAGTTCACCCGGGAGATCCTCGGGCTCGCGGCCGAGTTGGACGTATCCACCGTCATCACCCTGGGTGCCCTTCTGTCGGACATCCCCCACACGCGGCCCGTACCGGTGACGGGCACGACGTCGGACGCGGCCATGCAGGCCGAGCTCGGGCTGGAGGCGTCGACCTACGAGGGTCCCACCGGGATCGTGGGTGTCCTGCAGGACGCCTGCACCCGGTTCGGGATCTCCGCGGTGTCACTGTGGGCCGCCGTCCCGCACTATGTGGCCCAGCCTCCATGTCCGAAGGCGACACTGGCACTCGTGCGACGCATCGAGGACATCCTCGATGTTCCCGTCCCTCTCGGTGACCTGGTGGACGAGGCACGAGCCTGGGAGATCGGCGTCGACGAGCTCGCGGCCGAGGATGACGAGGTAGCCGAGTACGTCCAGCAGCTCGAGGAGGCCCGCGATGCCGCCGATCTTCCGGAGGCGAGTGGGGAGGCCATCGCGCGGGAGTTCGAGCGCTACCTGCGACGTCGTGGCTCTCAGGGCTGACGGGGGCTTCTCGCACCTGCCGGCTGAGCGCTTGCCCGTGACATCAGGTCATGGGGTCGAGGCCAAGGCAGGATCGCGCTTCTCGCAGGGCCGACTCGCCCCCCTCGCGGTAGGAGCTCCAGGCAGGACCTGATGGGGTCCGCCGCCTGAGCGCCTCCTCCGCTTCGCGGACGGCCTCGTCTGCTGGGCGGCCCTGGGCGAGATTGCGTTGGACATCCCTCAGGGCGAACCAGCGACCCTCCTTGCCCTTGACATCCGCCGTGCCCTGTCCGGGCCGCCGAGACGCGGAGCACAGCGATGACCCACGCAGCGCATCCTCCAATTCCCTCTCGGCCTGCGACGCGAGTGCTTCGAGGTCGGCGTTCGTGCTCATCGCAGCCGGCGATACAGATCGATGGATGCCTGGGTTGCGGCATCGAATGTCGTCGTACCCCGACCCACGAGGTCATCGAGGATGCCCATGGCCGTCTTCTTGCCCAGTTCGACACCCCACTGATCGAACGAGTCGATCCCCCACACGGCGCCCTGAACGAACACGCTGTGCTCGTAGAGGGCGATGAGGGCACCCAGTGTTCGCGGTTCGAGCCGGCTGGCGGTGACAAGGCTCGTCGGCCGGTTGCCGGGCATCACCTTGTGCGGAACCAGTTCGGGAGGCGTGCCGTCGGCCCGCACCTCCTCGGCCGTCCGCCCCAGTGACAGGACGGCCGCTTGGGCCAGGGCGTTCGCCACCAGCATGTCCTGCTGGATTCCGAGCGGGTTCTCGCTGCGGGCGATCACGATGATGTCGCAGGCAACGTCGTCGGTGCCCTGGTGGAGCAGTTGGTAGAAGGAGTGCTGCCCGTTGGTGCCTGGTTCACCCCAGTAGATCGCGCCGGTCGGGTAGGTGACGGGTTGGCCGTCCAGCCTTACCGACTTGCCGTTGCTCTCCATGGTGAGTTGCTGGAGGTAGGCCGGGAATCGCGCGAGGTATTCGGAGTACGGGAGCACCGCTGTGGTCTCGATACCGAGGAAATCCCGGTTCCAGACTGCCACCAGGCCCATGAGCAGCGGAAGGTTGGACTGCGCCGGAGCCGTGGCGAAGTGGCGATCCATGGCGTGGAAGCCCTCCAGAAGCTGCCGGAAGCCGTCGGAGCCGATGGCGATCATGGTGCTGAGCCCGATGGAGGAGTCCATGGAGTAGCGACCGCCCACCCAGTCCCAGAAGCCGAACATGTTCGCGGTGTCGATGCCGAAGTCAGCAACCGCTGAAGCGTTGGTGGACACAGCCACGAAGTGCTGCGCGACGGCCTGATCGCCCAGGGCACCGACGAGCCAGGCGCGCGCGACGCCCGCGTTCGTCATGGTCTCGAGGGTCGTGAAGGTCTTGCTCGCGACTATCACGAGGGTCGAGGCGGGGTCGCACCGCGAGAGCGCGACAGCGATGTCCGTGGGGTCGACATTGGAGACGAAATAGAAGTGGATTCCGGGATCGGCGAACGCCTCCAGTGCCTGATGGGCCATAGCGGGGCCGAGATCGGAGCCGCCTATGCCGATGTTGACGACCGAGCGGATGCGCTCCCCTGTGGCTCCTCGCCAGACGCCCTCCCGCACAGCGTCGGCGAAGGCGCCCATGCGGTCGAGAACCTCGTGCACGTCGGTGGCCACATCCGTGCCGTCCACCACAAGGCTGGCACCGCGGGGCAGGCGCAGCGCGGTGTGCAGGACTGCGCGATCCTCCGAGGTGTTGATGTGCGCGCCAGCGAGCATCTCGTCTCGACGCTCGAGCACCCGGGTCTCGCCCGCCAGCGTGAGAAGTGCTGCGACAACACGCGTGTCGACCCGCTGACGGGTGAGGTCCAGGTGGAGCCCCGCACCCTCGAACGAGAATGCCGCCGGGCGAGCCGAATCGCCGAGGATCAGCTGGCGGATCGTCGTGCCCTGGAATGCGTCCGCGAGTGCGGTGAGCTCACGCCATGCCTCGGTGCTGGTGGGATCGATGACGGTCATGCCCCAGCCTTGCACGACAGCGTGACTCGATGCCACCAGATGGTTCGTGGCAGCACTACAGTGCCGTACGACCGGACCCTGAGGATGAAGGAGCAGACGGTGCCCGAGCAGAAGAGCGTGACGTTGGGCATGGTCGGGCTGGGCCGCATGGGTGCCAACCTCGTGCGGCGTGCGATGGCTGCTGGCCATGACGCGGTGGTCTTCGATCCGCAACCGGCTGCGGTGGCTGCTCTGGCGTCGGAGGGGGCCACCGGCGCGGACAGCCTGGCCGCCCTTGTGGAGGCGCTGCCGGCCCCGAGAACGGTGTGGGTCATGGTGCCTGCAGGACACATCACCGAAAGCGTCGTGACGGACCTGATCGGGCTCCTGTCCCCCGGCGACTGCATCATCGATGGCGGCAACTCGTACTACCGCGACGACATCCGGCGCTCCGCATCAGCCGCGGGTCGCGGCATCGACTACCTCGATGTCGGAACCTCGGGCGGCGTGTGGGGTCTCGAGCGCGGGTACTGCCTGATGATCGGCGGCCCCACGGCGACGGTCACACGCCTGTCGCCGCTGTGGGACGCCCTCGCTCCCGGGATCCAGTCCGCCGAGCGCACACCAGGACGGACAGGAGAACCGACGCCTGAGGAGCAGGGCTGGCTCCACTGCGGGCCGTCAGGAGCCGGCCACTTCGTGAAGATGGTCCATAACGGGATCGAGTACGGACTCATGGCGGCCTACGCCGAGGGGCTCAACATCCTCAAGCACGCGAACGCGGGCAAGGTCACACGTGACGCCGACGCCGAGACAGCTCCTCTGTCGGACCCGCAGTACTACCAGTACGACCTCGACATCCCCGCCATCGCCGAGGTGTGGCGCAGAGGAAGCGTCGTGGGATCCTGGCTTCTCGACCTCACGGCCAGCGCCCTTCATGCCTCTCCTGAGCTCGAGGGCTTCTCCGGACGCGTCTCCGATTCCGGAGAAGGACGATGGACCTCGATCGCTGCCATCGAGGAGGGCGTGCCCGCGCCGGTCCTGACGTCGGCCCTCTACGAGCGCTTCGAATCACAGGGGTCAGGTGTGTTCGCCGGACGGGTGCTCAGTGCCATGCGCAAGGAGTTCGGCGGGCACGATGAGAAGAGCGACTGAGCGTCAGGAGAGCGCCACGCCCAACAGCGCATCGCACGCGTTCCGCATGACTGTGGGGGCCTGAGGATCATCCCCCTGCCCGCGGGATGCGGCCACGGCCCAGTCGTCGAGCGCGTCGAGAGCAGCGGGCGTGCGTAGGTCGTTGGCGAGCGCGGTGCGGATCCTCGCCACGAGTGCGTGGCCCTCAGGTCCGCGATCGCGCTCGGCGGCGGATCGCCAGAGGGCCAGCCGGTCGACGGCGCCCTGAAGTCCCTGAGGGGTCCAGGCCCAATCGGATCGATAGTGGTGCGCCAGCAGGGCCAGTCGGATGGCCGCGGGATCCACGCCCTCGTGCCGAAGCTGAGAGACGAAGACGAGGTTGCCGCGGGACTTGGACATCTTGTGACCTTGCCAGGCCACCATGCCCGAGTGCACGTAGTGGTGCGCGAACGGGGTGGTGCCCGTGATCACATGTGCCTCGGCCGCGCACATCTCGTGGTGGGGGAAGACGAGGTCCGAGCCACCGCCCTGCACATCGAAGCCCATGCCCAGATGGTCGAGGGCGATGGCGGTGCACTCGATGTGCCATCCAGGCCGGCCATGTCCCAGGGGCGTGTCCCATGCCGGCTCATCCGGACGCTCCGACTGCCAGACGAGGCAGTCGAGCGGATCCTCCTTGCCGGGTCGATGGGGATCACCCCCGCGTTCCGCGAAGACGGTCTCCATGGCCTCTCGCGTTGCCCTGCTGACCGAGCCGAAACCGGGGTCCTTGCTGACCCGGAAGTACAGGTCGTCGTCCACGGCGTACACGGCTCCGCTTGACTGAAGCTCCTGCACGTATCGGGCGACGGAGGGTATGGACTCGACGGCGCCGATGTAGTCGCGAGGGGGCAGCACCCGAAGCGCTTCCATGTCCTCGCGGAAGAGGGCCGTCTCCCGGTCGGCAATCGAGCGCCAGTCCTCGCCGGTGGCCACCGCTCGCTCGAGGAGCGGGTCATCGATGTCGGTCACGTTCTGCACGTAGTGGACGTCATGGCCCGCGTCCCGCCAGTAGCGGTGGATCAGATCGAACGTGACATAGGTGAAGGCATGCCCCATGTGGGTGGCGTCGTACGGGGTGATGCCGCAGACGTACATGCGAGCGGTCGGGCCGGGATTGGTGGCTCTTTCGCGCTGGTCACGCGTGTCGAACAGCGTCAGTGCCGGTCCCTGCCCGGGCAGTCGGGGAACCTCGGGCATCGGCCAGGCCTTCACAGGGGCAGCCTAGTTCGGCCGCACCCCGCCGTCAGAAGACCGGCCAACCCACGGACCGGTCTTCTCAGAAGACCGGCCAGGGAACCGCAGGCCACTCCCCACTCGGCTCCGGGAACCGCTCCGTCCGGATCAACTCCCCCACCCGTTCCCGCAGCGCGATCCGCTCCGGAGGAAGCAGCCACCGGTCCACGTCGTCCAAGCCGGATGCGAGATCCTGCGACAGGCGCACGAGTTCCTCGAGAAGGGCATCCGGAATCGGGTCACCCGCCCAACCCCACAGGACCGTGCGCAGCTTCGGCTCCTCCGAGAAGCAGACCCCGTGGTCGATCGCCCACACGCCTCCCATGCCGTCTGCGAGGACGTGCCCGCCCTTGCGGTCGGCATTGTTGACGACCGCGTCGAAGAGGGCCATGCGAAGCAGATCCGGCTCGCCACTGTGAGCGAGGATGACCGGCCTGCCGTCACCGTCCTCAGCGCGGAGGATCGGAATCCACGAGTCGGGGACGCCGTCCGGGTCGAACACCCCGACCGGCCGACTGTCGGGCTCCTGCTCGATCCAGGCCTGGCACATGGCCGGTCCCACCGGTGTGTCCTCGCGCCAGACGGTGGTGGGGACGTGCGGCCATCCGAGGTGTCGGGCCATGGCGTACGTGCTCACCTCGCGCCCGCTGAGCGTCCACGCGGGGAAGTCCCACAGCGGGCGTTCCCCACGGACAGGCTTGACAACGCAGCGCATCGTCACGCCTCCCTCGGTGACATCGCACAGGAGAGTGGCGTTCGACGCGGTCGACACCTGACCCAGGACCGAGATCTCTCCAGAGGACAGGACCTCGCGTGCGCCGGGATCCAGGGGGCCCAACGTGGCGGACGGGCTCATGCCCGACGCCGGTAGCCGTTCGCACGGGGGCAGATGTGACCCTCGGGATCGAGTGGCTGGCTGCAGAAGGGGCACGGTGGCCGACCAGCCGCGACCACGGTGCGCGTGCGCTCGGCGAACGCGCGCGCTGCCGAGGCCGTGAGCCGGAACCGGAGGGTGTCGGGACCCTCCTCGGAATCGTCTCCGATCTCGGGGATGCTCTGCTGGTCGGTCATGACACTGTGGGCCTCGACGACCACCTGCTCATGCGCCTCGTCCCATCCCAGGGCCATCGCACCGACCCGGAACTCCTCGACGATAGGCGCGTCGAGGGCCGCGGAATCGCGGTCCAGGGCAGAGGCAGCGGACGGGATGGCCGAGGCATGGCCCCGATCCCGCGCCTCGTCCAGCAACTGGTCGAGGCGGTCCGCCAGCGCGGCTGCCTGCGACTTCTCGAGGACCACGCTGGTGAGGGAGGAGCCCTCGCGGACCTGGAGGAAGAAGGTGCGCTCGCCGGGCTGCCCCACGGTGCCGACGACAGCCCGATCCGGAGCCTGGTAGTCGATGACGTGTCGAGTCATGACCCGGCTCCTCCTCCGACAGCAGCGTCGCTGCGACGACGCGATCGACGAGCCTTCTTCGGTGCCAGGCCGGCGAGGGATCCCCCGGTGTCGTTCATGCGCTCCACGAAGGGTCGGTGCTCGGTGTAGTGGATGACGCTCACCGAGCAGGGATCGACGCTGATGCGCTGGAAGTGATCCAAGTGAAGACCCAGAGCATCCGCGAGGATGGCCTTGATCACGTCGCCGTGACTCACCACAGCGTAGATGGCTTCCGGCCCCAGTGTCCGGTTCCAGTCGCGAACGCACGCCACTGCGCGATGCTGCATGGCTGGGAGGGACTCGCCCTCGGGGAACACGGCGGCCGTCGGGTGGGACTGGACGACCTTCCAGAGAGGATCCCGCGCCAGCTCCTTCAGAGTCATTCCCGTCCATGTCCCGTAGTGACACTCGCCGATGCGGTCGTCGAGGTGCCGTGTCACGACATCGCGGCCGGCCAGGATGATGTCGGCTGTCTCCCGGGTGCGGTCGAGTGGGGAGACCACAGCGGTGGAGACCGGGACGAGGGCGAGGCGATCGGCCAGGGCTCGTGCCTGCTCGCGACCCCGGTCATCGAGGAGGACCCCTGGGGTCCATCCGGCGAGGACCCCCGTGGTGTTGGCCGTGGTGCGTCCATGCCGGATCAGGAGGACCGTCGTCATGGGCTCCAGCCTAGGTTGACGCGGTCGAGGGGGCAGAATGCCCGTGTGATCAGGGGCATGGGCTGGTACACCTCCCACGAGGTGCTTCCGGTATCGGAGGCAGACAGCGGGGAGCGGCCGGACGATGCCCGACCGGAGATCCTGCTCCGAGAGCTGCATGCTCGCATCGGCCAGGACGATGGCTTCGTCTGGGTCGGACTCTTCGAGCCGACCCAGGGCGAACTGGACATGGTGGGTGACATCTTTCAGGTGCCTCGCTTCCAGATGGAGGACGCGGCGAACGCGGAGCAGCGTCCCAAGTTCGAGATCGGTGACACCGGGCACGGCCTGGCCGTGCTGAAGGTGCTCGACTACGTCGACTCGACCTCGGACGTCCTCACCGGACAGATCTCCGTGATTCTCGGACGCGGGTTCGCCCTCACCATCCGACACGGGCGCACCGCCGATCTCACGGACATGCGCCACCGGCTGGAGTCGGATGCCGAGTTGCGCGCGATGGGGGCAGTCTCGGTGCTCTACACAGTCCTGGACCGAGTGGTCGATGGCTACCTGGAGGTGACATCCGAGGTCACCGTAGACGTGGAGGCCCTTGAGACCGAGATCTTCTCGCAAGACCCGTCCAGCGAGATGACCAACAGGATCTACCGCCTCAAGCGGGAGAATGTGGAGATTCGACGAGCCGTGCAGCCGCTTGTGGAATGGGCGCACGATGCGGTCACCGAGGAGCTCTCCTGGCTTTCGCCGGGCCTGCGCCCCCATTTCCGGGACATCGGAGACCACCTGCTGCGGGCCCACGACGCGACAGAGACGCACGACAGTCTCCTGCTGGCCATGCTCATGGCATCCACGAGTCTCCAGGACCTGCAGCAGAACCGTGACATGCGGAAGATCTCCGCGTGGGTCGCCATCGGCGTGGTGCCCACCGCCATCGCCGCCATCTACGGCATGAACTTCGACACCATGCCGGAGCTGCACTGGACCTTCGGCTACCCAGCTGTGCTGGCGCTCATGGGAACAGCCTGTGTGCTCCTCTACCGGGGTTTCCGCAAGTCCGGCTGGCTCTGATCAGGCCTGCAGGACCCCGGTCATGAGGAGAACGATCAGGACCACACCCAGGCCGATGCGGTAGATGACGAAGGGAAGGTACGTCCGCGTCGTGAGCCAGCGCATGAGCCAGGCGATGACGCCGAGGCCAATGACGAAGGCGATGGCGGTCGCGAGGAGTGTCGGTCCCCACTCGACGGCGGTCTCGGTGCCGATCTTGCGAGCCTCGAACAGTCCTGAAGCGAGGACGGCCGGGATGGCCAGCAGGAAGGCATACCGGGCAGCTGCGCCACGGGTGTAGCCCATGGCAAGCCCGGCGGAGATGGTGGCTCCGGATCGGGAGACCCCGGGGATCAAGGCGAGGGCCTGGGCGAATCCGAAGACCAGTCCGTCTCGGAGGGTGATGTCTCGCTCGGTCTTGACGCGCCGACCCAGTGCATCCGCGAGACCGAGGACGACACCGAAGACGATCATCATGGTGGCCGTGAGCCAGAGATTCCGCGCGACCGTCTCGATCTGGTGGGCGAAGACGAGACCCAGGACACCGATGGGCAGCGTCCCGATGATGACGAGCCACCCCATGCGCGCATCGGGATCCTGGCGCGCGTCCGCGTTCACGATGGATCGTGCCCAGGCCCGGACGATCGCGGCGATCTCCCGGCGGAAGTACAGGATCACGGCCGTCTCGGTGCCGATCTGCGTCACGGCGGTGAAGGCCGCTCCCGGATCATCCCAGCCGAGCAACTGGGACAGAACCAGCAGGTGCCCGCTGGACGAGATGGGGAGGAACTCGGTCAGGCCCTGCACCACGCCGAGGACGATTGCCTCGAACCAGGTCACCGTCAGGCCAGCCCGGACTCGTCCAGCAGCTCGGCCATGACGCGCAGGGTTCGGCGACGCTCCTCGAGATCGCCCGCGTACAGACCCAGGCTCAGCGTGGTGACACCGGCATCCGCGTAGGCGTGGAGTCGCCCCCGGACCCTCTCGGGCGGGCCGAGCAGTGACGTGCGGTCCATGAACTCGAAGGGAACGGAGGCCATGGCCTGGTCGTACTCCTTCGCCAGGTAGTGATCCTGGATCTGGCCGGCGGCGTCCTCATAGCCCATTCGACAGGCGAGCTGGTGGTAGAAGTTCCGCTCGCGACTGCCCATGCCTCCTATGTACAGGGCGGAGTAGAAGCGAACCGGGTCTGCGCAAGCAACAGGATCGTCTCCGAGGACCACCGGCACAGTCGGAACGACGTCGTAGCCCGCCATGTCCTGTCCCGACTTCGCCCGACCGGCGATCAGCGGCGCCATGATCTCGCTCGCATGCTCGGGCGAGAAGAAGATGGCGAGCCAGCCATCGGCGATCTCACCGGCGAGTTCCATGTTCTTGGGTCCGATCGCCGCCAGATAGATCGGAATGCGGTCGCGAACCGGATGGACCGTCAGGGTGAGCGCCTTGCCGGGACCATCCGGCAACGGCAGGGTGAAGAATTCCCCGTCGTAGCGGACCCGCTCACGCGCCAGTGCCATGCGCACGATGTCGACGTACTCGCGGGTGCGTCCGAGCGGCTTGTCGAAGCGGACCCCGTGCCACCCCTCGGACACCTGGGGACCGGACACGCCCAAGCCGAGCCGGAACCGTCCTCCCGACAGGGTGTCCAGTGTGGCGGCGGTCATGGCCGTGTTGGCCGGAGTGCGGCCCGGGATCTGGAAGACGGCCGAGCCGACATCGATCCGACTCGTCTGCGCGGCGACCCAGGTGAGGACGGTGGCGGCGTCCGATCCGTAGGCCTCGGCAGCCCACACGACCGAGTAGCCCAGCTGGTCAGCATCCTGTGCGAGCACGAGGTTGTCGGCGTCATTGCCAGCACCCCAGTACCCGAGATTGAGCCCGAGTTTCATGCGCACGTCCCTTCTCGACACCGCGAGCCTAGGGGTTGAGGCCTCGCGCGCGAGGTAGCGTGCCGGTATGCAGAAGCGGCCTCTGGGAAGGTCCGGTGTCTGGGTGGGCCGGATGGCACTCGGCACCGGCACCTGGACACGCGGCACCGACGAGTACGACGCGCGCGATCAGCTTGCGGCCTTCCTGGACGCCGGCGGAACCCTGATCGACACCGCTGACAGCTACTCCGACGGGGGCGCTGAGGCACTGCTGGGCGAGCTCCTCGAGGAGTACGAGGTGCGCGATGACGTCATCGTCTCGACGAAGGCGGGCGCCGTGCCGGGCCCGGGGCGCCGCGTCAACACGTCGCGGGTCCACCTCCTCCGCAGCCTCGAAGGGTCCCTGACCCGTCTTCGCACAGACACCATCGACCTGTGGACGCTGCACGCATGGGATCCGTGGACGCCGATGGAGGAGACGCTCGCGGCCGCTGATGCGGCGGTCGCCTCGGGGAAGGTGCGCTACGTCGGCATCTCCAACTTCTCGGGCTGGCAGACGGCTCGGGCGTGCACCTATCAGGAGGCGAGCGGTCGCACTCCTGTGATCAGCGCCCAGATGGAGTACTCGCTGCTGGAGCGGGGAATCGAGCGCGAGATCGTTCCCGCAGCTCAAGCACTGGGACTCGGGATCCTGGCGTGGTCACCGCTGGGACGTGGTGTCTTGACCGGAAAGTACCGGCACAGTCTGCCCCTGGACTCACGAGGTGCCCATCCTGAGACCGCGGGCTTCGTGCAGGCGTACCTCGACGATCGGGCCCGTCGGATCGTCGATGCGGTCGCCACGGCGGCGGAGGGCCTGGGAGCCTCGCCTGCCGAGGTCTCCCTTGCCTGGCTGCGCGACCGCCCAGGAGTCGTGGCGCCCATTCTCGGGGCGCGCACGGTGCACCAGCTCGTGGCGGCGTTGGGATCCGATGAGCTCGAGCTGCCTGACGAGATCACGGCGGCCCTGGACGATGCCTCGGCCCCCTGTCTCGGGTATCCCGAGGCCGGATGGGCTCAGAGGCGGTGACCCGTGCATCAGTCGACCGCCCAGTGGGAGTTCCGAGAGGTCTCGCTGCCGCGGGACACGAGTCGGGAGGACGCCCGACAGCGGCTCACGGATGCGGCTGACACCGGTCGATGGGAGCTCGACCGTCTGCACCTTCTCCCGGACGGACGGCGAGTCATCCGACTTCGTCGGCGGGTCTACCGCATGCAGCGCACGGCCTGATCAGCACTCACGCAGGAAACGATCGAGAACCCGGACGCCGAATGCGAGTCCCTCGACAGGGACACGTTCATCAACTCCGTGGAACAGGCGCCAGTAGTCCAGCCCCGCCGGCATCCGCAGCGGACTGAATCCGTAGCAGTCGATCCCGAGTCGAGCGAAGGCCTTGGCGTCCGTTCCACCGCTGATCATGTAGGGAACGGGCCGAGCGCCGGGATCCTCGGCCCGAAGAACACTCGCCATGTGATCGACCAACAGTGCGTCGAGAGGAGCCTCGAGGGCGATGTCGCTGTTCACGACCGTGATCTCGACTGCGTCCCCCACCAACTGGCGGAGCGTCTCGTCGAACTCATCCTCGTACCCCGGAAGCACTCGCCCATCGACACCGGCGCTCGCCGAACCCGGGATGACGTTGTGCTTGTAGCCGGCCTCCAGCATGGTCGGATTGGCCGTGTTCTGAAGCGTGGCCCCGACCAGGAACCCCAACGTTCCGAGGCGTTCGAGAAGCGCGCTGGGGTCATCGATGTCGAGTGGAACGTCGTAGACATCCGCCAGTTCGGTCAGGAATCGATCCACGGTCGGCGTGCGTCGTCGGGGCCACGGGTGCCGGCCGATCGCTGCCACCGCCTCCGCTACAGCTGTGACGGCGTTGTCAGGATGGATCATGGACCCGTGGCCGGCGCGCTCCTTCGCGCGCAGGGTGAGCCACCGGATGCCCTTCTCCGCGGTCTGGATGGGATACAGCCTGAGGTCGTCACGCACCGTCACCGAGAAGCCGCCCACCTCGCCGACGGCATCGGAGACACCGTCGAAGATGTCAGGTCGATTCTCGACGAGCCAGTGGCCACCATGTCGGCCACCGGCCTCCTCGTCGGGCAGGAGCAGGACCACGATGTCTCGTCGAGGAGCCGTGCCTGAGCGAGCCCAGGCCCGGGCGATCGCGAGGATCATGGCGTTCATGTCCTTCATGTCGACAGCGCCTCGGCCCCACACGTAGCCCTCGGATACCTCGCCTCCGAACGGATCGTGGGTCCAATCCGCGGCGACCGCTGGGACCACATCGAGGTGTCCGTGAAGCAGCAAGGCCGGGGCTTGGGGATCCGTGCCCGGAATGCGCAGCATCACACCTGCGCGACGCGAACCCGTCGTCGTGAACACCTCTGGGGACCACCCGACCTCGGCCAGCCGACCGGCTGCCCACTCGGCCGCCGAGATCTCACCCACCGTCGCTTCCGACTCTCCGAAGTTGGAGGTGTCGATTCGGATCAACTCCGATGTCAGGTCGACGACCTCACGCTCGGCCTCGGCCACGGCATCGGCGTGCGTCTGCGTCGGTTCGCCCATGCCTGCATCCTGCCGGTATCGCCCTCGCGCTGCACTTGTATAGTGAGCGCGCACTCGTCCGGGTGGCGGAATTGGCAGACGCGCTAGCTTGAGGTGCTAGTGCCCTTAGGGGCATGGGGGTTCAAGTCCCCCCTCGGACACGTACGGTGAGCGCCGCTTCCCTGGAGCGGCGCTCACCTGTCAGCGGACTCGCCCGTTAAGGCGCCTCCCAGCCGCACCTCAACGGCGGACGAAGCCCACGATCTCGACGATCACGCGCGCCGGCACCGAGGAGCTCAGAAGAATGGCTCCGTCGGATCCCACATCGGCGGACAGGACACTCGTGCGTGCTCCACGGGCGAGGACGGGTGCCGAGGTGGTCCCCAGATCCACTCCTGTCGAGGGGTAGGCCGTCACGCGACCCTCGGATCCACGCCCCTTTGTCTGGACCTTGAGGATGACGGCCGTCGTCCTCCCGAGACGCTTGGGAACCGGTCCCACGCCGGTCACCTCCAGCCGCTGGGGTGCGTCCGGGGTGACGAGATCTCGCACGAGTTCGGCCGGCGGCCCACCCACGGCCGGATGGGCGCCGGCGTCTGTCGTGTAGCCCAGGACGTCGACGCGAACGTCGACCGGACCCGATCGGGGCGCTGCGATCTGGACAACTCCCTGGGCGACGGGCACCTGGATGACCGACGTCCGGATGCGACGCTTGGGCACTCGAAGGGACACCGCCGCCGCCTCGTCCACCATGCCGATGCGCAGGGTTCCCCTGCGCGTGGCCTGCCTGGTCGTGACGTGCACCAGTGCGGATGTGGCATCGAGAGGAACGGATGCCAGATTGACGCTGCGTATCTCACCGGGACCCATCGGCAGGTCGGGGCCCGTGGCGAAGCCGATCTCCGAGCCGATGGACATGAAGTCGTCGGCGTCCTCACCGGGCTGCGCGGGGGCTGGGGGCCGGGGAGGCGCGGCCGGCGGCTCGGAGGGAACGACCGGGATTCCCGGGGCGGTGTTCCCGTTGGCGCCCGCCCACGTCAGTGAGATGTGGATGTGATTGCGATGACAGTAGTTGTCGTACCGCGACTCCGACTTGCTGAAGCAGCCCTTCAGCTCTGTCCAGCCGGACTCCGGGCGGTATGCCCGCCACATCCGATCGTGCCATCCGATGTACATGACACCCAGTTGGTAGGCGTGGCCGTGCTGACGACCTGCCTGATCGGGTCCCAGCAGCCAGTTGAGATACGCCTCCGCGAGCGCGCGCTCCCCCGGCTTGCGCACGTCGATCATCCAGTCGACAGCCCGACCCTCCTTGTGCTCGCTTCGACCACCGACATCGCAGCCGCGGGGAATCCCGATGACCTGCTGCGATCCGTACGTGGCCCTGATGACGTCGGCCATCGCGATGGCGCCGGGCTTCGGCGTGGGGTCGCACGTCGACTGCCCCTCGTAGGTGATCGGGAGGTAGGGGGCGGGGGTCAGCGGAGCAGGCTGGGGGCCCGTCAGGCTCACGTCGGGAACAGGCGCCCCAGCTGCGAACCCCGTCCACGTGGATGGAGTCCAGTCGGCACCACGGACGGCCGCCGCAGGCGCGGCCGTGGTCGTGAGGAGGGTCCCCGTGACCGCAGCGGCACACAGCGCAGCCAAGCGGGGAAGCATGGCACCACTGTGCCATGGTTGGCCGACGTCGGCAGAGCACCACACCGCAGGGCAAGGGAGGGCTCGTGCGCACCCGGATAGCACCCACCCCCAGCGGGTACCTGCACGAGGGGAACCTGGCGAACATGCTGCTCACCCACCAGTGGGCCACCGCGTTGGGTGCCGATGTTCATCTCCGGGTCGACAGCATCGATGCGGCTCGCGTACGGCCGGAGTATGTCGAGGACATCTTCGAGGCGATGTCCTGGCTCGGGATCTCCTACGTGCAGGGCCCCCGGTCCCACGAGGAGGCGTGGTCAGAGCGCGACCGTCGCATCGCTCGGGCGAGGAAGGGGCTCGGCGAGGCCCAGCGCCGAGGCCTCGTCGCGTATGCCTGCACCTGCACCCGCGCTTCCGGGACCGCCGCATCGCCCGGCGGCTGCCCGGGCGGGTGCCGGACGAAGCAACGTGCGTTCGTTCCCGGTGGGACGTCGATGCGCGTCATGGTCCCTGAAGACACTGTCGTCCGCGTAGACGGACGTGACATCGATGTCGCGCGGGAGCTGGGCGACTTTGTCATCTGGCGGCGGGATGATCTCCCGGCCTACCAATGGACGTCCGTGGTCGATGACAGCGACGCAGGCATGACCCACATCCTTCGCGGCGAGGACTTACGGGTGTCGACGGCTGCCCAAATGTTCCTCGCGCGCCACCTGTCGGACGACGCGTTCGTGGCCGCCGACATCCGTCACCACCCGCTCCTGACGGGTCCTGACGCGGCCAAGCTGTCCAAGTCGCAGCTCGGACGCCATGAGCCGCTTCCGCGAACGGAGGAGCAGCGCGAGCGCATCGCGGAACTGGCGACCACGCTGGGGAACGCGATCGGGCTGCCCGTGTGAGTGACCCTGGCCAGGCGTGGTCAGGATCGCGCTGCGAGGCGTGCCTTGAGCGCGTCACGCTTCTCCTCGAAGCGCAGCGCCTGCTCGTCGAGTCCAGCAACGAAGGCGGCCAGCTCATCGCGTGCGGCCTCCCCCACTGGGCCGAGATCGGTGCGATCGAAGACACGCCACTTGCGGAGGACGGGCATGACGACGTCATCGCGATGGAGTCGCAGGTCGTAGATGCCCTCCACGGCGATCTGCACCGCCATGCGGCCGAAGCCCTCGATGCCGTGACCCGGCATGGCGAAGTCCCGCACAGCTCCCCAGACGGCCACCATCGTCTGGTCCGGGGCGACCTCGAATGCTGCCTCGATGACGTTGCGATAGAAGAGCATGTGCAGGTTCTCGTCGAGGGCGATGCGGGCCATGAGCTGCTCAGCGACGGGATCGCCTGTCGCCTCTCCGGTGTTGCGGTGGGAGACCCTGGTGGCCAACTCCTGGAAGGAGACGTACGCGAGGCCCGCCAGAAGTCCGGGGTTGATGGCGTGGAAGCCCTCCTGCATGTGGGTCATGCGCGCGTCCTCGAGTGCCCGCGGATCCACCGATCGCGTGGTCAGCAGGTAGTCGCGAATGGCCGCACCGTGTCTGGCCTCCTCAGCCGTCCACCGTCCGAGCCACGCCCCCCAGGCTCCCTCCCCGCTCACATTGAGCGCGATCTCCGTGTGGTAGCTGGGGAGATTGTCCTCGGTCAGCAGGTTGATGATGAGGCTGGTGCGTGCCGCATCGGAGAACCGCTGCTCTTCCGGTGTCCATGCCTGTCCCTCGAGAGGTCCCTCGAAATCCCGACCCTCGCTCCACGGGATGTACTCATGCGGGTACCAGTCTCGAGCCGTGACGAGATGGCGTGACAGCTCTCGATCGACCACAGGCTCGAGTTCGGCGGCGAGGGCCTCGTCGGGGAGGGTGCGGGGACTCATGTCGTCAGCCTGACATATGCGCCTGAGGGAAGTCGCCGCGCCACCTCTCTGATTCCACGCGAGGCCCGATCCAGGTACGCGTGGAGGGGAGACGCTCTGGATCGCCCGTCGGCGCCTGCAGGCGGCTACCGTGGTGAGCAGGAGCCACATGACGGCGGAAGGCCGAAGGGAGAGCGCCATGACGAAGGAGGTTGCCGGAGCGAGCGCCCCGGATCAGGTCGCGCGTGCCACATTCGATGGTGTCGACCCCGCAGGCGACGCGGCCGACCAAGCCGAGCGCCTGACGATGATCATGGAGGCGGAGGCCGCGCGCAATGCGCTTCACGGAAGCGGGGGCGGTGAGGGCGGTTTCGAGGGCTCGCCCTACCCACTCGAGGACCTCGAGTCCACCCTCGCGATGGAGGATGCCGAGGATGCCAGTGACGATCCCATGCATGCCGGCGGCCTGACCCCGCGCACGTGGGTGAGCGCCGAGGTGTCCGCCATGCACATCGTCGACCTGGAGAACCCGTCCGATCACGCGTATGCGGACGACGAGACGGACGCCGAACGGGCTGATCCCTTCTACGACCAGTTCGATGGTCGCCCGGAAGACCTGACGCCGGAGGACGAGACCCTTCTGGGCATCGATCCCTACGACGAGTGAATCGACGTCAGGCGAGAAGCCCGCAGTGGGCGAGCGCCATGCGCACGAGACGCCCCTGCCCACCGGACATCTCGGCCTCGAACTGGGGACTCACCGCCTCCGCCGGTGAGACCCAGACGAGGTCCAGAGCCTCCTGCGAGGGAGCGCAGTCGCCCTCGAGCGGAACGATGAAGGCAAGCGACACGGCGTGCTGTCGGGGATCGTGGAATCCCGTGACCGTCGGATCGGGAAAGTACTCGACGATGGTGAAGGGCTGGGGTGAGGGTGCTACCCGGGGCAGGGCCATGGTGCCCAGATCCTTCTCGAGGTGACGCATCAGCGCGTCCCTGACCCGCTCGCCGTAGAGGACTCGACCGGAGACCACGGCGCGGGAGATCGTGCCGTCCGGCATGGCACGCAGGAGAAGGCCGATCTGGACCACCTGCCCGCGCTCGTCGGTGCGCACGGGCACGGCGTCGACGTACACGATCGGCAGCCGGTCGCGCGCGGACGCGAGGTCGTCCTCGGCGAGCCACGCGCCCCTGGTGTCCAGGATCTCGCTCACGCGACGAGGGTAGCCGTCCCGAAGCGGGAATCTGCAGACGCACCTACAGTGACGGCATGTCGCACAGCACACCCGCCTCGGACGGTGGATCGAGACCGGATGGCACTCCGTACCCCGTGGTCCGGACGGAGGAGGAATGGCGCTCACGGCTCACGCCTGAGGAGTACCGGATCCTGCGAGCCGCGGGAACGGAGGCGCCCTTCACCGGTCAGTACACCGACAACCACGAGGTCGGCGTGTACCGCTGCCGCGCCTGCGACTCGGAGCTCTTCCGCAGCGAGGCGAAGTTCGACTCCCACTGCGGTTGGCCCAGCTTCTTCACGCCCCTCGCCGCAGACTCCGTCATCCTCCTGCCGGACACCTCACTCGGGATGGCCCGCGTCGAGGTGCGCTGCGCCTCCTGCGGTGGTCATCTGGGACACGTCTTCTCCGGTGAGGGATACGACACCCCCACGAACCAGCGCTACTGCATCAACTCGGTGAGCATGACTTTCGAGGCGCAGGACCGAGGCTGAGTCCGGGGTCCCGCGGACGGGACCCCGCGGCGCGGCAGTCGGCGGCGGGCACCGACCCGTCGTAACCTGCCCGAGTGAGACCGGTATCTCCAGGTGAGGGCACGTTCGAGGACGTGGTGTCTCGACTGGCGAGCGTGCCTGTTCGACCGGATTTCGTCCTGCGAGAGGCGCCTGCGCCCGCACGGCTCGCGCCGTCGACCGTCGCCGTCACGGCCGAGATGGCGGATCCCGAGTCCGATCTCGTCAGCGGCCGCTTCGTGCTGCTGCATGACCCCGATGGGGTGGATGAGTGGGAGGGCTCGTTCCGCGCCGTGGTGTTCGTCCGTGCCGAGCTCGAGGTCGACCTGCTCCACGATGACCTGCTCCACGATGTCGGATGGAGCTGGGTCACGGAGTCCCTGTCGCTCCGCGAATGCCACGTCACGCAGTTGGGCGGCACCGTCACCCGCACGGCCGGTCGGTCCTTCGGGACGATGGCTGAGAGACCTGATGAGGGCTACGTGGAGATCCGAGCCTCGTGGACTCCCTCGGAGGGCTCCGACGGCGTGCTTCTGGACGACATGGCCGCGCATGCGAGCGCCTGGCTGGATCTCATGGCCCTGTCGGCAGGGCTGCCGCCCCTGCCGAGCGACGTCGGAATCGTTCCGCACCGTCGTGCTCGTGCTCGCTCATGACGGATGAGGCTGGATCCTCCGTGGAGTCCTCAGATGAGGTGCGTGAGGCTTCCGGTGAGTCGATTCGAGCACCCTTCGAACCCCGGGAGGGCGTCCCACCCCTCATCGTGACCCGGGAAGCGCTGGACGAGTACTGCAGGCGTCTGGCGCAGGGCACGGGCCCCGTCGCCATCGATGCCGAACGCGCATCCGGGTTCCGCTACGGCCAGCGCGCCTACCTCATCCAGCTGCGTCGGAAGGGATCGGGAACAGGGCTCATCGATCCGATCGAGGTGCCGGATCTGACGGCTCTTCAGGAGGCACTGCGCGGCACGGAGTGGATCCTCCATGCCGCCACGCAGGACCTTCCCTGCCTCGCCGAGGTGGGGCTTGTCCCGGACACGCTGTTCGACACCGAGTTGGCCGGCCGTCTTCTCGGGCGTGAACGCGTCGGGCTCGCGGCTCTGGTGCTGAGCGAGCTGGGCGAGGTCCTCGAGAAGGGTCATGGAGCAACCGACTGGTCCGCGAGGCCCCTCTCCCCCGCCCAGTTGCGTTACGCGGCGCTGGACGTCGAGCTTCTGATCGAGCTCCGCGAAGCACTCGCGCGCGAGCTCGACCGAGCCGGGAAGTCCGATATGGCGCGCGAGGAGTTCGCGTCTCTGCTCACCTTCCGGGCACGGGAGCGAAGCGATGACGACTGGCGCCGAACATCCGGGCTGCATCGCGTGCGTCAGGGCCGAGTCCTGGCCATCGTGCGCGAGCTCTGGAGGGAGCGTGACACTCTCGGTCAGGAGCGGGACATTGCCGTGGGGCGGTTGATTCCCGACTCAGCGATCATCGCGGCGGCTCAATCCGCGGCCTCCTCGCGGCAGGAGCTCCTCCGGGTCGACGGCTTCCACGGACGCGGGGCGCAGAGGTACCTCCCCCGCTGGTGGGCCGCCCTGGAGCGCGGTCGCACCTGCCCGGAGTCGGACTGGCCGCCGCCCGCAGCGCGGTCGGAGGGCCCCCCGCCCGCACGGGCCTGGGCGGATCGAGACCCCGCGGCGCATGCACGGCTGTCCACCGCGCGGGCGGGGTTGGCCGACCTGGCGGACTCCCTGGGAATGCCCGTGGAGAACCTCCTGTCTCCGGAGACCGTTCGGCGGCTGTGCTGGTCGCCTCCGGACCCGGTCGACCCGGACACGGTGTCCGCACAGCTCCTGTCCCTGGGCGCACGGTCATGGCAGGTGAACGTGACCCTGCCGGTGCTCCTGCCGGCGCTCGCCGCGCCGGAAGTTACTCGCGAGTAGTCACGCAAGTTACCGGCGAGTAGTATTTCGGCAGACCGCGAAGCCGAGAGTGGGGAGTCCCCGTGACCCGATCGATCCAGGACGTCGTGTTCGTGGACGGTGTCCGCACGCCCTTCGGCAAGGCGGGGAGCGCTCTCGCCGAGACGCGTGCAGACGATCTCGTCGTGAACGTCTTCCGTGAACTGCTGCGCCGCAACCCCGCCCTGCCCCCCGAGCAGATCGACGATGTGGCGGTCGCGGCGACGACGCAGGTTGGCGATCAGGGCATGACCCTGGGCCGCACGGCCTCCCTGCTCGCCGGGCTGCCGTTTACCGTGCCGGGCTACGCGATCGACCGCATGTGCGCTGGCGCCATGACCGCCGTGACGACGCTGAGCTCCGGCATCATGGCGGGTGCCTACGACGTCGTCCTGGCGGGAGGTGTCGAGAGCATGTCCCGTCATCCCATGGGTGACGGCATGGACCCCAACCCGCGATTCCTCTCCGAGCGCCTCGTCGACACCGATGCCCTGGTGATGGGTGCAACCGCGGAGAACCTGCACGACCGATTCCCGACGCTCACGAAGGAGCGGTCAGACGCCTACGCCCTGGCGTCCCAGCGAAAGACAGCCGAGGCGTATGCGCAGGGGTGGATCCAGCCGGATCTCGTCCCGATCGCGACGCGCTCCTCAGAACGGGGCTGGGGACTCCTGGATCGTGACGAGTCGATGCGACCGGAGACCACGATGGAGGGACTGTCCTCCTTGAAGACGCCCTTCCGGCCCCATGGGCGCGTGACCGCAGGAAACGCCTCGGGGCTGAACGACGGCGCCACCGGCGCCCTGCTCGCGTCCGAGGCGATGGCCGACAGGCTCGGACTGGCCAAGCGCATGCGCATGGTCGGATTCGCGTTCGCCGGTGTCGAGCCGGAGTTCATGGGCGCTGGCCCCATCCCCAGCACGGTCAAGGCACTCTCTCGAGCCGGGCTGTCGATCGATGACATCGATCTTTTCGAGGTGAACGAGGCGTTCGCGGTTCAGGTACTTGCCTTCCTCGAGCACTTCGGCATCGCCGATGACGACCCACGCGTCAACCCCATGGGCGGAGCGATCGCCGTGGGTCACCCGCTGGCCTCGAGCGGCATCCGGCTGATGACCTACCTGTCCCGTGACTTCGAGCGCCATCCGGAGGCTCGCTACGGCATCACCACCATGTGCATCGGTCTCGGCATGGGCGGAACCGTGATCTGGGAGAACCTCAACCACGACGGGAGCAAGGCATGACTGACACGGCCTCGACGAACCCGGATGAGGTCGTCTCCCATGCTCGGGTCCAGCGGATCACGCTCCCCGATGGCGCGGGGATCATGGCTCTGATCACGATCGACAACGATCGGGACCACACCCGCCCGACGACATTCGGGCCAGCGGGTCTGGCGTCCCTCGATGCCGCCCTCGACAGCGTGGCGGGCATGGGCGACATCGCTGCGGTGGGCGTGACAGGCAAACCCTTCATCTTCGCCGTGGGCGCGGATCTGTCGGCTATCGGCCTGGTGAGCGACCGGGAGGTGATCCTGGAGTTCGGACAGCTCGGGCACAACGTCTTCCGGCGCCTCGGTGAGCTGGATGTGCCGTCCTTCGCCTTCGTCAACGGCGCTGCCATGGGCGGGGGCACCGAGCTCGCGCTCCATTGCACCTACCGCACGATGTCGGCCGCCGCTGCCGCCATGTCCCTCCCGGAGGTCTTCCTCGGACTCATCCCGGGATGGGGCGGAGCCTGGCTGCTGCCCCACCTCGTCGGTCCGGCGAACGCTCTCGAGGTCATCGTCGCCAATGCCCTCGCGCAGAACCGGCAGATGAAGCCCAAGGATGCCCTCCGGCTCGGCGTGGTCGACGTGGTGCTCGACTCACCCGACTTCCTCGAGCAGTCGTTCCGCTGGGCGGCCGGGGTGCTGAACGGCACGATCTCGGTGGCGCGACCGGAGATCGACGTGACCAACTGGGATGCCATCGTGGACATCGCGCAGGGGATGCTCGACGCCAAGCTCCACGGCGCGACTCCGGCGCCCTACCGCGCGCTGGATCTCGTGCGCGCGGCACGCACCGCCTCCCGGGACGAGGGTTTCGCGGCGGAGGATGAGGCCCTCGCCGACCTCGTCATGGGTGAGGATCTCCGTGCCTCGCTGTACTCCTTCGACCTGGTCCAGAAGCGGGCGAAGCGACCGGTGGGCGTCCCCGACACGTCCCTCGCTCGTCGGATCACCAAGGTGGGCGTCGTCGGTGCCGGCCTCATGGCCAGCCAGCTCGCCCTGCTCTTCGCGCGGCGCCTTCAGGTACCCGTGGTGATGACCGACCTGGACCAGGCGCGCGTCGACAAGGGCGTCGCGTATGTGCGCGACCAGATCGAGTCCGATGTGTCCAAGGGACGCCTGACCCGAGATCGCGCGAACCGGCTCATCGGCCTCGTCTCCGGGTCCGTCGATGCCTCCGTCTTCGCGGATGCGGACTTCGTCATCGAGGCGGTCTTCGAGGATCTCTCGGTCAAAAAGCAGGTGTTCGGCAGCCTGGAGGCCGTCGTCCGTCCGGATTGCATTCTGGCGACGAACACGTCCTCGCTGTCCGTCACCGAGATGTCGGCCGGGCTGCAGCACCCGGAGCGCGTCGTGGGCTTCCACTTCTTCAATCCGGTCGCCGTCATGCCGCTGCTCGAGATCGCCAGGGCCGAACGCACGGACGATGCCACGGTCGCGACCGCCTTCGCTGTGGGCAAGCAGCTGAAGAAGACGTGCGTGCTCGTCAAGGACGCACCGGCCTTCGTGGTCAACCGGCTGCTGACGCGATACCTCAACGAGATCATCTCCGCCGTGGACGAGGGAACTCCCCTCGAGGTGGCGGACCGGGCGGGAGACACCCTCGGCCTGCCGATGTCCCCCTTCGATCTGTTGGCCCTCGTCGGACCGGCTGTCGCCCTGCATGTGTCGGAGACGATGCACGCCGCATTCCCCGATCGCTATCAGGTGTCACCGAACCTCGCACGACTCGTGGATGCCGGTGTCTCGTCGGTGTGGGTGAAGGCGGACGACGGCACGAAGAGCCTCGACCCCCGGGTCCCGTCACTTCTCGATCAGGGCGATGCCCCGATCGACGAGGCGGCACTGGTCACGCGGATCTCCCAAGCCCTCGCCGACGAGGTCCGTCGGATGCTCGATGAGGGGGTCGTGGCGGAGGCTCAGGACATCGACCTCTGCATGATCATGGGTGCCGGATGGCCCTTCTGGCTGGGCGGCCTGACGCCGTACCTGGACCGGAGTGGAGCATCCGCAGCGGCAGCCGGGGGGCGGTTCCTGCCCGTCGGGCTGGCATCCGTGCCTGCGTGACCTCAGGAGGCCCCCGGCACCCGGCTGGGCGTCTCGGCTGACGGCTCCTGGAGCCCTGCCATGGTCTCGACCACGGCCCGCGAGACGTCCTGTGCCGTGAGACCGCAGGACTGCAGCAGATCGGCGCGCCGACCGTGCTCGAGGAATCTGGGGGGCACTCCCATGGCGCGGACGGGGACATCGATCCCCGCATCCTGAAGGGCCTGGGTGAATCGGGACCCGATGCCTCCGACCCGGATGCCGTCCTCGATCACCACGACGAGGGTGAAGTCTGCGGCAGCCGAGACGAGCGTCTCCGGAAGCGGAGTGACCCAGCCGGGATCGACGACCGTGCTGCCGATCCCCTGGGCGGTCAGTCGGGCCGATACCTCAACGGCGAGGGAGGCGAACACCCCCACCCCGAGGACGAGGACGTCATCCGCCCCCGACTGCGCCAGCACGTCGAATCCCGCCCGGCGCTCGAGGGCCGGTACCGAGGGTCCGAGTGCGCCCTTGGGGAATCGAACGACGGTCGGGCCGTCGGACACGGCCACGGCCTCCCGGAGCAGCCGTCGCAGGGATTCCTCATCCCGCGGCGCAGCGATCCGAATCCCTGGTACGACCTGCAGGAGGGAGAGATCCCACATGCCGTTGTGACTGGCGCCGTCGTCGCCCGTGAGTCCGGCACGGTCCAGGACGAACGTCACCCCGGCGCCGTGGAGCGCGCAGTCCATGAGGACCTGATCGAACGCCCGGTTCAGGAACGTGGCGTAGAGGGCCACGACGGGATGCATGCCCGCATAGGCGAGTCCCGCGGCGCTCGTCGCCGCATGCTGCTCGGCGATGCCCACGTCGAAGGTGCGATCCGGGAACTCCCGCGCGAAGCGATCGAGCCCGGTAGGCCCCAGCATGGCCGCCGTGATCGCCACGACATCCGGACGCTCACGCCCGATGCTCACGAGTTCGTCCGAGAATGCCGATGTCCAGGACGGACCGGATCGGGAGACGGGCCGCCCCGTGCCCGGATCGATGATGCCGACACCGTGGAAGCGATCGGCCTCGTCGTTCTCGGCGGGCGGATAGCCACGCCCCTTGTGCGTCAGCACGTGAACGATGACCGGACCGCCGAAATCTCGCGCACGCATCAGGGCGTACTCGACCTCCGCCTCGTCGTGCCCGTCCACGGGGCCCACGTACTTCAGTCCGAGGTCTTCGAAGAGCCCCTGCGGGGCCAGGACGTCCTTGACCCCCTTCTTCATCCCGTGCAGCGCTCCGTACACGGGGGGCCCGACGAGGGGGGTGCGACCCAGGACCCGCTTGCCCCATCCCATGACCCGCTCGTAGCCCCGCGTGGTGCGCAGGGTCGACAGGTGGTGCGCCAGGCCTCCGATGGTGGGCGCATAGGAACGCATGTTGTCGTTCACGACGATCACGATCGGACGTTCGGACACGGCGATGTTGTTGAGCGCCTCCCAGGCCATGCCTCCCGTCAGCGCTCCGTCCCCGACCACCGCCACGACATGGCGTCGATCGCCCTCACCGCTGAGCTCCCAGCCCTTGGCGATTCCGTCCGCGTACGACAGGGCAGTGGAGGCATGGGAGTTCTCGATGACATCGTGCGGGCTCTCCTGGCGGCTGGGATAGCCCGAGAGGCCGCCCTCCTGCCGCAGGGTGTCGAACTCCGCAGCCCGCCCGGTGAGGACCTTGTGCACGTAGGCCTGATGGCCGGTGTCCCAGAGCAGCACGTCCTCAGGAGAGGAGAAGACCCGGTGGAGGGCGATCGTGAGCTCCACGACACCCAGATTCGGGCCGAGATGGCCGCCCGTGGCCGAGACCTTCTCCACGAGGAAGGAGCGGATCTCCTCGGCAAGGACCGGAATGTCCTCCGGCCTCAGCGCGCGGACGTCCTCGGGTCCGCGGATCTGGTCCAGGAGGGGCACTGCAGAAGTCTAGGCGAATCCGGTCAGCACGACCTCCCGACACCAGCGTCCGGAAGCCCGGGTCATGCGCCTTCGCGGTCCCGGAGCGCCTGGATGACCGCCTCGATCTCCCGCTGCGTCCGGAGCAGGTCCGCGGCGACGGTCTCCAGGGCCGGCAGCGTCGTCGCCAGATCGGCGGACGACCCGCCCAGTTCGGTGCGGGCGGTGCTGTACGCGCGACGAAGGCCCTCGATCTCCCCCATCACGAGATGGCGCGCCACGACGCCGAGAGCGAGCGGCTGACGCCTCAGCTCCGAGCCGCGGACGACGCCCGGGGACCGATCCAGCAGCCACCCCACCACCCGCGAGTCGAACTCGGCTGACGACGCCGGTGGAAGATCGGCTGGCCACTCCGCGGGACGGGGCTTGCCCATCGGTCTAGAGGAGGGATCGGAGCACGTACTGCAGGATCCCCCCGTGGCGGTAGTACTCCGCCTCGCCCGGCGTGTCGATCCGCACGAGAGCCATGAACTCGACGGTGCGACCGTCGGCTGCGACCGCCTCCACCTCGACCTCCCGCGGCGTGACTCCCTCGTTGAGCGCTGTGATCCCACGAATAGTGAAGACCTCGTCGCCCTGAAGGCCGAGAGACTCTGCTGACATGCCGGACGGGAACTGCAGCGGCAGGACTCCCATGCCGATCAGGTTCGACCGGTGGATGCGCTCATACGACTCGGCGATCACGGCCCGCACGCCGAGCAGGGCCGTTCCCTTGGCAGCCCAGTCCCGGCTCGAGCCGGATCCGTACTCCTTGCCCGCGAGGATCACGAGAGGGGTGCGATGAGCGGCATAGGCCATGGCGGCGTCGTACACGGGCACGGTCGGCTGGTCCGGCGTCGTGAAGTCAACGGTGAAGCCGCCCTCCACGTCCGTGAGCATCAGGTTGCGCAACCGGATGTTGGCGAAGGTGCCTCGGATCATTACCTCGTGGTTACCGCGACGAGAGCCATACGAGTTGAAGTCCTTCTTGGCCACGCCGTGACTGGTGAGGTAGAGACCCGCGGGGCTGTCGGGCTTGATCGAGCCTGCGGGCGAGATGTGATCGGTAGTCACCGAGTCGCCCAGCTTGAGCAGGACTCGTGCCCCCAGGATGTCCTGCACGGGATCCGGGGTGAGTCCCATGTTCTCGAAGTACGGGGGCTTGCGCACATAGGTGCTCTGGGGATCCCACGCGAAGGTCTCGCCCGTGGGCGTCTGGAGCGACTGCCAGCGGGCATCTCCCGTGAAGACATCCGCGTTGCGATGCACGAACTGCTCGGACGTCACGGCCTGATCGATCACTGACTGGATCTCCTGCGCCGACGGCCAGATGTCGGCCAGGAAGACTCCGTTGCCCTGCTCATCGAAGCCCAGTGGCTCGTTCATGAGATCGATGTCCATGGTGCCCGCCAGGGCGTAGGCCACGACGAGAGGCGGGGATGCCAGGTAGTTCATCTTCACGTCCGGATTGATCCGGCCCTCGAAGTTCCGATTGCCGGACAGAACGGAGACCACGGCGAGGTCCGCCTCGTTGACCGCCGCGCTCACCTCGGGGATGAGCGGCCCGGAGTTGCCGATGCAGACCGTGCATCCGTAGCCGACCACGTTGAAGCCGAGCTTGTCGAGATACGGCAGGAGACCTGCCTTCTCGTAGTAGTCGGTCACGACACGGGACCCCGGACCCAGCGTCGTCTTGACCCACGGCTTGCGAGCCAGTCCCCGCTCGACCGCCTTCTTGGCCACCAGGCCCGCACCGATCATCACGTAGGGGTTCGACGTGTTCGTGCATGAGGTGATGGCAGCGATCGTGACCGCGCCGTGGCCGATCGTCACTGGCGCACCGTCGATCGTCGTCTCGACGGCTGCAGCCGGGTTCTTGGTGTAGTCGCCGAGAGCGGCCTCGTACGAGGCGCGTGCCTCGGAGAGGAGCACACGATCCTGCGGCCGCTTCGGTCCGGCGAGGGACGGCACCACCGTGGACACGTCGAGCTCGAGGTACTCCGAGTAGGCCGCCTCATGGTGCGGGTCATGCCAGAGGCCCTGCTCCCGGGCGTAGGCCTCGACAAGCGCGATCTGCTCCTCGGTGCGCCCGGTGAGGCGCAGGTACTCCAGGGTCTCGTCATCGATCGGGAAGATGGCCACGGTCGACCCGTACTCGGGAGACATGTTCCCGATGGTCGCCCTGTTGGCTACGGGCACGGAACCGACACCCTCGCCGTAGAACTCCACGAACTTGCCGACGACACCGTGCTTGCGGAGCATCTGAGTGATCGTGAGGACGAGGTCCGTGGCCGTGGCCCCGGCGGGCAGCTCCCCCGTCAGCTTGAAGCCCACGACACGAGGGATGAGCATGGATACCGGCTGGCCGAGCATGGCCGCCTCGGCCTCGATGCCGCCGACTCCCCAGCCGAGGACGCCGAGACCGTTCACCATCGTGGTGTGCGAGTCCGTGCCGACGACGGTGTCGGGATAGGCCTGACCGCTGCGCGCCATGACCACGCGAGCCAGCGCCTCGATGTTGACCTGGTGGACGATGCCCTGCCCCGGGGGGACGACCTTGAACTCGTCGAAGGCGCTCTGTCCCCACCGCAGGAACTGGTAGCGCTCGCGATTGCGCTCGTACTCGAGCTCGACGTTGCGCTCCTCCGAGTCGGGCGCTCCGAAGAAGTCGGCGATGACCGAGTGGTCGATCACGAGCTCCGAGGGGTTCAACGGCTCGATACGCGCGGGGTCCCCTCCGAGATCCTTCACCGCCTCACGCATCGTGGCGAGGTCGACGACCACCGGCACGCCGGTGAAGTCCTGCATGACGACGCGAGCGGGTGTGAACTGGATCTCCTCGGACGGTTCCGCGGAGGGATCCCATGCACCGAGGGCGGCAATGCCCTCGCTCGTCACGTTGGCACCGTCCTCGTGACGGAGCAGGTTCTCGAGCAGGACCTTGTGGGTGAAGGGCAGGCGAGCCGAACCGGGAACCTGCGCGATGCGGAAGATCTCGTACTCGCGGTCGCCCACGGTCAGAGTCGCTCGAGACGAGAAGCTGTCGATGCTGGGCACGGGTCCCCTCCACTCCACTGAATATCTTGACGTCAAGATATCGCATGGCCATCCTCGAGGGCGGCCCAGTCGTCAGTCGGCCTCGAGAAGAGCCACCGCCTCCAGGTGATGTGTCATGGGGAAGGCATCGAAGGCCCGCAGCCGCGACACGCGGTAGCCCGCGTCCCGCGCGACGCGGATGTCCCGCGCCAAGGCCACTGGATCGCACGCCACGTAGACGAGGCGCGGGATGGCCGCTCCGGCAAGCATGGCCATGGTTGTTTGGCCGGCTCCGCTGCGTGGCGGATCGAGGACGACCCCGTCGGGCGCGTCATGATCCTGATCCCGCAGCCACGCCTCGACCGGGCGGTTCACCCACGTCACCTGGGCGAGATCCTGCAGGGCTTGCCTGCCGGCGACCACGGCGGCACGATCGGCCTCCACCGCCGTGACCCTCCCGGCGGGACCGACGTCACCCGCGAGGAAGGCGGCGAAGAGCCCCGCGCCGGCATAGAGATCCCACCACCGCTCTCCCGGCTCTGGCGACCCCCACTCGAGCACGGTGTCGACCAACGCCTCCGGAAGGGCCTCATGCGCCTGCCAGAACCCGTCGACGTGCCACGTTCGGCCCCGGACAGCGTGCCCGCTGCCTCCGGATGCCGGCACCTCTGGGCGATCGCGGCCCTCGACGGCCAGAAGGCACCGGTCGACCGTCACGACATCGTGTGATCGGTGGCGCCGAAGCCCCGGCCGGCCCACCTCATCGACAGCCCACCGGATTCGCGTTCGCCAGTGCAAGCCGTCGGCATGACCCGGGAGCTCAAGAACCGTGGGCTTGAGCTCGTCGATCTCCTCTGAGGCAAGTCCCGAGAAGCGCTCGAGGCTCGACCGCAGGACCTCCGACTTGAGGTCTCGCTGAACTGCCACCTCGATGTGCTGGAAATCGCAGCCACCGCACAGCCCGGGTCCGGCCCAGGGGCACGGCGGCTCCACGCGAGCCGGGGACGGCTCCACGATCGCAACAGCGTCTGCGCGCACGATCTTGCGGTTGACGTGGGTCACCTGCGCATCGACCAGCTCACCCGGGAGGGAATGGCGGACGAACAGGGTCTGCCCATCGTGGTGCGCGATGACATGACCACCGTGGGCGATCACGCCCGTCCGCACGCGAACAACGTCTCCCGGCGCGAGTGGGACGGCAGTCCTCGAGGATCCGACCTGGTCAGTTCCGCCCACGAGGCACCGACTCCGCCGCATCATCGCCCGCATCGAGCTGCCAGGGGACGCTTGTGACCATGACGCCCGGCACGAACAGGAGCCGGCTCTTCAGTCGCAGGGCCGATTGATTGTGCAGCAGCTGCTCCCACCAGTGCCCGACCACGTACTCGGGGATGAAGATCGTCACGAGATCCTGTGGATGCTCGGCGCGCAGTTGGCCGACATAGTCGAGGACGGGGCGCGTGATCTCCCGATAGGGCGAGGCAAGGATCTTCAAGGTCACGGGGACCTGCTGGCGCTCCCACTCCCGCTGGAGCTGGAGTGTCTCGTCATGGTCCACGTCGACGGTGATCGCCTCGAGAACCGTGGGGCGGGACGCGCGCGCATAGGCCAGCGCACGCATGGTGGGCTTGTGCAGCTTGCTCACGAGCACGATCACGTGGACGCGGGCCGGGAGCGTGACCTTGGCGTCGCCGAAGGTCATCATCTCCGTCCGGACGCGCTCGTAATGGCGATGGATGATGCGCATGACGAGGTAGATCACGGGGATCGCCACGACGACGATCCAGGCACCCTTCGTGAACTTCGTCGTGAGCACGATGACGAGAACGGTCCCGGTCATCACCAGCCCGATGCTGTTCACGATGCGGGAGCGTCGCATGCGCCGCCGGACCACGGCGTCCGGGGAGGCGGGTATCTCGCGGGTCCAGTGCCGGATCATGCCCCATTGACTGAGGGTGAAGGAGACGAAGACGCCGATGATGTACAGCTGGATCAGGCTGCTGACATCAGCCTGGAATCCCACGACAAGCACGATGGCCAGGGCAGCGAGAGTGATGATGCCGTTGCTGTAGGCGAGGCGGTCTCCGCGGGTATGGAGCTGTCGGGGCAGGTATCCATCCCTGGCGAGGACCGACCCCAGCACCGGGAAGCCGTTGAAGGCCGTGTTCGCGGCGAGAGCCAGGATCACGGCGGTCACGATGGCGATCAGGAGAACGGGCAGGGCAGATCGGTGGAAGACTGCGTCCGCGACCTGCACGATCACCGTCTTCTGAGCCTGGCCAGCCGGAAGCCCGACGAGGTCCGCGTCGTTCTCGGTGATCTTGACCTGCGTTCGGATCGCCAGCCAGGTGATGCCCGCGAACAGCGTCATGGAGATGATCCCCAGCAGGGCGAGGGTCGTCGCGGCGTTCCTCGACTTCGGTTCACGGAACGCCGGCACCCCGTTCGCGACCGCCTCGATGCCGGTGAGAGCCGTCGTACCCGACGAGAAGGCCCGCGCCACGAGGAACGCGAGCGCCAGACCGGCGAAGGAGTTCTCGGCAACGACGTCCCAGCCAGCGCTCTCAGCAGTCAAGTCCTGCCCGAGCACGACGATCTCGATGATGGCCCACCCCATCATCAGCAGGATGGATCCGATGAAGAGGTAGACGGGGATGGCGAAGAACGCCCCCGATTCCTTGACGCCCCGGAGATTGATGACCGTCACCAGAGCGATGAGCGCCACCGCGAACCAGACGCTGTGCTGCTCCACGAAGGGGATGATGGAGCCGAGATTGGCCACGGCAGCCGATATGGACACGGCCACAGTGAGCACGTAGTCGATGAGAAGTGCACTGCCGACGAACACGCCCCAGTTGGGTCCGAGGTTCCTCGCGACGACCTCGTAGTCGCCCCCGCCATTCGGATAGGCATAGACGGTCTGCCGGTAGGAGGCGATCACCGTGAAGAAGACCAGAATCACGGCGCCGGCGACCCACGGGCCGTACTGGTAGAGCGAGAAACCACCCAGGGACAGGACGAGCAGGATCTCCTGGGTGGCGTAGGCATTCGACGAGAGGGCGTCACTGGCGAACACCGGAAGAGCGATCCGCTTGGGAAGCATCGTCTCCGAGAGGCGCTCACTGGTCAGGGCGCGACCCACGAAGAGGCGCTTCACGACATCCGACGCCGCCACGTCTCGCGAGCCTACTCCCGGGAGAGCCACGGGCTCGGAGCGCCATGCGTGTAGCGTTCCATCGTGCACATCGTGATTCTCGGGTGCGGTCGAGTGGGAGCCCTGCTGGCGCATCGCCTGGACGAGCTGGGCCACTCCGTGGCGATCGTCGATCAGGACCCCGGTGCCTTCCGCAAGCTCAGCCCGGACTTCACCGGCCAGACGGTGACCGGAGTGGGGTTCGATCGCGAGACCTTGGAGAGCGCGGGAATCAAGCGGGCTCATGCCTTCGCAGCGGTGAGCTCCGGAGACAACTCGAACATCCTGGCCGCCCGCGTGGCCCGCGAGACCTACGGGGTCGAGCAGGTCGTGGCCCGCATCTACGACCCGCGTCGCGCGCAGGTGTACGAGAGACTGGGCATCCCGACCGTCGCGACCGTCTCGTGGACCGCAGGCCAGTTCCTGCGTCGCATGCTCCCTCTCGGTGCCGAGGACGAGTACCGCGATCCCAGCGGCTCCGTGGTACTCGCCGAGGTCCACGTCGGCGAGTACTGGCTCGGTCGACGGTGCAGCGCCCTCGGAGCCGCCAGCGGGGCCCGCGTGGCCTTCATCACCCGCTACGGGCAGGCACTTATCCCCGACCATGAGACCGTCCTGCAGGACGGTGACCTCGTGCACTTCCTCTTCCTTGACGACATGCGCACGCGCGTCGAGCGCGTGTGCGAGCACGGGCCTGACGAGGGAGACACCTGATGCGCGTGGCGATCGCGGGAGCTGGCAAGGTCGGGCGCGCGATCGCGCGAGAACTCGTCGGTAACGGCCATCAGGTGCTCCTCATCGACCGCGACGCGGAGCTTGCGCGACCCGGCGTGGTCGAGGGTGCATCGACGCTCATGGCCGACGCATGCGAGATCTCCGCCCTCGACGAGGCCGACCTCTCCACGTGCCAGGTCGTCGTGGCCGCAACCGGCGACGACAAGGTGAACCTTGTCGTGTCGCTCCTCGCCAAGACCGAGTACGGCGTGCCTCGTGTCGTCGCGCGGGTCAATCATCCGAAGAACGAGTGGATGTTCGACGAGTCTTGGGGGGTCGACGTCGCCGTCTCCACTCCCCGGATGCTGTCGGCGTTGGTCGAGGAGGCCGTCTCTGTCGGAGACCTCGTTCGACTCTTCTCGTTCCGACAGGGCGACGCCGATCTCGTGGAGATCACGCTCTCGGCCGACTCCCCCGTCGTGGGCCAGCGCGTGGGCGATCAGAACTGGCCCCAGGACACCGCCCTTGTCGCCATCGTTCGGGGACCCCGCGTCATCACGCCGACAGCGGACGATCCGCTCGACGTGGGCGACGAGCTCATCTTCGTGGCCTCACCGCAGATGGAGGCCGACCTCCAGAAGATGCTCGGTCACCTCTGAGTTCGACGAGCACGGTAGACGGGTGCCAGCAGGCGGTACGTGACGTACGCCCCAGCGAGGTAGAGCGGCCATCCGAGCACGATCTTCACCACGCCCAGAGCGGCCACGGCGCCCGCGAGGTAGAGCGGGACCTGGACGGCGATGCGCAGCGTGAAGACCCCAACCCAGATCCATGACGCCGCTGCATAGACGCGTCGCAGCTCGACATCCCGCCGCCAGCTCGTCCCCTCACCCGTGAGATAGCCCATCGCGATCCCGAGCAGTGGCCACCGGACCAGGATGGAGATGAGGAAGGCCGATCCGTAGGCGACGTTCAGCAGGAGCCCGGGGAGGAAGACGTCCTCGGCCCTGCCCGTGCGCGAGGAGAACCAGGCAGCGATGAGCAGGCCGATGAAGCCCGCGAGGACCTGCTGGAGAGGCTGTCGCCGCACGAGTCGCCAGCCCACGACCAGGATTCCGGCGGCAATCGCAGCCACGAGCGACGTCCCGAGATCATTCCCCGTCAGCACATAGGCCGTGATGAAGACCACCGTGGGCAGGCCTGAGTCGATGACCCCACGCCACCCCCCGAGGGCCTTCTCGAGGAGGAGGGCCTCCTGCCGGACGTCCTCCACGGTCTCGTGGTCGTCCGGTCCGGCCGCTCCCGTGCTCGCGACATCCAGAGATGGCTCGTCGACTCGGGGCTGGTCCGGCTCACGGGCGTCGTGGGGTTCCTGGGGTTCGTGGGTCATGCCGGACGCGGCTTCAACTCATAGCGCGGGTTGTAGATCGTGGGGTGGTCCGTGTGGCATGTGAGGCGCCCTCGGATCACCATCGATCGACCGGGATCGACACCGGGGATCCGGCGCCGCCCCAGCCAGATCACGCGAACCGAGCCGGTTCCGTCGTCGATCTCGGCCTCGAGGGAGGGCGCCTGGCCGGCGGCCGGGATGGTCACACTGCGGACGATGCCTCGCACCACGACGGGCTCGCCCGGAACACAGCGGTTGATCGGGAGCGCATCGGGGTCCCCCATGGCCCGCGTGTGCTCCTGGAGCATCGCCGCCTCATCCTCGGATCGACTGCGCGTCAGGCGGGACCACCAGCCCGAGCGATCGGACTCGGCCTGCCCCATGCGTGGCGCGGGCATCAGCGGGTCTCGGTGATCTCCGGGCCGCGCTCGAAGGGCGACGGCAGCTGCGGGGGCCCGGGCTCCGGCTGCGGAACGCGTGGGAGGCGAATGGGGATCGGCGCACCCACGGGCATGGCCTCATGCCCGCGAACCACCACGAGACTGCGCACCATGGCCTCGAAGGCGTCCGCCGCCTCACCCGGGCGAGCAGCGGCGCCGAGGAACACCGCACGAAGGAACCATCGCGGGCCATCAATGCCGCAGAAGCGAGCGGGCTGGAGTCCAGCCGAGCCGTCGGACGGGACGACCTGTGCACGCAGTTCCGGACCGAACGGACCCTCAGCGGTCTCGACCAGGCCGCCGGAGGAGTTGATGGAGGCCGCGATCTGGCCTCGGACGTCCTCCCACATCCCTCCGCTGCGCGGCGCCGCGTAGGGCTGGACCTGCACCATGGAATCGGGACGATGGAACGTCAGCTGGGCCACGGCGCCGGTGGTCTCATCCGCCTGCGCCTGGACATCGATTCCCGCGGTGGGGGTCACGAGCAGTGATCCCATGTCGAGTCGTCCCGAGAAGGGGTCGCCCGGAACGTCAGCGAGATCCCAGGGTCCGTTGTCACGGGACGGCATGCATGTTCCTCTCCGCGGACGTGTCAAGCGGTACACCCAACGGTACTGCTGAGTCCGGGGCGCCGGCACCCCGGTCACCGGCTACGCCTGGGACGAGCCCCCCGTGGACCCGAAACCACCGGAGCTGCGATGCGTGCCGGGGAGGCCGTCCACGGGATGCCACACGACCTCCGTAACGGGCAGGACCACGAGCTGCGCGATGCGATCGCCTCGCCGCACCCGGAAGGGCTCGTGAATGTCGTGGTTCACCAGGATCGCGGCGATCTCACCGCGGAACCCCGCATCGATGATGCCGGGCGCATTGACCACGCCGATTCCATGGCGCAGGGCCAGCCCGCTCCGGGGGCACACCTGAGCCACGTAGCCCGGAGGCAGGGCGATGCTGACGCCCGTGGGCACCAGCTCTCGCGCACCGGGGGCCAGTTCGACATCGATCCTGGACCGAAGGTCCATGCCGGCATCTCCCGGATGCTCGTACGCAGGCAGGGGCAGCGCGTCGTCGAGCATCGTGATGAGCGCATCCACGCGCCCCGGGCCCGGCGTCATGGGTTCAGCTCGACGGTGTGCGTCTCGCCCTCGGGGCGCCAGGCGGGCCCACCGGCTGCCCGGTCGGCGATGGCACCCCGCACCTGGTCCGGCGCACCGTTGTCGACGAAGTGCTGGAGGGGAACCTGGACGAAGATGGCCGCCGCGGTCACGGCCACGGGACCCGAGTCGCTGTCGAGCCTGCCGGTGGCCCGTGTGTAGACGCGGCGCCCTCTCATGCCGACGACCTCGGCCTGCACCACCAGATCCGATCCGACCGGAACGGGGCGACGGAAGTCGACCTCCAGCCGCCCCGTGACGGCCGGGCCTCCCAGCAGCCAGTTGAGGGATCCAAGGATCTCGTCGACGGCTGAGCTGAGGACTCCCCCGTGCGCGAGTCCAGGTGCGCCCTGATGGTGCTCGGTGACCCGGAAGACGCCCGACACCGTGAGCCCCTCCCCCGCCAGCATCGTCATGTGAAGGCCCGTCGGGTGGTCCACGCCGCAGCCGAAGCACCAGCGGTAGTGGCTGGGGATGATCTCCCCGGGACGCGGCGCCGAAGCCGACCGTTCGGGCAGCACGGCATCCATCGGTGGTGTCGCCGACTGGGACGACGGTGCCGCTGGGCCGTTGCTCACCTGCCTGACCCTAGACCGACTCCGGCTCCCATGACGACAGAGCGCATGGGAGGCTGGCGGCATGACGCGCACCGGGTCGCACTACCGCGAGCGCCTGTGGCCGCGACCTGTGATGTGGCTCATGCCGCTGGGCCTGGTGCTCATGCTCGCGCTCGCCTACGGGGCCGCTCTCGGTGCCACCGTGGGCTGGATGGTGGCCCTCGGGGGCTGCGTCGTCGCCGGAGCGCTCGTCTGGGCGACGACGCCGACGGTCGAGGTGAACGCTGGCGTTCTCCGTGTGGAGCGCGCATGCGTCCCCTGTGCCGTGCTGGGCACCCCCGAACCCCTGACGCGCGCCGACATCCGTCGGCTGCGGGGACCAGGAGCCGATGCGACCGTCTTCGCGGCACTGCGGCCCGGGTCGGCGCCGGGCGGGGTCCTGGTTCCCGTCGACGACCCCGTCGACCCCCATTCGGCCTGGCTCATCAGTTCTCGGCACCCCGATCGACTGATCGCAGCGCTGACTGAGAGCATGACGTCATGACGACGACGCCTGCGGACCAGAGCATCGACCCGATCGAGGACCAAGCCGTGGAGATCAATCCCCTGGCCCATCTCATCGCTCCCATCGCCGCCATCGGAGCCACGATGCTCGTCCGGAAGCTCATGACCTCGGGCTACGAGCGCGTCACCGGCCGCGATGCGCCGGCGCCCAGGGATCCCCGTGTGTCCTTCGGTCGCGCACTCGTGTGGACGGCCGTGACCGCGGCCACTGCCGCGGTCGTCGAAGTGGCCGTGTACCGCGTGGCCAACCAGTGGGGCGATCGCCCCCGGCAGCACTGACCCGAGGGGGATCAGGCCGGGCGCGGCTTCATGCGCACTCCACGCACACCGGCCCGCCCTTGCCATCGTGGTCGAGTTGGCTGCGGTGCTGCACCAGGAAGCACTTCACGCAGGTGAACTCGTCTGACTGGCGGGGCAGCACCCGGACCGTGAGGCTCTCGTCCGACAGGTCGGCCCCGGGCAGCTCGAGGGTCTCGGCCAGCTCGGCCTCGTCGACATCCACCGCGGATGAGGCCTTGTCCGCCCGACGCGCCTTCAACTCCTCGAGGCTGTCCTCCGCGAGCTCCTCATCCGTCTTCCGAGGTGCGTCGTAGTCGGTGGCCATGTGTCCTCGCTCCTGTTCGGTGTCCGCTCCGATGTGCACCACAGGGTGCGCGGGCATTGTGCCTCATCCGCGTGGCGCTGGCATGGCAGGGTGGTCCTCCTCGGCCTCCCCGCCCGGGTGGGCTGGATGGGAAGGATGGCTCCATGCCCCTCTACGCACTCGGCGACCGTGTACCGACCATCCACCCTGAGGCGTTCGTCCACCCCGATGCGGTCATCATCGGCAACGTCACCGTCGGCCCCGAGTCGAGCATCTGGCCCACCACCGTGCTGCGCGGGGACCACGGGGCGATCAGAGTGGGCGCCCAGACGTCGGTGCAGGACGGCACGGTCGTCCACTGCACGGCGACTCTCGACACCGTGATCGGTGATCGCTGCGTCATCGGGCACAACGCTCACCTGGAGGGTTGCCGAATCGAGGACGACAGCCTGATCGGATCCGGTTCGGTCGTGCTGCACCGGGCCGTTGTCGGCCCCTTCGCCCTCGTGGGTGCGGGTGCTGTGGTGGGCAATGACAAGGTCGTCCCCGCGCGGGCACGTGCCCTGGGCGTTCCGGCCCGCATCACCGAGGATGCGGTCTCCCCGGGAGACTTCGACGCCGCCGTTGCCGTCTACGTGCGCAACTCCCACTGGTACGCGGCAGAGCTGCGGCGCCTCGACTGACCCCTCACGGCACCTGATCGGCACCCAGCTGGATCAGCAGCGACGTGAGGTCGCCCGCCAGTGCCGGAGCCGAGGCGATGACGAGACCCGGGACCGTGCCCTGATCTCCGCTGACCACCATGCCGGCCTCGCGGCAGATCAGCGCTCCTGCCGCCAGATCCCACGCGTTCAGACCGAACTCGTAATGCGCGTCCAGGTGTCCGTCGGCCAGCCAGCACAGATCCACGACGGCGCACCCGGAACGCCGGACGTCGCGCACCCGAGGGATGAGCTGCTGCACCACGGCGGCCTGAGCGGACCTGCGCTCGGACGAGTAGCCGAAGCCGGTGCCGACCAGGGCCTGTTCGAGTAACCGTTGCCGGCTCCCGTCCACTCGTCTCGCCGCGCCACGGGTCACATGCCAGGCACCATGTCCCTGGGACGCGACGTATGCCTCGTCGCCCGCGGGAAGCACGACTACCCCCAGCGTCGCAGTGCCCTGCTCCTCGAGGGCGATGGACACACCCCAGAGCGGAATCCCGTACAGGTAGTTGACCGTGCCATCGAGAGGATCGACCACCCAGCGACGACCACTCGACCCGGGCCTCTCACCCCCCTCCTCGCCGAGGAGACCGTCCTCCGGGTACTCGCTCAGGAGGTGCCGCACGATCATCGCCTCAGCGCCGCGGTCCATCTCCGACACCGCGTCCGTCGGCGTGCTCTTCGTCTCCACGGCGAGTGCCGGAGGTCGCTGGTCGCGCAGGAACAGTCCAGCCGTCCATGCGGCCTGCCACGCGCACACGAGTGACGGATGGTGGCCCAGCACAGCCTCGAGGGGCGCGATGGTGCTCCGTTCCTGTGCCTGCATGCCTCCATCCTGCACCCACAGACCGACCGATAGCGTCGGCGCGTGCTCCACACGTACCGCGAAGCCCTCCGACTCCCCGGAGCTCTTGCCTTCTCCAGCACCGGGCTCGTGGCGCGCCTGCCTGTCGCCATGGTCGGCCTCGGCATCGTGATCCTCGTCAGCGAGCGCACGGGGTCCTACGCCCTCGCCGGCGTTCTCTCGGCAGCCTTCCAGCTTCCGGCCGCGCTGGGCGCCGTGATCACGAGTCGCTGGGCGGACCGGGTCGGCCAAGGACGCATGCTCCCCGTGCTGGTCACCCTCAACGCCATCTTCCTGATCGGGTTCGTGGCGGCCGTCGAGCAGTCCGCACCGATCGCGCTTCAGGCTCTCGTCGTGGCAGGAGCGGGCCTGAGCCAGCCGGCCATCGGTGCCATGGTGCGAGCGCGCTGGGCCGCCGCGACCACGCAGGAGGGCACGCTCCGCAGCGCCTTCGCCCTCGAGAGCATCATCGACGAGTTCGTCTTCACGGTGGGACCCCTGCTCACTGCGGTGCTGGCCTTCCAGGTGGCTCTCCCGCTTCCCCTCATCGTCGGAGCGATCCTCGGCCTGGTCGGAGGCCTGGTCCTCGCCCTCCAGAGGCGCACGCAGCCGGCACCGACGCACCATTCGGCGGCTGCGACTGCCGGGCGTCGCAATGTTCTTCGTTACCCGGGCATGATCTTCGTGGTCACCGCTGCGCTCGGCGTGGGCTCGGTGTTCGGCAGCTTCGAGGTCGCAGTCGTCGCCTTCACCCAGGAAGCGGGATCCCCCGGCGCATCCGGGATCGTCCTGGCCCTGTGGGCGTTCGGAAGCATGCTCGGGGGCATCTGGTTCGGTTCACGCACGTGGCCACTGACGTTGGGTCGCCAGATGGCCCTCCTGCCGGGGATCCTCGCCGTGGCCTTGCTTCCTGCCCCCTTCGCGGGATCGATCATCGCGCTCGCGGTCATCACCACGATCGCCGGAGGGGCGATCGCGCCCTCGCTCATCACGTCCTTCAGCCTGACGCAGCGCCTGGTGCCACCCGAGCGCCTGACGGAGGGACTCACCTGGACCAACTCCGGCCTGGCCGTGGGATTCAGCGCCGGCACGGCACTCGGGGGCATCATCGTGGACGCACAGGGCACCGACTGGGGATTCGCCGTGCCCATCGCGGGTGCCACGATTGCCGCGATCGTGGGCGTTGTCGGCCAGCGCGCCTTCCGGGCGCATGAGTAGACGACATGCCGTTCGAGTCCTCGGTCGGCGGGAGGGTAGCCCTGCCCACGTGGCGCCGAACACGCTAGGTTCTGACTAGCGGGACGGTCCCGCCTCGAGTCCTGGGAGTCCGCTCTGGAGACGTTCAGCCCCCGCGAGGTGCAGGCGCGCGTGCGTTCCGGCGAGTCCGCCGCGGACGTCGCCTCGTCGACGGGCTGGGACATCGCCAAGGTCCTGCGCTACGCGGAGCCGCTCCTCGACGAACGGGCCTTCATGGCCCAGCAGGCGCGCTCAGTCGAGATTCGCCGCTCGGGCGGAGGCGCCACGCTCGAGGAGGCCTGCGCCGAGAGCATCGGCGCCGCTGCCGCCGAGGGCATCGTCTGGGACTCCTACCGTCGTGAGGACGGACGCTGGATCATCACGGCCGTGGTCCCGGGCCAGGGAACAGCCACCTGGACGTACGACTACCACGGGCGCAACCTGCATCCCGTGGACAACCTGTCACGAGTGCTGATGGGCGTATCCGTTGCGGAGCCTCGTCCCGATGTCGAGATCGACATCGCGGAGGCCCTCGATCTGGCCGCTGCCGTGCCGGTCGTCCGCGAGAGCACGCGACCGCATCTCGTCGCTGTCCCGGTCGAGGAGGAGGAGGCCATCGCGGAGGCCCCCTCCGAGTCCGCAGCGACCGAGCACGGCTCCGAGGACGTCGAGTCCAGTGACGCCCCAGCGTCACGGTACGAGCAGGAGACCATCACCCTGCCCCGCGAGGACACAACGTCACCTGCTGCGACTGCACCGCGCAAGAGCAAGGGGCGCAAGGGGCGCACCAGCATCCCCAGCTGGGACGAGATCCTGTTCGGTGCCGGCCGTCAGGACGACTGAGACCCAACTCCGTCAGCCATCCAGCGTGAAGGGGAGCGGCTGGCTGGACATGTGCTCCTGCTTCGCCTGAGCCGAGGTGAGACCCGCTCGGTAGTGGCGTCGGCAGAGCACCTCATAGGCCACCGTGCCCGAGAGTCCCGGGGAGGTGTCGCCCACGACCACCTGATCCCCCTCGAAGACGATCTCGCCGTCCACCGTCCGCGCGTTGTGGATCGCCTTGGACCCGCACCAGCACAGCGCCTCCACCTGCAGCACCTGGACGCGGTCGGCCAGCTCCATCAGCCGGGCGGAGCCGGGGAACAGGCGTGTACGGAAGTCCGTCAGGATCCCGAAGGCGAACACATCGATGCTGAGCTCGTCGACCACGGTGGCCAGCTGCTCGATCTGCTCCTCCGTGTAGAACTGGACCTCGTCGCAGATCAGGTAGTCCACCCGGGCACCCTGGGAGAGGCGTTCGACGACCATGCGCCGGATGTCGAGTGCGTCGTCCACCTCGATGGCCTGGACGGAGAGCCCGAGTCGACTTGAGAGCACGGCCTCCCCAGCGCGGTCGAGACGGGTGAACACCATCCCCGCCCTCCCCCGTGACGCGTGGGTGTGATCGGTCTGCAGGGCGAGCGTCGACTTCCCGCAGTCCATCGTCCCGGAGAAGAAGGTCAGTTCAGCCACGCCGCCATCCTGCCGCATCCACCCAGCAGCAGACTCAGACCCGAGCGATCAGCGCGGGGATCAGGAGCTCCTCTGCCGTCAGGCCCCCGTGCTGACCGAGCAGGGAGGACACCGTGCGGTCCACACTGCTCGCGAGGGCGACATTCGCACGCGCCAGCACGACGAGGTCGCCGATGCGCGCCTCGAGCTCCTCGTCGACAGGTCCCATCAGACCTGTGTCGATCACCTGGGCGCGCGTCATCACATCTGCATGATCGGACAGGACATCAGCCCACGCCTGGTGCACGTCCGGCAGTGCCCCCAGATCCGTGTAGACGTGACGCACCCGCGGCTCCCCGGCCCAGCGACGGACACCGCGCGCCAGTTCCGCGTGATCCTCGAGGACGACGCGACGATTCGGCGGGCAGTCGACCATCCCATGGTCTGCCGTCACGACGAGGACGGTCCCGGGGACGAGCACCGAGCAGAGCTGCTCCACGAGGCCGTCGACCCGTGCCAAGGCACCACGCCAGGCGTCACTGTCCACGCCTGACTCGTGCCCGACTCGATCGAGTTCAGGCCAGTACACGTAGGTGAAGGACGGATCGGGTGACGTGACGATCATGGTGAGGTTGCTGACGCGGGAAGCCACGTCCTCGCACCCGACATAGGTGGCACCACGCAGAACGGCTCGCGTGAGTCCGGAGTTCGCGTAGGCCCCCGGCGAGAGCGTCGTGACCCGGACTCCGTGGCGTTCGACACGCTCGAACACCGTGGGCTCCGGCTGCACCGCCACGGGCGTCGGATGGTGGCCCCACTGGAGCGGCATGAGCACCTCACCCGTCTCCGGGTACTCGAAGGCAGCTCCCACGAGACCGTGCTGGCCTGCGAGGAGTCCGGTTCCCAAGGAGCCGAGGCCCACGGGGGTGGTCGTCGGGAATGCCGCCTGGATCGGGGCACCGGCCATCGCGGAGAGATTCGGTGCCAGGTCGGCGTGGTCGCGGAGGGCCTGCCACCCCAGACCGTCGACCAGGCACACGACCACATGGCGGGCCCGGCCGAGCCCCAGTCGATCGACCATCCCGGGCACCCCCAGGGCGGACCCCGCCGACGTTCCGACGTCGGCCAGGGTGAGGGCAGCGCGGGGGATCACCGAGCCGCGCGCGCGACCGTGGCCTGCGAGAGGGCCGAAGCGAACGCCAGCACCTGGCTCACCACGGCGGCGCCATCGGCAGCCTCCGACACGCGGACCGAGAGATCGTCATTGCTAGCGGTACCCGTGTACCCATGATCTGCATCGCACTGGGGATCGCCGCACGTGGCTGGTTCGAGGTCGAGCCGACTGACCGCGCCCCATCCGATGGTGAGGACGACCTCCGCAGCAGAACCTCCGGGACGATGGCGCTCCGGATCCGTCACGACCCGGGACACCACCACCGAATCGACACGTTCGAGTCGGACAGCCTCCGTTGATGCGGTGGCCGAGGCCGTCGGGTGCGCCTCGTCCGCAGGATGCTCATCCGTGTGCTCGACGATCAGGCGGGTCGGCGTCAGGGCGAGCACGGTCACATGGCGACGCAGCTCGTCCCGATCGAACATGGCCTCGTGGTGGACGACATAGGACAGCAGCGGTTCGTCTGCCAAGGCGGTCTCGAGCGCGTCGGCCACGAGGTCGGGGTAGTAGCCGGACCTCTGGATGTCCTTGCGGAGCTGCCGGCCGAGGGCTGTGTCGGTCATGTGCTCATCCTTCCACCCACCCGGTCAGATCCATCTCGACCGTCACCACGCCCCGGCTCAGCTGCTCTCGGGTCGGCCACCCGCCGGCATGGACCAGCCGCAGCATGCGCGCATTGCCCGGCAGCACCTCGGCGACGAATGTCGTGATCCCGCACGCGAGCGCCCGGTGGGCGAGCGCCCGCAGCAGGAGACCCCCGACGCCTCGTCCCTGCCAGGCATCCGTCACGACGACGGCGATCTCCGCCCGACCATCCCCCACGGCGTCGAAGCGTGCGACTCCGACGATGCGGGCCTCCGCCACCGCCACCAGGGCCTCCCTGGCGAGGTGGTCCACCCCCGTGAAGTAGGCCACGTCGCCTGGCGTCAGGGACGGATGCGGACCGAAGAAGCGCAGGTGCACGGTTCGGTCGGACAGGGTTCGGTGGAAAGCCTCGAGCGACGGACCATCCGAGGGTTCGATCGGGCGCACCCGGAGGGCTGCTCCAGGGCCATCGTCCCGAGTCGCCATGCGTGCATTGTGGTCCGGATAGGGTCGTGACATGCACCTGGATCGACTCGACCGGCGCCTGTTCTCCGTCTCTCCCGAGGTGGAGGAGGCGCTCCGGGGACGCCTCCCCGTCGTGGCCCTGGAGTCGACCATCATCAGTCACGGGCTTCCCCGACCCGAGAACCTGCGCGTCGCCTCGGAGGTCGAGCGTCTGGTTCGGTCCCACGGCGCGACCCCCGCCACGATCGCCGTCCTCGACGGGGTCATCCGGATCGGCCTCGATCAGTCCGGTCTCGAGCAGGTCGCCGATCGCGACGACATCGTGAAGGTCACAACCCGGGACCTCGCGAGTCTCGTCGCCCGATCGGGCAGCGGAGCCACGACCGTGGCCGCGACGAGCCACCTCGCTCATCTCTTCGGCATCTCCGTCTTCGCCACCGGCGGGCTCGGTGGCGTCCATCGTCAGGCGCGAGACAGCTGGGATGAATCAGCCGACCTCACAGCCCTGTCGGAGACGCCGGTCACCGTCGTCTGCTCCGGTGTCAAGTCGATTCTCGACGTGCAAGCGACGCTCGAGCGTCTCGAGACGCTGAACGTCGCCATCGTGGGCTTCGCGACATCCCGGTTTCCCGGGTTCTATCTCTCGGACTCGGGCTACGCCGTCGACTGGACCGTCGACACCGCCGACCAGGTCGCGCAGATCATGCAGGCCCGTCAGTCACTCGCCGTCCGATCGGCACTCGTCGTGGCGAATCCCCTTCCGGAGGCAGAGCAGCTGGATCCCGACATCCACCATGCGGTTCTGGACGAGGGACTCACGATGGCGTCCGCCCGAAACGTTGCGGGCAAGGACGTGACCCCCTTCCTCCTCGACCACTTCCATCGCGCGACACATGGCGCAAGCCTCGTGGTCAACGAGCGCATCATCCTGCGCAACTCGGAGTTGGCCGCTCACATCGCCGTTCGTCACGCATCTCTGGAGAGCACGCAGGCGTGAGGCGACACTGCGTCATCGTCGGGGACGTGATGATGGATGTCAGTGCTGTGATCGACACCGACATCGTCTACGCCAGTGACACCCCGGCGAGCATCTCTCTCGTCCCGGGTGGCGCCGCTGCGAACACCGCCTCGTGGATGGCGGTCGAGGGTCACGAGGTGACCTTGGTCGCGTGCATCGGATCCGATCCCTTCGGACAGGCCCTGAGGCGACAGCTCCAGGAGGCGGGAGTCCGGCTCGCCGTTCGCGAGGGCTCCCAAGCCACGGGTACCTGCATCGTCATCGTGGACCGGGATCGCGAGCGCACGATGCTTCCCGATCCTGGGGCGAACAGCGAGCTCACGCTGGCCGACATCCTGCCTCACCTGACCTCGGACACACACCTGCATATGTCCGGCTACACGCTGCTCAATCCCGTGACGCAGGCGACAGCGATCAAGGCCTGCGTGGAGGCCCGCAGCCGGGGTGCGACCGTCAGTCTGGACCCCGCATCCGCCCATCCCTTGGCCCGGCAGCGTGCGCTCGTCCAGGACCTCCTGCCGGGCATCGACGTTCTCCTCTCCAACGAGGATGAGGCGCTCGTGCTAAGCGGCCAGGCCACGGCAGAGGCAGCGCTGGAAGAACTGCGCAGGTGTGCACCCGTCGTGATCATCAAGAGGGGCGCGCACGGAGTCATCGCCGCTGATGCGCACGACACCGTCCACGTTCCGGCCCTCGTCGTCCCGTGCGCCGACACCACGGGAGCCGGCGATGCCTTCGCGGCCGGATTTCTCCCGGCATGGCTGGACGGCGCCGGGCTCCGCAGCAGCCTTGAGTCGGGCCAGAGGACAGCCAGCCGCTGCGTCAGCCGTGTCGGAGCCAGTCCCCTGCACCCCTGATCCGTCAGAATCGAGCGTTGTCCCAGGGCAGCACCGCACCGGCTAACGAGAGGTATCCATGGCACGCCGATCGGCCCCCAAGCCCGTGGAGCACGGCCGCATCGTGGATGTGGACGTCGAGACCGAGATGCGGGGGTCCTTCCTCGAGTACGCGTACTCGGTCATCTACTCCCGTGCCCTTCCCGATGCCCGCGATGGCCTCAAGCCGGTCCAGCGCAGGATCCTGTTCCAGATGGCGCAGATGGGCCTCAGGCCGGATCGCGGACACGTGAAGAGCGCGCGCGTCGTGGGCGAGGTGATGGGTCGACTGCACCCGCACGGCGACAGCGCCATCTACGACGCCCTCGTGCGCATGGCCCAGCCCTTCACGCTGCGGCTGCCCATGGTCGACGGCCACGGGAACTTCGGCAGTCTCGACGACGGTCCAGCGGCCATGCGGTACACCGAGGCCCGGCTCGCTGCTGTCGCTCTCGAGATGACCTCGAGCCTCGACGAGGACGTCGTCGACTTCGTTCCGAACTACGACGGCAGGGAGACTGAGCCCGAGGTTCTCCCCTCCGCGGTGCCGAACCTGCTCGTCAACGGAGCGTCCGGCATCGCCGTGGGCATGGCCACGACCTTGGTGCCGCACAATCTCGCCGAGGTCATCCATGCCGCGCGGCACCTGCTCGACAATCCAGACGCCACCCTGGCCGACCTGATGTCCTTCGTCCCGGGCCCGGACCTCCCCTCCGGTGGTGTCATCATCGGGCTCGACGGCATTCGCGAGGCCTATGAGACCGGTCGGGGTAGCTTCCGGGTACGCGCTCGCACACGCGTGGAGCAGGTCAGCCCCAGGCGTCAGGGCATCGTCGTCACCGAGCTCCCCCTGAACATCGGCCCCGAACGCGTCATCGATCGCATCAAGGATGCCGTCCAGTCCAAGAAGCTCCAGGGGATCGCCGATGTCGTCGACCTCACCGACGGTGACTCCGGACTTCGGCTCGTGATCGAGATCAAGAACGGATTCCATCCGGAGGCAGTGCTGGAGCAGCTCTTCAAGCTGACGCCCATGGAGGACACCGTCAACATCAATGCGGTGGCGCTGGTCAACGGACAGCCCCAGACACTCGGCCTCATCGACATGCTTCGGGTGTGGCTCGACCATCGCCGGGATGTCGTGCTTCGTCGAAGTGCATTCCGACGCCGCAGGGCCGAGGAGAGGCTTCATCTCGTCGAGGGACTCCTCACGGCGATCCTCGACATCGACGAGGTCATCCAACTCATCCGTGAGTCCGATGATGCCGGTGCCGCACGTGAGCGTCTCATCACGGTGTTCGACCTGAGCGAGGTGCAGGCGACCTACATCCTCGACATGCCGCTTCGCCGCCTCACTCGCTTCTCCCGCATCGAACTCGAGGCGGAGTCGGACGACCTCCGCCGTGCGATCGACGAACTCACCACCATCCTCGATGATCCTGGGGTCCTCCGATCCACCATCGCTGCCGAGCTCGCGCAGACCGCCCAGACGCATGCCACCCCGCGTCGGACTCTGCTCATGGAGGGGACGTCCTCTGTCGCCTCGGCCGTGCCGCTCGAGGTCGGCGATGAGCCCTGCATCGTGCTTCTGTCCAGCACGGGTCTCCTCGCCCGGACGAGCAGTGTGCCTGAGGCGTCCACCGTCAGCGCCCACGATCGGTCCACCCATGACGTGATCACGTCCGCCGTGGCCACGACCACCCGAAGCGACATCGGTCTCGTCACGTCGATGGGGCGCGTGCACAGGCTGCACGTGCTCGACCTTCCCGGCGTGCCCCCACGTGCCGGCGGCCCGGTGCTGTCCGCGGGTGCGCCCCTCGGAGCCTTCCTCGATCTCCCCGCCGGCGAACGCCCCCTCGCCCTCGTCGGACTCTCGGATGAGGAGGGGATCGCCCTCGGGACGGCGGCCGGGGTCGTGAAGCGCGTGGTGCCGGATGCACCCCAGAACAAGGCGACGTGGGAGATTATCCGACTGGAGGACGGCGACGAGGTGGTGGGCGCGGGCGCCCTTCCCGAGGCGGCGGCCGAGGGAGCGGACCTCGTGTTCCTGACCTCAGACGCCCAGCTGCTGCGCCTCGCCGCGTCGGCCGTGCGCCCGCAGGGCCGGGCCGCGGGTGGCATGGCCGGGATCTCCGTGGTGCCGGGTTCCCGGGCGATCGCCTTCGCGGTCGTGCCCCCGGGAGCGCCAGCCGAGGTCGTGACCGTCGCTGGAGCTGACTCGGCACTCCCCGGCACTGAGCCGGGAACGGTGAAGGTGACGGCGCTCGAGGCCTATCCCCGCAAGGGTCGGGGTACCTCCGGGGTCCGCTGCCATCGGTTCCGCAGCGGGGAGGACCGTCTCATGCTCGCGTGGGCGGGCCGTGCGCCCGCGCGCGCAGCCAGTGCCTCCGGCGTGCCCGTACCCCTGCCCGAGGTGGATGACCGGCGAGACGGCACAGGACAGGCAGCGTCGGCGCCCATCGACGGTATCGGCAGCACCCTGTGACGCTGACCTGCTCGGAGTCGTCGGCGAACGTGGGCGAGCGCCTCGGTGGAACAGCACCCACCGCGCTCACCTGGCTGGTCGTCGAGCATCCGGGCCCTTGGGGCCGCGTCGCACTCGAGGATGCGGAGCTCGACGCCGGCGTGCGCGCGTCCCTCCAGCGACTGGCCGCGGCCGGTGTGGGTGTCCTCCTCGCCCGCCGCCCCGGACGGCGTGAGGAGCAGCCGCCAGCCTCCGCCCCGACGGTGCTGATCGCCCGCACGGCTTCCGGAGGCATGCTGCTGCGGCGTGCCGAGGCCCTGGACCTGGCCTGCCTCTCCCGTTGGGACCCCGACCGGGTCGCCCAGGGCAGCCTCCCGCCCATCGGCCATGTCGATGACCGGCCTGTCCTCCTCATCTGCACGCAGGGGCGCCGGGACGCGTGCTGCGCCCGGGATGGACGCGCCCTCATCTCCGCTCTCGAGATCACGGCACCGGAGACGACCTCCCCGGAGACCATCTCCCCGGAGATCTGGGAGTGCTCGCACATCGGCGGACATCGCCTGGCACCGGTGACGCTCGCCCTGCCCAGCGGCGCGGTCCACGGTCGGGTGAGGCCGGAGGAGGCGGGAGAGCTGCGTGGAGCGATCGCCCGCCATGAGGTGCTGCCGACCCACCTGCGCGGCCGGACCTCGTTGCCCGCACCGCTCCAGGCAGCTGACGTCGCCCTCCGGCAGGCCATCTCCGAGAAGGGAGCGTCCTCGGTCGACGTGCTCGTGCGCACCCCGGAGCGGCCCATGCCCGTCGGGCAGGACTGGGTCCCGGCTCAGGACGATGTCGAACTCGAGCTGCGGCACGCCGACGGTCGCGCCTGGCATACCCGCGTTCGGCGCGTCCAGCACGCGGCCGAGCGGCGCGAGTCCTGCGGGGGTGATCTCGTTCCCCTGCGCGAGTGGGAGGTTGCGCCCCTGCAGACCGGGCCGCGCTGGTTCTAGCCGCGCGAGGCCGCGAGCAGGTCGTCTCGGTCGTGGATCGTCGTCCGGTCGCGTCCACGGCTGGCTCCCAGGGCACGCTCCGCAGCGTCGATGGCATCCCACCCCGACGTCTCGACGACGTCGACTCCCCGCGCCGCAAGGTAGTCGGGCAGACCTCCCGGCTCCCCTGCCTCCGGTACCCGCCCGGCCGCGTGGTCCTCGAGGAGCGAGGTCACCGTGGCGACCGCGTCCTTCTTGTTGGTACCGATGATCCCCGTGGGGCCCCGCTTGATCCACCCGGCGACGTAGAACCCGGGCACGGGTGCACCCTCGGTCGTCACCCGGCCGTCGACGTGGGGAACGACGTTCCCACGCTCATCGAACGGCAGGCCGTCGAGCTGGATGCCGCGGTATCCGACCGAGCGGACGACGAGGTCGGCCGCGATTTCCTCCGTCACGCCTGTGCCCTCGACGCCGCCGTCCGGCGTCAGGCACGTGCGCTCGACGAGGACGGAACTCACCCGGCCGTCGCCCCGCAACTCGATCGGACGGGACAGGAAGCGCACGTGGATCCGCCGGGGCTTGCCCTCGGGGGTGCGCTGGGACCACTCGGTCACGACATCCACATTGCGGGCGATGGTGCGATCGGCCGCAGCCGCCGCGGCACTGCCCTCATCGAGGAGCACATCCGCCGGATCGACGATGACGTCAGCCTCGAGCAGCTCCCCCAGCTCCTTGAGCTCCTTGGTCGTGAAGGTCGCCTGCGCTGGGCCACGTCGACCGAGCAGGTACACATCCGTGATGCCCGAGGAGGCCAGGGTGTCGAGCACGTGCTGGGGCATGTCCGTGTGATCGAGCTCCCCCACGGTCTTGCCCAGCACCCGGGTCACATCGATCGCGACGTTGCCGACCCCGACGACCACGGCCGATCTCGCCGAGGGAATCAGCCGCTCGAACCGAGCGCGATCGGCGTCAGGATGGCCGCAGTACCAGGCGACGAAGTCCGTGGCGGCGACACTGCCGTCGAGGTCCTCCCCGGGGATGCCGAGGCGACGGTCGCTCGACGCGCCGTAGGTCAGGATCACGGCGTCGTAGAAGCGCAGGAGATCGGCGGCGGACACATCCGCCCCCACCGTGACGTTGCCGAGGAAGCGGACCCCCGGCTTCTGGAGCACCTTGTTCAGGGTGTCCCGCACCGAGCGGATGCTGAGGTGGTCGGGCGCGACCCCGTAGCGAACCAGGCCGAAGGGCACGGGGAGCCGGTCGAGGATGTCCACCTCGACGGGCACCTCCTCCTGCGAGACCAGGGCGTCCGCCGCGTAGATGCCAGAGGGACCGGAACCGACGACGGCGACGCGCATGATTCACTCCTGTGGAAGTCCAAGTAATGTCCTGGCCAACCTAAACCCTGGAGCGGGGTCCGTGGGGTCCAAGTGGACAGGTGTGAGCCCCACCACCTCCGCCCCCCTCAGATTGATGGGCTGGTCGTCGATGAAGACGGTGTCCTCGGCCCTCACCCCGAGCCGGTCCAGCACGAGCCGGTACGCCGCGGGATCCGGCTTCATCACGCCTTCGGTGCGTCCGTCGACGAGCACGTCGAACTCCCCGAGGATGCGCATCCTGTCGATCCATTCCCGGTCGTGGAACGCCGTGAGGTCATTCGTGAGCGCGCCCACCGGCATCCCGGCAGCTCGGGCATCCTCCATGAGACGCCGCGCGGCCGGGCGCACCAGTTCCTCCTCGGTGCCGGAGTACAGATGGGAGCACAGCGCGGGCATCGTGGCGGGCTCCCCCGTCAGCACGTGGAACTCCTCCGCGCGGCGGGCCCAGTAGTCGCGCTCGGTCATCCCACCGGACTGGAACACTCGCCAGTCCGCGTCCGACCCCGGGTCGAAGGGGCCGGTCCAGGCGAGACTTCCGTCAGGGAGGCCGAGGTCGCGCTCCCCCACGTGCCTGAGTTCGAACGGGGTCAGCAGAACCGGCCCACCGAAATCGAAGACGACCGCACGTGCGGTGCCGGCGCCCAGGCTCAGTGCTCCACCTCGGTGATCGTGACCATGTCGAACCGCACGACCTCCCCGAACCAGCCGCAGGCGCCACACCACGTCATGAAGCACCGAGCATCACCGGACCAGTACTCCGTGCTGATGCCACCATCGGCGTCGAGCCCCTCGCCGCACATCGGGCAGAAGCGGGGCCGATCCAGCAGGTGCCGCTCGGCATCGCGTGCGAACCATGCTCCCGGGGGCGGAAGCCGATGCGGATCGGGGGGCAATCCCACCTCAGGCACGGGCCCCCGCCTTCTCGATACGTGCCCACGCCTGGTCGTGGAGATCCAGGAGTGCCTGCTTCTGGGGGCTGTAGCGCATGGAACCCATGGTGATGAAGGCCGCCGCGAACTCCCGCTCCGCGCCGAACTTGTCGCGTTCACATGGCAGGGGGATGATGTCGTGCTTCTCCCGGACGGTGCCGATCGGGTCCTCGCCGTCCTGGACCCTCTTCATGTTCTCCTTGAACATCTTCCGCAGCATCGCCACCCCCGCGTCCGAACGACCGAGGTGCTCCTGCGTACGGTCGGTCACCGGCCCTTGCGACACCCAGGCCATGATGTCCTGGCCCTCGATGTAGTCGGTGATGAAGCGACCCTGCTCATCCCTCCAGAGGTACTCGTAGAACACCGGGCGGTCCTGGGGCTCCCACTCCCCGCCCTTCGGGGCATGGTTGGAGTAGAAGAGCTTCCAGGTCGTGGTGTCGTCGATGGGCACGCGGATCTGCATCTGGTCGATACCGGCGCCACCGACGCGCATGTAGAACGGGAACACCAACGGGTGGCCGATCTTCCAGTCGTCGTTCTCCTCGGTGCTCCCCTCGAGGACGCGGCGCTTGAGGATGCCCCACTCCATCTCCTCGAAGCCGGTCCTCATGTGCTTCTTCTGGAAGGCCTTGGGGGCGTCGAACCCCTGCGTCTGTCCAAGGAACTCGAAGTAGTAGCCGTGCAGCCACTCCACGTGGTGCGGATCCACCGAGTTCTCCATGATCTGGAGCCAATTGCAGGGCAGCGTCGAGTACCCGCAGTCCTTGATCCCGTCCATGACGAACACGTCGAAGCGGGGCAGCTCGGGCGCCGGGTCGGGGCCCACGTACACCCAGACCATGCCACCCATGGCCTGCGCCTTGCCCGCCTTCTGCCTCACCCGGTCGCGGAAGTTCTGGTTGTCGGCCTCCGCAGGCTGCTCGAGGCAGGTGCCGTCGAAGTCCCACTTCCAGCCGTGGTAGCCGCAGCGGATTCCGTCCTCATGGACGACCCCGTAGGTGAGGGATGCACTGCGATGCGGACAGGCCTCGGCCACGATGCCGTAGCGGCCCGAGACCGGGGTCTTGAAGAGCGTCCAGTTCTCGCCCAGCAGTCGAACCGTCTTGGTGGGGACGGTATCGAAGTCCTGCTCGAAGGCGATGGGGTACCAGTACCGGCGCAGCAGCTCCCCCATGGGCGTGCCCGGACCTACCCGGGTGAGCTCCTCGTTCTGCTCGACCGTCAGCATTCGCAGATCCTTCCCTGAAAGTGGTGAATCCAAGGGTGCTCGGACTCCGTCGGGCGGGCAACGGTGGCGTCCCGCCCGACGGAACCGCGTGTGAAGTTGTGACGATGGTCCCGAATCGGACTCTACGGAGAGGCTCCCCTAGAGGACCGTGACCACGCCGTTGGAGCCGTCGACCCGGATCCGGTCACCGGTCTTGATCGTCGACGTGGCGAATCCCGTCCCGGTCACGGCCGGCAGTCCGTACTCGCGACAGACGATGGCCGCGTGGCTCATCATGCCGCCGGTGTCGGTCACCGTCGCCTGGATCTTGCCGAAGATCGGCGCCCAGGACGGGGCCGTCAGCGGGGCCACGAGGATCTCGCCCTCCTGAACCTCGCTGATCTGATCCGGGCTGAAGATGACCCGGGCAGGGCCCTCGACGACACCCGGCGAGGCGGACATGCCCTTGAGCTGGCCGTCCTCTCCGGCGCCGCCGCCCAGCCAGGCACCGACACTCTCGGTCGTGATCCCCCAGAGCATGACCGTGAAGGGCTCCGTGATGACCTCCGGCGGGACGCCCATGGCGGGCGTGGGCTTCCAGCCCGACAGGGCCGAGTGGATCGCGCGACGCCGCTCGATCTCCTGGGGCCAGTAGCTCGGACCGGCTGCCGGCGCAGGCGTGGCCCACGAGTGGAAGTAGTCGAACAGGGCATCCTCGACCTCGGTCCGCTTGAGGAAGAAGATGTCGTTCGCCTCGCTCCAGAAGCCCTCCTTGACGAAGAGCTCCCCCAGCTGGCGCATCTTGCGCCAGATGACCGAGTGGCTCCAGTGCTCCACATAGAAGTTGTGGTTCTCGACATAGGGGAACACCACGCGCGCCAGGCCGAGCTTCCCCTGGAATGCCTCCCGATCCGCATCGGTCGGAAGGAGCTCCGCGTACTCGCTGACGATGCGATCGCGCTCCGCGTGGATGGCGGCCATCGGACGTGCGAGGTCCTCGCCCTTCTGGAGCTTGGTGATGTAGTTGCCGATGAACTCGAAGGGGATCTCGACGTTCTCGATCCAGATCTTGTCGGAGTGGTAGAAGCCCGACCCGGTGGAGAAGTTGAACCACGGCTCAGCCGACTCCTGGAAGGAGGCGATCCACGCATTGCCGGCATCGCTTCCCTTGAGGATCTGGCACGTCGCCTCAACATCCCCGGTGGCGAACGCCTCGGCCACGCCTGAGTCCACGGCCATGCGCGCGAGCCGCTTCAGCTCCTCATCCGGACGGAAGAGATCGACTTCCACGCCGGCCACCATCTTCGCGATGGCGAGGTCCGGGATGTTCGGCCAGGCCTGCTTGCAGAAGCCGAAGAAGTCGAGGTAGGCGGCATAGCCGAGGTTCAGGAACTCGAAGTGGTACTGCCAGAGCTTGAGTGCCAGGTCCAGCAGCTTGTGGTAGTCCGCCTGGATCTTCCAGCCCGACCCCAGGCCCGCGCCGGACTTCACGACGTCGTCGGCATCCTCCAGCTCCGGGAGCGGGTCGAAGTCGATGGTCTCGAGTTCCTTGACGAGATCCCGGATCTTGATCATCCACTTGTCGTACAGGTCGTTCCAGTTCATGAAGTAGAACCCGGCGCGATCCATGAAGTTGGCCACTCGACCCTCGATGTCGGCCTCGGGAGCCGGCACCGGCGTGAGGTACACGTACCCGTTCAGGATCCGGAAGTCGATCCCGTTGGCCGGGGGCACCTGCAGGTGCCGGGTGTTGTACTGCGACAGGGATGTGATTGCGTACTCGAAGAGCGTGGCATCCCACGGACGCAGGGCCGTCGGCCAGTGGACGCCGTCCTGGAACCAGAACATGGAGTCCTCGTAGGCACGGCGACCCTCGGAGAACAGCGACGAGTAGGTGTAGAGCTGCTGCCACCCCTCGGCACCCGCAGGCGCCGGAATCTCAAAGGGGCTGGGGAACCGATCTGCCATGCGAACTCCCTCTCTTGACTGCTGCGGGTGATGGACGGAACTGGTCGTGCTGCTAGGACTTGCGACTGTTGAGCGGATTCATGAGCGTCGACACGATGCTCGCCATCATGTCGGTGCCCCCCGGTGCCACGGACCTCTCGGCTGCCTTCTTGCTCCACACGGTCTCCGGGCGCGACTGCAGGAGCACGATGTTCTCGCCGTCCGCCAGATCCGCGTCGACGGCCCACTCGACGTCCTGGGGGCACCCGTAGTGCCGCTCGGCCGTGCGGGCGAGCCTGGCGATGGCCTTGATCTGGTCATCCGTGAGGGAGGCGTCGGTGGCACGGGCACCCTCCAGGGGTACCTTGACGACGCTGTCGCCTCCGTTGAGCGTGAACTCGACCTCCTTGGTGGCCACTCGCCGTCGGCTGATCTCGTAGAGCACCTTGTCGACCAGGAAGTTGTCGGGAGTCACCTCACCGGACACCACGCCCTCGCCGAAGCCCCAGGCCGCGTCAATGGCGATCGTCGAGCGATCCCCGTCCGAGGGGTTCAGCGTGAAGGCGACGCCCGCGGAGACCGGGCGGACCATCTTCTGGATGACCACGCTCATCTCCACGGAACGGTGCTCGTAGCCCATCTCGACCCGGTAGCACGTGGCGCGATCCGTGAAGAGCGAGGCCCAGCACCGGCGCACGGCGTCGACGACGGCGTCCGAACCTCGCACCCAGAGGTACGTGTCGTGCTCACCGGCGAAGGAGGCATCCGGGGAGTCCTCACTCGTGGCGGACGATCGCACGGCGACGGGGACATCCGCGGTGCTGCTGCGGCGACACAGCTCGGTGTAGGCCTGTCGTAGGTCCGCCTCGACGTCCAGGTCCATGGGCATCTCAGCGATGTGCCGTCGGATGCGTCCACAGCGGTCCGACACCATGTCGGTGTCGCTCGTGTCGAGTCCATGGAGCAGCCGGGCCAGGGTGGCATCGATGTCGGAGGCGTCTCGCGAGGCACGGTAGGCAGCAGTGGTGAGGGCGAACCCCGGCGGAACCGGCAGGCCGGCTCCCGTCATCTCGCCCAGACTTGCGGCCTTGCCCCCCACCTCCGGCTTGAGGCCCTCCCAGTACCCCTCGAACCACATGATGTGACTGCTCATGAGCCCACCTCCTGCTCCCGCCGGGATCGTGGCAGCGCCTCTCCCGAGAGCCCCTCCCACCAGTCAGGAAGCTCGTCGAGAGTGGGCACCTGAACCTCGGACACCCGATTGCGGTAGGCCAGGAAGGCCCCGGAGTCTCCAGACAGCAGCTTCACGATGACCTCTTCAGTGTTGTACGGCTCGCCCGGGTCATAACCGTGAGCCGCCATGGCGAACACGCGGATCGGGCCTGAGTGAGTGGCCACGATGATGCGGTCACCCGGATGCTCCTCGCGGATGCGTCGGATCCCAGCCCAGAATCGACGCACGGTTGCGGACGGAGGCTCGAAGCACAGCATCGGGATCTGCGTCCAGTAGGTGATGGGATCCCCACCGCCCTGCTGCGTCCGCCAGAACCGATCCACCTCGACGAGCCACAGGGGGCGATCGCCGTGGGCGACTCGCTCGTACTTCTCCATCTCCTTCTGATAGAGCCGGAAGGCGCCTGTGACGTCGCGCAGACCCTCCGGAGTCCAGACCTGGAAGTTCCGGAACTCCTCCATGCCATCGATCTCGGAGACCTCCGCCGTGCGCCCCCACATCGTCAGCCCGTCAAGCAGGCCGCGACGGATGTGCTCGGCGGTCTGCCGTGCCCGGTTCGTCTCCGCGCACACGATGCGGATCCGCTCGCCCTCCCGGACACCCTTGCTGATGTCGAACCCACGACGATGCGCCTGCCAGCTGCCCAGCGGGGTGAGTCCGCTCTCGGTCGAGTACCCCTGCGTCTCACCGTGACGGATGATGTGCACCTGCGTGACCGTGGAGGGTCCTGCCGCGACGGCGTCCTCCGGCACGATCTCCTTGGTCTTCGTGATGCGCGCACGGGCCTGCGTCACGCCCAGATCGACGCCCTCCCACTCCGGAACGGGCGCCTCGAGCGGATTGGCCCCGCTGCGACGGTCCCGGAAGCGCCTCAGGTACAGCGGCGTCTCGCCATCGCCTCCCCGATCCACCACCTCATGCGGCTTGCCACCGCGGCCCTCGCGATCGAGGTAGCGCTGCAGGTAGGCCGGTGCATCAGGTCGCTCGGTGCGCGGCAGGGCCGGTGGCGGCTGGAGCTCGGATGTGGTCATCATCGCCTCCGTCAGCTGTGGACCGTCAGGAACCGCTGGTTCACGACGCCGTCGTAGTAGAAGATCGCCCGCCCCATCTCGGCCTCCGTCCAGGTCACGGGTGGCTCCTCGGGATCGACCCAGTACCCGCCCGTGAAGGCCTCATTGCGGTTGCCCGCCGGATCGAAGAAGTAGATGCAGTGCCCGCGGGTCGCGCCGTGCCGCGTGGGGTTCGTCTCGATGCGGACGCCGTGGTAGGCCAGGACATCGGCCACCTCGCGGATCTGGTTCCAGTCGTCGACCCACCAGGCGAAGTGGTGAAGCCCTCGATCCTGACCGGTGACGAGCGCGATGTCGTGGCTGTGATGGGAGTGCTCCAGCCACGTCGCCATCTGGAAGCCATCGTCGCCGAGGACCTGCTCAGTGAGGTGGAAGTCGAGGACATCGGTCAGAAAGCGCGTGTTCCCCGCAACGTCCTCACACGTGAGGAAAATGTGGTCGAGACGCGGTGGAGCGAATCCCACGAGACCGAGCGGCTTCGGCGGAGGATTGGTGTTCGGCAGCAGGTTCCCGACCTGCTCCATCCCGTGGACGAGCTCCATGACATGCCCGCTCGGCATGGTGAAGCGAATCGCCTCTCCGTGGCCCGGACCGATCTCCCCCGCTGCGAACCGCACGACGTCGACGCCCGTCGCCCGGAGGCGCTCGGCGTAGTGATCGAGGTCCGAGGCCTCCGACACCTTCCAGCCCATGTGGTTCAGCCCGTAGGTCGGCGCGAAGGTCAGGATGAGGGAGTGATGCTGGTGCTCGTCCCAGCACTTCAGGAAGACGCGATCAGGCTCGCGTGCGGTCTCGTACATTCCGACGACCTCGGTGTAGTAGGCCGTGGCGAGCTCGAGGTCCGGAACCCGGATCTCGACATGGGACAGTCGCAGGATGCTCACGTGTGCACCGTCATGAAGCGCTGGTTCACTTCACCCTCGTAGTAGAAGACGGCACGACCGATGTTGTCCTCGGTCCAGGTGATGGTCGGGAAGTCCGGATCCGGTCGGTATCCGCCCGTGAACACCTCGTTGCGGGTGCCCAGCGGATCGAAGAAGTAGATCGTGTTCCCACGCGTGATGCCATGCCGGGTCGGACCCACATCGATCTGGATGCCGTTGTAGGCGAGGATGTCGGCTGATCGGCGCACATGGTCCCAGTCATCGAGCCACCACGCGAAGTGATGCAGGCCACCGTTGGGCCCTGACACGATCGCGAGGTCGTGCGGGCGGTGGGATGTCTCCATCCACACGGCCAGCTGGTGCCCGGCCCCGTCGACCAGTTGCTCGGTGAGACGGAAGCCGAAGACATCCATGTAGAACTGCGCCGAGTCACCCACCTCCTCGGCCGTGACGAGCACGTGATCGAGCCGCGGCGGGGCGATGCCCTTGAGCCCCTCGACGAAGGGAGCGGGATTGATCGTCGCCGTGGCACGTCCCGTCATCTCGATGTCGTGGACGAGCTCCATCTGCTGGCCCGAGGGTGTCGCGAAGCGGATCGACTCGCCCTGCCCGATGCTCTCGCCCTTGGAGATCCGCTGGACGGGGAATCCGTAGCGCTGGACCGCGTTCTCCAGCTCGTCCAGGTCGGACTCCCGCTCGACCTTGAAGGACATCTGGTCGAATCCGACCCGCGGGCCGTACGTGAGGCGCAGGGAGTGATGATTGGGCTCGTCCCAGCACTTCAGGAACACGGAGTCGTCCGTGCGCTCGACCTCGAGCAGGCCGATGACCTCGGTGTAGTAGGCGGTAGCCAGGTCGAGATCGGTGACCGTGATGTCCACGTGACCGAGTCGAAGGATTCCCACGCGCGCTCCAGACTTGAGTCGGATTCGGATGCCGTGGCCCGGACGCTAGACATCGTCCGTCCCGCATGGAAGCACAACGTCCCCACATGCGGGACGCTTCGCTGCTAGCGTCCGGCGGCATGGCCGGTGAGGGATCCCCTGAGTCCATGCGCAGCGCCATGGCGGAGTACGTGGCAGCCGTGCACCGCGCGTACCTGGACGCTGCCGAGGGCCTGCCCCCCGGTGAGCGGGGCCGACTCCCGCTCGTGTCCGCGGGCCGCTTCACGGTCGTTGCTGTGGGCACGCGGTACCTGCATGTCATCGCGACCATGGACGAACTGCCGGCTCCCAGCGGACCGGAGGTCTCCGTGCCCGGCGCGGAGGGCGACCTCGCCTGGACCCTGCGGTTCTTCGATCCCGTCGTGGTGCCGGCCCTCGGACTCGTCGACGAGGCCGAGGCACCGGCCGGCCGGCAGGTGCGGGACCTCCTGGGCCTGAGTCGGATCGTCTACCACCTCACTGTGCCGCCGGGGGGCGGGCTCACGCCGCACCATGCCCTGCATTCCGGCACCGGCCTCGCCCACAGCCATGCTGCAGCATCACGGGACTACGACTCCATCGCGGCGCTGCTCCCCCAGAGTTCCGCACTCGTGTCGGAGATGCGGGCTGCTGATGCAGCCGACATGAGCGCCAGCGTGGTTCTGCTGGCCCGCCATCTGCAGCCCCATGCCCCGTCGATCCAGGCGCTCGATCCCGCCACGGCAGGGTCGCACGATGCTCGTCGCCTGCTGCTCGCCCACCTGCGGAATGGGAGATGAGCATGCTCGGCGACGAGGAGGATGGCGGCACGCCAGCCGACGCGGGTTCTCTCGCCTCCGATGGAGGTGGGAGCCGAGGACGACAGCACTCGACCCTGTCGAGCGTGCGCAATGCCGCACGACTTCTCAAGGAGTTCTCCTACGGCAGCAGGGAGATCGGTGTCACCGAGCTCTCGAGGCGTCTTGGCATCGGCAAGAGCACCGCCCACCGGTTGCTTCACACGCTCGCTGAGGAGCGATTGCTCGAGCGCGATCCCTACACGGGTGCGTATCGCCTCGGCCTGGCCATGTACGAGCTCGGATCCGTCGTCTCCGCGCACACGGACATTCACGAAGCCTGCTCACCCGTCATCGATCAGCTTCGCAACGCCACACGGGAGACCGTGCAGGTCGGCGTGCTCGACGGTCGCGAGGTCGTCTACGTCGAACGACGCGAGAGCCCGCAGACGATCCGGCTGTTCGGACGCGTGGGCCATCGGAACGACGCCCACTGCACGAGCACGGGCAAGGTCCTGCTCGCCTACCTGCCTCCAGAGCGACGGGAGGCCCTGCTCACGGGGTGGACCCTGCCGGCGCAGACGCCCTTCACGATCACCGACATGGATCGCCTGCGGGTCGAGCTCGAGGCGGTGCGTCGTCGGGGCTGGGCCGAGCAGGTGAACGAGACGGAGATGGGGGCCGCCTCCATCGCGGCACCCGTGCGCAACGGCCTCGGCGAGGTGGTGGCTGCGCTGTCCGTCGCGGGACCCGTCCAGCGCCTGCAGGGTGAGTCACTGAAGCGGTTCGCCCGACCCATGCTGGAGGCTGCGGTCGCCATCAGCCGGCGTCTGGGGTTCCGCGATGCGGTACCAGGTGACGGAGCACCCCCGCGACGCTGATAGGCACGGGCGAGGGACCAGAGGGAGAGGACAGCGGATGACATCCATCCTGAGTGACGACGAGGCGCGCACCTGCGCGGCTCAGCTCCTCGAGGCCCGGGACACGGGCGTGCCCATCGCCCCCTTCACCGATGCCCGACCGGAACTCGGCATGGAGGAGGGCTACGCCATCCAGAGGCATCTGGTGGCACGTCTCATCGAGCGCGGCGAGGTCATCACGGGCTACAAGCTCGGCCTGACATCACGTCCCATGCAGGAGCTCCTGGGCGTGGACTCACCCGACTTCGGCCCGGTCTTCGCCTCGACCGTCTACCGCGACGGAGCGGAGCTCCCTGTCGATGCGTTCATCGCACCGCGCATGGAAGGGGAGATCGCCGTCATCCTCAGCGAGGATGTCACGGGACCTCACTGCACCCCCGCTCAGGTCCGACGTTCCACTGCGGGCATCGCTGCCGCTCTGGAGATCGTCGACTCCCGCATCCGGGATTGGCGGATTCGACTGGCCGACACGGTCGCCGACCTTGCGAGCAACGGCGCCATCGCACTGAGCAGCATGGTCATCCCGATCGACGATCTCGATCCGCGCCTGATCGGCATGGTGTTCACCCGCAACGGTGAGCTGGTCGCCACGGGCGCCGGTGCAGCCGCGCTCGGCGACCCCCTCGCCGCTGTCGCCTGGCTCGCCAACACCCTCGCGCCCCTGGGGGCCGGGCTTCCCGCAGGAAGCGTCATCATGACCGGTGCCCTGCACGCGATGGTCCCGGTCGCGCCAGGAGACGTCTTCCGTGCCGAGTTCGATCACCTCGGCCCCATCACCATTCGTATGGCCAGTCAGTAGCGAGGGAGCAGGACATGCGTTGCGCGATTCTGGGGTCGGGGAACATCGGCACCGACCTGATGATGAAGCTCCACAAGGGCACGAATGCCTCCGGCACCGACTCGACCCCACTGGAGATCGTTGCTCTCGTGGGAATCGATCCCCAGTCCGACGGGCTGGCTCGGGCACGGCGACTGGGCTATGAGGGGACCCCGGAGGGTCCCACCTGGATCCTCGACCATGCTGATGAGATCGACCTGGTCTTCGATGCGACGTCGGCCTACGTCCACAAGGCCCACGCGCAGGACTACGACGATGCCGGGATCATCGCGGTCGACCTCACCCCGGCCGCGATCGGACCCAAGGTGATCGCTGCAGTCAACCTCACGGAGCACCTCGAGGCTCGCAACATCAACATGGTCACCTGCGGTGGCCAGGCCACGACTCCGATGGTCTACGCCGTGAGACGGGTGGTGGACTCACTCCCGTATGCGGAGATGGTGTCCACCGTCTCCTCGCGCTCAGCAGGTCCGGGCACGCGCCAGAACATCGACGAGTTCACCAAGACCACCAGCACGGCACTGCGCGAGATCGGCGGAGCGGACACCAGCAAGGCCATCATCATCCTGAATCCGGCCGAGCCGCCCATCATGATGCGCAACACGGTCTTCGCAGGGCTACCCGAGGGCACAGACCATGACGCGGTGCTGGATTCGATCCGCGACATGGAGCGGGACGTCCAGCAGTACGTTCCGGGCTACCGACTGAAGAACCCTCCCGTGATCGAGGAGGGGCCGTACCAGACTCCCGGGGGCGTCGTCCCCCATCGGGCCGTCATCCTGCTGGAGGTCGAGGGCGCTGGCGACTACCTGCCTCCCTACGCGGGAAACCTCGACATCATGACCGCCGCAGCCCAGCGCGTCGGTGAGGCCCTCGCCCATCATCAGTCATCCATGAAGGCAGGTGCATGACGTGAGCACGACCGACTTCCGGCTCATCGACTCAACACTGAGGGATGGGTCTCATGCCATCAGCCACCAGTACTACGCGGATGACGTCGTCTCCATCGTGCGCGGGCTGGATGCGGCCGGTGTCCAGGTCATCGAGATCGCCCATGGAGATGGTCTCGGGGGCTCGAGCTTCAACTACGGCTTCAGCGCGGTGCCCGAGAAGGAACTCATCGCACGAGCTTGCGAGGCCGCTAACCGCGCCAAGATCGCCTGTCTGCTGCTTCCCGGAATCGGCCTCGCCGACGACCTCCGCGAGGTGAACGAACTCGGCGTAGAGGTCGCCCGCATCGCCGTGCACTGCACGGAGGCCGACATCACCGAACAGCACATCAAGGTGGCCAAGTCCCTCGGCATGGAGGCCATCGGCTTCCTGATGATGGCGCACATGAACTCCCCCGAAGGCCTCGTCGAGCAGGCACTCCTCATGCAGGCGTACGGCGCCGACACCATCTACATCGCGGACTCGGCTGGTGCGATGACCACGGACGACGTTCGACGGCGCGTCAACGCCCTCGTGGAAGCGCTCGAGGTGCCCGTCGGTGTCCACGCCCACAACAACCTGTCGATGGCGGTCGCCAACTCGATCGCCGCCTACGAGGAGGGAGCCAAGAACCTCGACGGAACCTCTGCCGGACTCGGAGCCGGTGCAGGCAACTGCCCCACCGAGATCCTGGCCGCGGTCTCCACGAAGTACGGCATCGAGACGGGCGTGGACCCCCTCGCCCTGATGGATCTCGCCGAGGAGGTCGTCCGACCTCTGATGCCCCGACAGCAGGTAATCGATCGGGCCGGGCTCATTCTGGGCTACGCCGGTGTGTACGGCTCGTTCCTGCTTCACGCGGAGCGTGCCGCTGAGCGCTACGGCGTGCCACAGTCGGAGATCCTGCTCGAACTGGGTCGGCGCCAGGTCGTGGGTGGCCAGGAGGACATGATCATCGACGTCGCACTGGAGCTGGCGGCGAAGCATGCTGCCCAGGAGAGCAGGACCGGAGATCAGTCATGACCTCATTGCCCAAGGACGACCTCGCTGGGATCCTCATTGAGGCCGCCCGCACCCGGACCGGTGTCGCCGCCCTGACGGACCGCCATCCCGACCTCGACTTCGATACCGCCTACGAGATCCAGGACGCTGTGGTCGCTGCCCGGATCGCGCAAGGAGCCGTGGTCGTCGGAGCGAAGCTCGGCCTCACCAGCCGCGCCAAGCAGCAGCAGATGAAGGTCGACCGCCCCCTGTACGGCTTCCTGACCGACGACATGCAGATCGACACGGGCGAGCCTCTCGTGTGCGGCAGGTTCATCCAGCCCCGATGCGAGCCTGAGATCGCCTTTCTGCTCCGATCGGACCTCGAGGGTGTCCATGTCACGGCGGCCCATGTGCTCGACGCCACGGCACTGGTGTTCCCGGCCATCGACGTTCTCGATTCCCGCTACTCGGGATACGCCTTCACCTTCACCGATGTCATCGCCGACAACTCCTCCTGCGCTGCCTACACACTTGGAGGCTGCGGCACAGATCCCGCCGGCATAGACCTCCGCCTCGTGGGGTGCACCTTCGAGAAGAACGGCGTGCTCCTCTCGACTGCTGCGGGCGCCGCCGTCATGGGACATCCTGCGGCGAGCGTGGCGTGGATGGTCCGCCAGCTCGCTGCCCGGGGGCGTGGCCTTCGAGCGGGGCAGGTGGTCATGGCCGGAGCCCTGACGGAGGCCATCGCCGTCGCACCTGGCGACACGGTCGTCGCGCGATTCGACCGACTCGGTACCGTCGAGCTCGCCTGCCGCTGACGATCGATCCGGCAACCGACCACCTCATCCTGGGAGAGACATGCCCTTCATCCAGATCACGATGCTCGAAGGCCGCACCGCCGACCAGAAGCACGAGTTGATGCGTCGCCTCACCGAGGCGACCGCGGAATCCCTCGGTGGCGACCCCGAACGCATCCGGGTGGCCATCTACGAGGTGAGCAAGGACGACTGGGCCATCGGCGGGGTGCCCATGTCGGTCCTGCGTCCTGACGCCTGATCACCCATGGTGCGCCATGCGGTCATCCATCAGGATGACATCCCGATGACCGGCATGTGCCGCGTCGAGGTGGAGGGTCGGGCACTCCTGATCACCCGAGTCGAGGGCACCATCCATGCCATCGATGATGTCTGCCCGCACAACGGCGCCTCGCTCAGCGCGGGCCTCCTGCGTGACGGATGCGTCACATGCCCGGCGCACCTCTGGCGATTCCGCGTGACGGACGGTGCTCGGGTCGGACGGCCTGACGTGCGAGTCCCCACCTACGCTATTGAGGTCACCGAGGCGGGCTGGGTCGAGGTCGACCTTCCTCCTGCGGCTCCCGCGATGACCCTGCGCGAGACGCTGCTCGAGCAGGCCCGTCGGGGGCCTGTGTCCTGACGGGACGTCAGTGACCCAGGGCGCTCGGGGCCTCCACGTGGGTGAGCTGTCCGTCGAGGATCTCGAAGACGCGGTCGGTGTACTCGACCATGCGGAGGTCATGCGTCACCATGATTCCCGTCTTTCCCCGGGACTTGATCTCGCGCCGCAGCAGCTCCACGACCTGCCTGCCCATGGCGGTGTCGAGGGCTGCCGTCGGCTCGTCCACTAGGACAAGATCCGGATCATTCATCAGGGCGCGCCCGATCGCGACCCTCTGGCGCTCGCCGCCCGACAGCTGCTCGGGCAGGTTGCCGGCTCGGTCCGCCAGGCCCAGTTCCTCGAGCAGCTGGTCCGCCCGTGCACGTGACTGGGCGCGCGAACCCCCCTTGACGAGCCCGGCGACGTAGAGCAGGTTCTCGCGCGCCGTCAGGAAGGGCACGAGGTTCGCGGACTGGAAGACGAAGCCGACCCGCTCGGCCCGGAAACGCGTGAGCTCGCTCCTGCTCATGGCCGTCACATCGACGTCTCCCAGGTGCACGGTCCCGGAGGACGCACCGAGAAGGCCGCCGATGATGGAGATGAGGGTCGTCTTTCCCGAACCCGAGGGGCCGAGGAGGGCGACGAACTCTCCCTGATCGACGGCCATCGTGGCATCGGCAACGGCCACCACCTCGGTGTGACCCTCGCCGTACACCTTGCGCACGTCGGCGACGCGGAGGAGCGCCCCGGCGTGCGAGGCGGCGTCCATCCGAGGGGAGGGCCCTGGGCCGTCTGGCACCGAGCCGGTCGCCTCGACGACTGGATCCTGGCTCACAGCACACCTCCGATGGCGGTTGCCGGATCGATGCGGGCGATCCGGCGTAGGGAGAACAGTGCACCGACGATCCCTGCGACGATGGTGAAGACACCGATCGTGACGAGAGTGTCAGTCCGGAACAGGGTCGGAACCTGGGCGGGGATGATCAGCCCGAAGAGGCGAGCCACGACCGTTCCGAGGACGACCCCCAGCACGGACGCCACGGCCGCCTGCAGGATCACACCTGCACCCAGTCGGGACGTCGACGCACCGAGGGCCTTGAGGGCCGCGAAGAGCTCGCGCTTCTCGAGCACGAGCAGCGCGAAGAACAGCGCCACCACGAGGGCGGCGACGGCCAGGGTCGTGTAGATGATGGAGTTCAAGGTCGACGACTGCTGCTCCACACCCGGGATCGCCAGTCCCGTCGCCTCGGCCGACAGGACCGTGATGCCGCCCACGGCCTCCTGGATGGATGCGAGGGAGGCGTCCGGGGCCGTCACGAGCGCCACGGCATTGATCCCGTCCGGCTGCCCACGCAGTTCCGGTCGGACAGCGTCCCTCATCTCCCGCCAGGTGGGAAGGCTGGTCCAGAGGCTGGGCTGGAGTTGGTAGGACGCGTCACTGACGATGCCGACGACCTCCGCCGGGACACCCCCCACGCTGACGGTCGACCCGATGTCGACCCCCTGATCCCGAAGTCGCTCATCGGCCGCTGCGACGCCAGGCTCCCCGGGATCGGGCATGCGGCCCTGGATCAGGGAGGTCGGGGTCCCGGCCGAGCCCATGTCGATTCCGAAGACCGCGAGGCTCACCTCCCCGTCTGGCCCCTCTCCCCCGGTGAGCAGCACGCCGACGGGGCCCGCCGACTCCACCCCGGGTGCCTTCGCCAGTCGGTCGACGTCGGGGGTCGTGAGCCGCGACCGGACCAGCGAGCCCTCCGCCTCATCGTCGAAGGCGTAGGCCGTGGCACTTGTGGAACGCACGGCACCCGTGGACCCGTAGAACAGGCCATCCGCGAGCGCACCGAGGATCAGGACGAGGAACACCAGCAGGCCCAGAGCCGAGACGATGGCGGAGAAGCGTCCCAGACCCCGCTGGAACTCACGGATGGCCAGCATCAGCGGCTTCCCACGGCAGCCGCGGGATCGATTCGGGCGATGCGGCGGATACTGAGCAGCCCGGCCAGGAGCGAGAAGGCCAGGACCGCGAGGACCGTGGTGATCACCGTCTGAGCATCCAGGGAGACGGGGATGCCCGTGTTGATGCCGCGCAGCGCCAGCGTGGTCAAGACGAGGGCGACGGCCGAGGCCAGCAGCACCACGATGGTGATCTGGAGGGCCACCGTTCTCGAGAGGCTGCCCGTCGAGGCCCCGATGGCGCGCAGCAGCGTGAAGGTGCGCATCTTCTGGACCGTGAGAATGAGGAAGAAGAACCCGATCACGACGATGCCGATGATGAAGGTCAGGCCGACGAGGATGCCGAAGCTCTGGGAGATCGAGTCGATGCCGGGAATCGCCGCCACGGCCTCCGCCTGGGTGTAGGCCCGGACCCCGGGCACGGCCGCGGAGATCTGCGACACGACCGACTCCAGATCCGCATCCTCCGAGACAGTGAAGGCCACGGCGTTGATGGGCACGAAGGGCAGCCCCGGGTTCAGCTCCGTGACGATCGTGTCGTACGCCGGAATGGTCAGGTAGGCGGTCGGGAGCGCATTGAACTGGGCCTCGCGCAGGAGACCGACGACGGTGAGGCGGGACTCACCGATGGTGATCGCCGAGCCCAGCTCGGCATCACCGTCGAGCGCCACCTCGGTCGCCGTCTCCGGCAGCCTGCCCGAGACGAGACCCGTGGGCTCCCCCGGCGCTCCGGGGGTGAAGCCGAAGACCTGGAGCTCCCCCTCTCCCGCGGGGAGACTCGCATTCGTGGTGAACGTGCCCACACCGGAGGCGCTTCCGACCCCCGCGACCGCGGCGACCAGGTCCACCGTCTCGGGAGCCATGCGGCTCGCAGCGATGTTGTCCTGGGAGGCGACCGAGAACACGATGCCCTCCGTCTCCAGCCCCTCGAGAGCACCCACGAGCGAGGAGATCAGGGCGTTGGACAGCGTGGTCAGCAGCAGGATCAGGAAGACCAGTAGGGACACCGCGAGGGTCAGGAGCCCGAAGCGCAGGCGCGCTCGGCGCATCTCCACCCCCGCGAGGCCCATGGCAGCAGTGTTCTCCACCGCTCCACTCGGGGCAAATCGGACGTGTCAGGCCTGCTGCGGGTCCAGTCGTCCGGTGCGGATGTCGAGAATCGCCCCCCCGGCCACGAGATCGTCGGGGAGCAGGGGGTAGGTGCGAATCCTCGTGACATCCGTGATGAGAGCGCTCCGCTGGTCGCTCACCGTTCGGATCTCGATGCTGCGGGTGTCCACCCCGGACTTCTCGAGGATGGCCTGGTGGATGTCCGCCTCCTCTCCGCTGGCCATCTTGCAGTCCGTGTGTGGCATCACGAGAACCCGTCGGACCCCGAGGAGGTAGGTCGCGAGGACCAGCGTGCGCAGGACGTCGTCGGTCACGCGGGCCCCGGCATTGCGAAGGATCTTGACGTCCCCTGGCTGCATGCCGACCACGGCGAGCGGGTCGATGCGGGAGTCCATGCACGTGATGACGGCGAGCCCCCGTTGGGCCCAGCCGCTCAGGCCCGTGTCGACGTGATCCCGCACGTAGTCGGCGTTGGCGCCGAGGACATCCTCGAAGACGGCACCCGGGAAGGGCTGGGTGACGGCAGTACGGCTCAGGGGCACTCCGGGAGGCTACTGGGAACCACCCCTCGTCGTGACCCGCCGCGGACCTATCGCCAAATATTTGCAAGTAGAAGAATTGGGCAATAGATTCCCGCCCATGAGATCCCGCCGAGCCCTCGCGACACTTCTCCTGACGGTCAGCCCCGTGATCGCCGTCACGGCCTGCGGAGGCGAGGACACGGCCTCGGACGAGCGTCCCCTCATCGCGACCACCGTCTCGCCGATCACCTCGATCGCCGCCTCCGTCGGCGGCGACCGGGTGCGCATCGAGGGAATCGTCCCGGAGGGCACGAACAGCCACACCTTCGAGCCCGAGCCCCAGACAGCCGAGCTCCTCAGCACGGCCGACCTCATCTTCATCAACGGCCTCAAGCTCGAGGATCCCACCCTCGCGCTGGCCGAGGCGAACATGTCTCCCGACGCCAAGCTGGTCGAGCTCGGCACCACCGTCCTGCCCGAGTCGGAGTACATCTACGACTTCTCCTTCCCCAAGGAGGAGGGCAAGCCCAACCCCCACCTGTGGACGGATCCCCTCTACGCCATCGAGTACGCGGCGCTCATCCGGGATGAACTGACCGCCCTCGATCCTGAGGGAGCCGACTACTACGAGGCCAACTTCCGGGCCTTCGAGGAGCAGGCGAACGCTCTCGCCGACGCGATCCGGACCGACCAGAAGACCGTCCCGGAGGGGCAGCTCAAGCTGGTCACGTACCACGACGCCTACGCCTACTTCGCGGACAACTTCGGCTGGGAGGTGGTCGGGGCCATCCAGCCCAACGACTTCGCCGAGCCCTCCCCCGCGGAGATCGCTGCCCTGATTGAGCAGGTCAAGGCCGAGGGGGTGCCCACCATCTTCGGCTCCGAGGTGTTCCCCTCCCCGGTCCTCGAGGTCATCGGCAAGGAGGCCGGCGTCCGCTACGTGGACTCGCTCCGGGACGATGATCTTCCGGGTGCCCCCGGTGAGCCCGATCACTCCTGGCTGGGACTGATGAAGTCGAACTACGCCACGATGATCCGCGGGCTCGGTGGCAACCCTGCGGCCCTCGAGGCGCTCCAGGTGGCTCCCAGCGTCTCCGACACGGCGGTCTACCCCCAGTGACAGATGCGGGCGTCAGTCCCGTTCTCGTCAGCCTCGATGGTGTCCAGGCCGCCTACGGACACCACGTCGTCCTCCAGGGCATCGACTTCAGCATCCGCGAGGACCAGTTCACGGGCATCGTGGGGCCGTCAGGCTCAGGCAAGACCACGCTTCTGAAGGTCCTTCTCGGCACGCTTCGACCCACGGCGGGACGCGTCGAGATCCGTCCGCAGGTGCGCGTCGCCTATGTCCCGCAGCTCGAGACGATCAACTGGAACTTCCCGGTGACCGTCTCGGAGTGCGTGCTCATGGCCCGTCCCAGCCGACGACGCCTGCCCGGCGCCACCCAGGAGGAGCGCGATGCCGTGTCCGCTGTCCTGGCTCGCCTGAACATCGAGAACCTCGCTGACCGGCACATTCGTGATCTCAGCGGAGGTCAGCAGCAGCGCATGTTCCTGGCCCGGGCGCTGCTGCGGGAGCCCCAGCTCCTCCTCCTCGACGAGCCCACCAGCGGCGTCGACATCTCCACCCGCCACGACATGCTGCACCTGCTCGCCGACCTCCATGAGGACGGCATCGCCATCGTCCTCACCACGCACGACCTGAACGGCATGGCAGCGCACCTGCCCCACCTCGTCTGCGTGAACCACCGGATCATCGGGGAGGGTGCGCCCGCTGACGTGCTCACGCCTCCGGTGCTCGAGCAGACTTTCGGGGCGCGGATGGACGTGCTCGAGCATCTGGGCATGAGGATCATCGTCGATGACTCCAGCCCCCTCCGTCGCGCCCGAGGAGCATGATGTTCGAGACGCTCTGGGCTCCCCTCGAATTCGCCTTCTTCCAGAAGGGACTCTTCGTTGCCACCGTGTCCGGTGCTCTCCTCGGATTCATCGGTGTCTACATCGTCCTGCGGGGCATGAGCTACATCGGCCACGGGCTCTCGCACTCCATCTTCGGCGGGTTCGCGGCCGTGCAGCTCTTCGCTGCGCAGTTCTATGCTGTGGGCGCAGCCCTGTGGGGCATCGCCTCCGCACTCGCGATCAACGGCGTCACCCGTCGCACCCGCATTGGCGCCGATGCCGCCATCGGTGTGATCACCACCGCGTCATTCGCTCTGGGCGTCGCCCTCTTCGCCAAGTTCGGCACGAGCGGCCCCGCCTTCGAGAATGCCCTGTTCGGCTCCATCCTCGGAATCACGACACAGCAGATCGTCGGCCTGGTGCTCGTGACACTCGTGGCTGTCGCCTTCGTCCTCCTGAACTATCGGGGACTCCTGTTCGCGACGTTCGACCCCGAGGTCGCCGAGGTGTCCGGTGTGAACGTCCGGCGCCAGGAGGCCCTCCTGATGGTCGTGCTCTCACTCGCGATCCTCGCTACGCTCACCGTCATCGGTGTGACCCTGGTGGCAGCCATGCTTGTCATCCCGGCCGTGGTCGCCCGCATGCTCACGGACTCCTTCAGTAGGATGCTGATCCTCAGCACGGGCATAGGCGCGGGTTGCGGCGTGGTGGGCATGTATCTCAGCTACTTCGCCGGGGTGCCCTCCGGGACCATGATCGTCCTTGTCGGTGCTGCCCTCTTCGTCATCGTCCTCGCCCTGACGGGCGGAAGTGGTCTTCGACGCTCAGCGGGGCTTGACACGCATCCTGCCGGCGCTGTCGCCTGATCGACCTCAGGCGTCGATGCGATCCCGGTCGAGGCCAGCCGCACCCTCCACGATGAATTCGCGCCGGGGTGCGACCTCGCTGCCCATGAGGAGATCGAAGACCGACGCAGCGGCCTCAACGTCCGTCATCGTGATGCGCCGCAGGGTGCGGTGTGCCGGATCCATGGTCGTCTCGCGCAACTGGACGGCATCCATCTCCCCCAGCCCCTTATAGCGCTGGACCGGATCCTTGACCCGCTTGCCGCGCTTCTCCGCGTCCTTCACCACAGAGTGCATCTCCGCATCGGAGTAGGTGTAGACGACCTCGTTCGGCTTCGAACCTGCATTGACGATCTCGATCCGGTGCAGGGGCGGCACAGCCGCAAACACCCGGCCTTCGTCGAGAAGCGGTCGCATGTAGCGGTGGATCAGCGTGAGAAGGAGGCAGCGGATGTGCGCTCCATCGACGTCGGCATCCGACATGAGAATGACCTTGCCGTATCGAGCGGACACGATGTCGAACGTGCGACCGGATCCTGCCCCGATGACCTGGATGATCGAGGCGCACTCGGTGTTCTTGAGCATGTCCGACAGCGAGGACTTCTGGACGTTGAGGATCTTGCCCCGGATGGGCAGAAGAGCCTGGAAGTCGGAGTTCCGGGCCGACTTCGCCGTGCCCAGGGCGCTGTCACCCTCGACGATGAACAGCTCGGTGCGCTCGACATCGTCGCTGCGGCAGTCCACGAGCTTCGCCGGCAGTGCTGACGTCTCCAGTGCGGTCTTGCGTCGCTGGGTGTCCCGGTGAGCCCGGGCCGCGACTCGGGCTCGCATCGCATTCGCCGACTTCTCCAAGAGGGCCTTGGTCGCCCCCTTGTCACCTCGTGGTGGAGACGTGAACCAGCGCGCAAGCTCCTTGGTGACCACGTTCGCCACGATGCGGCTCGCAGCAGGGGTGCCGAGGATCTCCTTCGTCTGTCCCTCGAACTGAGGCTCGGCGACGCGCACGGTCACCACGGCTGTCAGCCCCTCGACCGCGTCATCCTTCGTGATGTTGTCCTCGCTGGGCTTGAGCACCTTGGCCGCCCGAAGCTGGTCATTGATGACCTTGACGAGCGATCGCTCGAAGCCCGCCACGTGCGTGCCGCCCTTGGGAGTGGCGATGACGTTCACGAAGGATCGAACGGTGGTCTCGTAGCCGGTGTCCCAGACGAGAGCGATGTCGACACCGAGATCCCTCTGCACCTCCTGCGGGCTCATGTGGCCCTTGGCGTCCAGAACCGGGACGGTCTCCGAGAAGTGGCCCTCACCCGTCAATCGGATGACGGGCGTCACGGACTCCCCGGAGGACAGGTACTGGACGTACTCGGAAATGCCTCCCTTGTGCTGGAACACCTCCTCCCACACATCCCCCGGATCACGTTGATCACGCAGGGAGATGACCAGCCCGGGCACGAGGAAGGTGGTCTGCCTCGCGCGCTCGGCCAGTGCTTCCCGGTCGTACTCCGCGTCCTTCGTGAACACCTGGCGATCGGCCCACCAGCGGACGCGTGTACCCGTGCGCGTGCGGGGGCACTTCCCCGTGATCTGGAGGCCGCCCCGTCGGGTGAAGCCAGCATCCGGACCCTCGCCGTCGAAGAGGCCCGGGACCCCCCGGCGGAAGGACATCGTGTGCACCTTGGCCGACCGATCGACCTCGACGTCCAGACGCGACGAGAGGGCGTTCACGACCGACGCACCCACGCCGTGCAGTCCGCCACTGGCGTTGTACGACCCGCCGCCGAACTTCCCGCCAGCATGGAGCTTCGTCAGGACGACCTCGACACCCGTCAGCTTCGTCTTCGGCTCCACGTCGACCGGGATACCGCGCCCGTTGTCGGCCACCTCCACGGAGCCGTCGGGGTGGAGCGTGACGGAGATGCTCGAGCAGTACCCGGCGATCGCCTCGTCGACGGAGTTGTCGAGGATCTCCCAGAGGCAGTGCATGAGCCCTCGAGCGTCGTTGGACCCGATGTACATCCCCGGTCGCTTGCGGACGGCGTCGAGGCCCTCGAGAACGGAGAGGTCCTTCGCCGAGTATCCCGACGAGGCTGCGTCGGACTTCTTGGCTGGCACATCCGAAACCTATCCAGAGGTGCCTCCGTCTCCGCGAATCGCCACACGGTCACCGGGCCGTCAACCACTGCACGACCGTGATGGCCGCCGGACCGAGGATGATGATGAACAGGCCCGGGAGGAAGCACAGCATGAGGGGTGCGAGGATCTTCACGGGCACCTTCTGGGCGGCCTCACGTGCGCGAACGCTGCGTCGGGCCCGCATCTCGCGTGCCTGTTCCCGCAGGACTCCCGCGACGGGGATGCCGAGGGACTCGGCCTGCAGGATCGCTGCGACCAACTGCCTCAGGTCATTCTGCGTCGACCGGTCGACGAGCGCGTTCAGGGCGTCCTTCCTGGAGACGCCGAGCCTCATCTCCTGCAGCACCCGGGCGCATTCCTCGGCCACGGGTCCCTGCTGAACCTCCGCGACCTTGGCCATGGCCGCCTGCAGGCTCAGGCCTGACTCGACGCACAGATCGAGCAGGTCCAGAGCGTCGGGCAGGGACGTCCGGATGTCCTCTGTGCGCTTCAGGCCCGCGTTGAAGGCCAGCAGGTCCGGGAGGAAGTACCCGACGAGGGTGGTCACCACGAGGAGCACCCAGCCGGCTCCCCCCAGCGCCAGTACGCCGAGGACCCCCACGAGGAGCCCGAGCAGGCTCAGCGCGAGCTTCTCGTCCAGCACCCGGCGGAGATCATCGGCTCCCAGTCGACCCGCTCTCGTCAGCTGACGACGGACCCACCGTCGGTTGGCAGGGAGCACGAGAGCCCGGCCGCAGGAGTCGAGGAGCGCACGGCCCCAGCCCTCGGGTGGAGTCGGCAGGAGCGCACCTCCCCCGCCGACAGGCTGCGTGGTGCGCACGACGAGGGCCAGAGAGCGCCTCACACCAGCCTGCTGGCGGAAGGACAGGATCGACAGGCTCATGACGACCAGACCCGCGGTCACCGCAAGGCCCGCCACCAAGGGCAGCATCACGTCACTCATCAGACTCGAATCCTCACGACCGCGCGCATCCACACCCATCCCACCGTCATGAGCAAGACGAGCGCGATCAGCATCGTGATGCCCAGGGGGTGACTCCACAGTTGCGAGATGTACTCGCGCCGGAAGAGCACAAGGAATCCGAACACCCCGACGGGAAGGGCGATGAGCACGTACGCCGAGAGACGTCCCTCGGCCGAGAGGGCACGAACCTCGCGGCCGAGCGCCTGCCGCGCCTTGATGGTCGCGGCCGTGTTGTCGAGGATGACCGACAGGTTCCCTCCCACTTCCCTCTGCACGGAGAGAGCGGTCACCGCCCAGCGGAGATCCTCGCTCCCCATGCGATGGGCACAGGACATCAGTGCCTCGTCCAGACTCCCACTCAACTGAGCCTCCGCCAGGGCACGACGGATCTGTCTACCCACCTGGCCGCGTTGCTGCTCCGCTGCCGAAGCCAGGGCCTGGATGAAGGACAGCCCAGCCCGCAGCGCGCTGGAGAGCAGGAGGAGGAATTCCGGTAGCTCGTCCGAGAACTCCCGCTGCCGACGGCCCACGCGCCAACGGAGAGCGCCGACAAAGGCCAACGGGACGAGCGTGAGTCCCAGCACCAATGCGATCCATGGCACGTCGAGGAGCGCCCCTATCGCCGCGGTCACGAGTGCCGCACCTGCCACCAGGAGAGCGAGCCATGCCAGCGGCGACAGGGGCAGCTCCGCGGCCTCGAGCCGCGTCCGAAGTCCGCGCCCCAGTGCGGAGGCGAGGAGTCGATCCTCGATCTGCGTGACACGAGACATGACGGGCCCTTGCGACATCGATGCCCCACCGTGGTCGCGCCCCCCAGTCCCGTAGGCCAGGACCTGGCCCATGCGTCGTCGACGGCGTGACTCGGCTCGAAGCTCCCATCCTGACCATGCGAGCGCGAGGACGAGCGCCATCACGGCGATGGCCGCGATGGCGGCCATCCACCCTGACGCGGATGCCACCTCGACCGCTGACGTGACCACGTCACCCTCATCATCAGTGGGGAGCGCGGCGCCCTCCGACGGTCCGCCAATCGAGGCCTCCGAGCTCATCCGGGAGAGGGAGGAGACCTCTGGCAGCACGACCGTGGCGCTCACCTGCGAGCCTTCGGAGTCGACGATCACCCTCGCTTGTCGGCCTGCGGCATCGATCGCCTCCGGAATGCGTGCGACCACGGTGTACCGGGGACCCAGCGCCTTCGCAGCGTCCACGAAGCTGCGCGTCAGGCTGTCGGCATCCGTCGCTGACGTCACCCGTCCCGATGCCGCCAGTCTCTGCGCCATCGCACGCCGACCAGCATCGGGACCGAGCAGGACGACATCCGTGGCCACCTGGGCATCCTGGGTCGCCTCCACCGCCTCGTCGAGCGTGGCCGAGCTGGATGTGTCCTCGCCGTCCGTCAGAACCAGCAACCGCGCCTCGGCACCCGACGGGACGAGTTCGACGCCTGCGCGGACTCCGTCGTACAGACTCGTGTCGCCCTGGGGCGCCACTCGATCCAACGCCTCGCGCAGCCGAGCATCACTGGATCCGATACGTGCCTCCACGCGGGGAGCGTCGGCAAACGTCACGAGGCCCACCTCGACATCGGCGGGGAGAGACTCCAGGTAGGTCGATGCCGCCTCTCGGGCCTGACGCATGGGTTCCCCGGACATGGATCCACTCGCATCGAGCACGAGGACGCTCACCTGACGTCGTGCATCGGTCCGAGGTGGCGTCACCTCTGCGGGAATCTGACGCCCCTCGACCTCGAGGTAGGCGGTCAGCGAGGAAGGGCTCCGCAGCCGATCCCGCTCAGGCTGCGGCACCGAGACGGTGACCTGCCGATCATCGACACGGACCACCCGCGCCCCCTCCACCTCCTGCCCGAGGGCGGGCACCGACACGACCGACGCGAGCAGGACTGACGCGAGCGCGATGAGGCCGGGTCTGCGAAGGGCCGTGGTGGACGCACTCATCGATGCCACCTCATCCGGGGCTCGATCCGGTGAAGAGATCGAGCGAGAGATCGACGCCCCGATCCGTCAGTGTGCCTGCGAACTGGGGGACGATCCCCGTGGCCACGAGGCGTCCGAGGGCACCCGGGCGACCGTTCGACGCATAGTTGAAGGCGAAGATGTCCTGCATGAGGACGGTGTCGCCGTCGCGCCCCACGATCTCGGCAATCTGGACCACATGACGGCTCCCGTCACGGAGTCTCGCCTGATGAATGACGAGGTTCATGGCACTGGCGATCTGCTCCCGGATGACGCGCACGGGAAGATCCATGCTGGCCATGAGGACCATGGTCTCGATGCGCGAGAGCGCATCCCGCGGACTGTTCGCGTGGACAGTGGACAGGGATCCGTCATGCCCCGTGTTCATGGCCTGCAGCATGTCGAGAGCCGCCGCATCCCTGACCTCACCCACGATGATGCGGTCAGGCCTCATCCGCAGCGAGTTCCGGACCAGATCTCGGATCGTGATGCGCCCGGCGCCCTCGACATTGGGCGGACGCGACTCGAGGCGGACGACGTGAGGCTGCAGCAACTGGAGCTCTGCGGCGTCCTCGATCGTCACGATCCGCTCATCAGCGGGAATGAACGAGCTCAGGACATTGAGGGTTGTCGTCTTCCCCGATCCCGTCCCGCCGCTGATGAGGATGTTGACCCGTCCTCTGATGCAGCCCCGCAGGAAGTCCACGGCCGGGCGCGTGAGGGTTCCCATGCTGATCAGATCCGCCGAGTCGAAGGGATCCTTGGCGAACTTTCGAATGGTCAGCGACGAACCGTCGATGGCGATGGGGGGGATCACCGCGTTGACGCGACTGCCGTCGGGGAGTCGAGCATCCACCATCGGGCTCGCCTCATCGACGCGTCGACCGACACGGGAGACGATCCGGTCGATGGTCTGGCGGAGATGATCCTCATCATCGAAGCGCAGCGCCGTGGGGTGGATGCGTCCGGCTCTCTCGACATAGATCGAGTCGAACCTGTTCACCATGATCTCCGTGACGTCCGCATCCCGGAGGAGCGGCTCCAGCGGGCCATTCCCGAGAACGTCGTCGATGACCTCCTGCACGAGTCGCGCACGGTCACTGCCCGTCAGCGGACGCGGATTGCGCGCGAGGATCTCTTGTATGCCCTCGAAGACGAGAGGCTCGAGTCGTTCAGGAGCCACCTGACCGATGTACAGGTCCTGGCCGATCGAATCGACGAGCCATTGCTGCACCTCGCGCTTGAGAGCGCCCTGATCCGCAGGACTCCCACGATCGAGGCTCGTCCCGGATGATCGATCCCCGTCAACCCCTCCAATCGACGCCTGTCCCAGACGCTCGGCCAGCCCCATCACGCCTCCCTCCGGTCGCACGCACTCATGAGCCGTGACCCTGCATCTCGTGGACTCGAGCACTCGTGGAGCCGGCGGGCACAGACGCCGACGCCTCACCCCGCTGCCGAACCTCTCGCTTCGCGAGATCGCTGATGGCGCGGCTGAACGGGTGTCGCGCATTGCCTCGGACGAGCGGGACACCGCGGTTGATCGACGATGGGACATCCCGACTGGAGGGCAGGCGCACCTCGATCGTCTGGCCGATCACCTGCTCGATGTCCTGAGCTGAGAGTCCCACTC
>CAZQXO010000001.1:0-27560 GCA_964597445.1 uncultured Bifidobacteriaceae bacterium | reverse complement strand
AGCTGAGTCGTCACGAACTCCGCGTCGGCCGGCTGGCGTGGCGCGAGGAGCAGGTCGAGGCGATCCCCGGCCGGAGTGACCAGGCTCCTCACGCCATCTCGATCCAGCCCTCCCTGCATGCCCAGCGCGTCGCTGATCGTGCGGAGGGGCTCCACCTGCATCGCGATGCCCACATCCCCGGATCCGAGGTTCAGGTCCACGAGGCAGACACGGCCAGCATCGTGACTCGCGAGGGCGACGGCGAGGTTGGTAGCCACCACCGTCTTCCCACTACCCCCCTTGGCACCGAAGACCAGCACGACCCGACCACGTCGCGACTCGAGGGTGCGCGACCCCTGGTTCCGGAGCTGTCGAGAGACGGCGAGGGACCGCGAACAGGCCTGCACGAGGGCCTCGACATCATCAGCGGTGACGACCTCGCGAATCCCCGCACGGATGGCCTCGGTCATCGCCTGAACCTCGACACGGCGACGAAGGAGGATGACCCCCAGAGTCGGGCGTTCCAGGCGGTAGCGCTCTGCCACGTCAGTCGCGACCGTCAGCGGTGCATCAGCACCGATGATGACGAGCTCCTCCTCCGGCCGCTCCTCCACTGCTGCCACGAGGGACTGAAGCGTGTCGACGACCGTGACACCCTCCGACAGTGCGAGCCGGAAGCGCTCCGCGTCACGACTGAGATCTCCCAGGACTACGGCCATGGCCTGCTCCTCACCTTGTTCGGGTCTTCTCGCTGATCTGACGCTTACGGGAAGAGCGTGATATCGCTGACGCCCTCGGATGTCGTGACCGTTGCCTCTCGACCCAGCAGGGCGAAATGCAGGGCGCCCGTGCGCGTCGCGTGGACCAGGCGCTCCGCCTGCCCCTGGGTGACCGCGACCGTCACCAGTTGGGCCTGCCAGGCCTCCTCGGTGGCCTCCTCGGCACCCGAGCGCGTGACCGCGCCGACAGCCAGGACGGTCACGTCGTCCAGCAGGGGTCTCGTCTCGAAGATGACGTCCCCACCCTCGCCGCTTCGCGGGACGGCGAACGTGTTGAAGATCGCCACCCGGGACCCCGGTCGGAGGAAGGCCCCCACCTTGGCCGGGTCCTCCAGGAGAACGGACACAGCCATCTGGCCTTCGGGGACCTCGATGGCCGGCTCGTCCTCGACCCCTGTTCCGACGGAGGCCTGGAGGACCGTCTGACCCGCAGGCATGTCGGCGAGGAACACGAGCGATGATGCGGCGGGATCGACGGCCTCGAGGGCACCCACCGGAACCAGGTCAGCTGCGACTTCAGCCTCACGCACAAGGCCTGCCGCGCGCGCGTCCGCAAGCGTCGTACCGCGCTCCACCATCTCGTCCGTCACCAGCACACGTGCTGCCTGCTGGTCGGCGAGAGCGCGGTCGTCAACGCCCGCGACGTACAGGAACACGGCCGTTCCCGCGACGACAGCCAGCAGGATCGTGAGGATGACGGGAATCAGGGGCCTCTTCATGTCGGGGTCCTCTCGTGATCAGATCTCGGTTCGCCATCGGTAGGAGTCACGGCAGCAGCGACACGGCTCGGACGCCCAGATCCGGTCCGCCACCGATGCCTCCACCCACGACTGCGGGTGCGAAGGTGCCGTACAGGCAGGACCGCTTGGCGCTCTTCGCGCAGGGCGTCCCCTTCCACCCGGGACTGGGTTCCTGGCCGCCCGAGGCGTTCTTGACCTTGTACCCGAGCAGCGTGAAGGACTTGAAGGACAGCACCGTGAACAGGTACTGCCCCTGCCCCTGATTGGCATGCGCACCCACGACCGGGACGAGGACGGGCGTTCCGGCCGTGACCAGCGGATCGAGGATGTTCTCCACCTTGGATCCGCACCACTGCGTCACCGACGTCTCCACCGGGATGACGTCGCCAACCTCGACCTGCACGGGGTCGACACACGTCTTCGGCACCCCCTCGAAGCTGCCGAAAGCGAATCCCTTGGTCACGCCCGCGAATGACAGCCCGTCCACCACGCACGGATCCCCCGGCGTGAAGTCAGGGTCACTGGGATCGAAGTCGGCGATCCAGACGGGGGTGCCGCCCAGCGTTCCCGGGCAGACCGGCAGGAGCATCGGGAACGTGATCGGGGCGCTGGCAGCAGGTCCCCAGGCCGCCTGCGCGCAGGCGCCGGCACGGGCCTCAGGCTCACCATCCTCATCGAGGAACCCGGCGAAGATCGGCACCAGGAACGACCCTCCGCCCGGGAGTCCGGTGGCCGTCCTCACCCGCGCGAAGTGACGGACGGTTCCGGGAACCGACGCGCAGTCACGCCAGGTGCCCGACCGGGGCGGGCACTCCCCGAGCCCGTCCGACCCGCACACCTCGGTCACCTGCGTGACACCGTCGGGAGCGTTGGCACCGGCCAGCTGGCGAGAGAGCGACGAGGCCTCCACCGGCGAGATCGCTCCCGCCGGCAGTTCAGCGCTGCGGATCGCCACGGCCAGGGACGCGGCGTCGGCCCCGTTCTGCACCACTCGGCGCTCGGCATACACCTGCCCCACGTCGGCGACCATGGCCAGCAGCCCCGAGAGCATGCCGACGGCGAGGAGGATCGCGATGAGCACGACGACGGCTCCTCGATCGCCCCCCGTGCCGTCGCTCCGTCGCGTCACGTCACGCATAGCATCTCCGCCCTCGAGGAGAGGGTCAGCGCCTGGCCGCCCTCGGAGTCTGGGTTGAACACGGTCAGCAGTTCGATGGGCGTGAACCATCGAAAGGGGACCGACACGACGACGACGGCATTCGATGCGCCGCTCGTCGGACATGCCTGCTGCTGAATCGAGAAGGTCCCGGTATCCCCCAGGGAGCTCACGCGCGCCACACCGGGACTGCTGGCCTGCACGACCGAGGCGACCTGGCTCGCGGGGCGACCGACCGACACGGCCCGAGCGCCCTCCCTGCTGGCACCCGCCAGGCTGACCTGGACGTAGAAGAGCCGCCCGAAGTCGACGAGTGCCAGCAGGATCAGGAGCAGCAGAGGCACCACGATCGCGAACTCGACGGCCGCCGCCCCTCGGTCACGTCGTTCACCGAGGAGCGCAAGGCCCCGTGGCCACGCGCGCATGTCCTCACCCCCAGGATTGATCGCGACGACTACGGCGCGACGTTCTCCGCGACATCCGTGAACAGCAGGTCGAGATTCGTGCCGACCAGAGTGACGGCCGTGATGATCGCCAGGGCGATCAGGGCGACGATGAGCCCGTACTCGACCGCGGTGGCTCCTCGGTCCGACGCGGTCATGCGGAGGATCTGTGCCTTGAGTGCAAGAGTGCGCATGGTCACTCGCTCCTTCGTTTCGGGGATCCTCGGAGGATCCGTTCGGATGAGGCGACTCTGCTCCTGACCGACGCCCCGTTGCCCGCCCACGGGTGGGCATGGGCGATCACTGACCGGACAGCACACCGGTCATGGACGACCCCCGACTGAGTCCGGAATGACCGATTTCCCTGCGCCCATGGCGAACACGCCCACGCAGATGCGGCACCCGGACGACACCCGTGTAAGACTGAGGACCTGTCCGATCAACACTCGAGGAAGGACCGGACCGCATGGAGACGACTCAGGCGCTGGCGAAGGGCCTCTCCGCCATGGATCGCTGCGATCGCTGCAACGCCCAGGCCTACGTGCGCGTCGTCCTCCCCGCAGGAACGGACCTGCTCTTCTGCGCCCATCACTGGGGCACCTATGAGGACGCCCTCCGACCCAAGGCGGCCGAGGTCATCGACGAGACCCATCGGCTGCGCGAGCCGGCCGTGGCCGACGCCTGATCAGCGACCGTCGAAGCGAGGTGCTCGCTTCTCCAGGAAGGCGCGCACACCCTCCCGGAAATCCGCACTGGACCATGCCGCCCGTCGCAGGTCGCTCAGGTGACCCACGTCCTCCGAGGTGAGTGCCCGGGCATGCGTCAGGGCTGTCATCTCCCCCTTGATCGCCCGGATGGACAGCGGAGCCCGCTCGGCGATCCTCGTGGCCAGACCGACGGCGGATCGCCCGAGCTCGTCCGAGTCCTCCACCAGCCGGTTCACGACCCCATACGTCGCCCACTCCTCCGCGGTCATGGGATCGGCCGAGAAGAAGAGCCCCTTGGCGACGTTGAGCGGCAGGACACTCAGGATCGTCGCCACGCCGGCAGAGCTGTAGGGAACACCGAGGCGTGCCGGGGTGAGAGCGAAAGTGGCCGATCGGACTGCCACGACCAGGTCACAGGTCAGCGCCAGTTCGCAGGCACCACCCCAGACACCACCCTCGACCGCCGCGATGACCGGGTACGGCACCTGTCTGAGGCGGTGCAGGAAGCCCTCCAGAGGGTTGCTCCACGCGAGAGGATCACTCCCGTCCTGCGGAAGGGCGTCGATCGAGTAGCCGGCCGACCACGTCGTCGCACCGGGCTCCGCGCGCAGCACGAGCGCCCTGGCACCCGCGGACTCGGCACGATCGAGGGAGGCCTCAAGCTCGGCCAGCATGGCGTCGGACAGCGAGTTCCGCTTCGCCGCGTGGGTCATGGTGACGACCGCGACGTGAGCAGGGTGGTCCTCCGGACCCGCCCAGGCGAACGAGACGAGACCGGTCATGGTCAGTCCAGGTAGTCGCGCAGAACCTGGGATCGCGAGGGGTGACGCAGCTTCGACATCGTCTTGGACTCGATCTGCCGGATCCGCTCGCGCGTGACGCCGTACACCTTCCCGATCTCGTCCAGCGTCTTGGGCTGACCGTCCGTGAGTCCGAAGCGCATGCGCACGACGCCTGCCTCACGATCGGAGAGAGTGTCGAGGACCGACTCCAGCTGCTCCTGAAGAAGCGTGAAGGAGACGGCGTCCGACGGCACGATCGCCTCGGAGTCCTCGATCAGGTCTCCGAACTCGCTGTCACCCTCCTCCCCCAGCGGCGTGTGGAGGGAGATCGGCTCGCGGCCGTACTTCTGGACCTCGACGACCTTCTCGGGCGTCATGTCGAGCTCGCGTGCGAGCTCCTCGGGAGTCGGCTCGCGACCAAGATCCTGCAGCATCTGGCGCTGGACTCGGGCCAGCTTGTTGATGACCTCGACCATGTGCACGGGGATGCGGATCGTTCGAGCCTGGTCCGCCATCGCGCGCGTGATGGCCTGCCGAATCCACCAGGTGGCATACGTCGAGAACTTGTAGCCCTTGGTGTAGTCGAACTTCTCCACGGCCCGGATGAGGCCGAGGTTGCCCTCCTGGATCAGGTCGAGGAAGAGCATCCCGCGGCCCGTGTAGCGCTTCGCCAACGAGACCACGAGTCGGAGGTTCGCCTCGAGGAGGTGGTTCTTGGCCCGGCGGCCATCCGTCGCAATCCACTCGAGGTCCAGCCGGGTCTTCTTGTCGAGCTTCGGGGTCTCGGCCAGCATCTCCTCCGCGAAGAGCCCCGCCTCGATCCGCTTGGCGAGCTCGACCTCCTGCTCCGCATTGAGAAGGGAGACCTTGCCGATCTGCTTGAGGTAGTCCTTGACCGGATCAGCCGTGGCTCCGGCCACGGTCACTGTCTGGATCGGCTCGTCGGTGTCGTCGACATCCGAGATGACGAACGCCTCATCACCCTCAGCCGCGGCGGCGCCCTCGACGCCCTCCTTCTCCGTCTCCTCGCCCTCGACAGTGGCGAGGTCCTCGGCCAGATCCGCCTCGAGATCCGCCTCGAGTTCCGCGGCCTCCTTCAGCACCTCACCGTCGACATCGTCGAGCTCCGGCTCGATCTCGACCAGCCCGTCCTCCGTCTCGAGTACCTCGACGAAGGCCTCACCCTTGGCACCCTTGGCCGCCGGGCCCTTCGAGGCGGCCTTGGCCGCCGGGCCCTTCGAGGCGGGCGCAGACGCCGACGCCTTGCCGGACAGCGTGGCTGCATTCTTCACGGTCGACCTGGAAGCCGCCGCCTTCTTCCCGGGAGCACCGGCTGCGGTCGACTTGGCGACAGCCTTCGTCGCGGCCGGCTTGACGGCGGCCTTCTTCGCCGCTGCACCGGCTGCCGTCTTCCTGGCGACAGGCTTCGTCGCGGCCGGCTTCGTGCCCGCCTTCTTCGCCGCTGCACCGGCTGCCGTCTTCCTGGCGACAGGCTTCGTCGCGGCCGGCTTCGTGCCCGCCTTCTTCACGGAACTCGCCTTGGCTGCCGGTTGCTTCCCAGCAGGCTTGGCCGCCGTCTTCTTCGCCGGGCTCTTCGCGGTCGTCTTCTTCGCCGGGCTCTTCGCGGTCGTCTTCTTCGCGGCCGGCTTCACCGTCGTCTTCTTCGCCGGACTCTTCTTGGCGGTGGTGGCCTTCGTCGTCATCGAGATGGCTGTGCCTTCCTCGCGGTCGCCCACGACAAGGGCCCGTGTCAAGCCGCAGGCTTGGGAACGGGCCGAGAATCCCCTCATCATGCCATGACGAGCTCAGGGGGTGAGCAGCGCCCGTCCTTCGCCGACAGCCACCCGCGTCACGGCCTCCTGGACCACGGGAGTGGGGATCGGGAAGGGTCCCAGCCCGCCGACACGGAAGTGACCCACCCACGTCACTGCGCAGCCGACCCGAGCCTCGCCCGGGCGACGGAAGGTCTCACGGATCGACCCGCCTGGCGCCAGGATCCCCGGCTCGGTCATCGGGCCCTGCCGACCGGACGGGAACGTCCAGAGCCACGTGGGCGCTACCTCGACCTCGACATCGGCTCCTCCCAGACGCCAGCGAAAGGCCTGGGGCCCTGCGGCCTGACCCGCGGAGAACACGGTGGCCATCCCCGTGACGATTCCCCTCGGGGGCAGGTGGGAGATGTCCAGCGGCGGAAGCCGGTGGACCAGACGCTCACCCAGCCGCACACCGATGTCCTGGACTGTCACAGGATCCTCACGCAGACACACCAGGCCGATGTCCTCCCACCGAGCGTCGCCCTCCCGGAACCACGTCCGGCGCAGGCTGCCGCCGGGGCATCCCCGCGTCACGCTCACACACGTCGGACTGTCATCGAAGGTGTTGCCCAGGGGCGCAGCCGCGCAGGGACTCTCGAGACGCCAGTGGCAGTCGGAGCACCCGGCTACACGGGTGCGCGTGACCTCGTCTACCTGCGGCGGCAGGATGAGGCCTCCTCGCCCGACGATCGCCTTCGCCGCAGCGTCCCCGTCGACGCTGATGGCCGCGGACGGATCCGCCAACGACAGCAGGGCGGATGCTGCCAGGAGCGTCAGGGCACCGCGGGTGAGAACGCGCATCGTGAACCACGCCATGACGCGCACGCTAGGCCGGCGCCGCAGGGACAGGTAGCCCCCGTCACGCCCTGTGGACAGGCGCTCCCGGATCGTTCGGCCGGCGCGTGCCTCCCGACTGGCCCTGACGTCGGACCCGGTGGAGCGCATGGGCGACGAAGACCCCCACCTGTTCATCCTCGACCAGGAAGCCGTCATGCCCGAACGGGGAGAGGATCAGATGCAGTCGATCGGCACCGGGCGTCAGGTCGACCATCTCCTGCTGCAGGCGTGTCGGGAACAGCCGGTCGGAGTCGATTCCCACCACCGTGAGTGGCGCCGTGATGGTCCCGAGGGCGCGGTCAAGGCCACCTCGACCCCGACCGAGGTCGAACAGGCTCATGGCCCGCGTCAGGGCGATGTATGTGTTCGCATCGAAGCGACGGGCCAGCTTGTCCGCCTGATGGTCGAGATACGACTCCACGGCAAAGCGGCCGCGCCGCATGGGGTCCTCGTCACCCTGCGGATCCCGACCGAAGCGGTCGGCAAGCTCCGTCTCGGTTCGGTACGTCAGATGAGCGATGCGCCGTGCCAGCCCCATGCCGACGTGGGGGCCCTCACCGGCAGGACTGTCGTAGTAGTCACCCCCGCGGAAGCCCGGGTCCGACTCGATGGCCAGGATCTGAGTCGCATGCGTGGCGATCTGATCCGCACTCACGGCCGCCGTGGATCCGAGTACGAGCCCGCCTCGGACCCTCTGCGGATAGCGGACCATCCACTCGAGCACCCGCATGCCACCCAGGGACGGCCCGAGGAGCAAGGCCCACGTCTCGATGCCGAGTGCGTCGGAGAGACGTCGCTCGACCTCCACCATGTCCCCAACGGTGACGATGGGGAAGCGACTCCCCCAGGGTCGACCGTCCGGCGCCGTCGATGACGGACCCGTGGTGCCCTGGCAGCCGCCGAGGACATTGGCGCACACGACGAACCACTCGTCGGTGTCGATGTCGCACCCGGGCCCGACCAGACCCTCCCACCAGCCTGCCGTCACGTGACCGTCGCCCGCTGGTCCCGACACATGGGAGTCGCCTGTCAGGGCGTGGCAGATGTAGATGGCATTGGAGCGATCCGCGTTGAGCGTGCCCCACGTCTCGTACGCGACCCGGACGTCCGGGAGGACGACCCCGGACTCCGTCACGAGACTGCCGACATCGACGAACTGCCGACAGCCCACGGGATCCCCCTCCCGCCAGGCTGCGCTGGCCGGAGGGGGTCCGTCGTAGGCCAGGGGCCCGTAGGGCGCCACCGCTATCCCGCGCTCGCCGACGCAAACCCCATCTCGAGGTCCGCGAGAATGTCGTTGATGTTCTCGATGCCGACGGCGAGGCGCACGAGCCCCGGGGTGACTCCGGCCGCGGCCTGCTCCTCCGGCGTCAACTGCGAGTGTGTCGTCGAGGCCGGATGGATGACGAGGCTGCGCACGTCTCCGATGTTGGCCACGTGGCTGTGCAGCTCGAGCGCCTCCACGAAGCGCTGACCCGCGTCGAGACCACCGGCGATCTCGAACGACAGCACCGCGCCCGTGCCCGCGGGCGCGTACTTCTGCCCCAGCGCGTACCACGGGCTCGAGGTCAGGCCCGCGTAGTTGACCTTCTCCACCTCCGGTCGACCCTCCAGCCACGCGGCCACGGCCTTCGCATTCTGGACGTGACGCTCGACTCTGAGCGAGAGCGTCTCGATGCCCTGGGCGATCAGGAACGCATTGAAGGGCGACACCGCTGCACCCAGATCACGCAGGAGCTGCACGCGTGCCTTCAGGATGAAGGACAGGTTCGCCCCGAATGCCGATCCCACGCCCAGATCGCGGGCATAGACCAGGCCGTGGTAGCTGGGGTCCGGCTGGTTGTAGTTCGGGAAGCGATCCGGGTACTGGGCGTAGTCGAAGGTGCCTCCGTCGACGATCACGCCGGCGATGGCCGTTCCGTGGCCGCCGAGGTACTTCGTTGCCGAATGGACGACCACGTCGGCTCCCCACGCGAGGGGATTGATCAGGTAGGGCGTCGCCACCGTGTTGTCGATGATCAGTGGCACCCCCACCTCGTGCGCGACTGCAGCGACAGCCTCGATGTCCAGTACGTCGTTCTTCGGGTTTGCGATCGATTCCCCGAAGAAGAGCTTCGTGTTCGGGCGAACAGCGGCACGCCATGACTCCGGGTCATCAGGATCGTCGACGAAGGTGCACTCGATTCCAAGCTTGGGGAGTGTGTAGTGGAACAGGTTGTAGGTCCCGCCGTACAGGCTCGGACTCGACACGATGTGATCGCCGGCCTCGGCGATGTTCAGGATCGCCAGAGTCTCTGCGGCCTGGCCGCTCGCGACGAGAAGAGCCGCCACACCGCCCTCGAGCGCAGCGATGCGCTCCTCGACGACGGCCTGCGTGGGATTCATGATGCGCGTGTAGATGTTGCCAAGCTCCTTGAGGCCGAACAGGTTGGCCGCATGGGTCGTGTCGTTGAAGGTGTACGACGTGGTCTGGTAGATGGGCAGGGCCCGGGCATTGGTGGTTCCGTCGGGCGACTGCCCGGCATGGATCTGCTTGGTCTCGAACGACCAGGTCTGGCTCATGACTCTCCTTCAAGGTTTGTGGGGATATGCGGCACCGTCGCCGCGTGCGATGAGGAATCCCAGACTCCTCCGGGGCGGTGACCGCTGACGCGAACCGGCTCCTGCCGGCCTACGGCGTCAGCGGTGGGTCATTCGACAACAGCACATGACGACCTCACACGATCTCTGGGGTCTTGCCCTGCGCAAGACCCGCGCTTGCCCGTTGCCGGGCCCGGTCTTCATCCGGAGCACCCCACCGCGGTGGAGGGTTGCCGTCCAGCAAGCCGGAGCTGTGCGCTGGATCTCTTGACCTGAGCGGGACTATACCGAGTCGCTGTCGTCGGGCAACTCGCGCCCGTGCCGGCATGCGTCGCGTGACAGGGACGCCATCATCCGGAGCCACTCCTCCGGGGGAAGCCCGTGGGCGAGGGCGGTGCCGAGAAGCGTCACGAGCGAGTAGGACGCATCCCCCGCCTCGGCGCGGGCCAGAGCCCCCCGCGCGCGCACCCCGTCGCCCACGAGCCACGCCGCGACAGCAGCGACCGAGGCAGGGGCTGCGACGTGGGACCCGGGCGCTGCCACCACCACTCTGGTCAGCTGCCCCAGAGCCACGTGACGCGCCTGAAGACCCCAGCGGCTCAACTCCCACAGGACGGTGTCGCGGACGCGGATGTCCTGCAGCCCCCGCAGGAGGTGGGCCATCCTCGCCGGCGTGGCCGGGCTGTCTGGATCTCGCAGCCACGCGAGCGTGCTGGCGATGATCCAGTCGCGCCAGCGCTCACGCGCCGCGACTCCCGGGCGGCGCAGGCGCCCGAGGATGCCCGTCGCCTCCACCTCGGCAGCCAGCAGCGGATCCGGTTCGAACTCCCCCACGACCCGCCCTCGACTGCCCCGTGACACACGTCCCTCCGCCACGAACTCCGCCGCCACGGCGCAGGCCAGGTCCTCCGGTATCGGACGGCCGCCCGATGGGCAGCAGCTGCTGTCGCGGCAGTGCAGGCTCCGCCAGCGGCCACCGCTGAGGAGGAGAACATCCCGGAGACCCTGACCGGCGACACGGGCACGTCGTGCCACCGCCCTCGCCAGCCGTGTGAGCGGGAGCCCGTCGTTGTCGTCGCAGCAGATCACCAGGACGAGTTCGTCCGCCTGACCAGCGCCGACATGCGACCACGCCTGCGTCGTCCACGACTCCAGTGGCACTCCCTGGCGCGGCAGGTCGATCCGCTGAGTGACCATGATGCGTCCACCCGACAGCCACACGATCACGGCACTGTGCTCGGGAACGAACCCGAGGAGATGGGGCACGGCAGCGCAGAGGGCTGCTGGGCTGGCAAGGCTGATGCGTTCCGGAGATGTCGTCGTCATGCCTCAACGATGAGCTCGAACAGCTCCGCAGCCCTCGCGTGTCATCCCCCTGTGGAGGCCCGCCCGTCATTGTGGATCTGCACCCATGCGGGATCCTTCGGGGCGATCTGATCACCTGACGATCCCCCGCGAAGACGCCGCGCCATCCAGGGTCCGGCATGGTCCCTCGTCCAGCGGGCATGGCCGGTCATCCGGGAGAGGGACCCGGGACGGGGAGCTCCCACGAGCGGCGTCCGCCACGACGCGTCGCCGCGACCGAGGGCCTCACGCACGGCCAGGGCCGCGCAGGCGTGTCCCGTGGGCGACAGGTGAAGGCGGTCGGCGTCCCAAAGTTCGTCGGCATCGAAGACGGCCGCTCCCCAGAAGTCCACCACCCGGCAGCCGTGGTGCTCCGCGATGGCGTGCACCGCGGTGTTCAGGGATCGGATTCGGCCTCGGATCGGGCCCAGCGTCAGCGATCTCCTGCCGGGGTCCCCGAAGGCGAAGAGGACCACGTCGACCCCCGACCTGCGCAGGTCCCGCACTCCGCCCTCCAATGCGGTGGCAAGCGCATCGAGATCGAAGTGGCGCCGCATGGCGTCATTGACCCCCGCGCCCAGCGTCACGAGATCGGGCTCCAGGCGAAGGGCCGCGGGAACCTGCTCCGCGATCACCTGCGGGAGCAGCCGTCCACGCACGGCCAGATTGGCGTACGCGATCGGCGCCTCGGGAGCATCGTCGGCAAGGGAACGGGCAACGCGGTCGGCCCAACCGAGATGTCGACCGTCCGGGCGGAGGACATCCTGCATGCCCTCGGTGAAGCTGTCGCCCAGGGCAGCGAACCTCGTCCACGTCGTCGGCGGATCCTGCCGAGCCCGGACAGCACGAGGCCCGGCCGTCGAAGGCTTCCCCTCCCGCGACGACCGGGCTCCGCCAACGCTAGTGGAGTGCCCGGTCGGCCTCTGCACCGACACGCCGTTCCCCTACTTGTCGTCCTTGCCCCGCGCGACGAACGCCTGGTTCGCCTGACGGAACCACAGCAGGAGCGCGATGATGCCGATGATGATCTGGGGCAGGTAGGAGGCCATGCGCCACACGACGTCGGCGGCCTGGGCCACCGAGCCTGACACTCCCATGCTCTGCAGCAGCGCGATCATGAGTGCGTCCGTCGTCCCGAGGCCGCCTGGCGTGATCGGAACCATCAGCATGATCTGGCTCGTCGCGAACGCCCCGAAGGCCGCGAGCGGGGACGTCCCGTCCGAGCTCCAGCCCTCGACCCCGCGCAGGGACGCGTACATGATGAGGAACTGGGTCAGGATCACGGCCAGCTGGGCGATGGTCAGGAGCAGCCACCGACGTCGCAGCACGTCGTACATGTCGGCGCGGAACTTGCAGATCGGCGCCACAAGGTCGAGGTCCTTCAGTCGCGTGACCCGCCCGCGAAGCGGATTGATGAGCCGATTGCCGAGTCGACCGACGCTCGCGGCTAGCTTCTCCGAGCGCATGATCAGGACGAAGCCGACGATGATCACGATGAGGATGCCCAGGCCCAGGGGCGCAACCCAGTTGTAGGAGCTGTTCCCGCCCTCGACCGACAGCGCGGCCACCCCGAGGATCGGCAGCCCCAGGCTCACGAAGATGCTCCAGAGACCCACGGCGGTGATTGCGGCCGTGGCAGTGGACCCGGGGATCCGGAACGTGGCGAGCATGGCGTACTGCACCGCGAGTCCGAAGGCCCCGCCTGCCGGCACCCCGTTCGAGATGGCGAAGGCGGCCTGATTCACCTGCTGCGACCGCCAGTACTTGAGTCCCGGAGTCGCTGCCATGAACGGGAAGCCGTAGGCGATGAGGTACGCGACCACGGTGATGACGATGATGATGAGCGCTCCCGGCGTCATCTTCTCGAGGTTCGCGAACGCCTGCTGATAGTTCGATCCCGTGACCTGCGGGATGACCTTCCAGAAGATGAGCACGATCACCGCGAGACCGATGATTCCGAGGATGATCGACTTGCGCTTGTCGAGCTGTGCTGCCGGCGGGGCCGCAGCCTCCGCCGCCGCAGGTGCACCAGCCTCGTCCGACACGGGACTCTCGTCAGGATTCGCCATGGCGGGAGCCTCCCACATCTGACCCCCGACAGGGGGCCACCTGCGGGTCCGGAATGTCCATTGGGCAGGATTCAGGCATGCGGCTCGACCACCTCTCGTATGCATGCACCACCCCGGAGATCGCCGACGTCGTCCAGCGCATCGGTGGTGACCTCGGTGCCACCTTCGTCGACGGAGGGCGGCACCCGTCCTTCGGCACCCGCAACTTCATCCTCCCGCTCGCGCATGGCTGCTACGTGGAGGTCGTCTCGGCACTGGACCACCCCGCCGCCGAGAAGGCCCCGTTCGGTCGGGCGGTGGCCAAGGCCGCGACCGACGGAGGTGGCTGGTTCAGCTGGGTCGTGGCCGTTGACGACATCTCGCCGGTCGAGGAGCGCCTCGGGCGTGAGGCCCGAGCCGGCCACCGCATCCGCCCGGACGGGGTCGAGCTCACGTGGAAGCAGCTCGGCGTCCTCAACGTCATGGAGGACCCCCAGCTTCCGTTCTTCGTGGAGTGGGCCTGCTCCACGACGGAGCACCCCTCGTCGGGAGGTTCCCTGGTCACCATCCAGCGCATCGAGATGGCCGGCGATGCAGCGTCCATCGGCGACTGGCTCGGCACCGGCATGGCGGAACCCCTCGACGGCATCGCCGTCGACTGGGTCGACGCCGAGGAGCCCGGCCTCGTCGCCGTCTGGTTCAGCACCCCGCACGGATTGGTCAGGATCGACTGACACCACCCGCCCCAGGCCCAGGAGGACCGATGTCGGCATTCACCCCCATTCCCCAGTCGGCGATGCAATGGGAGAAGAACGTCCTGGGCTCGACCGTGACCCGGCTGCGCACCGACGGAGCCGTCCTCACCGTCGTCCACGGCCGGGAGGGCGACATCGTCCCCGATCACGGATACACGCGCGGCTCGGTCACGTACGTCGTCGCCGGACGAATCCAGATCGGCGGCGCCGTGCTCGGCCCAGGCGAGGCCGGGACGTACTCGGCGCCCGGGGGCTACTTCTCCGTGCGCTTCCTCGAGGACTCGATCTACGTCGTCGCAAGGGCCGCGGATGACCAGATCACGGTTCCCGACATCGGTGAGCGCGCCGCACACAACCTCGACGCCTGATCCCTTTCCCGGGGAACACCGTATGCGGGCGCCTCACACCGATAGCCTTCGCCCATGACCGTAGCTACGCCGTCCCCGCCGCCTCCCGATCAGGTGCCGGGGACACTGAAGCTCACGGCCGGCATCACGTGGCGCATGCTCATCATCGTCGCCGGGCTCGTCGTGGCCGGCTACGTGCTCGATCTCATCTTCCCGGTCGTCTTCGCGCTCTTCTTCGCCCTGCTCGTCACGGCATGGACCCAGCCGATCATGAACCGGCTTGCGAAGATCATGCCCAAGGTCGTCGCGATGATCGTGGCACTGCTGATCATCCTCGCCCTCATCGTGGTCATCCTCGGCAGCGTCATCAGCTCCAGCATCGCGGAGGGACCCAAGCTGGTCGCCTCCCTGACCTCCGGATTCAACGAGGTCGAGAACTGGCTCAAGACCGGCCCCCTGCAACTGTCGGACGACAACTTCAACAAGCTGCTCTCTGATGCCGAGACGTGGGGCAAGGGCGCCGCCACCGGACTCCTCGGCGACGCCGTGGGCGCACTCGGCTCCATCGGCACCCTCGTGATCGCCGGCTCGGTCTTCTTCTACGCAGTCGTCTTCTTCCTGATGTCCCCTCAGACAATCTGGTCGTTCATCATCAGCTGGCTGCCGAAGCCCATGCAGACTCCCGTCAACGTGTCGGGCACCATGGCGTGGGAGGCGATCTCGGGATACACGCGCGGCATCGTCATCGTGGCTCTCGCCGACGCGACCCTGGTCCTGATCGGCCTGCTCATCCTCCAGGTTCCCCTCGCCCCGGCGCTCGCGGCACTGGTGTTCCTCGGCGCCTTCATCCCCGTCATCGGCGCACCCGTCGCCACCTTCTTCGCCGCGATCGTCGCCCTCGCAGAACGTGGGCCCGTGGTCGCGCTCCTCGTCGTGCTGCTCACGGTGATCGTCGGCTCCTTCGACGGAGACGTCCTGCAGCCACTCGTCATGGGCAAGGCCGTGAGCCTGCACCCGCTGGCCATCGTGTTCGCGATCGCAGCGGGCGGCATCACGCTCGGCATCGTGGGGGCCCTGATCGCCGTGCCGATCGCCGGGGCGATCTACAAGGTCGCCAAGTACCTCACGGGGCGAGATCCGGACAACCCCTTCCCTCCGCCACCACCCGAACCAGCGGATGCCGTCACGACCCCGGCCTCCGCCAGTCCCGGTGCAGCCCCTGACGCCACACCGTCAGCGGCGTCCTAGTCGCTGGACCGGGAGCCCTCCCGCGCGGCTGACTCGCAGCCTCGGACGTGATCATCGACGAGTCCGCATGCCTGCATGGCCGCGTACATCGTCGTCGGTCCGACGAACCGGAAGCCTCGCTCCTTGAGGGCACGGCTCAGTCGGGCCGACTCCGGGGTCTGCGTCGGCACGGCATCGAGGCGGGCCGGCCGCGTGTGTGCTGCCGGTCGATGCGACCAGACGAGGGCATCGAGCGACTCCCCGTCCTCCTGCATGGAGAGGAGCGCCCGGGCGTTCCCGACCGTCGCCTCGATCTTCCCGCGGTGCCTCACGATCCCGGGATCGCCGAGCAGTCGCTCCACGTCACCGGCCCCGAAGGTGCTCACGACGCCCGGGTCGAAGCCTGCGAAGGCGGAGCGGAAGGCGGGACGCTTGCGCAGGATCGTGATCCACGAGAGGCCCGACTGGAACCCCTCGAGGCAGATCCGTTCGAAAAGTGCCACGTCGCCGTGGACCGGTCGACCCCACTCGATGTCGTGGTAGTCCCGGTACAGGGCGTCGTCACCGACCCAGGCGCATCGGGCCCGGCCGTCCGGCCCCACGATCGTGCCCGGTGCGCTCATCGACTAGGCGCCGGCGCACTCCGGCGCCGCCGCGAACGCCGGCGCGAGCTCACGCTGTGCCTCCTCGAAGGCCTGCTGGGCCGTGGCCACCAGCTCCTGACCCGCCACCAGGGCATCAGAGGCGGCCTCGATCGCCGCCCCTCCCTCCACGAGACCATCCACGAGGCCGTCGGCCGCGCCGAGGGCATCGAGGTGCCCGGTGGTCCGGTCGATCGCCCCCTGCAGTGCCTGCTGGCCCTCCGAGAGGTCCACGACCCAGTCGTTCGCCTGCACAGGATCGACCGGTGCCGTCACCAGGATCGAGGCGAGATCGTTGGCCGCCGACGCCACAGCCAGCACCTGCCACCGGAGCTGCCGATCGAGCTGGTCCAGCAGGGAGGCATCCAGCGCGCGATCGAACTCCAGACCCCGGCCCAACTCCGACACTCGGTCCGTCAGGCGGTCACGAGCCACGCACACGTCACCGGCCCACAGGACCTGCTGCTCCTCCAGCGAGAGACGACTGGACGTCGGAGACGGGGCCTGCGTCGCCGCAGGTGACTCCGCCGACGCAGACGAGGCGCCGTCGGAAGAGCAGCCCGCCAGCAGCGAGGCGGTCAGAAGGGTCCCCAGGACCGTTCCCATGAATCGGGGCGTCACGGGATCTCCGACTGCGCACCCCAGAGGTTGATGTCACCCTCGATCGCGTACTCGTCGATCTCCTGCAGCTCGGCCTCGCTGAAGCCCAGGTTCCGGACTGCTGCGGCTGTCTCCCGCAGCTGCTCGGGGCTGCTTGCGCCGAGCAGCGTCGAGGTGACGCGAGGATCCCGGAGCGTCCAGGCGACCGCCATCTGCGCCAGGGACTGTCCTCGCGATGCCGCGATCCGCGCCAGTCCACGGATGCGCTCCATGTTCTCGTCCGACAGATGGCTCGCAAACAGTGACTTGCCCTCGGTTGCGCGGGATCCCGCGGGAACACCCTCGAGGTAGCGGTCCGTCAGCATTCCCTGGGCCAGCGGGCTGAAGGTGATGGCGCCCGCGCCAACCTCCTCCAGCGCCTCCAGCAGGCCGCTCTCGATCCACCGGTTCAGCATCGAGTAGGACGGCTGGTGAATGAGCAGCGGCGTGCCCATCTCCGCAAGGATGCGGGCAGCCTCGAGCGTGCGACTGGGCGAGTAGGACGAGATGCCGACATACAGCGCCTTGCCCTGCTGCACTGCGGAGTGCAGGGCGCCCATGGACTCCTCGAGAGGCGTATCGGGGTCGGGTCGATGGTGGTAGAAGATGTCGACGTAGTCGAGTCCTAGGCGCTGGAGGCTCTGATCCAGACTCGCCATCAGGTACTTGCGCGAGCCGAGGTCCCCATAGGGTCCAGGCCACATGTCCCATCCCGCCTTCGACGAGATGATGATCTCATCGCGCAGATGGGCGAAGTCCTCGCGCAGGATTCGACCCGCATTGATCTCCGCGCTGCCGTAGGGCGGACCGTAGTTGTTGGCGAGATCGAAGTGCGTGATGCCCAGATCGAAGGCCGTGCGCATGATGGCGCGCTGGCGCTCGATCGGCTTGTCGTCGCCGAAGTTGTGCCAGAACCCGAGGGAGACGGCTGGCAGGCGAATGCCGCTTCTCCCGCACCTGCGGAAGGGCATGCGGCCGTCGTAGCGCTCGGGGTCGGGGACGTACTGATCGAGTAGCGGCATGGCGCGATTCTGTCACTCACGTCGCAGGAAGTCGCCGTGCCAGCACCGCTCTCAGATCACGAAGTCGACCGCACCCGCCTCGAGCTCCCATTCGCCGCTGGCGGTGCGGATGGGACTGTGGCGGTGGTGCTCCTCCCCCAGGACGTGGGACTCGAGGGCCTGCACGCGGTCGAGGAGTGTCGCGACGGCAAGGCCGACGGGATCGGGGGCCGTCGGGGAGTCCGTCTTGGGTCGGGTGTCGGGCTCGGCGGCGGTGCCATGGGCGATGACCTGGCCTGGCACGCCCACCACCACCGAATGGTCGTCGACGGAGCGCACCAGCACGGCGTTGGCCCCGATGCGCGAGTCACTCCCGACCTCGAGATTGCCGAGCACCTTCGCGCCGGCACCCAGCGTCACACGATCACCGATCGTGGGGTGCCGCTTGCCGTGCCCCAGGCTCGTGCCGCCGAGGGTCACACCGTGGTAGATCGTCACGTCCGCCCCCACCTCGGCCGTCTCGCCGATGACGACACCCGCACCGTGATCGATGAACAGACGAGGTCCGAGAACCGCCCCCGGGTGGATCTCGATGTTCGTCCAGAACCGGGTGAGCTGCGAGAGGGCCCGGGCCGGGAAGTACGCCCCTCGCTCCCAGAGGGCATGACTCACCCGATGCGCCCAGACCGCATGGACCCCCGGGTACAGCAGTGCCACCTCGACAGCGTTGCGGGCTGCCGGATCGCGCTCCGCGACCGAGGCCAGGTCGCTGCGAGCGGCGTCGACGATGTCCTTGGCTCGCTGGCGCAGGCGGCCGATGCGGCCTGCGCGCCCGGTCACTCGGCGAGTCCGGCGAACAGCGCGGTCGACAGGTAGCGCTCGCCGAAGGAGGGAATGATGACGACGATGACTTTGCCGGCGTTCTCCGGACGCTTGGCCACCTCCACGGCGGCCGCGAGCGCAGCACCAGACGAGATGCCCACGAGGAGTCCCTCCTCGGTGGCCGCACGCCTGGCCATCGCCATGGCGTCATCTGCCTGCACTCCGATGACCTCGTCGTACACCTCGGTGTCGAGGATCGCCGGGACGAAGCCGGCTCCGATGCCCTGAATCGGATGAGGACCCTTCTGACCGCCCTGGAGGACGGGGGACGCCGCCGGCTCGACCGCGATCACCTGCACGGACGGCTTCCGAGCCTTGAGCTCCTGCCCCGCACCCGTGATCGTGCCACCGGTGCCCACGCCGGCGATGAAGACATCGACCTTGCCGTCCGTGTCACGCCAGATCTCCTCAGCAGTCGTGCGTCGATGGATCTCCGGGTTCGCCGCATTCATGAACTGCTGGGGCATGAAATAGCGAGGGTCGCTCGCGGCTAGCTCCGTCGCTCGGGCGATGGCTCCACCCATCCCCTCCGAGCCGGGCGTGAGGATCAGCTCCGCGCCGTACCCTCGCAGCAGGGCGCGTCGTTCCAGCGACATGGTCTCGGGCATCGTCAGCACGATCTTGATCCCACGTGCCGCGCACACCATGGCCAGCGCAATGCCGGTGTTGCCGCTGGTCGGCTCCACCACGATCGTGTCGGGGCCGATCAGACCGGCTTCCTGAGCCGCGTCGATCATGGCCACGCCGATGCGGTCCTTCACCGAGTGGGCGGGATTGAAGAACTCCAGCTTGGCCGCCACCGTGGCGTCCGCCCCGTCGGTGATGTTCCTCAACCGCACGAGCGGGGTGTTGCCGACCAGTTCCGTGATGTCATTGGCGATGCGCATGCGCGCGATCATCCCATCGCAGCCCCGGCCACGTCATGTCGGGGCGCACCGCTGCCATCAGTTCGCAGGAGCATCCCATGCGCTTCTGACGGCATCGTCCACGATGCGCAGCAGGTCGCCCCTCGCCGGAGCATCAGGGTGATCACCGCACCATCGTCGGTAGACGCCCACTCCGATCCCTTCTATGTCCCCGTGTCCCATGCCCTCCAGCCTGACCACCTCGACGCGCCAGGAGGGATCCACGTCCCGCTGCCGAAGCCAGGTCTCTAGGGCTCCTCGCCGATTGCACGGGGAGGGCGACCCGCACACGGCCGTCACCGGCACACCCCGGAGCCGGGGCCACGACCGCCTCAGCGTGCCCACCGGGCTCTCGACGCCGTCGACGAGCACGAGTGCCGTCACCGGGACACCGCGGTCTCGCAGGGATGCGGCGATCCACGCCCCTGCCGCTCCACCCGCCGAATGCCCGATCACGACGATCGGCCTCGGGCAGCCGCGGTGCTCCAGCTCCGCCGCCACGCGGGTCAGGTGTCGGGTGTTGTTCGTGCTCGTGGGCCACCACCAGGCCGAGAGATGCGGTCGCAGGACCGTTGCGCCCTGGGCTGCCAGCCGCTCGGCCACATCGGTCAGGGCGCCAGGGGAGCGTCCGAAGCCATGCACGAGCACGACCGTGCCCTGAACAGGACCCACGCCTTCGAGGGTGTGGATCCTCATCTCGCCGACCTCACGGGTCCAGCGTCCCACCAACCCTGGTCACACCTGTGACACACCCGACCCCGACGTCCCTTCGTCCCTAGCGTCCTGCGCATGAGCCCCATTCAGCAGAACCGGCATCCCGTCCCCGTGCTCGTCATCGAGCTGATCGGGTACCTCGGGGTCGCCTTCTGGGCGACCATGATCGTGCGCGCCTGGCTTGATGACTCCGCCTCCGCCGTCGGAGTCACGCTGCTCGGCGTGATCCTCGGGGGTGCCCACATCGTCATCGCTGTCGGTGCCGCCCAACGTCGGCGCATGGCCTTCGCAGCCATGTGGTTCGTCCTGATCGCCGACAGCCTGCTGACGATCTTCGTGGACGTGAAGGCCATCGTCCTCGTCGGAGCCACGATCCTGCTGCTCGTCCTGACGCGTACGCGGAGTGCGCGGGAATGGTGGGGCTGAGCAGGCCAGCCCGCCGTCGACCCCGTCGCCCCCCGGGTCGCGTCCGAGGAGCTCCGCCGCCCGTCACGCGACGGACACGATCCGGTCGCGCCCTGCCCTCTTGGCCTCGTACATCGCGGCGTCAGCCCGCTCCAGCAGCTGGTCCGCGCTCTCCCCTGCCCGGAGCAGCGCCACTCCCACGCTCAGCGACACCTCGACCTGACGGTCCCGGCTCAACACGATGGGCCGTGCCACCGAGGCTCTGATCTTCGCGGCGATGGCGGTCGCCTCATCCAGGTCGTGCACTCCCGAGAGAACGACCAGCAGCTCGTCACCACCGATGCGTGCCGCGACATCATCGGCGCGGATCACAGCAGCCAGACGCTCCCCCAGGTTCTTCAGGAGCTGGTCTCCAGCGGCGTGCCCGAAGGTGTCGTTGATGACCGTCCCCGTCACATCGACGCACGCGGACCCGGAATCTCACGGACTCACCGGCGTCAGATCGATCGCGGGCGCCCGGCAGGAGTGGGATGTCATCCGGGTGCACCAGAGCCCGGAAGGGCTGTCCCACGACCTCCTCGGGCGTCCAGCCGATCAGCCCGGTCACCGCAGGGCTGATCCAGCGGGTGGTGCCCTCGAGGGAGCCCAGGAAGGTCACATCCGCGGCTGCCTCCGCCAGCTCCGTCCGCTGTTCCCGCGTCAAGCGCTCCGGCCGTCGAGCCACGGGACAAGGGTAGGAGCCGCGGGGGTGTGAAGGCTAGATGTGGGGGAACGTGAAGGGCCGGGGTTCAGGTGAACCCCGGCCCCTCACGGATCGGTTGCCCCGGCTGGATCGCCGGATGACGTCAGCTGCAGCCCGACGTGCTTCCGCAGCCCTCGCAGACGTAGCAGGAGCCTGACGGCCGCATCTTGATCCCGCAGGTCATACAGAGCGGTGCGTCCGATGCCTGGCCCGTGATCTCCTCGAGCAGCTCGGCGCTGGAGTGCGCCTGGCTGACCCGAGGCGCCTTGGCGGCAGAGGACTCCTCGACCGCAGCCTCCGCCACGACCTCGGTGTCCTCGATGTCCTCGACGGTGAGGTCGACGGACAGCGCCGGTGCTCCGTAGCTCTGGGCCACGGTCGCAGCACGCTCGTCGGCCGTGAAGATCCCCAGCGCCTCCCGCTTCTCGTACGGCAGGTAGTCGAGAGCCAGCCGACGGAAGATGTAGTCCATGATCGACTGGCTGATCCGAATGTCCGGATCGTCGGTCATGCCCGCCGGCTCGAACCGCATGTTGACGAACTTGCTCACGAACGCCTCCAGCGGGACGCCGTACTGCAGCGCGATGCTGATCGCGATCGAGAAGGCATCCATGACACCGGCGAGGGTGGAACCCTGCTTGCCCAGCTTGAGGAACACCTCACCCAGGCCGTCGTCCGGGTAGGAGCCCGCGGTCATGTAGCCCTCAGCACCGGCCACCGAGAAGGACGTCGTCCGGCTGGGACGCGTCTTGGGCAGGCGGCGGCGGACAGGCTGACCGGCAAGCACGGCCTGGACCGCCTCCGCCGTCGTCTCGACGAGCTCGTCAGCCTTCTTGGCCTTGGCGTCGCTGAGCGGCTGACCGACCTTGCAGTTGTCGCGGTAGATCGCCAGCGCCTTGACGCCCATCTTCCAGGCCTCGAAGTAGATCTCCTCGACCTCCTCGACCGTCGCCGACTCGGGCATGTTGACGGTCTTGGAGATGGCGCCCGAGATGAACGGCTGGACCGCCGCCATCATGCGCACGTGGCCCATGGGCGTGATGGACCGCTGGCCCATCGCCGTGTCGAAGATGCTGTAGTGCTCGGGCTTGAGTCCCGGCGCATCGACGACATGGCCGTTCTCGCCGATGAACTCGACGATGGCCTCCACCGTCTCCTCGGTGTATCCCAGGCGACGCAGGGCCCGCGGAATCGTCTGGTTGACGATCTGCATCGAGCCGCCGCCCACCAGCTTCTTGAACTTGACGAGGGAGAAGTCGGGCTCGATCCCCGTGGTGTCGCAGTCCATCATGAATCCGATGGTGCCGGTGGGAGCCAGCACGGAGGCCTGGGCATTGCGCCAGCCGTTCTGCTCACCCGTCTTCAGGCAGGCCTCCCACTGCTTCTCCGCGAGCCTCAGGACGTCGCCGTCGAGGCTGCTGAACACCCGCACGTTGTCGTTCGCTGCCGCGTGCTTGCGCATGACGCGCTTGTGGGCGGACTCGTTGCGCGCGTACCCCTCGTACGGCCCGACGATCCTGGCGAGCTCCGCACTGCGCTTGTAGGCGGTGCCCGTCATCAGGCTCGTGATGGCCGCCGCAAAGGCACGTCCGGCGTCGGAGTCGTAGGGCAGACCCGTGGCCATCAGCAGAGCGCCGAGATTGGCGTAGCCGATGCCGAGCTGCCGGTAGCGCCGGGTGGTCTCGCCGATCGGCACCGTCGGGAAGTCGGCGAAGCAAATCGAGATGTCCATCGCGGTGATGACGAACTCCACTGCCTTGGCGAATCGCTCCGCGTCGAAGGTGTCGTCGTCCTTGAGGAATGTGAGGAGGTTCAAGGACGCCAGGTTGCAGGAGGAGTTGTCGAGGCTCATGTACTCCGAGCACGGGTTCGACGCGTTGATCCGACCCGTCTCCGGGTTGGTGTGCCAGTCGTTGATCGTGTCGTCGTACTGGATACCCGGATCAGCGCAGGCCCAAGCCGCCTCGGCGATCGTCCGGAACAGCTTCTTCGCGTTGATCGTCTCCACGACCGAGCCGTCGGTGCGGGCCGTGAGCCCGAAGGGCTCGTCGTTCTCGACAGCGTGCATGAACAGGTCGGACACGCGGACCGAGTTGTTGGCGTTCTGGTACTGGACGCTCGTGATGTCCTTGCCACCGAGATCCATGTCGTAGCCCGCGTCACGGAGGACGCGGATCTTGTCCTCCTCGCGCACCTTGGTCTCGACGAACTCCTCGATGTCCGGATGATCGACGTCCAGCACGACCATCTTGGCCGCGCGACGCGTGGCGCCGCCGGACTTGATGGTCCCGGCGGACGCATCCGCACCCCGCATGAACGACACCGGGCCCGATGCCGTGCCACCCGAGGACTTCAGGAGCTCCTTGCTGGACCGGATGCGCGACAGGTTCAGGCCGGCACCGGAACCGCCCTTGAAGATGAGGCCCTCCTCCTTGTACCAGTTGAGGATGGAGTCCATGGTGTCGTCAACGCTGAGAATGAAGCAGGCACTCACCTGCTGAGGTGCCGTCGTACCCACGTTGAACCACACCGGGGAGTTGAAGCTGAACACCTGGTGAAGCAGCATGTGGGTGAGCTCATGCTCGAAGATCGTCGCATCGTCCTCGGTCGCGAAGTATCCGTGCTCGCGGCCCGCCTTCACGTAGGTGAGCACGACCCGGTCGATGAGCTGACGCAGGCTCCACTCGCGCTCGGGGCTCCCGACCGCACCGCGGAAGTACTTCGTCGTCACGATCGTCGACGCGTTCACGCTCCAGAAGTCGGGGAACTCCGCGCCCCGCTGCTCGAAGACGATGTCACCCGTCTTCCAGTTGGTCTGGACGACGTCGCGACGCTCCCACGTGACCGCGTCGTACGGATGCACGCCAGGGGTCGTGTAGAGCCGCTCGATGGTCAGGCCCGGCTGACGCAGGGTGTTGTGCACGAAGGACTCACGATCGATGCGATCGCTGACCTGGGTGCCTCGGTCGTTGCTGGTGATGGTCATGCGTGGTGCCTTTCTTCCGCGAGCGGTCAGGGGTGGGAAGTCCAGTGGTCAGGTCGCGCGCGACCCGGGTGTGACGACGGTGTCCTCTGCCGAGGCCACCGCAGGTTCGCGGCCGACGGGCTCTCCCTCGGCGCGCAGCAGAGCGATCTCGGCCTCGAAGTCCTCGAGCGTGTCGAACGACCGGTAGACCGACGCGAATCGGAGGTAGGCCACCTCGTCCAGCATGCGCAGCGGTGCCAGGATCGCCAGACCCACGTCCATGGCCGGCACCTCGGCCTGCCCCTCCGCACGGAGGGCGTCCTCGACCTGCTGAGCGAGGAGCGCGAGGTCGTCCTCGCTCACCGGTCGGCCCTGGCATGCCTTGCGCACGCCGTTGACGACCTTCAGGCGCTGGAAGGGCTCGGTTGCGCCGGATCGCTTGACGACATAGAGAACGGAAGTCTCGGTCGTGGTGAACCGCCGGCCGCACTCCGCGCACTCCCGACGCCGCCGGATGCCCAGGCCCTCGTCGAACGCCCGCGAGTCCACCACGCGGGAATCATCACTGCGGCAGTACGGGCATCTCACCGATCTCACCTCCCGTGCCCTCCGGTCCCGAGACCACCTCGGGACACCCATTGCTTCACATCTGCCTCATGCGCCCCACCTGTGACCCCGTCACCGCCACTCTGGGGAGGACGATGGGGATGACCTGTGGAGAGCCTGTGGGTGTAGTACCACAACCTGTTGATGAACTACAGCCCTGTGACTACTACATCTAGGGGTTGAAACGTAGGGGGTCCGAGGACGTTTGGCAAGACCTGGCTTCGGCGCGTCGCCGATGGATCCATGAGTCTCGAGCCGTCGGGCCGGCGTCGGGGCTCAGCCCCAGCGGCGGGACTGGGTGTCGAGCGCTCGGGCGAGGAACTCCGCTCGAAGTCGATATCCGCGATCCCCGTAGTGGATTCCGTCGTAGCGGGCCGCACGCTCGGCTCGCGCGAACCGCTCCCACGACAGGACCGTCAGGTTCCTGTGGGATCGGGCCTCGGCGCGAATGAAGCGGTTGAACCAGGCCGCCCGGGCCCGGCTGAAGCTGCTGTGGTCCACGTCGAGATCCACCCAGAGCACCTGGCGCGTGGTGCCGATCCGATCCATCAGCGCACGCACCCGACGCGTGGTGGTCTCCGGCGTCTCCCAGGAGATGTCGTTGGTGCCGAGGGCCACCACGACCACTCCCGGCAGCTGACCGAGGCGCCGGGCACGGTCGATCTGCGCGATCCCCCAGTCGAGACGTCGGGAGCCCCAGCACCGGAACGTCGGCGTCCAGCCGCTCGCGCGCAGGAGCCGTTGGGTCAGCACCCGGGACTCGCGGGTCAGGGAATCCCCCAGCACCAGCACCCTCCGCCCATCGCCCGGCAGGCCCTCGGCCCGTGCTCCCGGCCACACGGGGCGCGGGCAGGCGTCCCAGGGCGGCCGTGCCGGCCAGGCCCGATCCACCAGATCCGGCGGACGGGGTGCTGGGGGCAGCATGGGAAGGGGACTGGACGCGGCAGTCGGGAGGGGACTGGACGCGGGAGTCGGAACCGGACGTGCCACGCCTGGCGCACTCGATGGGCTCACCGCACCGGCCGGCAGGTCTGCCGAAGGCAGGGGTGACGAGGGCGGTGACGGCGGTGGGGACTCCGATGCCTGGGCGCTCGAGCCCGCCACCAGGACACCGATGACCAGCAGGCAGGCCCACCGAAGCAGGGACAGGCCGTCCGCACGCGAGGACTTCCGGGCGGCGCGACGCATCTCCCGAGTATCGCCCACGGCTCCGGCGTGCCCAGCCCGGCATGGACTCAGCCGCGGGCCGGGACGACCAGGGCCTGACCCGGCACGACGGCATCGCTGCCGAGTCCGTTCAGATCGCGAATGGCGGTGATGGTGGCGCGAGGATCGGACTCCGGCTCGACGATCCGGGCGATCTCCCAGAGGCTCTGCCCCGCCTGCACCACGACGACGCCGGTCGCCGGGGCACCGGCGGCCCGCGTCTCGGCATCCGCACTCCAGGAGCCGACCACCATGAGGACGGCGGCGAAGGGGACCGACAGCACGATGCCCAGAACGATCCGCCCCCGTCGAGTCAGGCGCATGCCGGGCCGAGGTGCGGGACGGTCCGGGCGCCGCTGCGGGACCCGACGGCCCGAAGCCTGGCCGGGCACGCCGACTCTGCGGACGTCTGCGGTGGGGAAGGGAGCCGCGACAGCCATGGGGGTGCCTCTCTGCCAGGATCGCACCTGCGAACAGGTGTTCGATCGAACGTGTGTACGATGTCTAGCAGCCCCGACACGCCGTGTCCAGTTCATTCGAACATATGTTTGATTCGGCGTGTCGAAACGGCTACCGTCAGGAGCACACGGTTTCGCAGGGGTCTGACACTCCCCCCACTGGAGAGGATCGACGATGAGCGCACGCATCACCGAACTGCCCGATGGGCCCTCGGACGCCACCGGGCTGACCCCACGGCAGCAGGCGATCCTGCGCGTGATCCGGGAGAGCGTCGACTCGCGGGGCTACCCGCCGAGCGTGCGGGAGATCGGCGAGGGCGTCGGCCTCACCAGCCCCAGCTCGGTCGCGCACCAGCTCACCACACTGGAGCGCCTCGGCTACCTGCGCCGCGACCCGCATCGCCCTCGTGCCCTCATGGTGGCCGATCCGGCCGAGGTCGACGCGCGCACGGAGCCGACGACCCTCGAGCCGCCGGTGCTCCGGGCCGTGCCTGACGACACCCACCTGGGCGCCGAGGCTGCCTACGTCCCGCTGGTCGGCCGCATCGCCGCGGGCGGCCCGATCCTCGCCGAGCAGGAGGTCGAGGCCGTCTTCCCCCTTCCTCGCGACCTGGTCGGCACCGGCGAGCTGTTCATGCTGCGGGTCGTGGGCGACTCCATGATCGACGCGGCGATCTGCGACGGGGACTGGGTCGTGGTCCGGCAGCAGAGCACGGCCGACAACGGGGACATCGTGGCAGCACTCCTCGACGGCGAGGCCACCGTCAAGACCCTCAAGCGCCGCGACGGTCACGTCTGGCTCATGCCGCACAACCCGGCCTACGCACCCATCCTCGGCGATGACGCCAGCATCATGGG